>NZ_CP104398.1:1338588-2007883 GCF_025311495.1 Limosilactobacillus oris | reverse complement strand
GTGGTGCGATTTTGCCAGCTGGTAAAAACCACTGCATTGGTATCCGCAGAATAGGTGATCGTAGTTGGCTGACGCTTGAGCTGAGCCCGTGTCTGTGCCAAATGCCATTGCTGGCGAAAACTCTGCCAAAATCGCTGCTCAACCACCTGTTCATGGCTGTGACTAACCAGTGGACCGGTAAAGAGCAGGATTACCGTAACAAGTGCTAAGGCAATGACCATCTCAAGCATCGTAAACGCTTTGGCCCTGCTCATCGTCGGTATGCTTTCCCATTAGCAATGACGATTTGCTCCCGCTGGGCACGAGCAACCTGGGCCTTGGTCAGGTAGTCATCCGCCTGGAGTTGGGCATAGCTGACCCGGTTCGTACCGTGTTCGTTCTCATAAGCATCAATTTGGGTTTGAACAACGGCAACCATTGCATCACCATGCACGCGATTAGCATGCCGACGCTGCTGGGCTAAGTTTGGCAGCACGATTAAAATCAGCAAACTAATAATAAAGAGCACTATGGACATTTCTAGTAAGGTGAAGCCGGACCGCCGCCGTTTGAAGACTTTTTCCATTAGTACACCCCCTGAATGGACTGGTAGATTGGCAGCAAAATACTCAGGTACAGGACCACAATCACCACCGCAATGACGATAAAAATAACTGGCTGAACAAAACTCAGTAATTCTTCTAGCTGGGCTAGCAACCGTTGAAACTGAATCTTGCCTAAAGCCATCAAATCAGTCCCAAGCTGGTCTATTGTCGTTCCCTTGTCTGCTAAAATCACTAACTCATTCGGTAAATACGGGCGACTGTTGACTAAGCTCTTAACATCACCACCGGCAGCCAGCTGGCTTTGAAGAAGCTGACCAAGGCAATAAAGCAGGGACCGAGGCGCAAACTGGTTCACAACGGCTAAGATTTCTTTTAATGACATTCCGCACTGCAAGAGGGTCGCTAAAGTAGTGGATAAATAATAACCATAGTACAGGCAATAGCAGCGCCCGACTACCGGCAACCCACACAGCCAGGCCGCCCGTTGATCGGCATTGAAACGATGCCACCGGTAGCCAGTGCGAACACCCCACCCCAAGGCTGCAAGGAGGACAAAACTCAGTAAAAAAATCCCGGTTTCTTTCAGCCGGTCCCACTTGATTCTCGTGGTCCCGGTTTGCCAGCTGCTCAACTCGGGAAAAACGTAGACGCTTAGCCCCACCATTAAGGCACCGAGTAAAAAGAGCAACAGGAGCGGGTACTGCAACAGTCTGTGAAGTTTCTGCCGCTGACGCTGCTTTGTTAGTAAAAGCGTCCCGATTTCAGTTAAAATGTGGCTAAGTTCACCGTGTTTCTCCGCTAGCAGCAACTGATAATAAAGGTCCGCCCCCACGAAGGGTTGCATGCTATCCGCAAACGACTTCCCCTCCATCAAGCGCTGGTTAACCATTACTAACGCCAACCGCTGCCGCTTCATCACCACGGCCGTAAACGCCAGGGCCCGCTGCAAGGAAAAGCCGACCTTTAGCAGGTCCCCCATTAGTAAAAACCATTTTGCCTGTGCCACCTGGTTAAAACTAACCCTGCGCGAACGCCGCTTGAACCGCAGAACTAATCTTTTTTTGGTCATAAGCCCGTTGAAGGCGTGTCCGCCAGTCATCTGTCATCCCCCGTTTCTTATGATTTACTAATGCAGCCTGCAAGTCCGCTCCCCGTAAGGAATCGAACAGGACCGCCTGCTTCCCGTCCTGACATGGTAAGAGCCGCTGATAAAAAACTCCCGTTAAAACCTGCTCCAGATAAAAAGGTGCAACCCCCAGCTGCTCCAGCCGCGCTACTACCCCAAAGACATTCTGCGCGTGAACAGTCCCCAGCACGAGGTGACCGCTCAAAGCAGCCTGGACGGTCATCTGGGCTGTCTCTGGGTCGCGAATTTCACCGATAATAAAAACGTCCGGTCGGTGGCGAAGACCTAGCCGGAGCAATTGTTGGTAATTCATCCCGGCCAGTTCATTGACCTGGAGTTGGACAAAGGACGGCTCATCAATTTCCACCGGATCCTCAATTGCCATGACTACCTGCTGATCAGCCACCTGCCGGGCCAATTGATACATTGTGGTGGTCTTGCCAGACCCCATGGGTCCCGCAAACAAGACCAGTCCCCGTTGCTTTAGCAGGGCCTTTAACTCCTGCCACTGATCTGGGAAGAGCAAGTGGTAATTGCTAGCGCTGAAATGGTAGATAAAACGCACTACTAAGGACTCGCGCCCCTGGTAGTCGCCGACGCTCGAGAGCCGCAAGTTAATAATTTCCGGCCCGTGGTGCCATTCCATCGCTCCTAACTGCGGCCGCCGGTGTTCACTAACCGCCATGTCCGCCTGGTACTTTAAATAAGAGATCAGTCGCTGACCATAGTCAGGCGTGACTTCCTTAACTACCCGTAATTGTCCCTGGCAGTTAATCAGCAGCCGGTAATACTTTTTATATGGCAAGATATACAAGTCGGCCGCTCGCCGACCAATCGCCACTGCAATTTCTTTTTCAAATCCAATCATCCAAAAAGCCCCCTCACCTATAAGAAACGGTAACGGGAGCAATTTAAACTAAAAAATCCAATTCTCACCATCATGAGAATTGGATTTTTTAGTTCATCGTAATGACTACTTATTCTTCATCGTCATCTGGTAAAATTCCAGTTTCGTAGATGTCGGCAACATCATCGTTAGCAGTTAATTCATCAATTAAATGCCGGTATTGCTTAACCTTGTCTTCAGGAACGGCCGTGCGGTTTTCTGGAATCATCGTTACTTCGGCAGTGTCCAGGTCGTAACCCTTTTCCTGCAAAGCATCACGAACAGCAGTCATGCTACTTGGGTCAGTGAAGATTTGGAACTTTTCTTCAGTAGCCTTCATGTCATCCGCACCAGCATCCAGGGCGTCCATCAACATGTCGTCTTCACTGGTGTCAAGATCATCCCGCAAAATTTCAATCAAACCTTGGCGGTTGAACATGTAGGCAACGGAACCACTAGCACCCAGCGAACCACCAGAGTGACTAAATGCTGAACGAACAGCTGAAGCAGTCCGGTTCTTGTTATCAGTTAAGGCGGAAACCATCACGGCAACCCCACCTGGAGCATACCCTTCGTAGGTAACTTCTTCGAACTTTGCGCCACCAATACCAGAAGCCTTAGCAATCGCCCGGTCAATGTTCTTCTTTGGCATGTTAGCCGCGTGGGCCTTGTCAATGACCAGCCGTAATTGGGCGTTGTTAGCTGGATCAGGATCACCTGCTTTAGCTGCTTGGTACAAATCACGGGAAATCTTTTGGAAAATCTTGCCCCGCTTAGCATCCTGGGCGTTCTTCCGCCCCTGAATGTTATGCCATTTTGAATGTCCTGACATTACTGACTCCTCTTTTCTTTATTAATGTGATAAACAGATAAATTTTAGCAAAAAACGACTATGAATTCAAGGTTACCGTCGAGACGATAATCGCGGGCTCAACAGCCTGATTACCCACAGGACGATGGCAACTATCGCCAGCAGGCCCAGCCAGGTTAATGCAGCGGCCTGGAAGTCAGTCGCTACCTGGGCCGCCAGCGAGCTGTATTCAGGATTAGCAGCGGCTAGGTGGGGAATGACGCCCTTGACTGTCATTACCAGACCCCCACTAACCAGCAGGGCAAGCGTACAGATCCAAGAAAAGCTCTGGACTAAGTGACGGCGGATAGCAGCCCCTACCAGCATTATGACCATGAGAACACTGCTGATGCCGAGAACCGTAGTATTAACCATCCGCGCCAGCTGAAGGCTGTTGATTGCCTGTTTTACCTGCGGAGTATTAATTCGCGAATTAACGGCAGAATTGATATTGTCGTTGACCGCAGCGGTCGTCCCGGACGGCAGTAAACTTGTTGAAATGCCAAACTGGGCTAGCTGACTGTTGGCCTGGCCAGCTAAGCGGTTGGTAACCTGACTCAGGTCCAGGCTTAGCTCCTGACCCGTGAAGGCTTGATTCACCACCGTTCTAACAATTCGATCGGTATCATCCTTCGTCAGGACCGTACGCGGAATACCGTACTGGCTTAGCCCGGCCTGCACTTGGTCCAGCAGGTCTGTTTCTACCGTTGATGAGGTGACTTCGTGCATTACAAACCGCTTGTTAAAAACCGTCCGGCTAGCTATTAAGCTAACCATTAACAGGACCAGAATAACTAGCCCACAGATGTTAAACGCAAGGTGGGTACCCTGTTTGCCAGCCGAGTCATGATTGCGCCGCGCTTGGTGAATTCCACTCCTTGTTTGCACTGGTCTCAGCCACCTATTGCAAACGGGTCGACTGCCGTGGAATAATGCTGTGTTCCAAGATGACGTCGCTTTCGCTGTCATCCTTGTCTTCCATCAGCTTCGTTAACAAGCGCATGGAAACAGCACCAATATCGTACAGCGGCTGGCTAATTGAAGTCAGCATTGGCCGGCACAGCCGAGTGTAGGTCGTGTCATTGGATGAAATAATCTCAAAATCGTCTGGCACCTTGATGCCGCTATCCGTGAGTCCGTTTAACAGTCCCACCGCCAAGTGGTCATTCGTCACGTAAGCAGCCTTGACGCCGGAATCAGCAATTGCCTTCGCCTGGTCATAAATCTGCTTGTAGCTACCATCGGTTTCAATTACCAGCTGGTCATCAAAATCGACCCCGGCATCCGCCAAAGCATCCTTGTAGCCGCTGAGCCGGTCATCGGCATTGATTGAGTAGCCGAGCGAGCTCGTCACTAGGGCAACGTGGTCATGGTTGTGATCCAACAACCGGGTTACCGCTTCTTTGGCAGCCTTGCGGTAGTCAATCCGAACTGCCGGAAGTTCCTTATCGTTGACCACGGAGCCAGCAACCACTACCGGTGTACTGCTCGACTTAAATTCAGCCCGTAATTCTGGGGATAAGTCAAAGCCCATGAAAACAATTCCGTCAACCTGCTTAGCATGGAGGTTGCGAACCACCTTCAAAATTTTGTCATTATCATAATCCGAATTAGCCAGGATGATGTTGTACTTGTACATTGAGGCAATATCATCAATTCCCAAGGCGAGTTCCGCAAAGTACGGGTTCGTGATGCTAGGAATTACTACCCCAACCGTGGTCGTCCGCTTAGAAGCTAGGCCCCGTGCTACGGCGTTTGGCCGGTAGTTTAAACGTTCAATTACGTCAAGGACCTTTTGCCGAGTGGCCGGCTTAACGTTGGGGTTGCCATTAACCACCCGGGAAACGGTCGCCATCGAAACCCGCGCTTCACGCGCAACGGTATAAATTGTCACAGCTTGTTTTTCCATAAGATAGCCCTTTCTTTATTGATATATCATGCTTTCATTATTTTTCATAGCTACACTAATATAGCAAATTAAAATCTACTTGGCAAACGATTGCGAACATCTTTCGGTCAACGGTAATCGAAAAGCCGTTGCCACTCAAGCCAGGAGGGCAACGGCCATTTTATCTTAATTGTGCGTTATTCTTCATTATTATCATCCGCGGTTGCATCAATGACAATGTCATCATCCTGGTCAGCCGTGGAATTAGCATTAGCTAGTTTTTCCCGGATTGCCGCCGTCTGTTCGTCAAAATCATCATTGGCTAGGTGGTCAACCACTTGGTCCTTCTTATCCTTAACCTTTTGACCAGCCGCCTTGATCCGGTCCGTAACTCCCGCGTTGTCCATTTCGGCTAAGCGCTCGTCAACAATATCCAATGCCGTTAAGGCGTAGTCAGTAACGTAGTCGGCAATATCATTTAATTTACTATTGGCCTGCGTCTGCAATTCCTGACGCTTAGCCTTAGGCAACAGCGCCCAGCTCGCAACAGTGGCAACACTTCCCAAAACGATTCCCGTTAATAATTTTTTACTCATCTTTTGCGGCCCCTTTCTTATTCTTTCGGTGCTGACGGTAACGGTTGAAAGCACTGAGCACAACCGTCTTTCCGGCAGTTTTTGCTAAGCCTAAGCCCAGCCGGTTCTTTTCACGCTGGGTTGCAACCTTTTCTGCCATCTCGTGCAGTTGATCATTGATGTCCACCACACTCTGGCTAACGTCAGCCACAGCCTTAACGGCCGGATCCAATTGACTAGACTTCTTGTTGATATCTTCTAACAAGACATTTGTATTTCCTAAAACTTCTTCAACTTCCTTGCTCAGGCTATCCATATCCTTTGTGAGCAGGGAAATACTCCGGTTGGTTTCCTGCATGGTTTTACTAAGATGGTTGATCAGAATACATAAGAAAACCACCAGGATCAAAAAGGCAATTGCAGCGATTAACCCTGCTAATTCACCAAAAGTCATTCTACTCCGCCTCCCGATTGCACAATTCAGTTATATCAATGATAGCATATCACAATCCCGGGCAAAACAACAAATTCCCCCTATCGACATTCCCTCGCAGAACTTGTTACAATTAAAAGGATATACCCAAAGGAGGAACGTCCCATGATTCTTGGTGCTGGAAATGCCCAATTGAATAAACAGCTGGAACAAGTCAAACATGCCTTTACCGACCTATCCTGGAATGAAATTGGGCGGCAAATTCTCAATAAGTTGCTCTTGATTATCGTCACCGCCCTGCTCTTCTTGATTATATTGTGGCTAGGCCGCTTGATTATTAACCACCTGTTCCTTGAGTCCAAGCGCTACCAACTATTAAAAAATAAAAATCGGCTGGCAACCATCCGGACAATGACACTTAATATCTATCGCTACACCTGCTACTTCTTCTTTCTCTACGCCATTCTTTCCGAAATTGGCGTTCCCGTAGGTACGTTGATTGCCGGTGCCGGAATCTTTAGCATCGCATTAGGACTGGGGGCCCAGGGCTTCGTCAGCGACCTGGTCAACGGTTTTTTCATCCTACTCGAGCAGCAGCTTGACGTTGGGGATACGGTTGCTATCGGCCAGATTAAGGGTACCGTGACCGCGATCGGGATCCGGACGACCCAGGTAACCAGTGCCGATGGAACCCTCAACTATATCCCGAACCGGCAAATCACGATTGTCCAAAACTTTTCACGCAACAATATGGTGACCAACGTGGATATTCACATTGCCCCCAGTGCTAAACTCGACCAAGTCCGCCAGTTAGTAGAGGAGGCTAACCAGCAGTTAATTGCCAACACGCCCGATCTGCGGGAACAACCGGTCATTATTGGACCGTTGACCGTTAATGCCCAGCTGGTCTTTCGGGTATCCATCACCGTCACCAGCGGAACCCAATCTCAGGTCGCCAGCAAGTTCCTTGCGGCCTATCTGAAAAAACTCCACGCGGCTCAGGTGCCGCTATCTTGGGAAGGAAGAGAACATAGTGAAAATTAAAATGATTGCGACCGACCTCGATGGAACCTTTCTCCACGATGATCATAGCTATAACCACCGCTTATTTGCTAAGGTTTTTCGGCAACTCCGCAAGCACCAAGTGCACTTTGTCGCTGCCAGCGGTTCTAGCTATCCTCGCCTTGCCCGTGAGTTTGCGCCCTACCTCGACCAGATGTCCTTCGTATCACAGAACGGGTCGGTCGTCCACCAGGGTCAGCAGCTTTTGCAAACCTACCCCATCCAAGCACCGGCCTTGGCCCGCGTCCTGCACGTCCTCGATCGCTTTTACGGGCCGCAGGATATTAACCAGCTCGTGGTCTCCGGCCCCCAGGTATCATACGTGGATCAGCGGATGGACCAGCACAACCTCGCCATCGTCAAGACCTTTTACGAGCAGGTCCACACCGTGACCGACCTGCGACAGCTCTTCAGCAACAATCCCCACGAGGAGTTTACCAAGATTTCGATTAATTTTGCTGACCACGTTGACCTCCAACGGGTAGCAGCAACCCTAGACCAGTACCTACCAGCCTCACTAATTATTGAAAATTCAGGGTTCAACACCGACCTCATCGGCGACGCCCGCGGCACCAAACGGAACGGGTTGGCCCTCTTGCAGGAACGGTTCAACGTTGCGGATGATGAAATCGTCACGTTCGGCGACAACGAAAACGACCTGGGGATGTTGGCAATGACGTCCCAAAGCTATGCGATGCAAAATGCCCACCAGTTAATCCGGATGCAGGCCGGTCACGTCACGGCCGCCGATAATAACCACGATGGCGTTCTCAAAACCATCCAGCAAATCCTGAAAAATGATAAGTAAATAAAGCCCACCGGTAGGCAGCACTTTTTCAAGCGCACCGAACTGGTGGGTTTTGTCTAATCTTTTTCACTTACGTTATAAAAATGGTCAAAGCGGTGGACGGTATAGTTGACGGCCTTGAGCAGCTCCCGGCGGGTTACGATCCCCGTAAAATGCCCCTCACTGTCGACCACCGTCAAAAAGGACTGATCAATCAGGAGGTGGAGATTCTCCTCCACGTCGTAGGGGTCGGTAATCGGCGCAACATCCGTCTGCATAACATCCCCGACCCGGTAGCGGTGGAGGTTCTCAACGTTGATCTTGGCCGTTTCAATTAGGCGGTCAGTAATCATTGAGAGGGAAATCAACCCGCGGTAGTGGTTATCATTATCAACCACCACAATCTTGGCATAGTGGTTCTTGGTCAAGAGCAAAAAGGCGTGGTCAAGCGTATTAGTAACGTTCACACTGGCAACCAAACTAGCAGGAATCAGGAACTTCTCCTGGTGGGCCAGGAGTAATTCACGCAGGTGTCTTTCAATCATAGTTCGCGCTCCTCACGAGGAAATTCCCGGTGCAGCTGGGGCTGCCGGCGCGAATGACGGTCATAAAAATCGACCGTAAAGGACCGCGGCGAAAGCTCCACTACCGCAAAGGTTCCGCCAATTCCCACATGCTGGCCCCGCGGCAAGGAGATACTTCCGGGGTTAATCATCAGCATCCCCCGTTCAACTGCTGCAAACAGCTGGTGGGTATGACCAAAGCAGACAACATCAGCTCCAACCGCTTCCCCTTTAAGCATTAGGGGCGTCATTGAAGAGTTAACCCCATAATTATGACCATGAGTGACCAGGAAGCGGGCACCCCCGGCGAGGACCAGCTGATCAGGGTCATAGCCCAGGTGCCAGTCGTTATTCCCCGCCACCCGGACAAAGGACTGCATTAACGAGTCACTGCTTGGAATTTCCGAATCACCACAGTGGACCATCAGGTCGACCTTCTCTTTCCAGCGGTCTACCAACTGCTCTAAAATCGCCCGGTCACCATGGTTATCGCTCACAATCAATGCCTTAGTCATGCTTGCCACCACCCCGCAAATTGTTCCATGAAAGCCCGTAAGGCCCGTCCACGGTGGCTGATCTGGTTCTTTTCTGCCGGAGTCAATTCCGCCATCGACCGTCCCGGAAATTCTTTTGGCATAAATAATGGGTCATAGCCAAAACCGTTTTGACCGCGCGGCTGGGTGAGAATCTGACCTTCCATGCGACCGCTAGTCTCTAGTTTCGCCCCATCTGGTTTCAAGGCAACAATCGTCGTGTGAAAGTGCGCCGTTCGCTGTGCTGCCGGAACCCCGGTCAGTTCCCGTAATAATTTGGCATTATTCGCCGCATCATCATGGTCCCCCGCGTACCGTGCCGAGTGAACGCCCGGTGCCCCGTTTAGGGCATCGACAACCAAGCCCGAATCATCCGCCAGTACGGGCAAGTCCAGTTCAGCCACGGCCGTTCGCGCCTTTATTAACGCGTTTTCTTCAAAGCTGGTCCCACATTCATCAATCGCAAAGCGTGGAAAGTCCGCAAGCGTCTTTACCGTCACACCGAAGGGCGCGAGCATTTCACGGTATTCCCGCGCCTTTCCCGAATTGTTGGTTGCAATCACTAGAGTAGCCATTTTCTCACTCCCCGTCTAATTTAACACTGGAACACTGCCCATAGTCTCCAGCCAGCCACTTATCCGCACCTGCTTGCAAGTCGGCAATCCGGCCGGTAGTGTAGAGGGCCGTCCGTTGCTGTCCGCCAGCTGCTAATAAGTGCTTATCCGTAAGCACCTGCTTAACCGTCTGAACGGTTTCATAGGCCGGATCAATCAGGTGTACGCTTGGCCCCAGCCGTCGTTGGATTTCCCGACTGAGGAAGGGAAAGTGGGTACAGCCCAGGATTAGGGTTTCCACCGGCTGGGTAGCAAAGCATTGCAAAACCTTGTCCACCGCTTGCTGTGCGGCTGGCGTGCCCGTCTGGCCATGCTCAACAATGGACACCAGGGGCTGGGCCGGTTGGCTAACCACTTGGACCGCGGGCTGTAATTCATGCAGCGTTCGTTCATAGGCCCCATTCTTAATCGTCGAATCAGTACCAATCACCCCGATTGTCCGGGGATTCGTTGCTAAGGCCGCGCTTGCTCCTGGCCGGATCACCCCGATGACTGGAATCGGTAGAGCCGCCTGTAAAGCGGGCAAGGCCGCTCCGGTAGCCGTATTGCAAGCTACCACCATTAGTTTCGCATCGTGACGCACCAAGAACCGCCCGATTGCCAGGGCTAGTCGGCGTACCTCCGCCTGTGTCTTTGTCCCGTAAGGAAAATGTCCCTGGTCGCCAACGAAGAGCAGGGACTCGTCAGGGAGTTCCCGGCGCAATACCCGGAGGACCGAAAGACCGCCTAGTCCAGAATCCATCACCCCAATGGGCCGTCTATCCATTTCTGCCACCTCACTATTAATCGCAAAATACTTGAAACTTTATTATCGGTTTAATAATCAAAATTTGCAAGTTTTAAAATTGCCGTTACTATCCTAATCGATTTTAAGTATAATAAGGATTGATTGTAAAAAGGAGCGAACGATAACTATGAGTCAAAAATTATATGACGAATTGATCAATAGTCCACAGGGACTGGTTAACGGTACCCTGCGGGATGTCATCCTGCCGGCAATTCTCGGTAAGGAAACTGACGAGATGCTTTACTGGATTGGCAAGGACCTCGCCCGCCAGTACCCCGTAGCTAGTCCCGCCGAACTTATCACCTTGACTCACCAGCTTGGGCTTGGCGAGCTCACACTGGAAAAACACAGCCCCACAAGCCAGCTCTGGCGGCTAGGAGGGCCGATCGTCGCAGGACGGATCAAAAAAGATGATGAAGAAACGTCCTTTGGCCTCGAATGCGGCTTCCTTGCCCAAGAAATCGAATTCCAACTAGGGACCGTCGTCGAAGCTAAAATCAACGACCGGCACCACGATGCCGTCAATATTTTGCTGGAAAATGACCCCCAAACGGACAGCAACTCCGAACGAGCCGAATTAGCCACGTTCATTCACTTGCAAACCACTTCCGCCGATAATGACCAGGCGCAGTCCCCCAAAGCAGGACGGCACCTTCGCAAACGGCGGTCCAGACGAGAAAAGCAGGATTAAAACTGACCATAAACAAAAGGGACCTTCCAAACCGGCGATGCCGTGCTTGGGAAGTCCCTTGCTAGTTTAAAAACTAATCTACGTATTGTTGCAAAAGCTGTTTGAGCTGTTCCTGCGGGTGGTAACCGACAATCTGGTCAACTACCTCCCCGTTTTTCTTCACCATTAAGGTTGGAATACTCATGATCCGGAACTTCCGCGCCGTTTCCTGGTTTTGGTCAACGTCCATCTTAAAGAAGTTAACTTCCGGCATTTCGTCGGACAGGGCTTCAACGACCGGTGACTGCATCCGACAAGGGCCACACCAAGTTGCCCAAAAATCGACTAACGCAACCCCTTGCGCAGTATCCTGTTCAAACGTCTGATCAGTAGTTTCTTTTAATGCCATTGTAAAGACTCCTCTCTACTTGTTTGATTCTAATTTTAACAGAGGTCAGCAATAAAAGCACGAAAAGAGCTTACTTATTATAAGTTAACGATTGTCGCTCCGTCGCCACCAGCATTCGGGGCCGCATACGAGAAGGACTTGACCCGCGGATTACTCTGCAGGTACTGCTGGGTTCCTTTCCGCAATGCTCCGGTTCCCTTACCGTGAATAATCGTCACGGTCCCCAGGTTGTTCAGCAGGGCATGATCAATGAAGTTGCTCAACTCGCCCATCGCCTCTTCGTAGCGGTGCCCGCGCAGGTCCAACCGGGCAGAGGTCTTCCGAGTCTGCGTGGTCTTCACCGCCCGGTGCCCCGTCCGCTGCTGCTTTTCTTTTGGCAGGTCCCGCTTGGAGACCTTTTCTAAGTCCCGTTCATCGATTTCCATTTTGAGAATGCCAATTTGGACTTCCCACTTATGGTTTCCCCGCCGGCTAAGCAGTTCGCCGTGCTGGCCGTAAGATTTCACCAGGACCGCATCCCCCTTATGCAAATCATGTTTCTCCTTGGCCCGCTTCAGGACGCTGTTATGCTGGAGCCGCGGGTTATCCTGGTGGAGGGCGTTCAACGCCCCCTGGGCATCCATCAGCTGGTTCTCCTTGACTCCGGCTCCCTGTTGGATTTCCAACTGGCGCAGGTGGTGGATGATCCGGTCAGCCTTCCGCTTGGCCTGCGCCACCTGGTGGTTCGCCTGCGACCGGGCCCGTTCCAGCAACTGGTCGCGCTGCTCATTAAAGCGGTCTAACTTTTGGTTAAGTTCTTCCTGGTCAGCCTGATTTTGGGCAACCAGCTTTGCCAGCCGCTCGCTTTCTTCCCGCGCCTGCTTCCGTTGTTCTACCAGGTCGCCAATCATTGCGTTCAAGTCCTGACTATCATCACTGACCAGCGACTGGGCCTCGCTGATGATTGCCGAGCCAATCCCGAGACGCTTGGCAATCTCCAAACCGTTTGACCGTCCGGGAATCCCCAACAGCAACCGGTAGGTCGGCTGCAGGGTCGCCTGGTCAAACTCCATACTGGCGTTAATGGTTTTGGCACGGTCGTAACCATACACCTTTAGCTCCGGATAGTGGGTAGTAATCATTACCAAGCTCCCCCGCTGCCCGATTTCATCCAGAATTGCCATGGCCAAGGCAGCCCCTTCTTTCGGGTCTGTCCCGGCCCCCAATTCATCCAGCAGAACCAGGCTGTTAGCAGTCAACTGGTCAAGAATCGTCTTCACGTTATCCATGTGCCCGGAAAAGGTACTGAGGTTTTGCTCAAGCGATTGCTCATCACCGATGTCAGCAAAGACGTTATCGAAAACCCCGATCGTGCTGCTCTCCTGCGCGGGGATAAACAGACCCGCCTGACCCATTAGTTGGATAATTCCAAGCGTTTTCAGGGTAATCGTCTTCCCACCTGTATTTGGACCAGTAATGATTACCGCTTGGTAGTCCCCACCAAGTTTAATATCATTGGCAACCGCCTGGTCACGTGCAATCAGGGGGTGCCAGGCTTTGCGCAGGTTCACCTGGTTATCCGCAGACAGGAGCGGCAGACTAGCCTTGAGTTCGTGGGCATAGACTGCCTTCGCGTTAATGAAGTCCAGGTGTCCCAAAATCTGCTCGTTATTTAGGATGTCGTGCCGGTATGGTGAAATCAGGGCTGACAGTTCGGCCAATACCCGCAGGACCTCCTGCTTCTCCTCAATTTGGGCCTGGCGTAAGTGGTTATTGTCTTCCATCACCGCACCCGGTTCAATATACAGGGTCTGGCCGCTAGCGCTCTGGTCATGAACGACCCCGCCAAACTTATTCCGGTACCGGGCCAGCACTGGGATCACAAAGCGGTCGTTTCTGACCGTCACGATCGGTTCGCTGAGGTATTTGGCACTCTTCCCCTGGGTGTACTGGGCCATCTGCTGGCGAATTTCATTTTCGGTCTTACTAATCAACTGCCGAATCCCGTGTAACTTCGCCGAGGCTTCATCGTTAATCCGCCCGTCGGGATCCACCGAACGGACTAGCCGGGTCGTCACCGACGGAATCGTTACCAGCCGGTCCACCGTCTGCTCAAGGACCCGAAGTTTGATCTTCTTCTCCCGCATCTGTTCAAAGAAGTTCTGGACGCTTAGGCTCGCTTGCAGGACCTTGGTCACCTGGGCCAGTTCAGTCCCATTTAAGTTGGCGCCAATCTTCAAGCGTTTCATCTGGGGCTTAATATCGGCCAGCTTAGGCAGGGGCAGGCCCCCCTCTAAGCGGAGGATGTCAGCCCCATCAGTTGTTTCTGTCAACCAGGTATCCACCGTCTGGTAGTCCGTTGCCGGCATTAAGGCCGCCAATTCCCGCTTGCCAGCAGCCGAAACAAGGTGCTGGGCGACCCGGCCTTTGATTTGTTCAAATTCAAGTGTCTCGATTATTTTATGGTTCATTCTCCTACTTCCCCTTATTCAATCGTTTGTAAAACCAGCTGGGCGAGCAATGGCGTTTGATCAATGATTAGCCGGGCTAAGCCAGAGTTGGCGAGTTGCATTTGCCACCATTCTGCCGGCCACAGCTGGGTCACTACCAGGATCACAAAGATAATCACGTAACCAATCAGTAACGATAGGAGTCCGCCGGCCAGCCTGTCGAGCGTTCCAATCACGGGCAGTCGCCGAACCCAGTTTAGTTGGCGGACTAGCCAGTGGCATAAGAATGCTACAATGGCGAAAATCAGCATGAAGGCAATCCCGTTACTAAAAAAGTAGTCTAGATCAACCGTCGCTAACAGCTGCCCAGAGTACGACGAGCCGTTTGAGACATTTGGCAGCAGGTTGCCCAACCATCTGCCAACCACCGGAGCCGCCAATTTGGCTACCAGCCAGCTCACGAGGTACGTCGCGGAATAGAGGACCATCATCAATAGCCCCCGGCGCCGGCCGTTAAGAAAACAACCGACTAGAATTAAAATAATAACTGTGGTTAAAACCATTCTCTGCCATCCTTTACCTGAAAATTACTACTACGCTAATAGGGCCTAGCACCCAATCCACTGATTGTATACTAGACCCCAATTCATTTTGGCAATTGTTATTTCAGTTGTTCCAGCCTCGGTTCACCGGGCCTGGACAATCGCCGTTTCCTGATTAACCCTTGAAGTTGCCATCATCATCCAAGAAGGTGTTCAGAACCTGTTCAACCATGTCCCATTCTTTATCGTCCTCGATGGGAACGAGGTCCTGCCCGTCGCCTTCCTGGTTATCAGTGACAATGTAGGCCTGGATGTCAACTGATTCATCGTTTTCCTGTTCAGCGGGGTAAATAAAAATGTATGACTTCCCATAATCATCTGAGTCAAAAGTAAACAGTTCCTTAAACAGCTGTTCATTGCCATCTTCATCAATCAGTGTGATCATATTTTCATCGTTATTTTGTTGTTTAGTCACTTTAACCATTCCCTTATTTTAGTTTTTGCACTAACCGGCCATGACGATCAAGGTAGCTTTGCAGGATAAAGGTTGCAGCAACCTCATCAATGACTTTTTTCTGCTTGGCCCGTGAAATATCCGCCTCTTCCACCAGCATCCGGTGCGCTTCAACAGTCGTGAGGCGCTCATCTTGAAAGTCGATTGGAATCTGGGGAAACCGTTCCTGGAGCAGCTCACCATAGTGTTTAGAAGCTGCCACCCGGGGGCCTTCCGTATTATTCATGTTTTTGGGCAAGCCCAGGACGAAGCCCGCCACCTGTTCCTTGTCGACAAGTTCGGCGACCCGGTCCAAGCCAAAGACCTCTTCATCTTCATCAATCGGAATAATCTCGACCGCCTGGGCTGTCCAACCGAGCGGGTCACTCATGGCGATGCCCACGGTCTTGGAGCCAACGTCTAAGCCCAATAGCCTCATTTGGTCTCACCATTATTCTTTAGGTACGAGCGGACCAGCTCTTCAATAATTTCATCCCGCTCATGAGCACGAATCAGGTTCCGGGCGTCGTTAAGCCGCGGAATGTAAGCTGGATCTCCAGACAGCAGGTAACCCACGATTTGGTTAATTGGGTTGTAGCCCTTTTCCTCCAATGATTCATAAACCGTTTTGAGCGTTTCTTTAATATCTTCTTGGCGTTCCTGACCAAAATCAAAGAACATCGTCTTATCATTATTAGCAGTCATCAATCGTCACCTCCAGATAGTCTCTTTAACCCAATATTTTACTATACTCGTTGTAAAATCACAATTATCCCGGCTGATTGGCAATTAAAAAAGCCGGTTCCTTCAGCGAACAACGCTAATCTTCATTTAACTGCAAAACGAGCAGCCCGCCCCGCTGATTGCCAGGGTTAGAGCTGCCCGTCTAACTGCTAAATTAATTTTCGTTGTCCAGGTATTCCTTTGCCAGCTTGAGGGCGGCAGGAATACCGGCAGGATCTTTTCCACCAGCCTGGGCAAGGTTTGGCCGGCCGCCGCCGCCACCCTTGATGGCGGAAGCGATTGCCTTAATCAGGTCACCAGCCTTTAAGCCCGCCTTGACCTTTTCGTCACTGACTGCCACGAGGAGGTTAGCCTTGCCATCGTTGGCCGTCCCCAAGACAAGGACATCGGACAAGCCCTTGGCACGCCAGCTATCAGCCAGTTGCCGCAGTTGGCCCATCCCAGCAACCTTGACCTCGGCCGCAATCAGCTTGCCCTTCTTCGTCTCTTGAACATCATCAAAGACGTTGTTCGCCTGCTGGGCCGCAATCTTAGCCTGCAATGCCTCGACCTGCTTGTTGGCCTGCTTTAATTCCTCTTGCAGGTTAACAACCTGGTGCGGCACCTCTTTGATCTGGGCTGCTTTCAGGTCCCCCGCGACTTCTTCCAACATGGCATTGCGCTTTTGCAGGAAGTTATAGGCATCGCTGGAGGTCACCGCTTCGATCCGCCGGACGCCGGCACCGACGCCCCCTTCGGAAACAATCTTGAAGAGGCCCAGTTCGTTGGTGTTCTTAACGTGGTCACCGCCACAGAATTCGGTGTTGTAGTCGCCAATCTTAACAACCCGGACCTTGTCGCCGTACTTGTCGGAGAAGAGGGCAATCGCGCCCATTTCTTTGGCCGAATCAATGTCCGTTTCCACCGTGGTTACCGGAATTTCCTTAAAGATCTGCTCATTGACCATTGCTTCAACCGTAGCTAAGTCCTTAGCAGTAACCTGGCCAAAGTGGTTAAAGTCAAAGCGGAGGTAGTGGGCCTCGACCAGGGAGCCGGCCTGTTGGGTGTGCCCACCCAAGACGTTCCGCAACGCTTGATCCAGCAGGTGGGTCGCGGTATGGTTCTTTTCAATCTTCAGGTGCCGAGCCCGGTCAACTACCAGCTTGTAGCGGGCCCCCTTCTTGATTGGGCTGGTCAATTCTACCCGGTGCAGGTTCTGCTGGTTTGGCGCGTGCTGGACGTCAACGACCCGGCCAACCTTTTCACCGTAATTATCGATAATGTCACCAGTATCGGCTACTTGGCCCCCCATTTCAGCGTAGAATGGTGTGGTATCAAAGATCACTTCGATGTTCTGGTCGCTTGGTGCTGCGCTATCGGCCTGCTGACCATCGTGGGCCAGGCCAATTACCTTGGCACCGTCGACCGTCAAATCGGTATAGCCGACGTACTTGCTATCTTCCTTGAAGTCGGTCCAGAGGTCGGTTTGCACGCCCATTCCGTTGTCCATGTCACGCGCGTTCCGGGCCCGGTTTTGCTGCTCAGTCATCGCAGCTTCAAAGCCCTTTTGGTCAACCGTCAAGCCCTCATCAGCTGCATATTCCTTCGTCAATTCGATTGGGAAGCCGTAGGTATCGTAGAGCTTGAACGCCGTCCGGCCATCGATTTGGTTACTGCAGTTTTGCTTGGCATCAGCAATCACGCTGTTTAACAGGTTTAATCCACCATTCAGGGTCGCACTGAAACGGTCCTCTTCCGACTTAATAACGGAAGCAATGTAATCAGCGTTTTGCAAAACTTCTGGGTAGTAGTCTTCCATAATTTTGCCAACGGTGGGAACCAGTTGTGCCAGGAACGGTTCGTCAATGCCGAGCTTCTTGCCGGCTACCACGGCCCGCCGAAGCAGCCGCCGGATGACATAGCCCCGTCCCATGTTCGATGGGAGGGCACCATCACCAATGGCAAAGGTAATCGTCCGGATGTGGTCGGCAATAATCTTAAACTGAACGTCGTCGGCCTTATCAGCCCCGTACTGTTTGCCAGCAGACAGGGCCGCGACCTGCTTGATAATTGGCATGAAGAGGTCGGTTTCAAAGTTTGTTGGTGCATTCTCAAAGATGGAAACGACCCGTTCCAAGCCCATCCCCGTATCAATGTTCTTGTGGGGGAGCGGCTCGTAAGTATTTTCTGGCGTGTGGTTAAACTGGCTGAAGACGATGTTCCAGATTTCCAGGTAGCGTTCATTTTCGCCGCCCGGGTAGCTTTCAGGGTCATCTTCTGCCAGGTTATTGAATTCCTGCCCCCGGTCGTAGAAAACTTCGGTATCCGGACCAGAAGGCCCCTGACCAATATCCCAGAAGTTGTCCTCATCGGCAATCAAGTGGTCTTCGGCAACCCCGACTTCCCGCCATTTATTGTAGGCATCATGGTCTTTCGGGTAGTAGGTGATGTAGAGACGGGCTGGGTCAAAGCCGAACCAGTCGTCACTCGTCAACAGTTCCCAGGCCCACGGGATGACCTCATTTTTAAAGTAGTCCCCAACGGAGAAGTTGCCGAGCATTTCAAACATCGTGTGGTGGCGCGCCGTCTTCCCCACGTTTTCAATATCGTTGGTCCGAATACTCTTCTGGGAGGAAGTCATCCGCGGGTTATCCGGGACGACCTTCCCGTCAAAGTACTTCTTCATCGTTGCCACCCCAGAATTAATCCATAACAAGGTCGGATCATTGACTGGGACTAAGGACTGGCTTGGCATTACCTTATGACCGTGCTGTTGGAAAAAGTCCAGGTACATCCGCCGTACCTGCGCACTGTCCAACTGTTTCAGCTTTTTCACGCTACTCTCTTCCTTTCAAAAAACAAAAACCATCCCTGCTAACAAAGACGCCGATTGACGCGGTACCACTTTGCTTGCAACGATGGAATTCGTTTACCTCTTTATTTCCCTCACGGGAGTTTTATCCAGTTTTTTTGGATGGGGAGCACCCGCTAACCGTCACTCAACCGTCACAGCGACCCGGTTGTTTCTGTCAATGACGAATCAACGGACATATCCCAAACGAACCATATTATAGCGGACCCCCGCGCAAAAATCAACGGCCGGCCCGTTCACGCCGATGTTGCCGTTGTCGCTGCCGCTTGGCCTTTCGGATTTTATGACGCAGTTCAAGACGCCGCTTTTGCTGCTCATCATCCTTGATTGCCCGCTTGATTCGCTTCTTATAGCCCGGTTTGACCTTCCGCTTGGCTTTCTTGACGTAGCCCTTCATTGACGGGTCAAGTTCCTCTTGCCGCCGCCGAAACATTTTCCGCCGGTTCCGGTCATGGGTAGTTACCAAGCGGCCGTTTTTGACTTCCTTTGGCACAAACTTGATTCCCCGGTCTTCCAACTTAGCAATCAACTCATCTTCGGCCGGCTCGTAGAGGGTGATTGCCGTGCCAGTCATCTGGTTACGGCCAGTCCGCCCCACCCGGTGAACGAAGTATTCCAGGTCAGTCGGCAAGTCATCATTGATTACCAAAGAAACCCCGTCAATATCAATTCCCCGGGCCGCCAAGTCAGTTGCCACCACATACTGGTAGTCTAAATTACGGATCTGGCGCATCACCCGTTTCCGCCTCCGGGGTTCCAGCCCCCCGTGAATCAGTGCTACCTTTAACCCCTGCTCGCTAAGGTAGCGGGTCAGTTCTTCTGCCCGCTCCTTTGTGTTGGCAAAGACGAGGGCCAGGTATGGTTCCCCCATCGTGAGCAGCTGGTAAATCAGCTGGTTGCGGTCATGGCCCTTGGTCGATAGCAGCCAGTTCTCTACGTCTGGATTAATGACCGTTGCCGTTGGAATTTCCTCAATTACCGGGTTCGCCATATACTTTTTCAGAAACGGCCGGAGCTTCTCCGGAATGGTAGCAGAAAAGACCATCATCTGTAAGTTTTCTGGGAAGCGTCCCGCAATCTGGTCGACCTGTTCCAAGAATCCCATATCAAGGGTCATATCCGCTTCATCGACCACGAACATCGTGGCGGTGTGCACGTCCAGGTGCTGAGACTTAATCAGGTCCAATACCCGTCCCGGCGTTCCAATCACTAACTGGGGTTGCTTACGCTCCAACTGGGCAATCTGGTGCTGCTTATCCGTGCCTCCAACGTAATTATGGATGGTCAACGGTTGGTCAGCAAACTGGTTTAACTGCTTGGCAGCATTGTAAATTTGGTAGGCTAACTCCCGGCTTGGCGTCGTGATGACTGCCTGAACTTCCTGAACAGCCGGGTCGATCCGGAAAAAGAGCGGGAGCAAGAAGGCATGGGTTTTCCCGCTCCCGGTCGCTGACTGCCCAACCACGCTCTTTCCTGCAAGAATGTCTGGGATGACTCTCTCCTGCACTGCGGTCGGTTCGTGAAAGTTAATCGCCGTTACGGCTTTTACCAAATATGGTTTGAGCTTAAAATCGTTAAAAGTTTTGCTCGTCATGGGCGCCTCCTTATTCATTGCTCGTTAACTGGTCCAGCTCGGCAATGACCTGCCTGATCTCTGCTTCGTCCTTGGCCTTAGCACCACTAGCCAGCGGGTGGCCACCACCATCGTGCTTCTTCGCTAGCTCATTGATTACCGGGCCCTTAGAACGCAAACGAATCCGGTAGTGGCCGTCCGCCTGCTCAACAAAGATGGCCCAGGCACGGACGTCCTTAATCCGTCCCGGCAGCGAAACCACCGCCGAGGTCCCTGCTTCAGTCAGGCCGAACTTCTCGAGGAGGTCATTCGTTAACACGACGTAGGCGGCACCGTGATCTAAAATTGTCAGGTGCTCGTAAACGTAGGCCGATAGACGGGCCACCGGCAGGGTAATCTCATCTTCCCGCCGGCTAATCTCGGCCGCATTTGCTCCGGCAGCCATCAGCGCACCCGCAACTAGCATCGTCCGGGGAGTCGTTGCTGGGTACAAGAAGCGGCCGGTATCACCGATAATTCCCGCATAAAGGGCGTGGGCGGCCTTCTTAGGCAGGGTCAGCTGGTCGCTAAAATGCTGGTAAAAATCGTAGATCATTTCTGAACAGCTTGACGCGTCTGGTTCGACCCACATCAGGTCGCCGAAGGGCTCATCATTCGGGTGGTGGTCAATTTTGATCAACTCGTCACCATTATTAAACCGCCGGTCATCGATCCGGGGAGCGTTGGCCGTGTCGGTGACAATCACCAGGGCATCATTAAAGGTTTCGCCGTCAATGTCATCCATCGTTCCAATCCAGTCAAAACCTGGAATATGCTTTCCTACCAGGTAAACCTGCTTGTAAGGGAAGGAGGCCTTCAAGATTTCGCCGAGCCCCACCTGGGAGCCGATGGCATCCGGGTCCGGCCGCTGGTGCCGGTGAATGATAATTTTATTGTACTTTTTGATTTGTTCTAGAATCTGACTTAACTGGTCCGACATAATAATTACTCCTTCGCACTCCATAATTGTCTAAGAATTAAGTATAACAGGATTTGCGCCCTGATTCTATCAAAAACGTAACAGAATGGGCGTGGTCAGGCAAGTCAGCGTTCGAACTGCCAGCCAGTTGCTGCCTTGAGGCATTATTAGCTTTAAAATAGCAAGGGAGCGAGACAGAAGTCGTTTACGACTTCGTTTTCAAGCCCCCGCGAACACAAATAGGGCTTCAGAGATTGGCAAAGCCGAACTCTGAAGCCCATTTGCGTACCGCGCTATTCGCTTTTTATTAAAGTAATAGGACTTTATGTCACAGCCCCTGAACTAAATTAATTACTTCTTGTCGACAGCGTGGCCACCGAAACCATTCCGTAATGCCGCAACGACCTTCCCGTCAAAGGTATCCTCTTGCATGGACTTGAAACGCGCACATAATGCTTCGTAGATAACTGGCGTTGGCACGTTGTGGTCCATCGCATCAGCAATCGTCCAGTGTGCTTCACCACTACTGTGCATCCGACCTTGGATTTGGTCTAAGTGTGGATCCTTTTCAAAGGCATCCTGCGCCAGTTCCATCAGCCAGGACCGGATAACAGAACCGTGGTTCCACAGCTTAGCAACAGCGGCGTTATCGTAATCAAAGTCTGATGCTTCCAGGATTTCAAAGCCTTCACCAATGGCTTCCATCATCCCGTATTCGACCCCATTGTGAACCATCTTGAGGTAGTGACCGGAACCGGCCTTACCAGTGTAAAGGTAGCCATCCTTTTGGGCAATTCCTTCAAAGAGTGGACGAATCCGTTCAAAGGCTTCCTTGTCGTCGCCACCGATCATGAAGTTACCGCCTTCAAGGGCACCACGCCAACCACCAGAAGAACCACAGTCAAAGAAGTGAATTCCCTTTTCGGTCAGCAAACGGTTGTGCTTCAGTGAATCCTTCCAGTAAGTGTTACCACCATCGATCACAATGTCGTCGGCAGAAAGCTTTTCCGCCAACTGAGCCATTGTAGCGTCGGTTGGCTTTCCTGCAGGAACCATTACCCACACAGTCCGTGGAGTGTCCAGCTTTTCGATCATTTCATCCAAGGAAAAAGCAGTTTCGGCACCGTATGAACCGGCTTCCTTAACGGCATCTTGGTTCAAATCGAAAGCAACAACATCGTTACCGTTA
Organism: Limosilactobacillus oris; assembly: GCF_025311495.1. Lineage (NCBI taxonomy): Bacteria > Bacillati > Bacillota > Bacilli > Lactobacillales > Lactobacillaceae > Limosilactobacillus > Limosilactobacillus oris. Next base: position 1,985,376 of record NZ_CP104398.1, on the reverse strand, counting down.
CGCAGCATGTTTTGGGCAAGGTGAATCCCCATCTTTCCCAGACCAATCAATCCAATTTGCATCTCAAAAGTTCCTCCTGTCGTAGGTCAGCCTGCTAAGTTTAGTTAGCAGGCGAAAAGCTAAATAACGGGACCTTTTTGCTAATAAAAAAGCCCTTAACTAATTACCAGTTAAGAGTTTCGCATGTTTTCATAAATTAGTCAATTATTATTTTGACTCCTGGTCGTCGTCAGCAGACTTAGCATCCGCAGCGTCATCAGTAGTCTCTGTTTCAGCAGCGTCATCTTTGCCAGCACTGGCCTGGGTTTCAGCCGCTTGTTGAGCAGGCTGTTCAGCTTCACCAGCCCGCTTGAGGACCCGGGCAATTGCTACCATATCAAAGGTTAAATAGATTCCTTCACAGTCAAGAGTTACGGTCTGGTTTTCCTTGTTGACCTCGTCAATCTTACCGTGAAGACGACCGATGGTAACCACCTCGTCGCCCTTGTGAAGCTCATTCATCATTTCCTGGTGCTGCTTACGTTGCTTCTGTTGTGGCCGAATCATAAAGAAGTACATCAAAGCAATCATCAAAACAATCAGGATGATGCTGGAGTAACCACCGGTATTAGCAGCAGCTAAAGTTACAAAACTATTCACGATATTATCCATTCCTTTCGCCAAATCTCTCTTTTAACTTTACCAAACTTTTTATAAAAAAACCACCGTTAGTAGTCAATTGCTAGGTCGGCCATCAATTCTGCCAGCCGCCCAGCCGCGATAGCTTGGCGGAAGCGGTCAACCAACTGGTTAAGCACATACAGGTTGTGGGCTGTCAACAATCGGACCCCCACTGGTGACTGCTCTTGGAGGAGCTGGTGCAGGTATGCCCGGGAATAACCCGCCTGGCAAGTCGGGCACTGACAGCCTGGCACCAGTGTCCGGGAGTCACCTGCCAAGTGTTCTTGGGTCAGGTGCAATCGTTTTGTCCCCAGGTAGGCAGTGCCATGGAGCGCGGTCGTCGCCGCACAGTCGCTATCAACAATGTCCATTCCCTGTGCAATTGCTATCAGTACCTGCTCTAACGCCCCACAGGCAGGTAAGTAGCGCAGCCCCTCCGTAGGGAGCATCGCAACGATTTCACCGATTACCCGCCGTTGTTCCGCCAATTTGACGGCCCCATCAATCCCTAAGAGGGCATAGCCACAAGGGTGAGTTACCTGAGCCGCGGCAACACTGGCCTGGCGGACCCGTTTCAGGCCGCCCCCAACTACCGGCGCCAGCGTATTCAATAACTGCTTGTCCATTCCGAGCCATTCGGCCGTCTGCTGGGCAGTTGCTTGCAAATCGTCGACGGGGGCATAGTAATCATCCCAGCGGGCAAAGCCAACCAGCAGATCACAGCCCAGCAGCCGTTGCCATTGCTGGGCTAACTGGGGTGTATACATTTTTTGCTGCCCCGTCGCTGGCTCGTGAAAACTAACCCCTGTTTTCTTACGGCCACGGGGTTTGGCCCAGCGGTAAGCCTGGTCTGCTCCAGATGCCCCGACAACGATTCCCGGCCAGCGCAAGTGCTCATGAATATCGGCAAACCCGAGTCGCTCTGGTTGCCCCTGGGCCCTGAGCCAATATTCTAAGGCTGACTGCTTGATGGCCTGCGTCCCAAGTGCTGTCAATTCACCGCTGGTGAGAATTGCGGACACCATTCCGGTTTGAACCAGCATAGGGGTGGTGGCCGTCCGGGATCCTAACTGCAAGTGGCCAGTACGGGCATTGCCGCTCTCTGCCTGGACGTTAAATTTAAGTTTGCTCTCCATATTATTTTCCCTCATCCGTTGGATAATTAATTCCCAGGTGGTCATAGGCTGCTGGCGTGACCACCCGTCCACGGGGAGTTCGACTAATGTAGCCAATCTGAATCAGGTAGGGTTCGTACATTTCTTCAATCGTATTGGTTTCTTCACCAATATTGGCAGCAATTGTTTTCAGACCGACCGGCCCGCCCTGGTAGAAATTAATCATCGTCAACAACATTTTCCGGTCGATTTCATCAAGGCCGCGGCTATCTACCTGGAGGAGATCGAGGGCCTGTTTGACGATAGCGGCATCAATCGCCTGCCGGTGAGCAACCTGGGCAAAGTCCCGCACCCGTTTGAGCAACCGGTTAGCAATCCGGGGCGTTCCCCGGGAACGCAGGGCCAGTTCATGTGCCCCCTGCTCCTCAATTTGGGTATCAAAGATCCGCGCCGATCGAAAAATAATTTGTTTCAGCTCGTCCTGGTTGTAGTAGTTCATGTGCTCAACAATTCCAAACCGGTCCCGCAACGGCGCCGACAGCATTCCGGCCCGGGTCGTTGCTCCAATCAAGGTAAAGGGCGGCAAGGGGAAGTGAACAGGGTGGGCGGTTGGCCCTTCCCCGACCACAATGTCGATGTAGTAATCCTCCATTGCCGAGTAGAGCATTTCCTCCACGACCTTGGGCAGGCGGTGAATTTCGTCAATGAAGAGAACATCTCCAGGCTGGAGTTCGTTTAGCAGAGCCACGAGGTCGCCTGGTTTTTCAATTGCCGGACCGCTGGTCGTCTTGATGTTCACAGCCATTTCATGGGCAATGACCATCGCCAACGTCGTCTTCCCCAGGCCCGGTGGACCGTACAGCAAGACGTGGTCCAAGGCTTCTTCCCGTTCCTTGGCTGCCTTGATGTACACCCGCAGCTTATTTTTGAGCTGTGCTTGACCGATATAGTCCTGAAGATTCTGGGGACGGAGGGTGAGTTCAATCTGCTCCTCCGCTTCATCTTGAGACTGGTCAGATAGCACGTCGTTTTGCTTCTCGTTCACGATGATCCTCCCCTCATTGGTTTAGCAGGCGCAGTGCTTGCCGCAAGTACTCGTCGGTCGATTGTTGCTCCCCACCCAGCTGCTTACCGATCTTTTTGACCTCCCGCTCCTTGTAGCCCAGCGCCTTGAGGGCCGCTAAGGCATCCGCCAGTGCCGGGTTAGCTGCTCCACTGATCGGCTGCTGGTCAAACAGGCTGCCAGCAGTAGCGGCCGCCAGCTTATCTTTCAAATCCAACACAATCTGTGAGGCCGTCTTTTTACCGATTCCCGGAAACTTCGTCAGGTAGCCAATGTTATTGTTAGCAATTGCATCCACCAGTCCCTGGTGGTCAGGGTTGGCCAGAATTGCCAAAGCACTCTTCGGGCCAATTCCCGAAACGTTGATCAGCTGCATAAACAACCGTTTTTCCGCCTGGTCACTGAAGCCAAACAGGGAAATGTCATTGTCTCGAACAGCCTGGTAGACAAACACCCGGACGGCCTTGGCTGAATCCTCATGGAAGCGGTAGGGGTTGGCCACCAATAATTTGTAACCAACTCCCTGAACATCTACCACGATGTACTGGGGGGCAACAATGCTAATGGTTCCCGTTAAATATTCATACACGTCAGAAAACTCCTTTATCACTAAAAATCATGGTCGTCGAAATCGTCAGCATACGGAACATGAGCTTCCTGGATCCGTTTAAACATCTTTTCGAGGTCGCGGTCGTTAAAATGAACCGTTACGGGACGACCGTGAGGACAGTTAAACGGGTTCTCACACTGGGGAAGCCGGTGCAACAGTGCCCGGGCCTCCCGCTCGTCCAGGTGGTGGTTAGCCTTAATCGCCCGTTTGCAGCTCATCATGATGGCCGTCTTCATCCGAAATTGCTGGACGGTCAGCTTGCCGTCCTTAATGATCCAATCAATCATTTCCCGGACGGTATCCTCTTCTTGCCCCTCTTTAAACCAGGTCGGGTGTGACCGTAGCAAGAAACTATTTTGCCCAAAGTGTTCCAGGTGCAGGCCAACGCTTGCTAAAACGTCAGCATGATTGCTGATGGTCAAGGCGTCAACCGTCGAATAGTTCAACACTAGCGGAACCAGGAACGTCTGCTGGTCAGCACTGACCTGACCGATTTCCTGCCGGTAGCGCTCATAGTTGATCCGCTCCTGGGCGGCATGCTGGTCAACGATATATAAGCCATCACTAGCCTGGGCTAATAAAAAGGTCCCCTGGAGCTGGCCGATATATTGCAGGTCTGGAAAGCGTCCCGTCTCCTGGTCGCTCTTGTCATGAACATCCAGTTCGAGGTTTTCCGTCTGGACTGGCGCGGTTGGCTGACTATCAGCGGCTGGCCTTCCTGAATCATTAAACAGTGCCGGCAGGCTTTCGTCTTGGTAACGAGCATCAAACTCCTTCATCCGGGCAGAATTTAGTTCACTGCTCTGGTGGATAATCACTGGGGACGGGATTTGGCTGTCGACCGTATCCGCCCCGGCCTTTGCCGTGCTCGTTGGTAGAGGAGACGTCACGGCTGCGCTGGACGCTCCTGCCGTGTCAGCTTGGTCAACTCCGTAGGAAGCCGCCGCTTCGTTCAGGCGCCGGTTAAGGTCGTCAACTAGGTCCGGATCTGGCTGGGGGGTAAACCGGTCCGCATCCACGTCAGGAATTAAGTTTTCCTGGGCAATCCGCTGGCGAATGGTTTGCGCAATCAGCTTAGCTAGCTGGTCCTCCTTGCTCAGACGGACCTCCCGTTTTGCCGGATGGACATTGACGTCCACCAGGACCGGATCCAAGTCAATGTTAATGACGGCCACCGGGTAGCGCCCCACCATCAGCTTTGACTCGTAGCCCTGGATAATCGCCTTAGTCAGGGCATAATTACGGACGTAGCGGTGGTTGATCATTATCGTAATGTACTGGCGGGACGCCCGGGTTAACTCCGGCAGGGAAACAAAGCCGGTTACCCGAAAATCATTATCGGTCCCCTGGACAGCCAGCATCTTCCGCCCCGCTTGAATTCCGTAAATCGTTGCGATTACCTGCTGGAGGTTATCGTTCCCCGCCGACCGAAAGATTTCCTTCCCATTATGGGTAAAGCTAAAAGCCACCTGGGGGTTAGCGAGGGCCAGCCGGTTGATAATATCAGTAATTCGAGCCAGTTCCGTCTGGGGAGATTTGAGGTACTTCAAGCGGGCCGGCGTGTTGAAGAAGAGTTCCGTCACCCGGACGTCAGTTCCCCGCCGGGCCGGTGCTGGTTGGTTGGTAACCAGTTTGCCACCCCGGAGATGGACAGTCCGGCCAGCGGTTGCGTCCGCGATGGCCGTCGTTAGTTCGACGTCTGCAACCGAAGCAATGCTGGGCAGCGCCTCCCCACGAAAGCCCATCGTCTGGACCCGAAAAAGGTCTTGGCGGCTATTGATCTTACTCGTGGCATGGCGCTTAAAAGCTAATTCCACGTCATCAGCAGCAATTCCCTGACCGTCATCAATCACCCTGATGCTATCAAGGCCTGCATTTTCCACGATGATGTCAACCCGTTTGCTCTGAGCGTCCAGGGAATTTTCCACCAGTTCCTTCACAATTGAGGCTGGCCGTTCAATTACTTCCCCGGCAGCGATTTGATCAGCTAAAATATCATTTAATTCATGAATCTGCCCCATTCGCCTTCACACCTCACTTTAGTTTTTGCTGCCAGTCATATAGCTGGTTCATTACCTCCATCGGCGTCATTCCCATCAGGTTAAGCTCCTTCAGCTGGTTAAGCACCCGTTCCTCTTTTTTATCCAGCTTCTTGGCGGCCGGCTGGGGGTTAAACAATTCCATTTGGCCGTTCTGTTCAACTAGCGGAGCTGCTGCGGGTGCTTCCTGGACCCGGTCGGTTAGCTGGGCCGCAGGCTGTTGCGGAGTCGGTTGGCTGGTCGGGCCTGCTGCCCCCTTCTTAGCCAGCTCGGCTTCCTTATTCTCCAATTTCTGCAGGATCTGGTCGGCACGCTTCAGAAGTGGCGCGGGCATGCCAGCCAGCTTGGCAACGTGGATTCCGTACGACTTATCCGCTGGCCCCGCACTGACCTTGTGGAGGAAGACCAGCTCACCGTTCTTCTCCGTTGCCCCCACGTGAACATTCTTTAAGCGGGGAAGGGTCTCTTCCAGGCTGGTTAGTTCATGGTAGTGGGTGGAGAAGAGGGTCTTGGCGCGAACGTGCTGGTGGACATACTCAATTATTGCCTGGGCCAGGGCCATCCCATCGTAAGTAGCAGTCCCACGGCCAATCTCATCAAAGAGGATCAGGCTCCGGTCCGTGGCGTGACTCAGGGCATTGTTAGCCTCCATCATCTCCACCATAAACGTACTTTCGCCGGAAATCAGGTCGTCTGCCGCCCCAATCCGGGTAAAGATTTGGTCAAAAATCGGCAGCTCAGCCCGGCTTGCCGGAACAAAGCACCCCATCTGGGCCATTACCGCCGTCAGTGCTAACTGCCGCATATAGGTACTCTTCCCGGACATATTAGGTCCCGTAATCAGCAGAATATCCGTGTCGTCCCCCATCTGGACGTCGTTTGGAACGTATTCCTGGTGGCCCATAAACTTTTCTACTACTGGGTGGCGCCCGTCCTTAATCTGTAACTGGTGACCACTGTTCATTATCGGCCGGACGAAGTGGTAGTCTTCACTGACCACGGCAAAGCTCTGTAAAACATCCAGTTCGGACAGGGCCTGGGCCAATTTTTGCAACCGCTGAATCTGTTCCTTGACCTGCTCACGAATCTTCACGAAGAGGTCATATTCAAGGGCCACTGACTTCTCTTGGGCGCCGAGGATTAGGGCTTCCTTTTCCTTTAACTCCGGCGTAGAAAAGCGCTCCGCATTAACCAAGGTTTGCTTTCGTTCGTACCGGTCCCGCGGAATCTTATCCAGGTTGACCTTGGTAACTTCGATAAAATAGCCAAAAACATGGTTATAACCAATCTTCAAGTTATTGATACCAGTTACCTGCCGCTCCTGCTCTTGAAGGTCAGCAATCCACTGCTTGCCGTTGTTCATGGCATCCCGGTACTGGTCTAACTGGTCATTGTAGCCATCCTTAATTACCCCACCATCCGTGACCGCAATCGGCGGTTCTTCCACGATGGCTCGGTCAATCAGATCGGCAATATCCGTCAAGGGGTCTAAGCGGCTAGTAAGGTCTGTAAAAACGGGGGAGTCGAGGGTTTCGAGGACATACTTAATCTTGGGGACCTGCTCCAAAGACGTCTTTAGCTGAATCAGGTCCCGGCCATTGACACTCCCGTACGCGACCCGGCCAGCTAGGCGTTCCAGGTCATAAACCTTAATCAATTCTTCCTGAAGGTTGCTCCGTTCGAAGTAGTGGTCAAGCAGCTCGGCCACTTTATCCTGGCGTTCCTTAATTGCCGCCGGATCAATCAGCGGCCTGTCCAGCCAGCGTTTTAAGAGCCGGCTGCCCATCGCCGTTTTGGTCTCGTCCAACAGCCAGGATAGGGTTCCCTGACGCTTCCCGCTCCGGAGGTTGGTCATCAGTTCGAGATTCGTCTTGGAATAATGATCAATCTTCATAAACGAACTAGGTTGGTAAGCAATCGCCCCTTGCATATGGGCAAGAGAACGTTTTTGCGTCGTCAGCAGGTAGGAAACCAGGAGGCCTACCACGTGCCGCTGACCGGCAGCTGTCAGGTCCTGGGTCAGGTAGCTGATCTCCGACCGCTTGAGAATTTCCGTCTGCTGGGAAAGCAGGATGTGCCGGCTGTCCAAGGCAGCTTTGAGGCGGGCGGGCAAGTCCCCCTCCCCGACAACTTCCTTACTTTGGAGGTTGATCAGTTCGTTAATGACCCCCTCGACGCTGCCTAAGCTGGTCGCTTTCAGTTCCCCCGTCGACAAGTCGGTGTAGGCCAGGTTAAACTGATTGCCCGCCTGGCTAATTGCCGCCAAATAGTTGTTCTGCCGCGCTTGATCGCCATTGAGGTCCATCTGGGTTCCTGGAGTAATCAACCGGGTTACGGCCCGTTTGACCATTCCCTTAGCCTTCTTTGGATCCTCCATCTGTTCACAAATTGCTACCTTGTAGCCCTTGTCAATCAACATGTCAACATAGCTTTCAACGGCCCGGTGGGGAACCCCACACATTGGAATTGGATTTTTGGCACTGTGATTCCGGGTCGTCAGGGTTAGCTCTAACAACTGCGCCCCCTTCACCGCATCTTCGTTAAAAAGTTCATAAAAGTCACCAAGGCGATAAAACAGGAAAGCATCTGGATACTGGTCCTTGACCTTCTGATACTGTTCCATCATTGGTGTTTGTTTCTTTGCCAAAAAGTTCACCTCATTAAAAACTCTGCGTAATTTACATATGACAATTATATTTTTTGTGTCTCGTCAGTGCAAGCAGGGCACCGGGGATTTAAAAAACAAGAGAGGGGGACATAACTATTGGCCTAGTTCGTAATCCCACCTCCGTCGATGCGCAGCCTGCCTCCTGCGGATTGCACTATTAACTTTAAAATAGCAAAGAGGTTGAGCTGAGTCCCAACCTCTTGCTTGATAACGCTGGCTGATTGGCTAACTATTTTGCATAGTCAACCGCCCGTACTTCACGAATAACCGTTACCTTAATGTGGCCTGGATATTCTAACTGTTTCTCAATTTGTTGTTTAATATCATGAGCCAAAGTCGTTGCTTCCATGTCAGAAATCTTCTTTGGCTTGACAATTACTCGTAATTCACGACCAGCCTGAATGGCAAAACTATGGTCGACACCATCGTAATTATTAGCTATACCTTCTAGTTTCTTTAGCCGCTGAATGTACTGCTCTAAGGACTCACTCCGGGCACCGGGACGGGCACCAGAAATGGCATCCGCTGCCTGTACCAGGATAGCAATGACCGACGTTGCCGGCACATCGCCGTGGTGAGAAGCGATTGTGTTAATCACAACCTTATTTTCCTTATACTTCTGCGTCAGTTCAACTCCTAATTCAACGTGGGAACCATCGACCTCATGGTCAACTGCCTTTCCGATATCGTGAAGGAGTCCGGCCCGTTTAGCCAGGGCCACGTCTTCACCTAATTCACCCGCCATAATACCGGCTAGTTTAGCCACCTCGATTGAGTGGTTAAGGACGTTTTGTCCGTAACTGGTCCGGTACTTCATCCGGCCGACCGTCTTAATCAGGTCGGGGTGCATTGAATGAATACCAAGGTCAAAGAGCGCCTGTTCACCGGTCTCCCGGAGCTGACTGTCCATTTCCTTGCGGGCCTTGTCGACTGCCTCTTCAATCCGGGCCGGATGAATCCGGCCATCCTGAATTAGCTTTTCCAAGGCAATCTTAGCAATCTCCCGCCGTACGGGATCAAAGCCGCTCAAGACGACCGCTTCCGGCGTATCATCAATAATCAGGTCAATCCCGGTCAGGGTTTCCAAGGTCCGAATATTCCGACCCTCGCGCCCGATAATTCGGCCCTTCATATCATCATTCGGCAGGTTAACAACTGAGACCGTCGTTTCGGAAACTACATCGGCGGCACTCCGCTGGATTGCTTCCACGATCAATTTCTTTGCATTACGATCCGCGGTCACTTCGGCTTCTTGCTCACTATCACGGATCATTACTTCCCGCTCTGTCTTGAGCTGTTCCTTCATTTCTGCCAGAAGCAGGCTCTTGGCATCCTCGTGTGACATCTGCGCGACCTTTTCCAATTCGGCCTGACGCTGGTCAACTAATGCGGCTGCTGCCTGCTGCTTTTGGTGAAGTTTCTCAGTTTCCTGATCCAGTTTGTGTTCACGCTTGCCGACCGCTGATTCACGTCGTTCTAATGCGGAATCCTTGTGATCAAGGCTGGTTTCACGCTGCAGAAGACGATCCTCCTGCCGCTGAACCTCACTCCGGCGTTGTTTTAGCTCATCTTCAACATTTTCACGGTAGCGGTGACTTTCTTCCTTAGCCTCCAGAATCGCTTCTTTTTTCGCCGTTTCCGCTTCACTCTTAGCGGTCGCAATAATTCCCGCAGCGGTCTGCTGCGCCGCTGCTAACTGTTTTTCGTAAGTTGCTTTACGAATAGCATAGCCAATAACAAGACCGACAACCATAGCAAGCGCGGCGAAAATAAATAACTGCACAATTTCACCCCCGCTTCAACTATTTTGTTGTTGGTTGGTTAATAATTTTCACCGTGTCACGCTTACAAAGCATCACACAAATTAAATTTTAATCTTGGTCAAGGAAGGTGTCAACTATTATTATTTTGTCGCCTCCTCAGCAAAAAAGGGAGTCACAAACATTTGTGCTCCCTTAGTTAACAGTATTAGTTAGTTCTTGCTGGCCTCTTCGATGGTCTCCTGCTGACCAGCAGCCGGAGCGTCACCATCATCGGCGGCCTTCTTGCTCTCTTCCAGCGGCTTCATGCCATTAGCAACCCGAACCTTATTCATCAGTTCCATCATGCTGTCTGGGTGATCAGCAAGCCACTGTTTGGCGTTTTCCCGGCCCTGACCAATTCGTTCGTTGCCGTATGAGTACCATGCACCGCTCTTCTTCACCAGGTCCTGGTCTACCGCCATATCCAACAGTTCACCAGTCTTCGAGATTCCTTCACCATACATGATATCAACTTCACACCGCTTGAACGGAGGCGCTACCTTATTCTTAACGATTTTAACCTTCGCCTTATTACCGATGACGTCGGTTCCGTTCTTAATCTGTTCCGCCCGGCGGATTTCCATCCGGATGGTGGAGTAAAATTTAAGGGCCCGGCCCCCAGTAGTCGTTTCGGGATTTCCAAACATAACCCCGACCTTTTCACGGATTTGATTGATGAAAATCGCAATTGTCTTCGTCTTGTTGATTTCACCAGAAAGTTTCCGCAAGGCTTGGGACATCAACCGCGCCTGCAAACCGACGTGGTGGTCACCCATGTCACCATCAATTTCGGCTTGGGGAACCAGGGCGGCTACGGAATCAATCACGACCAGGTCAATTGCACTGGTGGCAATTAAGGCATCTGCAATCGCCAGTCCCTCTTCACCGGTGTCTGGCTGGGATAAGAGCAGGTTGTCGACATCAACCCCAAGGGCTTCCGCATACTGCGGGTCTAAGGCGTTTTCGGCATCGATGTACGCTACCGTGCCCCCTTGCCGTTGAACTTCTGCCACGGCATGGAGGGCGACAGTCGTCTTCCCCGAACTTTCAGGACCGTAGATTTCTACTATCCGGCCCCGTGGATAACCGCCAACACCAAGTGCCTTGTCGATTGCCAGCGAACCGCTGGAAACCGTCGCAATCTTCATGTCGGCAGCATCCCCCATGCGCATGATCGAACCCTTACCAAAGTTCTTTTCAATCTTTTGAAGTGCTTTATCTAAAGCTGCTTTACGCTGGTCTGCCAAATTACTTCCTCCTTTATCGGACTCATCTCTGCCAATTAACGATACCAGTTTTCATCAGAAAACACAAGAAAAATGCGAACAGCGGTTCGCTTAGCCTTGTAGTGCCTGGAAAACCATTTGTAGGCCGTACTGGACACTCAGGTTACGAACCGCCTGCCGCCCCAGGTAGGCAGCTAAATGGAGCTCCTTAGTTTTCGTCGGCTGGCCGCGGTGAGCAAGTCCCAGCCAAACGGTTCCCGCCGGGTGCCCCTCCAAGTCATCAGGGCCCGCAACTCCGGTAAAGGAGAGCGCAAAGTCAGCATCCAGGAGTTCACGGCTCTTTTCTGCCATCTGGGCCGCGGTCTGGGAACTCACAACCCCGTGTTCTGCAATTACTTCCGGTTCAATCCCCAGTAATTTTTCCTTCGCACCCGCCGCATAGGTCACAAAACCACCGTTAAAGACGTTGGAGGCACCAGGGACCGAACAAATCGTACTCTGAAAAAGGCCGCCGGTGAGGCTCTCAGCCCCAGTGATGGTTTGCCGCCGCGCATGCAGCTGCTCAACCACCTCCGCTACCAGCGTACACTTGTCGCCAACCCCAAAGAAGTATGGCCGTTCGACCGCCAAAATGGCTGCCGTGACCTGGTCTAGCAGGTCATTAGCCTGAGCTGTCGGCAGGTCATAGACGTTAATCCGTACCTGGATTTGGCTAGGCTGAACGTAGGAGGTAACCGTCATATCCTGAAACTGCTCAGTTGCAGCCTCAATCTCATCCATTAACTGCGACTCGGGCCGTCCCAAAAAATTCAAGGTTCGACTTGCAATCCGCCGCCCGGTACCATACTTTTCCACCAGACGCGGTTGAACACTTTCTTCCAGCATTGCCCGGAACTCTGCTGGGGGCCCCGGAAGCACGACTACCACCAGGCCGTCCTGCTCGTACCAGCTGCCCAATGCCAGCCCCACCGGATTGGCGAGCGGTGTCCCACCGGCAAGGTAACGAGCCTGTTGAATATTCTCCGGGAGCATCTCAATCCGGCGCGCCTTAAACGTTCCCTTGATCCACTCCCAGTGCTGGTCATCCGTCTTTAGCCCCGTCCCTAAAGCGGCAGCAGTACTCTTTAGCGTAACGTCATCGGTTGTCGGTCCAAGCCCACCACAGACAAAGATCAGCGACGCCCGCTGACGGGCATTGTCAATCGCAGTAACGATTTGCTCCTGGTCGTCCATCACCGTTACCTGGTGGGGGGATTTAATGTCCAGCGTTGAAAGCGTCCGGGCTAATAACGGAACATTAGTATTCGTCACCTGGCCCAACACTAATTCAGTTCCTACCGAAATAATTTCTGCATCCATGTCAGTATCCTCCTAATTATTTAAACACGGCCTTTACCCGTAAATGCACGAAAACTGTTAAAAAAGGCAAAAAAGGAGTGGGGCGGAACTAGCCCTTCCTAGTTCGGTCCCCGCTCCCATCGGCATCCCCTGCCTGAGCAGCAATGGCACGCCGTTGCGTTATCCTTGTTTACTTAAAGCCGTCCGAGAACACACCCCGGCCCTGGATGAAGTAGTCAACTCCAGAGTAAATGGTGAAGAACAGACAGATGTACAACATAATTTGACCAAACGGAATATTCCAGATGGCAAAAATAACGTTGTTTAGCAGCAAGAAGATAATTGCGATAAACTGCGTCGTCGTCTTAATTTTTCCAGGCATCTTTGCAGCTAAAACCGTACCATCCTGTTCTACCAACAGCAACCGCAGACCGGTTACTGAAAGTTCCCGCCAAATGATGATCGTGGTGACCCAGGCAGGCACTACCTGACTGCCAGTCAAAACGATAAAGGCAGTCATTACGAGCAGCTTATCTGCTAGGGGATCGGTAAATTTACCGAAGTTCGTCACCAGGTGATGTTTCCGGGCGATCCGCCCATCTAAGTTGTCAGTAATGGTCGCCGCAATGAACAGGATTGCGGCAATCAGCTGGGCCACGGGAATCGTCGCTCCCCAAAAGGTCACGCTACCCCAGGCAAAGGGCACCACCATTAAAATCAGGAAGAAGGGAATAATTATTAATCGTACAACGGTTAGTTTGTTAGGTAAATTCAAAAGCTCGTCCTCCCTGGATTAACGTGTGGTGGTTTGCTGGCCACCGGTAGTAGTAGTTCCCTGATTACCAGTCGTCGGGGTCGTAGTCGTCTGCTGACGGTTAGCAGTCGTGGCATTTGACGTTCCCGTCGTGGTGGAGTTGGTTGTTGCCGACCGGTTGACCGCAGTCGTCGTATTGTTAGTGGTGGTCCGTTGACCATTATTCACGGTCGTATTATTAGTGCTTGAAGAGCTGGCGGTCTGGCTACCAAAGTTGATGGTAATCGTCCGCGTCGTTTGGGCCTTTCCGCTATTGGTAAAGTTAATGGTCCGCCCACCAATTTTAATGGTCGTAACCGCCGGATTAGTAACGGTGATCACCAGGGAAGTCGTTCCCTTGGCAACCTTGACACTGCTCTTCCCGTTAGCGGTCAAAGTCCGGCTCAAGAGGGTGTCAGTGTTATTTGCCACGGCCCGAACCGTCGAACTGCCGCTTGTCTGCACATCCAGGTTAACAGCCTTATTTAGCTTGCCAGCGGTATAGGTAACGGCAGTTGCGGTCCGACTTTGCTCCGTCAGTTTCAGCTTTGCCGTGCTGGTTTTAGTCGAGGTCTTCTTAGCAGACGATGCCTTTTTCCGGCTTTCACCAGAAACGGATACGGAACTATTGTCAATCCGCGTCGAAGAATCACGATGGCTCCGTGCAATCGCGGTAATCCAGATTGCCGCCAAAACAACCACGATTACACAGGCAATGATAACCGTTGGCAAATATTGGCGCGCTTTGGAAACACTATTGCTGACGGTCTTACGCTGGCTAGCCCGTGTTTCCACTGCTTGGGAAATATGGTCAGAGTATTCCGCCGTCTTTGCTTCAGGCAGGTCATCATCGTACTCCCGCAGCAGTTCTTTACCATCTAAGCCAACCGTATTGGCGTACTGCTTGATAAAGGCACGGACATAAAAATCACCTGGCAATTCATCGAATTTTTCATCCTCAATTGCAATCAAGTACCGCTTCTGAATCTTCGTGATTTGTTGAAGGTCGTCTAATGTGTAGCCTTTCGCTTGCCGGGCCTCCCGCAGCTTTTTACCAATTTGAATTTGTTGTTCGCTGTCGTTTTCACTCATTATCTTATCTCCATTAATCTCTTAGTTTTACTCACTGGATAATTATATCATGCCGCCTGCCAGGTGAAAGTTAAGAAAATATTTATTTACTGGTGCTGGGGAACGATTTGGTAGACTGACATCGCCTGGGGCACAATGAAGTCGGTTGCTGCTTGGTGCAGGTCAGCCAGCTCCAGCTCCTGCAAGAGACGAATTTCATCCATCAGGTTAGCATCATCATAGAGGCGGCCAGCATAGCGATTCCCTACCGCCTCGGGAGAATCAAGCAGGCTAATCAAGCGGCCCACTTCAGCCCGCTTTACTCCAGCAAACCGGTCGGCTGCCTGTTCCAGCTCCTGGTCGGCATTTTCTAAAATCACCATCACTTCATCCGCAAACTCTTCCAGCTGCTCGGTATTCGTGCTGATCGTCGCAAAGTCAAAGCCCCGCTGCATATCATAGCTATAGCCGAAAGAATCATCAATGATCCCCTTATCATAGAGGCGCAGGTAGTTGGCCGAAGTGTCATCAAGTAGCATATCCAATAACAGGTCCACCGCCAGCTTATACTTCAAGCGGTCGCGACCGTTAGCAAAGGTCTTCGTACCCCGAACTCCTACCATGATTTTCGGGCGGGAAACGTTCATTGTCAAAGAACGGAACGGAATTACGTCGTGACCAGTAGGATTAGTCAGTTCAAACAGACGCTGCGGGGCCTCCTGAGCGGCAAATGACCGGCGCTGCTGGTTGGCTTTAATCCACGTCATGGTTTGGGCCGGTTCTAGCTTCCCCACCAGCAGCAGGGTCATATTACCTGGCTGGTAAAAAGTCCGGTAGCATTCCATTAACGTCGACGGCGTAATCTGCCGAATCGACTCGACGGTTCCGGCAATATCAATCCGCATCGGGTCATGCGGGTACAGGTTGCCGAGCATCCCCAAGTAAAGCCGCCAGCCCGGGTCATCATTGTACATTTGAATTTCCTGCCCGATAATTCCCTGTTCCTTTGCCACCATCTGCTCCGTAAAGTAAGGCTCCTGCACAAAGTCGAGGAGGACGTCGAGGTTCTCGTGCAGGCGGCTCGTCGTCGAAAAGAGGTAGCTAGTCTGGGTAAAACTGGTAAAGGCGTTCGCGTCTGCCCCCAACTCGCCGAAGAGGTCGAAAGCGTCGTGGTCCTGCTTTTCAAAGAGCTTATGTTCTAAAAAATGGGCTGTTCCGTCGGGCACCCGGACCGCTTCGTCCCCCTGGTAGGGGATAAAGTGGTTATTAACCGAGCCAAAATCGGTGGTCATAATCGCATAGGTTTTGTTAAATCCCGCCATCGGCATCAACTCCACCCGTAAACCATTTGCCAGTGTTTCCCGGTA
This sequence comes from Limosilactobacillus oris, assembly GCF_025311495.1. Taxonomy (NCBI): domain Bacteria; kingdom Bacillati; phylum Bacillota; class Bacilli; order Lactobacillales; family Lactobacillaceae; genus Limosilactobacillus; species Limosilactobacillus oris. The sequence continues at coordinate 1,969,624 of NZ_CP104398.1, read as the reverse complement.
GACAGACCGGTTAAATTCACGATAAAGATAATTCTCCATTTAGTTTAATTCTCACCACTTAATAAGTATACCGCTTGCTTTTTCATCATTTTGGCAACCGCCACCACTTGCTCACGGGTAACCGCATGAATTGCGGCCGCCTCGTCCTGATTAGGCAAGCCTAAGAGCTGGTTAGTCAGTCGCCGGCCAAGAATGTTTCCAGCGAGGTCATTACTCGACAGGTACTGGTTAGCTAGCCCATTCTGCACCTCCGTAAACCGTTCCGTACTAAAACGGCCCGCTTGCAGGTCTGCTAACTGGCTGTCAATCAACCCCTCGACCTGGGCTGTCCGCCTGGAATCAATCCCTGACTGGACACTCAGGAGCCCATTAAACGGCATTAACCGGCTAGCTGCGTAATAAGCCAATCCTGCCTGTTCACGGATATTAACGTAAAGTTTGGAAAAGGGGCTACCCCCAAAGAGGTCGTTAAAGACAATCCCGGCGTAATATAGCTCCGTACCGCTATACAGTGGTAACTGGTAACCAATGTTGAGTTTTGCCTGGCTGACCGGTTGATATTCCACCTGCCGTTGAACCTGCCGGTAGAGCGGCTGGTGGTAAAGAATTTCCGGCTGCGCATCGGCATTCGGTCGGGGCGTAAACGGCAGCTGAGCAAACGCCTGCTTCACCTGTTCTTCATCAATATTCCCCAGGAAGAAGATGTCGACCCGGTCGTTAGCCAGCATCCGCTGGTAGGTCTGGTAAACGCTGGCGGGTGTCAGTTGACTAACCGCCTGGGTCCGGCCAAAACTCGGAATCTTCATTACCGAGTCATCACGGTAGTAAAGGTCCAGCAGGCGGCGAGCCGCCCAAAACTGCTTGTCGTCATAGTAGCCCTTGATGGTGCTCTGCAAGTTAACTGCCTGCCGCGCAAACGTTGCCTCATCAAATTGGTTATCGCTGACCAGCGGGTTAAACAGCATTTCCTGGATCAAAGCTAGCAGTTGTTGGAACAGGTCCTCATTAGCCAGCTCATTATTGACAAAGCTGGCCTTCAGGCGAACACAGTGCAGCCGGCCGACCCGGCTAACCCCCATGTTGACGTATGCCCCGTACATCTTTGCTAACTGGTCAGCCAGTTCAGTCTGCGTCGGGTACTTGTTCGTACTTGTCTCGAGTAAGTTGGCTAACAGGTTCCGCGCCGTTGCATTGTCTGCCGTTTGCGGCGTAGCAAAGTTAATTAGGATCTGGTTCATATTGAATTTGTTCGTAGGGATTACTTCTAAATTGACCCCATCAGTTAATTGATACCGCATGAATATCATCCTTCCTATCCAAAATACTCCATTCCATACGGGTTAATGATACGTTATCTGCTAGGCAAATTCAAACTGCCGCCGCGATGAGCATAAAGCGACCCCCAGAGTCGGCAGCTGCCAAACTCTGGAGGTCGTTTTTTCGAATTGATAGGCCTATTCCTATTCACTATCTGGGCCCAGGAAGTTACTGTCCTTGCCAAACCACTTTTCATTAATCTGCCGGAGCTGACCATCCTTTTGCAGGCGGCCTAAGCCCTGGTTGATTTTCTTGCGGAGGGTCTTGTCACCTTTCCGCATCCCAACACCAAAGTATTCTGCCGGCAGCTGCTTGCTCTCATAAACCTGATAAGCATTCTTGTCCTTCTGGTGGTCAACGTAATAGTCGGCATACACCTGATCCATTAGGATGCCCTGAATCCGGTTAGCATTGAGGTCAATGAAGGCATCCGGGAAGGTATCATAGAGGACCGCAGACTTATTTTTAATTTTATCCTTTAACAGCTTAGGCTTAGCATCCAGAACCGCCGCCCCAGTAGACCCATTTTGGACCCCCAGCGACTTACCAGCCATCCCACTCAAGCCGTCAATGTGGCTGCTCTTTTTCGTTACCAGGACCTGCCGGTTGTCTAGGTATGGCCGGCTAAAGGCAACTTTCTTTTCCCGGCTCGGATTTATGGAATAACCATTCCACAGCAGGTCAATCGTCCCGTTCTTCAACTCGGTCTCTTTCATTGACCAGTCAATGGTCTGAAAATCAGCCTTAATCCCATACAGCTTAAAGACTGCCTTCGCAAGGTCCACATCATAGCCAACCAGCTTACCGTTCTTTTCGCGAAAGCCCATCGGCACAAAGCTATCATCTAGGCCAATCACCACTTTTTTACGGCGCTCAATCCGCGACCAGGTATCCTGCGTATTGGCCCGGGTCGTAACACTCTCGCAGCCCCCCAGCAAGAAAGTGGGGATCAGCAGGATCAGCAACAGCCAGATTGCCTTAACCTTTTTCATATGCCTCTTCCTCTTTTCTTTTTAAGCGTCCTTACCCAGATCTTCTACCTGGTTTACAGCCTTATCAAGGGCCTGCACCTTCAAAATATCGTCCGCAATCGTATCAGCAAAGTCAAAATCGTGGGTAACTACCAGTTGGGTCATCCCGTCCTTCTTCAGCCCCAAAATGATTTTGGCTACTTCTTGCCGCAGGTTGGGATCCAACGCTGAAGTTGGTTCATCGTAGCAGAGAATTTTCGGTTTCATTGCCAGTGCCCGGGCAATGGCGACCCGCTGCTTCTGTCCGCCAGATAGCTGGTAGGGGTAGAGGTCACCCTTCGTACTCAATCCCAGCTCTTCTAAGAGAACCTTAGCGTCCTTGACTGCCGCCGCTGTATCCTTCTTCAGAACCATCGTCGGGGCAAGGGTAATATTCTCCATAACGGATAAGTTAGGAAAAAGGTTGTAGTCCTGAAAGACTACCCCGATCACCCGGTCCGTGTCCTTACTCCCCTGAGGATCAAAGGGCTGGCCGTCGACCAAAAACTGCCCGCTATCTGCCGTTTCCAAACCAGTGATGCAACGAAGCAGGGTCGTCTTCCCGGCTCCAGAAGGACCGACAATGCTTAAAATTTCGCCATCTTTTACCGTCAAGTTAACGTTGTCCAAGATGACCCGGTTGCCAAAACTCTTCGTTAAATTCTTAACTTCTAACATTGCAATTCCTCCTACTTAAAGTATGCGTAGCGTTGTTCAACCTTCCGCAATATCAACGTGCAGATCCCAACTAAAATTAGGTAGATCAAGCCGACCAGCAGTAACGGCAGCAGGGTGACATCCCGTGAAGTGGCGACGTTCCCGGCCCGTAACAGGTCGCCCAGGCCAATTACGTAAACCAGTGATGAATCCTTCACCAAGTTGATTACTTCATTACCAATGGACGGGATGACGATCTTGACCACTTGGGGAATCACAATCTTGCGCAGGGTTTGCCAATAGCTTAACCGCAATACCCGGGCCGCCTCAAATTGACCTTCATCAATTGCCTGGAACCCACCCCGAAAGATTTCGGCGAAATAGGCAGCGTAGTTTAGGATAAAGGCTACCAGAGCGGCGTCATAACGTTGGAAGACAATTCCAATGATTGGCAGGCCATAGAAGACAAAAATCAATTGCAGTAGGAGCGGCGTCCCCCGCATTAACCACACATAAATTTCCAGGATCCACTTGAGAGGGCGAATCTTAGAAATCAAGCCCAGACTAACAAGGATTCCTAGCGGCAAAGAGCCAATCAGTGTCCAGAAGAAGATTTGCAGGGTCAGCGACGCCCCCTGGAATAATGACGGTAAAATTGATGAAATATAAGACATATAATTATCCTCCTTCTCGTGTTCAGCAAATGGCCCTAAACAAAAAGTCCCCTAGAATCCAACTGGATCCTAGAGGACGAATCAATCGTGGTACCACCTCAATTTGCGGCCGCTTCACAGCACCCGCCTCGGTAAGTTCATCAAGTCTGCGCCCACCTCGCTGGAAAACAAAAACACCCCCGAGCCAATTTGGCTCCGAGGGCGTTTCCGCGGTTCCACCTCATCTTGCCAGTCCCTCACGGTAACTGGCCTTAGCGAGTTCATTATGATAAACTCCGTGCTGTAACGGGCGACCCCGGACCAACCTACTAGGCTTCAGAAGGTCAACTCACAGATGTGATTCAAGTACTTTAACAGGTCCATTCCCACCAGCCTAGACTCTCTTAGCTGCTAGAAGCACTTTACTAGTCTGTTCATTGTCATTTGCTTTATTGATTGTAAATGATACTACACTCATTATATTTTAATGTCAAGCCAATTTACATAGTTTTTTCTGTCGTTGCCCACGAATATAGTGACCGGATTGGCCAGTAAAGGACAACAAAGTAAACAAGGTTTAACGCGAGGGTCGGTGCAAGTGAGAATGCTAGGTAGTCACCAAAGCCGACACTGGTAACCCCAATCAGGGAGTAGGCCCAGTAGTTGACCGTCGCAAACACCACGAGATCAACAAAGAAAATCATGATGTTCGTCAAAAAAGACGGGGTAAAATAATGGGCGAACATCCTGGTGAGCGCAACGATGCAGGGAAAGAGGACCATGTATAAGCCCAGGATCCCCGATATATAAACATCGGCAACCACCCCCGCCGCGATTGCAAACGGGATCAGCGGAATCTCAATCCCATCTTCAAAGAAGTAGGATAAGACCAGCCACAGAATAACCAGCTCACTCGCCATCGAATACGGGTAGCGGAAAAACAGTGGTGCCCAAACATGGCTCAGTGAACCATCAAGAAAAAGGCAGACAAACAGGCCAAGCGGGAAAACATACTTTAATCGTGATAATCGGTACATGGCAATCACTCCCGAGCAGTACTTTCCGCAACGGTAACAATATTGATGTCATTAAAGTTGCTGGCCGGCGTAATGTACACCTTCTGGGCAAGGCCGTAATCATCCTTGCCGATTCGAGCAACTTTCCCGACATAGAGGCCCTTCGGAGTAACGCCACCCATACCACTGGTAACGACCTTGGTCCCCTTCTTGATTTTCGCCTTGGAGCTGACCTGGCCCATTACTAATTCATTCCGGTCGGCATTATAACCAGTGATAATCCCGTTGACGAGTTGGTCGCTGCTCCCGCCAATAGAAATCGCAAAGCGACTTGAAGCTTCATTAGTGTCACTGAGCAGCTCAACCTTGCTATTTGTCTTGTTGACTTCCACGATCCGGCCAACCAGGCCACCATCACTCATCACTGGCATATTCTTTTTGATCCCGCTGGACTGGCCCTTGTTAATGACCAGCTGCTGCTGCCATGACGACGGGGTCCGCGTTAACACAGCCGCCGTCACAGTATCATAATCAGTCATCGACTTTCCCAGCTTGAGTTCCTGCTTCAATTGCTGATTCTCATGAGCAAGCGTCTGGTCCCGAACCTTCGTCTGTGCCAATTCCGTCACTTGCTGCTTTAATTCACGGTTCTCCGAATAGGTATTCATCAAATCGTTAACCGAGCTGAAGCTGGTTTGCAGCCAGTTAACCGGTAGCGCAACCGCACTATCAGCAAAGCCAACGATATCGTTGCCAAACTGCTGAATCAATGGCGGTGTATTTCGCCGGTTGCGGAGGGTAACTGATCCTGCCATAAGGCCAAAACAAACAACCAGAATTACCACAATGATCACCAACCGACGATTGGAAAAGAATTTTTGCATGCTAATCCTCCATTGTGGGCAAGATAATAAAAGGGGGCTAGACAAAACAAATCGTTTTGCGACCAGCCCCGCCTATCACTAGCCAAATCTAATGATATATCTTTGACTGTCAATTGACAGCTATCTCAAAATCATTTCTCTTTGCTTACTTCTTCATTACGTCAATGCTCTTTAGTGATTCACCAGTCCCGATGGCTACACAGTCCAACGGGTCATTAGCGATAAACACTGGCACCTTAGTAGCATCCGCAATAACATCTGGCAGGTGCTTCAGCAAGGCTCCCCCACCAGTCAGAACAATTCCGTGGTCAATGACGTCCGCGGCAATTTCTGGTGAAGTTTCCTCAAGCGTGCCCTTAATAGCATTAATAATGTTTTCGACAACGTCCTGAAGAGCAGTTGAAACGTCCACAGCGGATACTTCCATCGTCTTTGGCAAACCGGTTACCAAATCCCGGCCGCGAACTTCGGTCGTTCCCATTTCCTTGGCAGCTTCAACGGAAGCAGAACCAACATCCCACTTCAGCTTTTCGGCAGTCCGTTCACCAATCAGGAGGTTCATGTTTTGCCGGACATACTGGGCAATGGCATCGTTCATCTTGTCACCAGCCATCCGAATTGACCGGCTAGAAACGATTCCCCCCAGTGAGATGGTAGCAACGTCAGTCGTCCCACCACCAATATCAACCACCATGCTCCCGGTCGGGTCCATTACTGGAAGACCGGCACCGATTGCGGCCGCAAACGGTTCCTCGATGACGTACGCATCACGCGCACCAGCAACCCGCGTAGCGTCGATTACGGCCCGCTTTTCTACTTCCGTAATACCGCTTGGGACACAAACCATTACGTATGGCTTGCCATTCCCATTACCGAGGGCCTTGTTGATGTAGTACTTCATCATGGCAACGGTGGTATCGTAATCAGCAATCACACCGTCCTTCATCGGCCGAATTGCAACAATACTTTCTGGGGTTCGGCCAATCATGTCACGGGCGTCGCTCCCAACGGAAATAACTTCGTTGGACTTAGCATTCCGCGCAACAACTGATGGCTCCCGGAGTACGATTCCCTTGCCCTCAAGGTAGACAATCGTATTCGCAGTTCCCAGATCGATTCCCAAATTTTTGGTTCCGATTCCTAGCACTCTGTTTCTTCCCTTCGTTTTTAAGACTGATAATCTTTTGAATTCAATACCGTGGATATTATACCATAGCCACGGGTCACATACGAACATAAATATACATTATTAGCCGTTCCGGGTAAAACCTCACTAGGGAAATTAAATCTTTCTTTACCTTTTATTACTTTAACTGACTTTCCCGCCAGCTAAAGTACTGCTCTTGACCGACAATCAGGAAGTCCAGCATCTGAAGGCCGAGAATTCGACTGCCCCGCTCTAGTCGTTTGGCAAACCGCAGGTCCTGTTCAGAGGGCTTGACGTCCCCAGAAGGATGATTATGGACCATCACAATTCCGGTCGCGGATTGCCGCAGTGCATAGGCAAAGATCTGGTCAGGGTACAAGAGACACTCACTCTGACCACCCTTGAAGACCGTCTTGTAGTCGATAACGTCATTATGAACATCAGTACAGGCAATCACAACACTTTCCTGCTCATCACCCGCAAAGTAGTCGATCATCTGCTGGCCTAGCGTCACGCTGGAGTATGCGTGTCCGCAAATTTCCGGGTGGCTCTTCCCTACCAGTTTTCCAAGCTCAATTCCCGCAATCAAGGCCCGCATTTCCGGGCCCCACTCCAGGACCTGGGATCGCTGGGCACGTGACATCTGTTTAACCGCGAGCGGGTTGGGAAACCAGTCTAAAAACTTCAAAAAAAGTTCTTTATTACGCTTGATTGTCGCCGCGGGAATACTCCGGGCTAGTAAATTGACGTACTGATCTTCAACTGAGTTAGTCATACTTATCATTCTCCTTTTCGGCTCTAAATAATAAATACGACTGCTTTCCTAATTTGCATCAAATAGGTGGTGAACTTCTGAAATAAAATAAAGTGAGCCGGTGACAATCATAACGTCGTCGCTGCTTAGTTCCTGAGCTACCTGCTGAAAAGCCAATTGCCATTGTTCGACAACTTGAATTGGGTAGCGGGCCTTGATCTGCTGGGCAGCCGCGGCCAAGTCAGCGCTTGGTCGCTTAGGCCCCGGTCCCGCAAAGTGGGTAACGGTGATATGGACATTTCCAAGGCTCGCCAGCTCTCCAAGCATCAGCTCGTACTGCTTGTCGGCCAAAATGGCCACCAGCAGGTAAACGTCCCGGTCGGCGAAATCATCACGAATCGTCTTAACTAGTGCCTGGATTCCAGGAAGGTTATGCGCCCCATCCAACAACACCAACGGTTCCGTGTTAACGGGTTCCAGTCGTCCCGGCCACCGCGTCTCTGCCAAGCCGGTCAGCAAGGCATGCCGGTCCAGGGGGTAATGGTTACTCGTGAGAAATAATTGGACTGCCGTCAGAGCCACCGCGGCGTTTTCCACCTGATAGTCACCGCCCAGGCCTAACTGTCCCCGAAGCTGGTGCAGTCCCACCCCAGAATAAGTAATCTGAGCAAAGAAACGGTGGTTGGCGGTCTTTTTAACCGTAAAGTCACGATCCAACGCGTACAAGCGGGCGTTCTTTGCCACTGCCGTTTGCTTAATCACAGTTGCGGCACTTGCTGGCAATTGACCGACTACTACTGGACGGCCCGCCTTAATAATACCCGCCTTTTGCGCGGCAATTTCTGCTAGGGTATTCCCCAAGTACTTCATGTGGTCCCAGCCGACCGTCGTAATCACGCTGACTTCGGGAACGATCACGTTTGTCGAATCATAGAGGCCCCCGATTCCAACTTCCAGCAGTACCACGTCCGGCTGTTTTTCCGCCATGTACAAAAACATGATGGCCGTATCAATTTCAAACTCCGTCGGTCCCCCCTCGGGTAAGGCCTGGTCAAGTTTAGCCACTACCCCGGCGACCTGGTTCGTCAGCCGCACCAGGTCCGCGTCGCTGATCTGTTCGCCATTAAGCTCGATTCGTTCGTTAAAGCGGGTGATAAAGGGCGAAGTAAAGCTGCCAACCGTCAAGCCGCTTTCCAGCAGCATTGACCGCATCATCGCCACGACCGACCCCTTCCCATTGGTTCCGGTGACGTGGATGTACTTTAAGCCCTCCTGCGGGTCGCCGAGTTCTTTTAAAAAGCGCCGCATCCGCTTGAGCGTCGGAATTTTCTTGAATTTCGTCCGGCCGTGGATAAAAGCCAACGCCTCTTCATACGTTGAAATCATCTTAATCCTCCTTTATTCAAAACAAGGCGGTCAACGAGTCACGATTGACCGGTTAACCGCCTTGTTGGGGACATCAATTAATGTTAAGCATCTTGCAATGAAGCCAAGCGATCTTGTGCGGCTACCAGCTTTTGCTGCCACTCAACCGCCTTTTGCTTTTCGGCTTCAACGACCTTTTCAGGAGCATTTTCAACAAACTTCTTGTTGCCGAGCTTCTTGTTGGAACGTTCAACTTCCTTTTCCAGCTTGGCAATTTCTTTCTCCATCTTGGACCGTTCTTCGTCCAGGTCGACCAATTCAGCCATCGGGATAAAGACTTCCGCCCCGGCCAGGATACTGGACATCGCCAGCTTTGGTGCTTCCACGTCGGCCCCGATCTTTAATTCTGCCGGGTGACAGAAGCGATCGATGTAATCGCGGTTCGCATTGAGCATCTCGGCCAGATGGGCGTCCTTAGTCTTAACCAGGATGTCTACCGGCTTCGACATCGGCGCGTTAGCTTCGTTCCGGATGTTCCGGACTGCCTTGATCATTTCAATCAGGCTGTCCATTTGCTCCGTTGCGGCCGAATCATTCAGTTCAGCATCAGCCGTTGGGTAAGCAGCTACCATGATCGACTTGCCATCGTGCGGCATCGACTGCCAAAGTTTTTCCGTCACGAACGGCATGATTGGGTGGAGGAGCTTCAGGGTTTGATCCAGGACGTAGCCAAGAATGTTCTTGGTATCGGCCTTTTCTTCTGCGGTCCCGTTATTCAGCTTCTCCTTGGTCATTTCAATGTACCAGTCACAGAAGTCGTTCCAGATAAAGTTGTAAAGCGCCCGACCAACTTCACCGAATTCAAACTTCTCTGACATTTCGGTAACCTGTTCAATCGTGGCGTTCAGCCGGCTTAGGATCCACCGGTCAGCTAAGTCCCACTTGTCCTTGGCCGGCAGGACTGGTGCTGGCATCTCACCAAGGTTCATGATTACGTACCGGCTGGCGTTCCAAATCTTGTTGATGAAGTTCCAAGCCGCGTCCATCTTGGTGTAGGAGAATCGAATGTCCTGGCCTGGGGTGGAACCGGTAATCAGGAACCAGCGCAGTGCGTCCACCCCGTACTTCTTGATGACATCCATTGGGTCAATCCCGTTTCCGAGAGACTTACTCATCTTCCGGCCCTGTTCATCCCGAATCAAACCGTGCAGGAGAACGTTCTTAAACGGTGCCTTGCCAGTAAATTCGAGTGACTGGAAAATCATCCGGGAAACCCAGAAGAAGATGATGTCGTAACCAGTAACCAGGGTGTTGGTTGGGAAGTAGCGCTTGAAGTCTGCGGAATCAGTATCCGGCCAGCCCATTGTTGAGAACGGCCAGAGGGCACTGGAGAACCAGGTGTCAAGGACATCACTATCCTGCTCCCAGTTCTCGGCATCCTTTGGTGCTTCCATTCCGACGTAAACTTCCCCGGTCTGCTTGTTGTACCAGGCCGGAATCCGGTGACCCCACCAGAGTTGTCGAGAGATTACCCAGTCATGAATATTTTCCATCCACTGGGTAAAGGTGTGCTCGAACCGTTCGGGAATAAAGTTTACCCGGTCGTCCGTCTGCTGGTTCTTGAGTGCCATTTCAGCCAGTGGCTTCATCTTAACAAACCACTGGGTCGACAGGCGCGCTTCGACTTGGACCCCGGTCCGTTCGGAGTGACCAACTGAGTGGGTAATTGGCACTACTTTGAGCATGTAGCCTTGATCTTCCAGGTCCTTGACGATTGCCTTCCGGGCTTCAAACCGGTCCATACCTTCGTACTTGCCGGCATTTTCGTTCATTGTGGCGTCTTCATTCATCGTGTTCAGTTCTGGCAAGTTGTGGCGCTTACCAACTTTGAAGTCGTTCGGGTCGTGGGCTGGGGTAATCTTAACCATCCCCGTTCCGAAGTCTGGGGTAACGTATTCATCGGCAATGATTTCGATTTCCCGGTCAACCAGTGGTACTTTGACCTTCTTGCCGACCAGTTCCTTGTAGCGTTCGTCGTCAGGGTGGACAGCAACCGCTTCGTCACCAAACATCGTTTCCGGACGGGTCGTGGCAATTTCGATGTAGTCCTTGCCGTTAAAGGTCGTGCCGTCGGTAAACGGGTATTTAACGTGGTAGAAGGCCCCCTGATCATCCTTGTGGACAACTTCAATGTCAGACAGGGCCGTCCGCGCTTGCGGATCCCAGTTGATAATGTAAGTTCCCCGGTAAATCAAGCCCTTCTTGTAAAGGTCAACGAAGACCTTCCGCACGGCCTTGTTCAGCCCCTCATCCAGGGTAAAGCGTTCCCGGTCGTAATCAACGGAAATCCCCATCTTGGCCCATTGCTGGTGGATAATGTCGGCGTACTCGTCCTTCCAGTCCCAGACCTGTTGAACGAACTTTTCCCGGCCCAGGTCGTAACGGGAAATCCCCTGCTTGCGCAACCGGGCTTCCACCTTCGCCTGGGTGGCAATTCCGGCGTGGTCCATTCCCGGAATCCACAGAACGTCATAACCCTGCATCCGCTTTTGCCGGATAATAATATCTTGCAGGGTCGTATCCCAGGCGTGGCCCAAGTGAAGTTTCCCGGTAACATTCGGCGGCGGGATCACGATAGAATACGGGTGGGCCTTCTTGTCACCGCTGGGTTTGAACAGGCCCTGGTCAATCCACCATTGGTAGCGGCCAGTTTCAACTGCTGACGGATCATACTTAGTTGACATCTCTTTTGTCATCGTATAATCGCTCCTTTCACATTTTGTTTACTCCATCATCTTCGTAAGCACGACTAATAAAAAAATCGCCCCATCATTTCTGATAGGACGATTGCTCGCGTTACCACCTAAATTGAGCCAAGTCATGACTCCCCTCATTCATTTGGTAACGGTGATGAACCGGATTAGCCTAATAAAGGTTCAGCCAATCAGCTCCCGAGCTACATTCGTCAGTCAGCAGCCAGGCCCTTTCACCAACCGGCCCTCGCTAGGCACTACACGACTCACTACTCTTTCGGTCATTGCTTATTATGCTTGTATCATAGCTAAATAACTTAGCGACGTCAAGCAGGAATTTTACAGAAGTTCCGCAAAGACGTCCTCGTTTTGGTTCAGGAAGTCTTCCCCAGGATGGATTTCGGTAATCTTAATGCCGTCTAGGGACCGCTGAATCAAGCCTTCAACATCAAGGTGCTGTTCGTACAAGCGGGCCTTTTTCACGCTTGGCTTAGTCTTCGGCGACGGCGGCGTAAAGACCGTACAACAGTCTTCGTACGGCAGAATTGATAAGTCATAGGTATCGATATCTTCGGCAATCTTGATAATTTCCGTCTTATCAAAGGACAGGACCGGCCGTAAAACGGGGTAGTTTGTCACGTCCTCAATTGCCATCATGCTCTCCATCGTCTGGGAAGCCACCTGGCCCAGTGACTCACCATTAAAGATTGCCAGGCCGTGGCGCTTTTCCATAATTGCCGTTGCCAAACGGAGCATCATCCGCCGCTGAACAGTCATCAAGTAACCCTCTGGAACTTTTTCCTTCACCGTTTCCTGAATTTCGGTAAACGGCACCTGGATAAACTTGATACTACCGGAGTACTTAGCCAGCTTTTCCGTCAGCTGCTTCGCCTTGGCAAGCGCCTGGGGACTGGTGTACGGCGGGCTAAAGAAGTGAACCATTTCCATCGAAACGCCCCGCTTCATTCCTAAGTAGGCGGCCACTGGCGAGTCAATTCCCCCGGAAAGCATCATCATTCCCTTGCCGGCGGTTCCAACCGGGAGCCCACCAGCGCCCTTGATGGTCTCGCTGGAGAGGAAAATCCCGTTTAAGCGAATTTCAACCCGGATCGTCAGGTCGGGATGGTGAACATCAACCTTTAGCTTGTCTGGAAACTTCTCTAACAGGTCCCCGCCCAGGCGGTTATTCATTTCAAAGGTGTCGATTGGGAAGTGGTGGTCTGCGCGCTTGGTCTCAATCTTAAAAGTCACAGGCTTAGTAACCTGTTCTTTTACCATCGCTTCAGCAGCGGCTGCAACGGCTTCAAAACTCTTTTCGACCTTAATCGACGGTGAAAAGTTTTGAATCCCGAAGACGTCCTTCAGGTGCTTCATCACTTCGTCGTAGTCAGCACCATTTAATTGGACGTGGAGCCGATCTTGCTGGGCGTGCACCTTAACCTGCTCAAAGCGGTGCAGGGCGTGGCGAACGTTGCTTCCCAAGCGGTCAATAAATGACTTTTTATTGTGCCCCTTGGTAGAAAGTTCACCGTAGCGCACCATAATTTCAGTGTACTGCAAGTGTTTACCTCCTTAGTTGTTAGTCAATAATTTTTTGGAAACCAGCGTAAAGCTGATCAAAGACCTGGTTGAACTTATCAGCATCTGCCAGGGTGTTCTGGTCACCAAGGCTAATCCGGACCGCGCTGGTAGCTTCATTTTCCGGTACCTTCATCGCGGCTAACGTCCCGGCTTCGGCATGTTTCTTTGAAGAACAAGCACTGGTGGTAGAAATGTAAATCCCCTGTTCTTCAAAAGCGTGGACAATCGTTTCTCCACGGACACCAACAATTGCAAAGCAAAGCACGTGGGGTGCAAAACCAGCATTGCGGCCAGAGAAGATGCGGACATGGTCGAACTGCTTGAGGTGGTCATAAATCCGCTCCTTGATTGCCTGCTCGTTTTTAACGGTTGCGGCTTCGTTTTCCTTCACTAAGCGGATGGCCCGGGCCATTGCGACGTCACCGGGGGTGTTTTCCGTTCCGCTCCGCATCGTCCGTTCCTGACCGCCGCCGTCAATCAGCGGCGAAAGTTTCCGACCGCTCTTGGCATAGACAAAGCCCGTTCCCCGGGGAGCGTGAAATTTATGTCCAGAAAAAGTTGCAAAATCGACCCGGTTGCTGAAGACAAGGTCATCCAAGCCCTTGCCAATCGCTTGAACCGCGTCAACCATATAGTGGACGTTGGGATAATCCTTGAGAATTTCGCCGACCTCTTTAATTGGCTGAATGGTACCAATTTCATTATTAACAGCCATGATGGAGACCAAGATGGTATCGGGACGGAGGGCGGCCTTGACATCTGCCGGGTTGATCCGCCCTTCCTTGTCAACTGGCAGGTACGTAACTTCAAAGCCCAACTCTTCTAACTGAGCCATTGCATTGCGCACCGCCGCGTGCTCCACCGAAGTGGTAATGATGTGTTTGCCAAAACGGTGCTTAGCGAGGGCGGTTCCCTTGATTACCCAGTTGTCACCCTCGGAGCCACCACTTGTGAATATAATTTCACTCGGTTTCACGCCCATTAACTTAGCAATTTGCTGTCGAGCCTGTTCCAACAAGTTCCAGGCTTCTTCACCAAAGTTATGCAGACTGCTGGGGTTCCCCCAAATTTTTTGGCTAACCGTATCATAGGTTGTCAAAACTTCAGGAGATATTTTTGTCGTCGCGCTATTATCAAAATAGATCATTGCATTTGCTCCTCTGATAATTTCATCTGACGGTCAGCAACCGGTTTGACCACCGGTAGGGTTGGTTCGACCCATTCTTAAAGCAACTTCATATTATAACAAAAAACGGCCGGGGAGCAAGCATCCCGGTCGCCAAGCCAGCCGAGTTACCCATTTTGATTGTCGCGCTGTTCCTGCCGTTGCACCAGATGCCGTACTTCGGCCTGGAGTTCCCGGTTAGCTTTTTCTAATTGATCCAGCTTGTTCAGGACCGTGGTCATCCGGTCTTTAGTATGGTCCTGAATAAAGAAGTTCGTCAGCGAACTGGTGAGGACCCCGACAAAGCCGATTCCGATAATCATTAGCAGGATAGCGGCAAATTTGCCCAAAACCGTATGGGGTGAAATATCACCATAGCCAATCGTTGTCGCGGTGGCGATTGCCCACCATAACGACCGTCCATAGCTGACGTGTTCACTGACGGAATACATGGCGGCACTAATGATCAAAATAGCAAGACTGGTATAGATGATGTAAACCAAGCCGTTAATTTTCAGAAGGCGGTTCAGTTTACCGGTCAGACCGACTAGCCGTACCAGGCGGAACACCATTACCAGGCGTCCTAAGCGTGCAACCCGGAAAAGGTTAAAGGAGGCACTAGCTGGAATAATGGAGAGCAGGTCAAAAATATTTTCCTTAAAGAACCTTTTCTTATCCTTGGCTAGGTATAAGCGACTAAAATAGTCAATCGTAAAAATCCCCAACAAAACGTTGTTTAATAGGGCTGGGTAACCCCGGTCAATGTTAATTACCGAGCCATAATCAAGAATAATTAGAATAATTGAAATCAGCGCCATAATCGCCATGCTCGATTCATAAAGTTTATTTTTCATTGAACAATCCTTCCCCCGATTGAGATTCTGGCAATGCACACCTAGAAATACCGACAAAGAAAAAGCTCGGTAAATCAACATTTACCGAGCTAACCCTATGCCCCAAACAGGAATACTATTCCTTGATATATCAACGTTTTAGGGCTATTTTTCCGCACTTTTTCCGCAGAAACTCACAGCTGGGCCAACTTGTCGATGATAAGTGTATCGTTTTTTGCCTTGTACTCATCAATCAAATATGAGTACGTATTAAGCGTTACGGTGATGTTGGAATGGCCTAACCGTTTCGATATGGCGTATATATCAACGCCTTTTCCCAGCAAGTAGGCCACATGAACATGACGTAACGAGTGGAAATGGAAACCTTGCTTTTCAATGCCACAATCGCTCATAATAGACCGTAAGCACTTGTTTAAAGCGGTGCCCGTTGGAACAGTTCCCAACACATTTTGAAATACCATAACGCTGTTATTGGCTTTTAAGTCTGCTAAGCAGTTCAGCAATTCCCGGTTAACTTTAATCGTCCGGTTGCTTGATTCTGTCTTAGTAGGTTTAAAAGCCTTTTTCTTTTCGTCCCAGGACTTGTTAACCCTAATGGTGGAATGCAAGAAGTCCACGTCTTTCCACGTCAACGCCTGGATTTCGCTTTTTCTCATCCCAGTATAGATAGCCGTTAGTATCATATAACGGCTAGTATTGTGGGGCGACAGCTTAACCAGGACACCCGTTTTTAGGGTTTGAAGTTCCCTATTGGTCAAATACTCAACTTTCCGCTCCTGGGCCTTGCTGTACACCAGCTTAACGTTATGGGTGAAGTCCTTAGTGATAATATCATCGTCAATCGCATAACCGACCGCTGACCGGATAGCATTGTTCAGTTTAGAAACACTATCCCGTGCATGGTCAGCACCATACCAGTTAATAAAGGCTTGGTAGTCTGACCGCTTGACGGCCCGCAGCCGGGTGTTACCCCAGTAGTTAGCTATCACGTTGCCGATGACCGTGTAACGGTTCTGGGTAATATCACTGATTCCGTCCTTTTCGTAAAGGTCGTACCAACGCTTATAATAGTCGGCTAGGGTAACGTCTTTTAATTGCTGATTAATAGCATTAAGTTTCTTTTCTAACGTAACAGCCGCCGCATTTGCTTCCCGTTTCAACTTGAAACAGCCAGCAGATTTTTGCCGCCGCTTGCCGTCCTTGTCTCGCCACTCAGCAACGCCGTAGTAGCCGTTTTTGCCTTTTCTCGTATAACTCATATAATCGTTCCTTTCGTCCGCACAGCTCCCCAGCGTGGCTAATTGAAAGGACGTTTTTTTTTATGAGCGGGCCAGTCCGGACGCTTACCCGGTCTAGCCCATGATATGAAAATAAAGTGGTGTTAACGGTGCATTTATGAGTAGTGATAACAGTAGCAATAGCAGTAGTGCAATCATCCCCAGCATTGAGGGGATGAATTACTAAAAAATACTATATGCAACGCCTAGCACTTAACGGCTGCTACCTCAGAAAACCTCAGCTATATACCTGCTATATTCAGCTATCTAACTAGCTATATCAGCAGGAAACCAACAGAAAGCCAAACGATTAAATCCCGATATATCAAGGCTTAACACATACATGAAAAGAAAGCCGAAAGAAAAACATACGAAAAGTTACGGCTGCTTGTATCGATAACTAAAAGCCCGCATCAGTCTGGGCCTTAATTGTCTGATACTGTACATCTGGGTCACCACAATAAGAACCCGCATCGTTCCATTGGGTCATACGATGGCCGTCAGTTGTGTAAGAAACGTACTCCTTAAAATTGGCAGGCGTATCAGCGGGACGTTGGTCTTGTCCACTGTTATTACCGCCAGCTTGTGCATTCCCTTGTACCTGCTGGTTAGCACTAGATTGTTGAGTAGTGGACTGGCTAACTGCCTGCCGACTTGCCTCACTGCTAGAACTGCTGGATTGCTTTTTGCTGCTGCTTTTCTTGTGGTGCTTGACCACTTTACTAGAACTAGCCCGGCTGGAACTCGTTGCTTTATGGCTGGAACTATTACCACAGCCAGCAAGGCCACCGCACAGCAGAACGGCAGCACAGATTAAACCCATTTTTTTCATTTTGAAATCTCCCCTAGTAGCTTTTAACGTCAATCACGCTTGGACGTATTAAATTAAAAATATAGTGACCCCCAAAATAACTATGGCTCAAAGTAATCATCGTCACCTTGTATATTGCCGATTGCAGAGCCTAATTCATCTATTTTTTCGTTGTAATAACCGATTATATTTTCAAATAGATTTTCAAATTGTTCATGCAAAACTTTGTCTTTCTCGGGGTCATCATTAAAGCGCATTTTTTTCAACTCATTCATCGTCGTTTCATACGGGTCAACACGTTCATAGCTCAGACCTTGAATATAACTTGTACTCACACCAAAAAAATCTGCTAGTTTTTCCCAAATTTCAAGTTTAGGGTTTCGTTTTTCTGTTTCATATTGGCTTAATGTATTATCACGGATTCCTACTTTGTGGCCTAACTCCTTAAGGGTTAGGCCCTTTTCTTTTCTTAATTCTTTTATTCTGTTGTGATGGTGATACATACGAGGGTCAAACTCACTCATTGTCTTTCACCTCCTGTAATTGATAATAGCATTTTATCACAATAATGTGAATGTTATTCTTGACACTCACATTATTGTGAGTTAAATTAATTCACGGATATGTGAGTAAGAGAGGTGAAAATAAATGGCCGAATATCTATCAGAAAACCAAGTAATCGCAATTAAGCGCAAGCGTGGCGAGCTTAACATTTCAGTCCTGGCCCTTAGTCGTGAACTTGGATTAAGCCGCTGGACGCTAGACAACATTTTCAAGCGTAACCATCGCAAGGTGACACCAGCCACTTACAAGAAACTTAGTGATTGGCTCATTGACGAGTACGCAACTGCTGACATCAAAGACAGCACGGAAGCAGCCCAAGGAAAGTAAGGGGATGAATTCATGGCCAACGATATTAAACCAATGGCAACCCCGCCCAAGGAAGAGCGGGAAACCATTATCAGTTATGACGCATTAAGCGGGGGCTGGCATATCTATACTTGCGAACCCAAGCACGCTAGAAAGTTTCAGCAGTATGTTACTCATCCCCAACGGCAAGGGCTTAACCGGTCTAACCAGTTAATCATGCTAGAGGGTGATATAGACGGCGGGACGGTTTCAATTCGGAAGAACATTTCAAAACAGCAAAGAAAACAAATTTCTGAATTTCAAAAAGAACGACACCGCAACATGGATAAAACGCCCGCATTTTCAAATAGAGCTAGTCAGGGCTTAACAGAAATTGAGTGACCGGGTTAATTCGGTAAATTGCCCGTAAACAAAAATAACGGCTTAAAAAGCCGTTTAGAGGAAATAAATTTAATGGCTGCTCATCGTATCGTAGTCAAGCAGAAATAAGGGGATGAATTCATGACAGAAAAAATTATCGAAGAAGCAGCAAAGAAACACGACCTGGCCGGGTTGGCTGGCCTGGTATTCGTTCACGGACTGAACGAAGAACCGTACACCACCGACAAAATCATCGCAGAACATAGCGGAAATTCATTACACGCTGTAAAAGTTCTCATTTACAACCATAAACAGGATTTTGAAGACTTTGGAATTTTGTCATTTGAAATGACTAAATTACCTGGACGAGGACGACCACAAAAGACCTATCACCTCAACGAACAGCAGGCCACATTTTTAATAACCATGTTGGATAACACACCACAGGTTAAACAATTTAAAAAATCCTTGGTTCGTGAGTTTTACGCCATGAAGCAGGAATTGACCCAACGACAAATTAACCGGGCCATTGAAAAACCACAACGTAAAACTCTCATGGCTGCCGTGAAATCCTGGCCGAACGCTCCCAGACACATTTACATCAACATAACCCAACTGTTATTAAAGCGGGCCACTGGTGGAATGACCGCCCAACAAATCAAAAAAGAGCGCCACGTTAAGACGGCCCTTGATGGTCTAACCATTAAGGAACAAGCACGATATGAGCAATTGGAAAACATTGCTATCGGGCTTGTAAGTTTGAACAAGACCTGGGACGAAGTAAAAGGCGTCCTGTTATTAGCGTAGTAAGGGGATGTTTTTACATGAACGATATTTATTTAGTGCTTGCCGTTTATGACAAAAGCGACAAAGACACAGCAGTTTCACTTTATGGAGCATTTCACAGCAAAAAAGAAGCTAGGAACTATCAACAATATCTAGCAGACGCAATCACAGATGGCGACAAAGAGCCGTTTCATATCAAGCGCATTAAAAACGTTTATCCCTATGAACGGCTTATCGTTGACGAGCCAAGTGAAGTTTGATGTTTGGAGGTAGCAGCATGGATATTGGATTGAACCTACCGCCAGAGCTGGAAACGTCAATCAACGCTACTGTTTCCGCTGCCGTCAAAAAAGCCGTTGAGGACACCAAGCGGGCCAACAGTTACCCGCCTTACATGAACCAACGGCAGGCGGCCAAGTACCTAGGAACATCCCCCGCTACCGTTATCAGGTGGGAAAAAGCGGGCATTGGCTTTCCAACCATCACAATCGAAGGCAGCAAGCATTACAGCAAGGCGGCCCTTGATGAGTGGATGACCAAGCAGCAAGCCCGGCAAGATTAAGCACAACTCCCCAGCGTGCAACGAAAGGACGTACAACATCATGAAACTACTAGCAACGATTGACCATCGTATATTGTCATTCTGGGACACAGCACCCGGCGAACGGGTCTGGGCGTACCTAGCAACATTCGTCCCGCTAACCGCCCTCGCCTGTTCTGCAATCAGTGAATTTATTGGAGGTTAAGCATATGCAACAACTAGATAACGAAGAAAAGAAAGTTTTAGCCCTGCTGCCAAAAGGAATTGACCGGCCCCGTCCATTGCGTGAACTGGTCAAGCTGACCGGCTGGACTAACCGCAAGATTCGGGCCACCATCTACCGCTTAATTGTTGTACATCATCAGCCAATTGGTGCCGTGTACCAACGGCCAGACAACGGTTATTTCATCATCACGAATGACAAGGAACGACAGCAAGCACTAGCGCCCCTCACATCGCAAATTGCCATGATGAGCAGGCGGGCGCAGGTAATTGGCAACGCTGAATTAGGGAATGAAGAATAATGTTCAGACAAAATAAAAAAGCCGCTAATGCTGACTAACTACCACATCAAACAGCATTAACAGGCTCAAAACATAAGCATTGCAACGGTTCCCCGCTGCTTTGCTTATTCTACCATGTAATTTTTAATCAATCACGGGGACAACATCCCCACACTAGGAGGAATAAGACAATGACTAAAACAGAACACCAAGTAGAGGCAACTTCAATCAGTATTGAAACGCTCAACGGCTTAGCTCAAACTATCAACGACTTAGTTTCTGAGGAGCAGGAATTATTTTCTATTTCGTCCGGTAATGAAAGCCTAGGGTTTAAACTCACCGCCCTATCATCAGCCATCGTTGAAATGGCAAAGAAAGCCAACCGGCAAAATGACGTAGTCGCTAAATCCTTATTAATGGAGTACCACAGCACGGACGGTGAAAAAGAATGCAAGTAATCACGTTGACAGCACCAGACGGCCACCGGGAACGCTGGGACATTAAAACCACCTACCTTGCTTTAAAGTTCTGGTATGGCTATTTGAGCGACCCTGACCGGGTATCATGCAACCAATTAGCTAAGGATATTCGCCCTTTCGTTGGGGATGACGTTCACCAAGTCCACGTATTCTTAATTTACGTGCAATCTATCAAGTTAGGACTATTTCGGGAACTCTCACAGCTAACTAGGAACCAGGATAGCAACGTGGCCCGCCTGTATTTCATCATGAAATCACTAGCCGGCAATTACCCAGTGAAGATACACAAGGACGGCGAACGGGGCCAGATTCTGAATGACATTCAGGAAGTGACCGGCGGCAGCCAAAAGAAGTTAAACCAGCTCATTGAATTACTAGGTTTATTTGTTGATGGATATTTGAGCTATAAGAGTTTGGAGGTTGCCTAATGAAAGCAGGAGTAATGGTAAGTAAAAGATTTATGACTAGTTATTTATACGTAAGCATGAGCACACCAGCCAAGCTCCTATATATTGCATTGGCGCTTGCCAGTGATAAAGATGGCAATATCAGCAATAACCACTTACAACTGCCTAATCGTTTTTCAAGGGCCACACCGAACACCTATCAAGAATTAATAGACAATGAATTAATCAGGGCAACCCCGAACGGTTATCAAGTTGACGTTGTTATTTGTGGAATGTAAGGAGGTGGCAATAGATGGCAAGGCGTAGAATGCTAAATATTGATTTAATTCTGGACGATAACTTTACACAGGAACTATCGCTTGAAGCCCAAAATATGTATATCTATTTGAATATGCTGGCGGATGATGATGGCATAGTTGGACACCTTAAACGGCAGCTAAGAATGCTTAGTAAAAGTGCTGATAGCGTGAACGAACTAATCAATCATGGCTATGTACTAGAGTACGACCCTCAAACACTAATTATCACCGATTGGTTGGTTAATAATCATATACGGGGAGACAGGTACACACCTAGCCTTGAAGATGATTGCCGTAGTGCCCTATTCATTACCTATGATTGGCGCTATTCATTAAGCGAAGGTAACGAAAAAGTATTCACCTCTTACACCAGTTGGCTAAACAATGAGCGTAAAGTAAATGGACAAAGATTTGACCGAGTAAGCAAGCAAGAATTGAAACAAATTGCCAAAGAAATACACACACGGCCAAACACTGCCTACCCTAGTACAAGCCTGGGACAAGGTGGTGACAACTCTGGGACAGACCTGGGACAAGGTGGTGACAACACTGCTACCTCAGTGTCAGTACCAGTAGCAGTATCAGGGTCAGTATCAGTACC
The DNA here is from genome assembly GCF_025311495.1 of Limosilactobacillus oris. Lineage (NCBI taxonomy): Bacteria > Bacillati > Bacillota > Bacilli > Lactobacillales > Lactobacillaceae > Limosilactobacillus > Limosilactobacillus oris. Next base: position 1,947,534 of record NZ_CP104398.1, on the reverse strand, counting down.
AGGTGCAGTACCAGTGTCAGTATCAGGGTCAGGTATAGGTTTAGGTAAAGGTACGTATACTGCTACAACTTCTTCTAATGGGGGTATGGGGGAAAATGCTTCTTTTGGTGCAACTTCTACTTCCACTGTAGATAATAATGCTACTAGGGAGAATGGAGTAATCACTGGAGAAGATAGTGGAGTAACAACCAGCAGCAACGAAACAGAAATCAATTATCTTTTTGACTACCTGAATAACTTGTTTGATGGTGATAACATCCCCACAGATAACGAACGGCTCAACAAGCTATTTGACACCCTACTAGACAAGTACCGCCCAGAGTTCATTCAACAAGCCCTTGAACAGTTAGCCAACACCCTAGGCGCTAAATATCCTATCGCCAATGTTCAGCAAGCATTAATTAACCACCTGGACGACACAATAAAACAAGTTATGACAGCACAGGACGAAGAATAATCGCATAGGCAGATTAGACACCCCTATAAAAAGCAATTCCGAGATTTCAGAGGCCCTAAAAGCCCACATTTCTAACATCCTAAAAAGCAATCGGACATTTCGGACACCCTATAAAGAACTTAGACATTTGAGACACACAAAAAGAAAGGACTGATATTCCATGAACGAACTTAACAGCATAAAACGAGTTAATAAAATCCTGGTTCAGATAGCAGAGAACCAAGACCAACTGAAACGACTTAATGAACTCAACGACCAATGGGCCACGAATTGCCAGCAGTTAGAAAAAGGCTTTATCAAAGTTCCATTTACCAAGTACCGGTTATTCGATGACCTAGGAATTGTTAAACACCGTATCCCTACCCTGCTAGAACGTGACCGGCAGTTAGTAGACAGTTATAACAAGTTGCTAAAGCAGTTCAAAGACCTGGCCGCATTCATTAACGAGGAAATCGACCAACTGGCAGGCGACAATGGAATAGCTGTTAACGGTAACTGTTTCGATAAGCTCAGCCAGATAATAAAGACGCTGAACATTGGGGAGCGTCCTTATATTCCTGACTAACCACCGAAAACAAACATCCCCAAACCGTTGTTATATCAACAATAGTCTGGGGATAATTTTGTTTTTTCGGCGGTAAAGGACTAAAAAACGTAGTCAATAATTTTTGGCAGCATGAACGGATAAGCATACCCTTTTATCAGGAATAGCCCTCTTGCTTTAAAATTGGCCGATTTTAAAACGAATAATGGGCAAGCAATATAATTTATCGTTTCAGGCTTAAAATGCATCAGCGAGCTTTAAATGGCAAATTAGAGCATAGGCAAAAATAAAAGCAAGCCCAAAGCTGGAACTTGCTAATCACCATCGGCATTGTCTAGGTCTTTAAACAACTCATCAACCGAGCTGAAAGACTTGTAATTGCCCTTACAGTATTCATCTAGTGAACGGTCAAGGCTTGGCATAAAAGCACCTCAAGACTAATTATAGCAATCTAGGATAAGGAGTTGAACAATATGGGCTGGTATCGTGGCCACCCTGTCATTAAGCGGCGCAGTTTAGCGCAGTGGATGGCAGACAGTAAGAAAGATTATCATTTCAGAGTTAGGAACAAGGACGAAGCAGACCCAACGGTTGTTAGTTTCGTGTTCTCTGACGGAGTAAAGAAAGACCGGCGGTTATATTGTGCCTGCCGTGTCCTTTACGAGCATTACCAAAGATATTGCCGGCAGCAGGAATTAAAGCCGCTCAGCAATCGACAATTCAAGGCCAACATGGAGCTACTGGGATTCGTATACCAGAAACACAAACGCTTTTATGCTGGCTATCGAAGTAACCGGGTAACAACTGCCTACAAGAACATTGGTCTAGTTCATAAGCCGGATTAAATTGTTGGATAAAATATCCCAATTGTAGTTGGTGAAATGTTCCATGCTTTTCACAATTATTAAAAGTCCCTTAAACGCTGGTTTAACAATAATTCTTGCTGAAAATCATTGTGCAAAATTGGACATTATCGGGGATGTTTGTAGTTAAAAGAATGTTAGGAAATGTTAACGTTGTTAGTGGTTCCGTAGTTAACAAAAGCTAACATTGTGACACGTAACGTAGTTAGACGGGAGTTGATAACATGATTTTATTCTTTGATGGTACTTACTGGCCTTATGAACTGTTGGCCCTGCTGTTGGTAGTGCTGCTTGCTGGTTTAGTCATTCGCTGGCACCGTAAATAATACTGGATGTTGGTGAGATTCGTAGCTAACAATCATTGATTGTGACTGATTGCTGACAAATGTTGACACAGCAAACAATAGCAGCGATTATCAGGAGCAATAAGAAGCAATAATCGGCCGCTTTTAGCTGCTATGTTTGTACACGCAGAACCTAACAAAACTTAACTTTTTGCCCACGTTCGTAGTTAAAACGACCATCATACAAAAAAAGCCCCCGCTTAGAAATAACGGGGGTTAGATTATTTTAAACGTTGGAACGGACAACGACTTTTACACGCAATAAATTCCAACAATTGTTGATAGGGGATGTTTTTCAATGCTGCTGGTGGGGGCTATTCTGGTGCTGATATTCAAACGGTAGCAATTAAAAAAGCCCGCCGCCTTTATCATCAGCAACGGGTACAATTTACGTTGAACAGTCTTAGTATAACAAAAAGACGCCACACAGGCGCCCTTGAGGTATTTATAAAAGCAAATCTATTTTATTGGAGTGGTGTTATTGTGTCAATCATCCCCACCATTGATAAAAAAGCAGCTAGTCGGGAAGCCAAAGCATACCTAAAGCAATATCACGACTGGGAATTAATGGCTCACCGGATATATATCGCTAATAGTCTTGACCTTGTTAGTCAAGAGCTGGAGGAAACACACCAGCGGGCCATTTATGAGTGTAACGAACGTCTAAAAGTTATTGACACTATTAAGCAGGACAACGTTACTAGCGGCTTAATACTGTTTTATCGGTTCCTAATGGGCTACCGGGTCAGACGCACCCTAGACAAGTTGGCAGCCCGTCACGGTGTCCACATCAACGAGCGAGAACTATCACGACAGCAGCGACAAGGCTTGTTAAGAGCTTATGAACTCATCCCCCAGGAACAAACCAGGCTAGTCAAATAGCCATATACTCGTGACCATCATAGCTATATAATTAAAGCATGGTTAGCGCTGGGGAGTAGCTACCCTTGTACTGCCTAGACAGTCTACAAACAGGACAAGGTACCCTGCTTTCTACACTTAATCAAAGTAGACGAGGGGGCGGTTATCGTGTCTTTGGTTTGTCTCTACTTGTTCAAGGGGACGCCTTGACTATTACGCTAACTATTACTAGCGCTAAAGTATTCGGCGGCGTTATCGCTGTTATTGTTACCACGATAATAGCAATAAAAAAACGCCTTAAATAAGGCGCCCTAAAATAACAAGTAGACTGTCGGGCGTTAGGTGTTGCGACCACCTAGCGCCTTTTTACATAGTTCATTATAACAAACTCATCCCCGCAAGCAAGACAAAAACGTTACATACGTTTTCCAGCGTTCCATTATATGGCAAAAGGACGACCTAGCAATAATGGCAGATTATATCAAGAAACGGCAGCAAGAACTAAACGACCAGGACAACTAGCCAATCGGGTTAGCTGTCTTTTTCTTTATCGGTGTAACTTGTCCCTGCTTTGCACTGATAATTAACTGATTGCACTAAAAAAGCGCACCATTTCTGGAACGCCCCTCATAAAAACTAACAGGCCAATTATACCATCATCAAAAGCACAAAAAAGACGGCCCTCACATAGCCGCCTTTTACTGTTCAAAAATTGAACTCACAATAAACCCAATACCCGTTAATTATAGCATGGCAGGTTAACATCCCCCAGCAACTAAAAAAGCCCTCAATCGGTTTTACGGATTGCATGGGCTGACAATCCCGACACCCTAAAAGCAATCGCCAGCAATTAGGGGATGATTTTTCCGCACCCTTTTCCGCAGAGCAAAATAAAAAACCGCCCAAACAGGCGGCCCACGCTGGGAAGAAGTTATTTAGTTTTTTCCGCACTTTTTCCGCAAATTGGGTGTTAAATACGTTTTTCAGCGTTTCATGAAAAATAAAAATGCCTTTATATCAACGTTTTGCAATGATATAAAAGCACGAAAAACATATAAAATGCCCCAAACAGGATTCGAACCTGTACATGGAAACCCATACAACGACCTGAACGTTGCGCGTCTGCCAATTCCGCCACTGGGGCATCGCTATTTAGTTGTTATCAATCAGACAACAATAATTATTATACTGATTCCCAGAAAAATTGCAAGCAGTATTTTGCATTAATTTATTATTTTTTGAAAAAATGACTTCCCCCGTTCCTCCAGCACTGGATGAGGCCGCTGCTTTCAGGTCGGTCAAATACCACTTCCGCAACAGTCGTCCCACCCGCCAATGACTTGCTATTTAAAACAGTAAAAGGCCGGGTTTCTACCCAGCCTTTTACTCATACGGAAGGAATCTCGCCACTTTGCACTGGAACTGATTAATTAACTATCTTTGATTCTAAACTTCCGCAAAGTCGCTTTTTTACCGCCCTTCAAGCGCACCCTGGTGACCACAACTGTTAAAAGATAAACGCTAAACGATATTTCAGGTCACACTTACGTTGCTTCTGCCTACTCCTTAACTTCCTTCGGCACTTTATCAGGTGGGAGAACTTCATGACGTATCATGGACTCATTTACTTTTCCTTCCACGCCTTTAATATACCACCTTTTGTAAGCGATTACAACAATAAGGTAAAAAATAAGCTAACTTTGTATTCAAATTAACAAGTGCCAGCTATGACTGGATAATCTCCATCATTTTTCTCCTGCTCCTCCCCATTGCACTTTGTACCTGACGCTTTGTGCACTGCAAGCGTTCCGCAACTTCGTCTATCGAATATCCCTGATTAAAACTAAGCAACACCTGACGTTCAAAGGGTGAACAAGCCGCAATCAACTGCCGCAGACAGAACCGGCCATGGACCAGCTCCTCAGGTTTGCGCCACGGCTGATCTTGCAGCATTTCTTCAGCTTCCGGCGTCAATGCCCCAATTTCTCCTGCCGGAATCCGCTTGTGAGCCTTCCGAGCCCGGTATAAATCCAAGATGCGGTTAACCAGACTCTGTTTTAAAAACCCACTAAATTGCTCACCATCTTTGCTCCCCTGGTACACCTTTAAAACGCGGACAATCACCACCCGCGCCTCCTGTTCCCAGTCGGCGAATTCCAGGCCAGCAACATAGTAGCGCCGCCAGAGCTTGATAATTAGCGGGCGGTACCGCTGAAAGATTTCTTCTTGTTTCCCATTACCGCCATCACGTCCCCGTGGTCCTTGTTTCAAACGCATTAATAAAAACTCCCTGATATTAGCTATTGACTCGTCACGATTTTTGATCTCCTTTATTTTATTGATCCCCCCACCATGGTATTTGCCTTCCCCATGGTCTGGTGCGTAACTCACGCAAAATCCACGTGTCTGTTAACAATTTAGCAAAGGTCAACCGGATTAACAATCGTCTACAAAACTTTGGCAAACGACTAATCGAACGCTTCAAAGCCAACCCCCGTACCAGTGTGCTCTCCGTCCGCCCCATAATCCGCAAAAATATGAAAGCGCTTCAAAATACTATCCAAGCGATAAGCGACTAACATAATTATCAGCAGTTGAAGTGCATTCTACCCCCACTCCCGTATATCTATATTAGAGCAATTCGACATTCCCCTTCGTCCATACCAACCACTTGCAACCTTTAAAATACAAAAGGACTGGAGAAAATAAACTTTTCTTCCAGTCTCTTAATTATTTAATGCCAATAATACTGAGCCGCATCCTAATAAACACCTTTGCAAAATTTGAAGTAATCAGCTACCAGCCAACGACATTACCATCATCAGCATCGCAACTAAGTTATTGATTCCGTGAACTAAGATACTATTTTTTAAGTTGCCAGATTGCCGGTAAACATACGTCAAAACCATTCCCATAAAACAGTAAAGCAAGAAACTGATAATCGTTGTGCTGGTATGCGCAGCCGAAAAAACCAGCCCAGACAAGATCATCTTCGACCAGAGAGCCGTCCGATTAAAAAAGAGGTTCGTTAAGATTCCCCGAAAAATCAGCTCCTCGGCAATTGGCGTCAGGGTAAACGATGATATAACAAAGACAACCGTAATAATCAGGTTGTGGTTGAGCAGTTGCCGGATGATTTCATTATTGGCCGTCCCAGCCTGGTGAAAGAGCCACTGGTTCAACCAGCCAAAAATCATCATCCCAACAATCAAAGTAAAATACCCGCCTACTACCAGGCGCCAGTTAATCCCCTTAGCCACTGGCAACTGGTTATAGTGCCGGTACACTCGTCGTGCGCCAGCAATGATGACCAAAAACATTACCACAAAGACAACGGCTAAGCTGATTGCTAACCTTTGATTCGTCGGGTCGCGGTTGGCAATTACTACTGCCACCGGCGGCACCTGAACCAACAGGAAAAACACCGCAACGATTCCTACGCGGTAAAACCAGTTACCAAGTTTACCTATCCTTATTTTCCGCATTCTTCTTTTCTTCCTTCATCCGTAACTCACGGCGGCGCTGATAACTCCACTTAGCGGTAATTTTGGTAACAATAATATTAGCAACCACGAAGCCAATAATCCATAATCCATACATCAGCCAGCCAGAAATGACTTTGGCGATCGTCAGGGCTACTAAAACCGCAAAAATAATAAATGGCGGTAAAATTACCTTAACCAGGTACTCTGCTTTCATTAATCATTAACCTCACTTTAAAACTAAGGAGACGTGACAGAAACTGCCGCATCCCCCATTGCTGATTTAGTTTTGGCTTGCCGCCAAGATTTGTTCCCTAGTCGGAATCGATGGCAATGCTCCCATCTTTTGAACCGCCAGTGAACTAGCCCGTTGTGCATAAACTAAGGCTTTTTCAATGTTACTCATATCCGGCTTGAGCTGTGACGACAGTGCCCCAATAAAGGTATCACCAGCGGCAGTTGTATCAACCGCGTTAACCTTAAAGGCCGGAATAAAGCTATAACCATCCTGAGTGCAGTAGAACGCTCCCTTAGCCCCAACGGTAATGATCAGGTTACGAACTCCCATTTGTGCAAACTTGGCTGCCGAAATCAGCATTGAAGTTTCATCAGTAATAATCACACCAGTCAACTCAGCGCTTTCCGTTTCATTTGGAATAATCAGATCCGTCAGTTTCAATACTTCTGGATCAATCTTTTGAGCCGGCGCCGGATTCAAAATGGTAGTAACGCCATTGGCCTTTGCCAATTGGAAAGCCCGGAGAGTTGCCGCTTGCGGCGTTTCAAACTGGGCTACTACAAAGTCCGCTGCCGTAATCTTATCCTTCGCTGCTTCCACATCGGTTGGGCTAAGTTGCTGGTTAGCGCCCCCATAAATCAAAATACTGTTTTGACCATTTTCATCCAGGAGAATCGAGGCGGTCCCGGTACCAACCTGGTCGTTTTCCCGAATTCCGGCAACGTCAATCCCGTTGGCCTTCATTTCATCCAGCATCATCTGGCCACTGTTGTCCTTACCAACTTCACCAATAAACGCCGTTTGTGCACCGGACCGTGCCGCCGAAACTGCTTGGTTAGCTCCCTTGCCTCCTGCGGCGCTGCTCTTACCTTCCGCTGCTAAGGTTTCACCAGGCAGGGGCATCCGCTTGATCCGCAACGTCGTGTCGACATTTAAACTACCGACAATTGTCACTTTATTCATTTTGAAATCCTCCTCGTGTTCTGTACTAATACTATACCATATGATATGGCGCCGTGCTCTCCCGACGGATGAGCTGCACTGGGAAATGTTCAACCTGCTCCGATTGGTGTTTGTTCTCAATTCGGTCAAGTAAAATTTTCGCCGCGCCAACTCCTAAGTCAAAGATTGGTTGGTGGATGGTTGTCAACTGGGGATACACATACTCGTCCAGGGCAATATCATCATAGCCCACCACAGAAATATCCTCCGGCACCCGCACCTTCAATTCACGCAGACCGCGCAGGAGCCCCATGGCAATATCATCGTTAGCTGTAAAGACCGCTGTGGCCCCGCTCTCTGCGACCGCTTGGGCAGCCTTGTAGCCCCCCTGACGGCTAAGCTCTGTATGTAAAACGTCCCGGTTTTCATTAAAGGACAGGTGACTAGCCAGCAGACTATCCTTGAAGCCGGCCAACCGTTGCTTAAAGTTTTCGGTCAGGTGGTTAACACCCAGGTAGAGAAACTTACGGTGGCCTAGTTCAGCCAGGTGCTGTGCTGCCAACTGACCACCATGGTAATCATCGGTTTGCACCCGCGTCCCCACCTGATCGTAATTCCGGTCAAACAAAATGTAGGGGATTTCACGGTTAATCAGAGCCTGATTAATCATTTCGGTCGTCATCCGGGCACTTGCGATAATCAGGCCGTCAATTGACCGTTCCACCATCTGTTCCAGATAGGCCTTTTCGAGTTTAGGATCCCGGTTAGCGCTAAAAATCAACGGAATCAGTTTTTCCTGGCGGGCCACCTGCTGAACCCCTTCGACAAAAGTTCCAAAGAAAGGTTCGCTGACGTTCGGTACTAGCACCCCGATTGTATTGATGTTTTCCCTCATAATCAAACTGCGGGCGTGGAAGTCTGGCACATATTGGTACTCGTCCCGCAGCTTTAAGATCTTTTCCCGCGTGCTCTTACTAAAACGGTTTCCCTTGCCATTCAGTACTTGAGAAACGGTCGTCACCGACACCCCAGCCAGGCGCGCAATATCTCGAATTGTTACTTTTTTCCCCATGTTATTCCTCTTTACATTAGCTTTAATATGAATGGTAAGCTAATTTCGGTTATCTTGCAATTTAATTTTGAAAAAGGTCCCGCATTATTTGCTGGCCCGTAGCTGCCTGGGTCCCCCGAACCCGGACGTAATCAATCTGGGCAAGTAAAATCTCGTATGACCATAGTGATGATAAATCTCGTTCATTAAAGTAATGCAAATCAAGCTTGATCCGATCCCGGCTAGCGATTAAGCCGGTAAAATCATCAGCGCCCTTATATTTTCTTGTACCGACCACTACGGGTAGCCGGTGGGTATAAGAATCATTCAAGGCATTATTTAACAGGTCGCCCCGGCTAAAGTCCGGATGGTCATCAATAAACTGCTGAACGTGCCAAAGGTCAAAATAGTCGTGACGGTGGGCAACCTTGGTTTTTTCCGAAATCGTCAGTAAGTAATCCGTGTTGCTTTCGATTTTATCAATGCTACTAATACGAATTACAATCAGCCCGTTGATTTTTCCATCCCAGTCAATACTAATCATCAGACAAAAGGTGGGATCCATGGCCACGACAAAGCCCACGTTAAAGTACTCGTCATGTGGAATGTTATGAACTTCAATTAACGTCCCCTGCTGCCGCGCAATCGTCAACTGGGCCCGGAGCTCGTTCAACTTTGCTTTCTCCATTTCGTCATTACTTCCTCTAAAGTTCTTTCCCTTTATTTTCCCGGTTTTAGCGGCTTTTTTCAAACTTTTTGCCGTCCAATAACGGCTTCCACTAAATCTAGTTGAATTTTTAATAGGAATCCCCCATATTTTGTAGTAACATGGTTCTTGTGCTAAAAAAATTAAAGAGGGGCCACTATGGTGATTATTACAGCAGGAATGATTGGTGTTGGCAAGACGACATTAACGGGAAAGATTGCTGAACACCTCCATACTAAAGCTTTTTTTGAACCAGTTGGCGACAATCCCGTGTTGCCACTGTACTACCAAGACCAAAAGCAATATGGCTTTTTACTCCAGATCTACTTTTTAAATAAGCGGTTTTCGATGATCAAACAGGCTTTGGCCGACGATAATAACGTTTTAGACCGGTCAATCTATGAGGACGCCCTGTTTACCAGGGAGAATAACGCTGAGGGAAACATCTCCGACACTGAGCTGGAAGTGTACCTAACTCTTCTCGACAATATGATGAAGGACCTGCAACAGTTGCCGAAGAAGGCACCTGACCTGATGGTTTATTCTGAAACTGACTTTGAAACCATTCTTTACCGGATTAAGAAGCGGGGACGGGACTACGAGCAGATTGACCACAATCCAGAACTAAAGGATTACTACTACAAGATGTGGAGTGCCTACAAGCAATGGTACCAAGACTACGATGCTAGTCCTAAAATGAAAATTGACCTGGAAACTTATGATTTGGAAAAGCCAGAAAACGTTCAGACCGTTTTAGCAATGATTGATGAACGGTTAAAGACCATTCGTTAATCGTTAACAGGCAAAACCAAAGAGTGCCAAAATAAAAACGACCACCCAGCGGCACTATTGCCTGTCAAGTATACAGTTCAAATAGAAAAATTATTTATGCGGCTTGAGCGCGGAATTTTTCCGCGGTCAAGCCGTTTTTGGTTGCGTAGGCTCGTTGAGTGTTGAAATATTTAATGGCGTCCTTTACAGATTGCTCTAATTCTTCCAATGTTTTAGGTCGAGAGCGTTTAGCTAACCAGATGAGCTTAAAGTCATTCCACCAACGCTCCATTGGCGAGTTTTCCCAAGGATGGCCCGGATGTGACATACTGTGAATGCAATTCTGGCTAGCCAAATAGTCATTAAAAACCATTGAACAGTATGCTGATCCGCGATCCGTATGGATCAGCGGATGGGCGTCTGGTTCTACTTTGAAGGCGCGCTTAAAGGATTCGATCGCTGATGCGGCCGTTTCAGTAGCTGAAATGTTGTAGCTCAAAACATAGCGACCATATAGATCCATTACTACATGTACGCGCGCCTTCCTTACCTGCTCACTACCATATAGGACTTCGGTCGTGTCAGTTACCCAAACCTCATTCTTACTCTGACGATCAAATTGCTCATTGAGTAAGTTGTCATTGATATATTCTTCGTGACGTTTAATCCGATTATGTTTCTTCTTACGGACATTTGCCTTGATCCCGTGATTTCTCATACAGTTAGTAACTCGCTTTAAGCCGACCTTGAAATTCAATTTATTTTCAAAAGCTAGTTGTGTCGTCATACCTAAATACCCCAAGGTCCACTTATGCTTATCTTCTAATTCCAAAATGGCCTTAAGTAATGCTGCTTGTTCATTATCATGGGCATTTGGCTTTCGATGAGTCCACTTGTAGTAAGCATCTCTAGTAATACCCGCGATCTCGCTTAAAGTGCTGATTGGCCACCCGTACTCTTCATTTAGTTCTTTGATGACTTGTTGTTTGAAGAACTTTTCGCCTCCCGACTGCGAATTTCCATTAATTTTTTTGCGAAGGCGACCTCCATCTCATTCCGTTTCATTTCAGCCTTCAATAGCCGGTTCTCCGCTCTTAATTTATCTAGTTCTGTCCACTCTGCTTTAGGCTTAGCTTTACCCCGCCGATCACGAAGTGATTGCGGGTCATTACCACTCTTACGATATTTCTGATACCATCCATAAACCTGTTGGTAACTCACATGATATTTATTGACGGCCCAATTGTAATTAACGTCGTGCTTGATTAAGTCCTCAATGATCAATAATCGTTCTTCAAAAGTAGTTTTGCGTCCTGGCATAATTGAATCTCGCTTTCTTGGCGTATAAGCCTTCAGTTTTGATTCATTATACTGGATAATCCAGTCTGATAACTGTTTATCTGATTTTAATCCATGTTTAACTGCGAATACTCGAAGGGAATCGGTTGATTCCTGGTACTGCTGAATTAAAGCCAACTTAAATTCTCTTGAGTAACTATGATTGTGGTGATCAGATCGCAGTCCGTCAATACCTTGGTATTTATAAAGAAGTCGCCAAGACAAAACAGTGCTCTTGCCAACTGCATACTTCCATGTAACTTCTTTAATACTTGAATGATCTAATTCATGTAATATTAATAGTTTCTCTTCCGCGTTATATTTTGATTTCCTAGACATAGAAAAATGCCCTCCAAGTATAAGATGAATTTTCTATTTCATCTGTATACTTAGAGGGCATTATAACCAGCACTAAAGCTGATGTTGGTCGTTTTTATTTTGGCATTCAGGGAGTTAGTACCGACAGTTAACCAATCAGCGATTGCACCTGAACATCCCATAATTGCGGCAGGGAATTACACCACCTTTACGATTTAACGAAAAACCGCCGGAGTAATCCTAATGCACCCGCGGAACTAGCGCCGCCAACAATCGACAACCAGGTTAAATGATGGGTTTTCTTTCGTGAAACGTGACTTTGCGGGTCCCGTACCGCTGCCACCGATTCTTGCTTCGGCAGTTCCCGATTATCATGATTGTTTTTCCCTGCTGAGACGGGGTCATCATATTTAGTTAACTGGTAGCTAGCAATGATTTTATTTAGTTTTCGATCATACTGCGGGTCTGTTGCATACCTGCCTAATAAGGAGTGCGTTGCTGCCCGGTAACTACCGGCTTGGCCCCGGTGAACGCCAGCATATAACGGGTCCGCCAAAGTTTCAGCATAATCGCATAACGACTGGTAATCATTTTCATACCAGCGAAAATGGTCATTGATCTTTTTTTCCTCTCCATCACGGGTATACTCCGTTGTTGGCTGAACAACTGATTTCCCATTAAAAGAACCCTTGACCCCAAAGAGGTTATGGTAGGGCTTTTGAGCCAAGCCGCTGCTTCCCCAGTTGCTCTCCAGAGCGGCCTGGGCGATGATTACCGACGGGTAGAGATCATATTCCATCCCCACCTTCTGGGCACTCTTGGCGATTCGTGAGATAAACTTAGCCTGATCCGGCGAAGGACTTTGCACTTCGTATTCCTGTTGGTCAGGACCCGCCGCGGCCGGGGACTGGTCTGGTTGTGCTGGCTGGTCCACTGGTGGCGTTGTGTTATCCGTTGGTGCAGCTGACGGCGAACTTGGCGAAGCCGGGACCGGCTGAGGACGAAGCTGTTGTCCACGTTGATACCCCCGCTGGTAGCCAGCCTGACCAACTTTAGTCCGTGTCCGCCCGTCTATAATCCCCCTGAGGCCGTCAGCAACTCCTTGCCGGAATGACTGCTCATAATCCCGGCTTAGCTGCGCGAAGGCCGTTAGAAAAGCACTGGTATATTCTTCGCCTTGTTGGCGAATTTGCCCCTCATCAAGCTGTTGTTGGTTGATAATTACTGATTCGGCATCCTGGTAGGCCGAGTTAGCGTTTATTCCCGCTGCTAATACCGGTGCGCCATTGGTAAAGGACAGCATTCCTGCAATAATTACTGTTAATAATTGTTTATTCATCTTCTCACCTCTATATAATAAATACGGTAAGAAGCCCCAAAATGTTTTTTTAAACGCCGTTTGTAAAATTAAGTTAGAAAAATAAAAAGAGGAGGGACAGACCTAGCTTAACTGGTTCGTCGTCCCGCCTCTTTCGTTATTAATAAATTACTACCGGTTCGTTGATTTCCATATCGTGATAAGCAGTCCCGGCGTCGCTTGGGTGCATATTAGCACAACCATGAGAGCCACCGGTCGTTGTCAGATATTGGGTCTTTGACCAGTTATTCCGCCAGCTAGCATCGTGAAAGCCACAGCCACTGTCGGTAAATGGTGACCAGTATTGAACCGGACTACTGTATTGCGAACCATCATCGTTTAAGCCCCGTAACGTTGCCGGCGATTGCTGGTACATAATGTACCAAACCCCCCTTGGCGTCCGGTTGCCCGGTGTATTACTTCCAGTAACCACGTCGGCATCAAATACACACTTGCCGTCCTTGTAGAACCAAACATGCTGGTCCGCTAGTGAAAGTTCTACGTAGGTATTACCAATTCCATTGTTACTAGTAACCCCGTAGCCAGTTCCGCGGCGGTTGTAGCCAATCCCGTAGATATCACTTTTGGCGTTAACATTCTTTTTGTTATCTGCCATCGCGTGCGCCAGGGACTGGCCGGCTAGCTGCTCGCTAATTTTCCAACCATAGGAGCCCTTGTCACTGGTAGTAATTTCCTTTCCAGCGTGGGTCCTAAACTTAAACGCCTTGCCAAGCGTAGCCTGTTTTTCATTGATTTTAGTAATCCGCCCGTTGACCGCACTCGTATCAAAGTTGTACTTGCCGTGTTGGTAGGTCGCCCGGGTAATTACATCGGCAGCGGTGAACTTATAGTTTTCCTTTTCAACCGTGTAAGTTACCTTCCGCTTGCTCAAGGTTTGTAACTTCGCTTTTTCAGCTTGAACAGTCTTGCTATCAGCCGCCAACGGTTGGGTATAGTGAGTTGTTAACCGAATCGTCCCGTTCGCCCGCTGACTATTAAACTGCCTAATAAGGTCCTGGACGTCATACTGGTTTCCCTTCTTCGCGGCAACCGTTGAAACCTTACCATTTTTCAGTTCCGCGTATGCGTCAACAGGTGCCCGGCGGCCCTGGTTCATCTTCTGGGTTTCAGCGTAGACTGCCCGCCGCATCAGAGCCGTCTGTTCATCATCTAACTGGCTCGGCATCACATTAACGTTTTGCTTTTTGCCAGACGGGAAAAAGGTCCGTTGCTTCTTTTGCGCGGCAACAAACTTGCTTTTATCCGCGCTGCTAATTCCTGACGCACTTGCCTTCCCTTTGTAGACTAACCGTCCATTGATATAAACCTGGTTAGCACGGCTACTCTCCTTGACCTTATGGTAGGCCTGGTCAACCGTCATTCCGCCGACTGCCACCCCATTGACAGTCGTGTTCCGGTTAAAGTGGTTATGCTGATGCCAACTCATTACTCCCAGTAAAACCACTAGGATCGCAATAACAGCAATAATATAGTTTCTTAACTTCAACTGCATTTTCTAACTCCCTAGATACAAAATTTCCGCTTTACCTAAATAAAGTTAACATTTGCATTATACCAGCATTTTAAGATAATGATACCGTTAACGAACCAGATTTAAAAAAGAACTTTGCCAACCCCAAATCATGCTCCGGAGCCGGCAAAGTTCACTAATTAAATTTCTGGATAACTGTTCTTTTTGACGTCAATTTTATGATTATCAAGATCCGTCTTCACAACCGTAACATCACACGGTGCTTCCCGAATCGTGTACGCAGCGGTCGAACCCACAATCAACCGTCCAACCACGTTTAACCCGGTCGCACCAATCAGGATGAGGTCGATTCCATTTTGCTTGGGGTAGTTTTCAGCCAACTCCAGCTTGGCATTGCCTACTTCAACCTCTGTCACCACGTCCGTAATACCTGCTGCTTGGGCCTTTTTTTCGTACTCTGCCAGCTTTCGCTTCATCGTTTCAATTGCTGGCTTGTAGATGCTTCGGTCAACAAAGCCATAGCCGTTCGGACCACCAGAAGGAATTCGTTCACCATTGATCACACTCAGCAAATAGAGTTTGGCATCATTTTGCTTAGCCACCTCGAGAGCCTTTGCAAAGGCCATGTCAGACTGCTTGGAACCATCAATACCCACCAAAATTTTTTGATAACTCATCAGAAACCGCCTCCACAGTTAATTTAACCCTATTTTAGCATAAGTTCAGAGTATTAATCAGTAACGAGGTCATTAATTGCTTCCATGTAAATGGCCATTGATTTGATCAGGTCGGCTACCGGCTGGAACTCATTGGCCTGGTGCATTGTATTCGGCGTGTTTGGCATCAGCGCCCCAAAGGCAACTCCCCGTTTCATCAACCGGCCATAGGTGCCGCCACCGACAACCTCGGGCTTAGCCGTTTGATCCCCGGTTTGGTCAATATAGGCCGTCATCAACGTTTTCACGATCGGGTCAGCGGGGTCAACATAGTGCGGTTCCTGGGCCGGCCCTTGTTTCACACTAATTCCCAATGGGTCGGCAACTTTCTTTACGGTCGCTTCTAATTGGTCAGGCGTAATTCCCTTTGGAAAACGGAAGTTCATGTTAATGTCACCACCATCTTCAGTGGTAAAGTTAAGAATTCCGGCATTCATGGTCAACTCGCCCATCACTGGATCCTTAAAGGAACCATCAAACTTATCCATCCGGGTATCGAGGTGGAGGTAGTGGCCGAGGAAGTGAATAAAGCTGCCCGCACCGCCAGCAAAGTCATACTGGTCCAAAAAGTTGGCCAGGTAGGTTCCCGCATTAATCCCCTTTTCGGGTTCCATCCCATGGGCTGCCTTGCCAATAACGGTCAGCTTTAAGCCGTCTGCCGTTTCTTCTGCCTCACCGGTGATTGGGTTTTCCGCGATGAAGCGGGCAAAATCGTCCTCCACCTTTTGGAGATTATTAACAGTTACTAGCGCTACAGCTTCCCGGGGCACCATGTTGAACCGCAGGCCCGACTCAAAGTGCTTGAGCTGGTTAGGCCCCTCATTAGTCGCTGGCACGTTCAGCAGCAATGATACTTGCCCTTTTTCACCATTGATTACCGGAAATTCAGCATCTGGCGAAAAGCCGAGAGTCGGTGCCGGTTCCACTTCAAAGTAGCGGTGCATCCCCGTCCAGTTGCTTTCTTCGTCCGTCCCCACGATAAAGCGAACCCGCTTATTGAACTTGACCCCCTGATCTTTTAAATACTTGAGAGCATAGTAAGCAGCCATTCCGGGCCCCTTGTCATCAGAAGCACCCCGGCCATAGAGGTTGCCATCCTTGATCACCGGGTCGAATGGATCGGTATCCCAGCCCTTGCCCGCTGGCATCACGTCCAAGTGCGCCAGGATTGCCAGGGTTTCGTCCCCTTCCCCACACTCAGCGTAGCCAACCAGGTTATCAATATTCTTGGTCTTGAAACCGTCCTGGTCCGCCATCTCCAAGAAGGCCTTTAGTGCTTGGGCTGGTCGTGGCCCCAATGGGTATTCATCAGTTGCGGCCGTGTCATCTCGAACGCTGGGAATCTTCATTAAAGCCACCAGGTCGTTCAAGTAATCTTTTTCTTGGCTCTGGGCCGCTTTTAACCATTCTGTCATTTTAGTCCCTCCATCTAATCATTCAACTAAAATAATGATACCATTATTATAACGATTACAAAATCTAAAGGAGTTTTAAAATGGAAAAATTAACTGAGCAAATCCTGCACGATGTTATTCGGCCGCGTCCAGCCAATAGTTTTAAAGGAAGCTATGGCAAGGTGACCCTCGTTGGGGGCAACCGTAACTTTGGCGGTGCTATTATCATGGCTTCTACTGCCGCTGTCTGCGCCGGTGCTGGTTTAGTGACGACCGCAACTGCCACCAGCAATTCCGGTGCCCTCCACGCCCAGCTGCCAGAGGCAATGTTTGCCGACTTCACCGCCGACCAGCAGCTGGCGGACTTGGTGAGTGCCGCAACCACTGTTGTCGTGGGACCCGGTCTGGGAGACGACGACCAAAGCCTGCACATTCTAAAAAACGTCTTTGCCCATGTTCGGCCCGAACAAAACCTGGTAATTGACGGCTCAGCCATTACGCTGATGGCCCGCGAAAAGTTAACCGCACCGGCCGCTAACGTCATTTACACCCCGCACGAGATGGAATGGCAACGCCTCTCCGGAATCAAAATTGGTGAGCAAACGGAAGCAAAGAATCAGACCGTCCGGGACCAGCTTAATGCCACGGTGGTTCTCAAAAAGCACCACACGGAAATTTATACCGCTAGCCAGGTCTACCAGCTTACCATTGGCTCTCCCGCCCAGGCCGTCGGCGGCATGGGCGACACCCTGGCCGGCATGGTGGGGGGCTTTACCGCTGAATTTAGCAGCCAGCCGCAAAAGGCAGTCCTCGCGGCTGTTTATGCCCACAGTGCTATCGCCGATAAGATTGCGGAAAGTCAGTACATTGTCTTGCCCCACCAAATCAGCCGCGCCCTTCCAAGTTTCATGAAGAAGATGGAACAGGCACCAACCGAACACCAAATTGGCTTTTTAAATTAATTTCCCGGGAAATTAATTCCAGTTCAAAAGATAAAGACAGACCGTTGCCTGGTAAAAGTAAACGTCCCGAAGTGTTAAAGAAGCATTTCGGGACGTTTTTCCATATTCAATTAGCTAATTCGCAGCTTCTGCCGAAGTGTGGCTGACCGGGAACCAATGATTCGGTCCGCCAGACGGTACTTCAATGCTAGGTAAATGAAGATGCTGGCACCAATGATAACCCCAAGCACGAGGGCAAAGAATGCTGTAAACCGGCCGTACGGACTGATAAAGTGACCGAGAAAAACCATTACCGTCTTAGTAACGGCATACATAATCAAAGAAAAGCAGAGAATTTGGTTCGTTGACCTTGCCATCTGGTTAAAATGCAGGCCAAATTCCATGTTAAAAGAATGAAGAATCAGGTAGTCAATTACAAACATTGACAGGCAGGTCGAGAGCAGGGGACCCATTCCCTGCAGGAGGAAAATACATGGGTACTGTAACAGCAGTTTGATGATAATCCCAATTCCGAGGTACTTCATCATCCGCCGGTTTTCTGAAATTCCCTGCATCATCGCTGCGGCGACGGTATACAGACCCATAGGGATTGCCACAAAGGCCGCAAATTCAAGGATA
Source organism: Limosilactobacillus oris (assembly GCF_025311495.1). Lineage (NCBI taxonomy): Bacteria > Bacillati > Bacillota > Bacilli > Lactobacillales > Lactobacillaceae > Limosilactobacillus > Limosilactobacillus oris. Next base: position 1,929,080 of record NZ_CP104398.1, on the reverse strand, counting down.
ACGATTCCGGCGTGGTCATAGCGGTAAAAGACCGTATACATCTGCTGGGCCACCGCAGCCAGGCCAAGTGAAGAAGGAATCATAATAAAGTAGAACAGTTGCAGGACATTTTCAATTTGCTTCCGCATCCCTAACTGGTCATTTTGGGCCCGGGCCGTTGCTAACAGCGGAATCACCGTGGCTGCCATCGCACTCGCTAGTGAAATAATAATCGTGTAGAGCTTGTTGGCGTTAAAGGCAAAGAGCGCGTAAAGCACGGTTTCTTGGTAGCGGGTAAAGTCGCCGACCCGGAACAGAATCCAAGGGAAAGTATACTGGTCAATCAGCATAAAGATGGCCACCCCGGATTCAATCACGATAAATGGAATCGACTGGTAAACCATCTTACCGATCAGGCTAAGCGTTGATACCGACCGGTTTGGCTTCCCCCGGTTAACCAGTTCGTTCATTTCCCGCCGGTGACGCATCCAAAACCAGGCGAGGACCGCCCCAGCACCTAGGGCCCCGATGAAGGCCGCAAAGGTAGATTGGGTAACCGCATCGACCCAGCTTCCCTTTTGGATCTTCATAATCAGGTAGGTTGCTCCCAGCATGTAAACCACCCGGAAGACCTGCTCAACAAACTGGGAAATTCCCGATGGCGCCATCCAGTTGTAACCTTGCAGGAAGCCCCGACTCATTGCCAGAGCTGGGATAATCAGGACTGCCCATGCCAAAGAACGAATTACCGGTACGACATTCGGGTCGTTATTTGACAATCCCGGTGCCCAGGCCATCATGACGATTGCGCAGACAATTCCCATCGCCAGGGCAACGTACATGCTGGAATAGTACAGCCGGCGACTGACGCCGTATTCATTAAGGCCATTGTAATGGGCGACCATCTTAGAAATCGCTGACGGCAACCCTGCCGTGGCAATCGTCAAGAAAATGTTATAAATGTTGTATCCCTGTGCATAGAGGGCGTTGGCCTCGTTACTGTACGCGTCAAACCAGGTTACCCAGGGGATAACGTAAATTGCACCAAGGATCCGCGAGGTAATACTGCCGACCGTCATCCAGGCGGAACCACTCAGCATCTTCTCCCGGGCATCCTTATTGGCAGCCGCAAGCGGCGACCCGTTAGTATGTTCTTCATTCATGATTCATAAATTTCCTGCCTTCTTCAAAAATAAACAATCTTAATCATTTTAGCGTGAATCAGACCGCGGCGCAATTTCTTTTCCGCTTTTTTAGCTTTCCTTAATGCTAATACTGGTCGAGGTCGACCCGTATTTCCCGAACGGTCGCTTCCGGGTGTGCAGCAGCCACTTCCGCCAGCGGACTGGCTACCGGAGCTGCTTCGAAATGCCCCAGCTTATCGTTAATGGTGATTGCCAGGCCGAGTTTGGCGAACTCCAGCGCCTCCTCCATCGTCTTCCCCTGTGTAAAAGCCTCCGGAAGGTCGGGAAAGTCAACCAGAATTTGCCCATTCCGCGGGGTAAAGATGGCCGGGTACGTTACGATTTCCATACTCAACGTTCCTTTCTAAAGAAAAAGGCCCGGGAGAACCACGGAACCTTTTAATTCATTTACTTAGCAACGATGTTAACAATCTTATTTGGCACAACGATGACCTTCTTGATGTCCTTGCCAGCCGTAAATTTCTGCACGTGATCGTTTGCCAGAGCCTGCTTTTCGGCCTCTTCCTTCGGCGTGTCCTTAGCCATCTTGACCTTCGCCCGGACCTTGCCGTTAACTTGAAGGATCATTTCGACCTCATTTTCTACCAGAGCCGCTGGATCATACTTTGGCCATGGCTGGTAGGCAATCGTGTCGCTAATGCCGAATTGGCTCCACAGTTCTTCCGCCACGTGCGGCATAACTGGTGAAATCATCTTAATGAAGCCCTGCATGTACTCAGCCGGCAAGTCATCAGCCTTGTAGGCTTCGTTGACGAAGACCATCAGTTGGGAAATCGCGGTGTTGAAGTGCATCCGTTCAAAGTCTTCCGTTACTTTCTTGACGGTCTGGTTGTAAACCTTGGTCAGCTCGCCATCGTTAAAGTTGGAAACCCGGTCCCGGAGGTGGTTATTATCATCCATCAACAGGCGCCAAACCCGCTGAATCCACTTGTAGGAACCGTGCAGTCCTTCTTCATCCCACGGCACGGATTCGGTCAGTGGCCCCATGAACATTTCGTAGAGCCGGAGCGTGTCGGCACCGTACTTATCAACGATGTCATCCGGGTTAACCACGTTCCCCTTGGACTTCGACATCTTTTCGTGGTTGGAACCCAGGATCATCCCTTGGTTGACCAGCTTCATGAACGGTTCCTTGGTTGGTACTAAGCCCAGGTCGTAAAGAACCTTGTGCCAGAAGCGAGCGTAAAGCAGGTGGAGGACGGCGTGTTCGGCACCACCAACGTACAGGTCAACCGGTGACCAGTAGTCCAGCGCTTCCTTAGAGGCAAATTCCTTGCTGTTGTGAGGATCCGTGTACCGCAGCCAGTACCAAGAAGAGCCTGCCCATTGCGGCATCGTGTTGGTTTCACGCAGACCGTGACGGCCGTTTTCATCATAAACATTGACCCAGTCCTTAACGTTTGCCAGTGGACTTTCACCAGTCCCGGATGGTTCGATGTTGTCGGTATCCGGCAGCTTCAATGGCAGTTCGTTTTCGGGAACCAGGGAAGTCGTGCCGTCATCCCAGTGAATAACCGGAATTGGTTCACCCCAGTAGCGTTGCCGACTGAAGATCCAGTCCCGCAGCCGGTAGTTGACCTGCTTGTGACCGGCATCGTGTTCTTCCAGCCAGTCAATCATCTTCGCCTTAGCATCCTTGATGTTCAGGCCATCCAAGAAGCCAGAGTTGATATGCTTGCCGTCACCGTCAAAAGCCCCTTCGGAAAGGTCAGCCCCTTCGATGATCGGCTTGATTGGCAAGTCAAACTTCTTGGCAAAGTCATAGTCCCGCTGGTCGCCAGAAGGAACCGCCATCACACACCCGGTCCCGTAGGAAGCCAGAACATAGTCACTGATCCAGATTGGCAGCTTTTCGCCGTTCACCGGGTTAATAACGTAGGAACCGGTAAATACCCCGGTCTTTTCCTTATTCAAGTCGGTCCGTTCCAGATCCGAGCGCCGGGAAGCCTCTTCCTTATACTGAGCAACCTCTTCCTTGTGTTCCGGAGTGGTCAGCTGGTCAACTAACTCCTGTTCCGGTGCCAGAACAACGTAGGAAGCCCCAAACAGGGTGTCCGCCCGGGTAGTAAAGACTTCAATCTTCGTCTCTTCGTCACCGGCAACGTGAAAGAAGACGGAAGCCCCCTCAGAGCGCCCAATCCAGTTCCGCTGCATTTCCTTAACGCTTTCTGGCCAGTCTACCAGGTCCAGGTCCTTGATCAGGCGGTCAGCGTAGGCAGTAATCTTTAGGACCCACTGCTTCATCGGCTTCCGGTAAACCGGGTAGCCGCCCCGCTTGGTCTTGCCATCTTCAACTTCTTCGTTGGCAACCACGGTTCCACCCATGAAATCAGGCGCCCAGTTGACCATAATTTCACTTTCGTAGGCCAGCCCCTTCTTGTAGAGCTGTTCAAAAATCCACTGGGTCCACTTGTAGTATTCCGGGTCGGTAGTGTTGATTTCCCGGTCCCAGTCATAGGAAAAACCGAGTGATTGAATTTGGTCGCGGAAGTGGTCGATATTCTTGTTAGTAAAGCTCTTCGGGTTATGACCGGTCTTGAGGGCGTACTGTTCCGCCGGCAAACCGAAAGCATCCCAGCCCATTGGGTGCAGCACATTAAAGCCCTGCATCCGCTTCATCCGCGACATTACATCGGTTGCGGTGTAACCTTCAGGGTGCCCGACGTGCAGTCCCTGCCCAGATGGGTACGGGAACATGTCGAGGGCGTAAAACTTCTTCTGGTCCTTATTAATGTCCGCCTTAAAGGTCTGGTTTTTCTTCCAAAACTTTTGCCACTTATTTTCAATCGTTGTGTGATCGTAAGCCATAGTCTGTCTCCCTTTCTTTTTCATGATCGTAATAAAAAAGTCCCGCAGGAGTCTAAGCTCCTCCGAGACGAATTCTAATCCGCGGTACCACCCGTTTTTCTATGGATTCCCATAGCACTCTAAGCCTTAACGCGGTTAGACGTCACCACCTACTCCTGTTCAGCGGCAATCTGTTAGGATGAGTTCACCGGATGACCATCCCCGCTTCACAGCACCAGCGGGTCTCTGGCGATAGTTCATCCAGCTACTATTTCCCCTACGATCAAAATATTAATTGTATTCTAACTTTCTCACCCGTAATTTGCAAGCGGGAAACGAAATTAACCCAAGATTTGTTTCAATTCGTCAACCTTATCCAGGTGTTCCCATGGCAGGTCAACGTCGGTCCGACCAAAATGGCCGTACGCAGCAGTCTGCTTGTAGATTGGCCGCTTCAGGTCCAGCATTTCAATAATTCCGGCCGGGCGAAGATCAAAGACTTTCCGAACCGCGGCAATTAATTCCGCTTCACTCTTGGTACCAGTGCCAAAGGTGTCAATCGAAATCGAGACTGGTTCGGCCACCCCAATTGCGTAGGCGACTTGGATTTCCAGCTTCTTAGCGTAACCAGCGGCAACCAAATTTTTGGCAATGTACCGGGCCGCGTAACTAGCAGAACGGTCCACCTTCGTCGCGTCCTTACCGGAAAAAGCTCCACCACCGTGGTGAGCGGCCCCGCCGTAAGTATCAACGATGACCTTCCGCCCAGTCAAACCGGCATCCCCCTGCGGACCACCGATTACAAAGCGGCCGGTCGGGTTGATGAAGTACTTGGTTTGATCATCAAGCAGTTCAGCAGGAATCACTGCCTTGATCACTTGCTCCTTAACGTCTTGCCGAATTTGTTCCAGCGTCGCTTCAGGATCATGCTGGGTACTCAGTACCACGGTGTCTACCCGGAGCGGCTTCCCTTCGTCATCATATTCAACGGTCACTTCGGCCTTCGCATCCGGCCGCAGGTAAGAGATTACCCCTTCCTTCCGGAGCTTGGCAATCCGCTGCATCAGCTTGTGACTGAGCATTAAGGTCAGCGGCATATATTCCGGCGTTTCATCGGTTGCGTAGCCAAACATCAGCCCCTGGTCACCAGCACCAATCTTGTCAAGCGGATCACTGTCACCAGTCCGCGTTTCCAGTGAGTCATCAACCCCCTGAGCAATATCTGGTGATTGCTCATCCAAGGCGGTGATTACTGCACAGTTATCAGCATCAAAGCCATACTTGCCATCGGTATAGCCAATCTTGCGGATGGTGTCCCGAACGACCTTTTGGATATTAACGTAGCCCTTGGTTGAGACTTCGCCAAACACCAAGACCAGACCGGTCGTCACTGAGGTTTCCACCGCAGCCCGCGCATCTGGATCCTCTTTTAGCAGGGCGTCTAAAATGGCGTCACTGATTTGGTCAGCAATTTTATCCGGGTGTCCTTCAGAAACTGATTCTGATGTGAAGAGGTGTTTTTCTGTCATCTTTATTAATTCCCCCATATTCTAGTCGAAACTCTAACAGTAGTTTTGTAGTTGCGGTTACAAGGCATCTTCACAATTAAGTGAATCCTATCGGGAATTTGCTTCATAACGAGGATAATACTATCACAAAGTAACATTAATAATCAATTAGGGATCTATTAAAGACGGGCATTCACCAGCCCGACCGCCGTCATAAATGAGTACACAGTCGTTGGCCCCACAAAGGCCAAACCATCTTTTTTCATCTGGCGGGCCATCTGCCGTGACAAACTTGTCTGGGCCGGCAACGGTTCACCTGACTTTAAAATGAGGCGCTGTGGCTGGTAATCGACGAACTGCCAAACATAGTCGTCAAAACTCTGCCCAGCTGCAGCAAGTTTCTGAATCACCCGGGCGTTATTTATCGTGGCTTCGATTTTACGCCGGTTGCGGATAATCCCTGAATCACCCAGCAGCCTGGCGCGGTCCCGGTCATCAAATTCAGCAACGGCCGCAATTTGAAAATCGTGGAACGCCCTCTCAAATGCAGCGCGACGCTGCCAAATCGTCGTCCAGCTCAGACCGGCTTGAAACGCTTCTAGGCTCAGCATTTCAAAGAGGAAGCGGTCATCATGAACCGGAAAGCCCCAGTAATGATCGTAATAATCCTGCATGGCAACCGAACTATTTGCCCAGTCGGGACGGATAATAGCCATATTCTGTCCTCCTAAGATAATAAAAGTCAGGAGGCCGGGAAATTCTCCCAGCCTCTTTGCTAATTTAACGATAATACCACTGACGGTGGTTGGCTAGCTACGCGCCAGCAGGAACTGCGAACCAGACAAGCTGGTCCAGCCCGCTCACGACTCCCTCATAGTTTAAATACGGGGCTAACCTTACTTTGCACCTTGCTTTTTAGTGTTCTTCAGCATTACTGCCAAAATCAGGCCCACCAGTTCAATTACCACCATCATGATAAAAACCAGGTGGTAGCCATGAAGGTTCGCTGCTAATGGCTTGCTACCAGCACTCAGGGCGTGTTCGCTCGCCACGGTCAAAACAATTGTCGCTACGGCAACCCCCGCTGATCCCAGAACCTGACGAACCGTGGTAATCACGGCCGTCCCGTGAGGAACCAGCTTGTCGGGCAGGGAATTGGCTCCCAGGGTGACCGCTGGCATCATTACAAAGGCGTTTCCCCCTTCAATGATCATCGCGCACAGAATCATTGCCACGAGACTCAGCCGACTCAGCATGGTTAAGCCAACCAGCCAGCCGCAGATAATCATGACCATCCCCACCAGCATCGTCGGCTTAAAGCCGATCCTATCAGCTAATTTTCCTGACAATGGGTTAAGGATACTCAGGAAGACCGCTCCCGGAACCAACGCCATCCCGGAAACAAAGGGACTGACGTGCAATACTCCCTGGTAATAAAGGGGGAAGATAATGGTTGTAACAATCAAGGCAATGTAGGAGATCGATGTCAGCAACACCGCTAGATCGTAATTGAAGGTCTTTAAGACCCGCAGTTCCAGCAACGGTTCCGCCAAGTGCAATTGCCGGTAGCAGAACCAAATAATTGCCGCCACGCTGACGACCAGGATAAGGCCATTAAGAAGCCAGTTGACGTCCTTCTTGGCCGCCAAATTGACCACGTACATAATCCCAATCAGGCCAACCGATAAGATAACGGACAGCCAGTCCAGAACTGTTTCGTGCCGGGGCATGACGTCCCTAATTAGACCAGTTCCCGCCATCACCATAATTAAGGTGATAACAATCATAAAGAAGGCAAAGAGGCTCTTCCAGTCAAAGAATTTCAGGATAATTCCCGAGACAATCGGTCCGCAGGCAAGGGCTGATCCCATCACCAGGCCAGCGATTCCCATGGTCGTCCCCCGGTTATCCTTGGGCGTGATTTCCAAGAGCACCGACTGGTATGATGGAAAGAGGACCCCCACCGCGAAGGCTTCCAGCGCCCGACCAACCATCATAAACCAAAAACCGTTGCTCCCCCAACTTGCCGGGGTCAGGACAATCATCAGCGAGCCGACATCAAACAGCCCCAAGGCAACGACAAACATCGTCTTAAAGTTTAAGTTATTCAGCATCCAGGGACTGATCGGCATGCTGACACACATCACCAGCATGAAGCCAGTCGTCAGCCACTGGACAGTATCGGCTGAAATACCAAACGCCCGCATCAGCGTCGGGTACGCCGTCGACAGTGATGACTGACTAATTGACATCGTAAAAGTTCCCACTAACAAGGTAAAGATAAACCAAAACCGACTGTAAGGCCGGCCGTGTTGGTCAATACTCTTTTCCATCTAACTCGCTCCCTTTTTAGAACTATTATTATTTGCTAGTTATCAATTATATATTTTGAATCTCTCCTTGTAAATGGTATAATATTGATAGATTAAAACTATTTTAAATTAAGAAAGGAGAATTGCTCATGGCAGAAGCTGAATTGGACCGGGCACTGGAAATGCTACGAAAGCACAAGGTTCGCCTCACCCCCCAGCGGAAAACAATTTTGGAATACCTTATCAGCCACCATACCCACCCCAGTGTGGAAATGATCTATGCGGACTTAAAAGATCAGGTCGACAATATCAGCATGGCGACGGTCTACAACACGATTAAACTCTTCGTCGACTACAATTTGGTCATTGAATTAAAAAATGGTGATGGCAGTACCCATTACGACTACTTTGGCCGCCCCCACTACCACGTTGTCTGCGATAACTGTGGCAAGATTACGGACGTTTTCGATGAACATTTTTCTGAAATCACCAAAGAGCTTTCCACGATGACCCGGGAAAAAACGCATTATCTCGTGACTGGAAGCAACATTGAAATTCACGGCTTATGCCCCGACTGCCAGCGCAAGCTTCATTTAAATCAGACCTTATAGGAACAGAGGCTGGGAATTAACTCAGTCTCTTTACTGTTTTAAAAATAAAAAATAACGCGCCCCCCTTCCTACAGGACTTGCTGCGCGTCGAAAGACAAACGCCCCACGATTTGGGGCGCTCCCACTCCCACGCTCATTCCTTTTTATTTTTAAACTGAAATCAGCGGTCGGGCCACTCCCCGCCGCTGATTGATCAGTTTATTTAATTTTTGTCCGGGCCGGCTGACTTAGCGAGGCTACCCCCAAAACGGCAAACCAGGCCAGGGTAAAGAGCAACGCAATCAGCGTCTGCTTTTCAAAACACAACACGACCATCACAAAGGCGAGAAATACCAGGACCAGCCAGTCCGTAAACGGAGCCCCCGGCATCTTGAACTGCCGGTCGGTCGGGTGCAGCTTGATAAAGCGCAGGTGGGCACCAATAATCGCTGCCCAGATAAAAAGAAAGCTGGTCGTTGCAATACTGGAAACCAGGGTGAAGACTTCCCCTGGCATCGTTAAGTTAAGCACCGCTGCTAGGGCGATGACCGCCGTGGAAAAAGCCACGGCCCGGGCCGGTACCCGGTGCTTTGAGAGGCGGGAAAGGCTCCGAATTGCCGGCCGGTGAGCGTTAGACGTCAGCTCCGCCAGCATCCGGCCGGTGGTGTAAATGGAACTGTTGCAGGCGGATGCTGCCGCGGTAATTACCACAAAGTTAACCACGCTCGCTGCCCCACGTAAACCCGCATCACGAAAGACCAGGACAAAGGGGCTGTTAGTTGGCGACAGCCGGTTCCAAGGGTAAATACACATAATTACCGCCAACGCACCGATATAAAAGAGCAGGATCCGGATGGGAATACCGTTGATGGCCTTTGGAATTACCTGGCGCGGCTTTTCCGCTTCTGCCGCTGTGACCCCCACCATTTCAATCCCAACAAAGGCGAAGACAACCATCTGAAAGGACATTACGAACCCCTTCCACCCGGTCGCAAAGAAGCCGTTATAGGCGACCAGGTTTCCCGGCGACGCCACGTAGCCTCCCCGGGAGCGGAACTGAATGATCATCATAAAAATCCCCACAGCAATCAAGACCAGGATAGCGACAATCTTAATCAAGGCAAACCAGAACTCAATTTCACCAAATATATTAACGGTAATCAGGTTGAGGCAGAGAAAAATCAGGAGCGTAATCAGCCCAGGAACCCATTGGGGAAGGTCGGGCAGCCAGATTTGAATGTAAAGCCCAATTGCTGTGATTTCAGCCATTGCCAGTGCCAGCCAGCACGCCCAATAGGCCCAACCAGTAATAAAACTGATCCGGTTGCCCAGGTAGTCCCGAATTGCTTCCATAAAGGAACGGTATTTGAGGTTTGCCATCAATAGCTCCCCTAGGGCCCGCATAATGCCAAAGCAGACAATCCCCGTAATTAGGTAGGCTAACAGGATCGCCGGGCCTGCCATCCGAATAGCCTTTCCAGATCCCAGGAACAGTCCGGTCCCAATTGTTCCGCCCAGCGCCATCAACTGAATGTGCCGACTCTTGAGACTCCTCTTCATCCGCTGTTGCTTATTCATATTTGCTAACTCTCCTATGGTTCGTATTTAGAGTTTACCGCGCCCTAATTTTTGATCCGTAAATTGTAAACCTTCATTGTATACCTAATTACTGCTCCAGTACAACTCGGCTCATCTTTATTCACCTTGGGTAAACAAATCCGCCGCAAGCGGCGAAAGTCTGGTAAACTTAGGGACGAGGTGAGAGAAAATGATTTCAAATGAACAACGTGCGCACGACATCGCGGTAGCCCTCGTGCAAGCCAATGCGAAGGACTTAGAACCCCTCGAGGCATATCATCGCTATGTCAACTACCTGGTGCCCTTGCTAAAGGAAATTGACAAGGATTTCCCCCACGGTATCCGGGAACACCTGGGACAGCATGAAGAATAGTGAATCGGAGGCTGGAAATTAACTCAGTCTCTTTACTGTTTTAAAGGAGATAAAAATGCCTCAGCGCAGTAGCTGGCTGCGCGGTGACGGGGGTGGGACAGCGAACTAGCTGAGCTAATTCTGTCCTCCTTCCATTTTTTATTTATAAGATATTTGTTTTAAAATATTATTTAGTTTATGATTAGAGAGTGTCAAAAATGCTGTGTAAAAAAGGAGGAGTTAGATGAACAATCAAATCACACTAGCGTATTTAGATCATGATGATCTAGATGCTTTACAAGTTGTAAGTGTTGTCAGTTTTTATGAATCGTTTATCGATGGCGCAGATCCACTTGATATGCAAGAATATTTACAGACACAATTGACAACTGAAATATTGGCAGTAGAATTGGCACAGTCAACCAGTAAATTTATTGGTATTAAGGATCATCAAATACTCGTTGGTTATATGAAAGTCAATGATGAAAAAGATGCTATAGAGATTCAACGGCTCTATCTGCTCAAAGATTATCAAAACAAAGGGTTAGGGCAACGGTTACTCGATGAAGCGAATCGTTATGCTAAAACTAAACAAAAACGTTATTTACGTTTGGCTGTTTATGAAAAAAATCATGCAGCTATTCGTTTTTATGAACGTTATGGATTTAAAAAAATCGGGATCAAACATTTTCTTTTAGGAAAACAAGATCGTATTTGTCCGATTTTAGAAAAAGAAATCTAAAAAAACGTCCTCACTTTTGATGCTGAGGACGTTTTTTTTAGACTGGTAATGGAACCATAATTCGCTTTCCTTATTTGATAAATCGCTAATTCCGTCACACCTTTTGCTTTTAACAGAGCAAAAAGATCATCGAAATGGAAACGGAAATGTTCAAGGTAATGCCCATCTGATCCAACACTAAACAAGGTACCACCACGTGAAAGATATAAATCGATGACATATTCATATAACGCTAAATTGTCATACAAGTAAGCGCTCTTAGCATTTAATTCGAATGCCAATTTATTTTTGATTACTTGATCTAGAATCGGTAAAAACTGCGCTTCATATTGTTTAAATTCAGCAACGGATAGACCAAATACCCGAAAACCATAGTCAAAATGAGCAAAGACATCTGCTTCTATAACAACTAGTGCTTCTGAAAGTTGTGTAAAATACTGAGGAATCACAATAGCAGGATCCATATCTTTGACTTCGTCATCTAAATAATCATATTGACCATTATGATGCACACTGAGTAATTTTAAATCGTAATCTTTATCGGCTAAATAGTCGATGATCCGATCCTTTTCAGAAGCGATGCAACCGATTTCGATGCCTTTTAAAACACGATTGCCAAAACGCCTATTTAAGCTATCGATTGTTTGACTGTACATTTCATAATCGGGGATATCATCGACTTTAGTAACAGGATTGGCTAAGTCAAAATGTTCAGTTATCACGACGTAACCATCGTAGTTTGTTGATTTACCAACATGTTTAGACATTTTCCTCTAGGAAAAAATCAACTAGCACCACGGGTGAAATATGTGATATATTAAAAGTAAGATAATTATATATATTTTATGAGTTTAGGGGTGAACAAATATGATTTCTAAAAATAATCATCAATTTTACCAACAGAAGAATGTTGAAAAGAAGCAACGTTGGGGATTACGGAAGTTATCTGTAGGAGTAGCATCAGTATTGTTGGGGACAACTTTTATGCTACATAGCAACCATGCGGTATCAGCCGATACTATTGCTAGTGGTGCAACACCAAGTACCACGACTTCAACGGGCAATACGGGTACTGGAGGTCAAACATATCCGTTGCAGCCTAGTGGAGATAGTAACGCTACAACCGATAACGGCAAGGATCAAAAGGTAACTTCGCCTCAGCCTGCTCTAGTACAAAAAAATGTTACTCCGACTGCATCAACTGATGCAGTAGCTGATTACACACCGGCAACTCCGACTACTGATAAAGCAGGGGTGACTACAGGAGTTTACAACAACCCACTGGTTACATCTTCCGACTGGATTAAAATGACACATGGTGATGCTATTGGTTACTACACTGCTAAAGGCAAAGATGGTAAAACATATGTAACAGGATATGTGGCTGCCAAAGGTAATTCACAATCAATCTTTAATGTCGACCAAATTGATTTAAATAGCTTAGAATTCCACTTGCTTTATCACAATGGTGACAAAGAAGTTAGCTCCGGACTTTGGTTTAGCTTTGCTGATGGTAAGACATTGAAAGTGGATACTAGTCGTCTTGGTTCCGACGGTATTCAATTAAAGAGTAGTCAGCAAGGTCAGTCCTATAAATGGGCCATTCATGGAGTTGGTGACGGAGGCAACTATTATAATAGTTGGGCAGAATATCTCAAGGCTCACAACAATGTAGGAGACCAGGCCACTGAGATTTCTATGACATGGGTTGCTCTCAAGCCAGATGATACGATTGAATTCGTTATCCCAGTTAAGTATACCGGTCAGCTGTCTGCCACAACCCCATCCTTAACTTTCGCTCCACATATTAACGACTATGGTAATGGTTTCACTCAAAACTGGTCAACTCTTTACTTTACAACTGTGAAGAAGGACTTAAGTGAGGTTAAGCAGGTAGTCTTGCTTCCGACTGAGTTCATGGGGGAACAATCTGGTGAATCAGACTGGAAGCTCGTTAAGGAAATTTCCAAAGATATGCCAAATGGGTGGGATGCCTTTAAAATTAGCAACTTCCCAACCTATAAGGGATCATTCAATATGGATTCACTACCAAAAGGGGACTTACCATCGGTTGTTTATGGCACTGCGCAATACTTTATTGACCTAAGCAAAATTCAAGAAATTTTTGCTAACCATGGTTACACGGTCAAGTATGCTACCAACAACGGTAAAGCTCAGGAAATGCCATTCTATGCATACTCCACCATACCACTGGCAAAACGTGTTGATGATGATAAACCTGTCTCTAATGACCCATCTATCTGGGTAATCCACGTCCAAGCTGTGCCTGCTATTATTTTAGATAAGGATCAACACTATGTGGCAGATCCGAATGCTAAGCCATGGGACCCCACTTCAATGATTGATGAGATTTATGCTGCTGATGACGCAGGGCAACAGCGGAAGACGCGCGATCAACTAGAAAAGTTACCAAAGACGGACGTGGATATTAGTTATGAATACCAAGCTCCAGGGGCTGCTACGGCCGTTGCGGTTGATAAGGTCGATTTGACTAAGGCGGGGGTATACACTGTCACTTACAGTCATACTTATGCTAATAATCAAGTAGTTAAGGATAGTCGCAAGGTTTATGTCTATGATGTTAAGAAGGACATTACTCGAACAATTATTGTCCACGCGCCAAACGGAACTGACCAAACAGTTAAACAAACAGCAACATTGACACGGGAAGTGATTCGTGATGCAACTACTGGGGAAATCAAATCTGTGGGTAAATGGTCTACTGCTAAGTGGGAAGCATACTCAGCTCCAAAATTTGAGGGTTATACTCCAGACAAAGCTCAAGTTGATGAAACTACTGTGAACGAGAACACTCCGGATACAACTGTTGAGATTAGCTATACAGCTAATGAGACCCCAGCTCAACCAGATCACAGCAAGGACAAAGATAAGGATCAAGGACAAAAACCACAGACTCCAGCCTCAAATGAGAATGGAAAGCATGACCAAGCAACTGGTGAAAATACTCAGCCTAGTGGTTCAACCACTAAGACTGAGGCGCCAGTTACTGCTAATAAAGTAGCTAAGAAGCTTCCACAAACTGGTGAAAAAGAAAACCAACTTGGGCTCTTAGGTGTTGTACTTGCAGCTCTTGGGGTCTTTGGCTTCGGTTGGAAGAAGCGGGAACATGAATAGAATATTGATTTTACTAAATGAATAAGTTAGTCTTAAATAAGGTTATAATCTTTTTCGTTACTGATAACTAATTTAATGGCTCTACACCATTTAGTGTTGGTTTAACAAAATAATGAAATTGACACTAAATTGGTATAGTTTTTATGAGTTGCATGCCTTCGGTATGTGACTCTTTTATTTTACGGTAATTTGATGATTGATAATCAAGTAGATGCGAGTTTTAAAAGTTGTGAAGTTGCGATAGCCAAAAGCAATGCGCTTAATAAGTTTAATGCGGTTGTTAAAACCTTCGGTTTGTCCATTTGAAAAAGGCAGATTTCAAGAAACAACTTGAACGAATTTAATGACGTAAATTAAGCAAGAAGATCTCGATTGGTGTATGCCAGTTAAGACATTTAAGTGGTCGGGAATTCAGATACCAATTAATTTGAACTAGCTTGTGATCGCTTAACTCTTCAATAGCTTGGCCTTTGGGAATAAAGCGCCGTAAAACTCGGTTACGGTTCTCATTACTACCGCGTTCATGTGGTAAATAAGCATGGGCAAAATAAACCGGAGTACCAGTTAGCTGCTCAATTGCCTGGTAGTTAGCGAACTCTTTACCATGGTCTACGGTAAGCGTTTTGAGCTTGCCTTGAAGTTGACTAGCTAGTTCAAGTACGGCTTGAGTCATAGACTGACTGTCGCGACCATGGAGCCGTTTAACAATTGTCAGGCGACTCTTACGCTCCACAAAAGTAGCTACAGCTTGACCTTTACGTTTGCCAGAAAGTACGGTATCAGCTTCAAAGTGGCCGAATTCCTGTCGAGTTTCGATTTTATGAGGACGCTCCTCAATTGAGCGGCCGTGACTGAACGTACCACGCTTTTCTTTAGCGCGATGGCGACGTATTCCATGATCAGGCAAATCAGATAACTGCACATCAAGCCATTTTTGATCAATCCAGTTATAAACCGTCTTGTAGGCAATCCCAACCACATGGGCAACTTGTTCAGGGGACCATTTCTGGGTTTGAATCTTTTCCTCAATCAAGTGTTTAAGGTTTTTAGTGAGCGAAGACTTCCGCCCCCGTTGACTAACCTTTTGTTCAAAGTCAGTTTGCGCTAGCTCAGCCTGGTACTCACTATTTAGCCGGTGAAGTTCGTTAAAGATGGTGGTCTTACTAAAGCCTAAGTAGTTAGCGATGTATCGCAAGGAACGTCCTTTATTATGAAGCGTTTCAATGACAACGCGGTGCTGGAATGATAAAATAGTGGTGCCCATCAAGGTCCTTCTTTCTAATGGAATGTTGAGGTAACACCATTAAAGACCTTGATGGGCTTTTCTGTCCACTTAAATGTTCAACTTAAATTTTACAATCTGCCACATGATAAAAAATACATCTTTATTTCAGGAGTGACTATGCTAAAATGGGTTTGATTATTTTAAACCACAAGGGGTAACTCAGAATGACAATTAAAAAATTCCTGCTGCTAATCACCGGGATCGCCACGCTCTTCTTGCTGGCACTCCCCGGAACTGCTAGTGCCGCTTCCCATATGCGGACGCCAATCAACTATCTCAAGTCTTCCGAGACCATCCCCTACCCAGATATTAACAAACTGAAGGATCCCTGGATCAAGGTCAGCATTGCTAAAAACCGGGTCTACATCATGGATGGTCACCGGTGTGTCTACACTATGTACGCCAGCGCGGGCAAGTATGAAAGCAAGCATGGCAAACGCGTCAGTGCTACGCCGACCGGAACCTTTGCCATTCAAGACGACCGGGGTGCGAGCTTCTACAATGCCGCGGTCAAGTGTGGCGCTAACAACTATGTCTCCTGGCATGATAACGGGGCCTACCTCTTTCACAGCGTTCCAACCGATAAGGACGGTCACTACATCAAGTCGGAGGCGGCCAAGCTAGGCAAGCAAACCGCTTCGCACGGCTGTGTCCGGCTCTCAGTGCCTGACTCCAAATGGATGATGAGTGTCCCTGCCGGCACGAAAGTCGTCGTCCAGGAAAACTAGGCCGGTTCTCAAAGTCAGCGCGAGGCTCTAACGCTGATTGCAGTACAAACGGTGATTCTACACAGCCCACGTAATTTAACTACAGGGCCACGTAACAAGCAGTCTTCCACCTGATAAAACCGGCTGACCGCCTCCTAATTGGAGATGGTCAGCCGGTTTTGCTATTCCCAAGGTTTATCAATCGTAATGGCTACTAACGCTTCCTGCTGGTGGCCCCGGTTGGCTGCCCGCTGTTCGCGACGCCGTTCGTAACCGGCGACCAGTGCCCTCTGCTCGTTATTTTCTGGGAGCACTTCGTCATACTTCACCTGTTCTGCCGGATCCTGGATCACATAGGTCATAAAACAGGTAAAGCCTAAAAAGCGTTCCCCAGTCCGGAGGTGTTCACCGATCACTTTAACAAACACCTCTAAGGAACGGTGCCCGATCCCGGTGACGTACGCCTCCATGCACATTGAATCCTGCAGGCGGAAGGGTTTTAAGAACTGAACATGGTCCATTGCCGCAGTAACCACCGTTGCCCGGGTAACCCGCATCGCCGCCACCGATGCTTCCCCGTCTACCAACTCTAAGATCCGCCCGCCGAACACCGTGCCGTGTTCGTTCAAGTCGGCATTGAAGACTCGGTGAATCGAAACTGATAGTGTTTGCTTACAATTTATCTTCATCATCTGAAACCCCTTACATAATTTATTACTACCTATTTTACCACAACGGGATAAATATTAGATTTTTCTCACCAATCGATTAAAAGTAGCTTATAATAGGAGCAAGGCTATAAGAAAGGATTGAGATAAATGGCTAAGCAAGAAAAAGTTCAAACCCCATCGCTGTACGTCAACACCGATGCAGGAGTCGCGTTGTTAAACCTAAGTCAAGCATACTATAAGGATACCTATTCACTGGTTAACAGTGACGAATTGTTGGAAATCATTAAGCTCTACCTTGATTCCAAGAATCCCGAGTATGATGATGACGCTTTTGATAACGCCACCCCAACCCAGTATGTAAGTGTCCTCAAGAAAATCCTAATCGATGATGATAGCGCCTTTGATAAGTATGACCCGAAAGACATTCTGGCCAGTGTTGAAGAATTGTATTCCTTCTACCGGTCACTATTACGGGTAACAGTCATCAATTACAACAACAGCAAGATCGCCGGGAACGAATTTAAGATGATTGATAGCCACCTCAACGACCTGGTTCGGGAAGCCTACCGGGTCGTTGAAGAAAAGCTACAGGGCTACCCTAACCAGACTTACCGGCAGGTCAACGCTGGTTCCAACGCGTCAATGCTCGTTCAAACTCACGACTGGCCAATTCCAGAAGGCTACGACCAGCTCCGTGACATTGACTTCATCGACACCGTCATGCTCCGGCCGCCAATGATGATGCACACCAAGAGCAATAAGCGGGAGGGTGTCTTCTCCGCGGTCGATGAAAATCCTATCAAACGGTTCCATGGGCAAAAGGGACAGTGGTACTGCTACCCGGCCAAGATCGGTGAAAGCCTGGCCTATATCTACTTCAACGTGGACTACCTGGTCAACGGGATTGCCCTTTCCAACCTCTTCCAGCTGGCCCGCCCCGATGAAGTACAGGGCCAAAAGCCCGACCTAATCCTCCTCTTCGGCCTGAAAGAAACCGAAGGGATGGTTTCCCACTACTACCACGACACTGCTAACGATATCTGGGTCGGCGAAGTGCCATACACGGACAAGACCACCTACTTCGGCTACATGAAGAAGATGTGTCTGACCCTGCACAACCTACACCAGATTTACAGCGGTCGCTTACCAATCCACGGTTCCATGCTCCGGGTTCGCTTCACTAACGGCAAGGAAAAGAACGTGGTCTTCTTTGGCGATTCCGGCGCCGGCAAGTCCGAATCAATCGAAGCCATGCAGGAAATTGCTGACGACAAGATTGTTGACATGGAGACCATTTTTGATGACATGGGCAGCTTTGCAATCGGTGAAGACGGCAAGGTTTACGCCCAGGGAACAGAAACCGGGGCCTTTGTCCGGCTCGATGACCTGTCCAGCGCGGTCGCCTTTAACAACATGGACCGCGGGGTTTACCTCAATCCTGAACTTTCCAACGCCCGGGTCATCATCCCTGCCGATGCTTATGAAAACATCATCAAGCACCACCCAATCGACATGTGGGTTTACGCTAACAACTACGATGACAAGGTTGGTATCCACCGCTTTGACAACGAAGACGAAGCCAAGAAAGTCTTCGTTGCCGGTAAACGGAAGGCCTTGGGGACGACTGACGAGGTCGGCATGAGCACCACCTTCTTTGCTAATCCATTTGGCCCGGTTCAAGAGGAAGAAAAGACGAAGCCGATTATCGACAAGATCTTCAATAAACTTTTCAACAACGGCGTCTACGTCGGTGAAGTCTACACCCACCTGGGGAACGACAAGTCCAAGGAAGCTCTGCAGGAGTCTGCACGGGAGCTGCTCGACGTCTTGATGAACAACTAATTGATAGCTAATAATGTAACTTCGTCGTCCCACCTCCGCAAGGATGGCTAGGTTGGTCAACCGCTGATAAATCAGCGGTTGAACTGCCAGCCAGCTACTGCGCTGTGGCAGTGTTAACTTTAAAATAGCAAAGAGGTTGGATTTATTCCCAGCCTCTTTTTCTCACTTCTTCAATTACAAAGACAATGTAAGCAAGGTCTCCAGTTCGGTTTTACCAGAATTGGAGGCCTTGTTGCGTATCACATCTTCACTTTTTATTCCAATGCTCCTGCCGGAACTGGTCCCGACCAGCCGCTTCCTCGGCCGCAAACCGCTCCGGATTCTTCTTATAAAACTGCTGGTGGTAGTCTTCTGCCAGGTAAAAGGGCTGGGCCGGCTCAATCCGGGTGACGATTGGGTCTGCGAACCGGCCACTCGCCGCCAACCGTTTCTTGGAAGCCTCTGCAATCCGGCGCTGGTCCTGATTCTTAACAAAGATTACCGGCCGGTAGTTATCACCACGGTCCTGAAACTGTCCCATGGCGTCCGTCGGATCTGTTTGCTGCCAGTAGATTTCGACCAGGTCCGCGTAAGAAACGACTGTCGGATCAAAGGTAATGCGCACCGCCTCCGTATGCCCGGTTGCCCCCGACTTGACCTGCTCGTAGGTCGGATTGGGCACGTGGCCGCCGGTATAACCGGACTCGACCTTCTCGATTCCCGGGTAGGTATCAAAGGGTTGAACCATGCACCAGAAGCACCCGCCCGCAAAGATTGCTGTGTCTACACTCATTTGCATTTCCTCCTTCATAGCTTAGTTCCGGCCAAAGATCGGCCATGCCGCTACCTGACTGCCCTTGTAAGTCTTTTGGATAACCTGCCTAGTGGCCTCAGTCTGGTAGGCATCAACGATTTTCTTATAGGTCGGGTTGTCCTTATCCTTGACCTGAACTGCAATAATGTTGACGTACGGCCGGGCCTGCTTGTTGACCGGCTCCAGGTAGAGGGCATCCTTCTTTGGTTGCAGGTTTGCCGCCACCGCGTAGTTGCCGTTAATGATTGACGCATCCACAGAAGTCAGCGCCCGGGCCGTTTCCGCGGGATCGACCTCCTTGAACTTCAGCTTTTTCGGGTTGGCCGTGATGTCACTGAGCGACGGCCTGATTCCGCTGTTGCCCTTGACCTTGATCAGCCCCGCCGACTGCAGGAGGTTCAGCCCCCGTCCTAGGGTCGTCGGTTCATTTGGGATTGCAATTGTCGCGCCATCCGGCAGGTTCTTTAAGCCCGAGTACTTTTTCGAGTAGATTCCCAGAGGCGAAATCACCGTATTGCCGATACTGGTCAAATGGGCGTGCTGACTTTTATTATAAGAGTCAAAGTAATAGCGGGTCAGGCAGGAGTGCAGATCAATCTTGCCTTCCTTCAACGCCACGTCTGGTTGGACGTAATCGTTGAAGGTCACGTACTTAATCTCGATGTGCTCCTTTTTCAGCCGGGCCCGGACGTTGTCCCAAACCGGTTCGGAATCGGTGCCAACTAACCCCAGCCGGACCGTCTTGGTAGCTGCCAGCTGGTGGCGCTGATAAACGAGGCGGCCAAGTCCGCCCAGCACTAACAGGACAACAATAATTCCAATAATCCAATTGCGGCGCTGCCGCCGTTTTCTTCTCTGCATTTGCACTTCCTCCTTAATATAAAAAAACGTCCCGAAAAGCAGTTCAACTCTGCTCTTCGGGACGTCGCTGTTCTAACGTGTTACCACCCGGATTTAACTGGACCTCACAGCCCACTCCTCATTGAGTACTAACATACTCAGACCTGATATCGAGGTCACCCCGCACGGTTGCTTGCTACCTGACTCACCACCGTGAACCGCTCCAAGACCATCTTCACTATCCTTAACCGGACGGGCTCCCACCTTCCTCCGCTCTCTGGACCAGTTTCTTAAATAGTTACTCATCTTTTCTCAGCGTTTTATAATTTGATTGTCATTATCATATAACAAACCTTTAGGCGGGTCAACTCTTTTTAAACAAAAAAGAGAGTGGGACAGAACTAGCTTGTCTAGTTCGTCGTCCCACCTCCGCAAGGATGGCTAGGTTGGTCAAATGCTGATTTATCAGCATTTGACCTGCCAGCCAGCTACTGCGCTGAAGCATTACTAACTTTAAAATATTAAAGAGGTTGAGCTAATTCCCAGCCTCCTTGCAATTAATATTTATGTTGATTAATTTTAGTACCAGCCGTGTGATTGCCAGAACGCCTGGGCAGCAGTCCAAGAGCCGTAACGACTCGCAACATACTGGTCGGCAACCCGTTCCTGGTTAGCGGCTGAGTAGTCACCGTTCAGGTAAGCAGCAGATAATTGGTACTTACCAATGTATTGACCATTGGTTGCGCCGTAGTTGCCACCGGATTCACGAGCAGCAATCCAGGCCTTAGCAGCGGCGTCACTACCAGCTACGCTAGAAGTGTAGTTAGAAGCAGCGGCATTCGCAGCCTGGGTTGTTGCAGTAGCCGTAGCCTGTTGGGCTTGACCAGCAGTTTGTTGTTGAGTGGCCGCCTGTGTCTGGCTAGCAGCCTGGTTAGTTCCGTTTGAACTTGGCAGGGTTGCGACTTCTTCCTGCGTTGCTGGTGCAACTTCACCATTATCCTTGATTACCAACTTTTGACCGACGTAAATCAGGTTCTTGTTAGCAATGTTGTTGGAAGAAGCCAGCGTGTCAACAAAGTTCAAATCGTGACCGAATTTGTAGGAAATTCCTGATAAAGTATCGCCACTTTGCACCGTGTAAATTGAAT
Organism: Limosilactobacillus oris; assembly: GCF_025311495.1. NCBI lineage: Bacteria > Bacillati > Bacillota > Bacilli > Lactobacillales > Lactobacillaceae > Limosilactobacillus > Limosilactobacillus oris. The sequence continues at coordinate 1,907,585 of NZ_CP104398.1, read as the reverse complement.
CTGCATTTGCAGTCGTCGCGGTAGCAATGGTTCCTAAAGCAACGGCACCAGCAACAGCAGCGGTAATTTTTGCGATGTGTTTAGATAACTTCATAGAGATAAAATCCCATCCTTTTCATATTTTTGATTTTGCGATCTTTTCTTGAGAAACGATTGATATCAATCAACAGTTAATACTATAACGCCTCGAGGTTACACCACAATTACCCCCAATTTTCAATTTCTAGCCGCTGGTAATAATCCGTAACATAGGCCATTAAAAAAGTGATGATAATGCGGAATAAGCGCATCAATTCGGTCTTAATTCATTCCCCAACCAGGATGGATATTTGTAACAAACACACGAAAAAAAGTGGTCAAAACCGGCTTGCCAAGCTGATTTTGACCACTTTTAAACTGTCTTAAACACTTTTTGTAATACTGTCGTAACGATTACTGCACCCCAGTAAGACTTAGGGGCCACTTGGCCGCTCCCGATTTTCTAATAACCGTACTCTTCAAAGGAAGCGGTTCTCCTGAGCCGGTCTTAAATGGGGTCAGCTTAACCTGCCCCTGGCCTTGGTCGTTGATATAGGTAGTCAAGTCGGCATGACTGCCTTGACCAAAACCATCTGCAACCGGAATAAAGCGGAGCTGACCGGTATCCCCAGGATCCAGCAAGGCGGTCGTCGTCCACTCGCTGCCAGCCCCATCGAGAAAGTCGCTGGCACTAACCGTGACTGCTCCCTGGTTTGCAACCACCAGGTGCAGGTCTAGCGTAGCCCCGTGAGCTTGGTAGGCGTGAACCGCCGTGTAAACTACCGGCGCCCGCAAGTCATTTGCCTGCCGGTATTCCACCCGGGCCCCGGCACCCAGCAAAATTTCAGTCCCGGCGAATAAGCCCTGGGCGCTCTTCACCATCAGCCGTTCGTCGATTGTCACCTGACTCCGGGCCCCCACGATAATCACATTATGGGGGTTAGCAAAGCACCCCTGCCCCGTGAACTCAAGCGGCACCGTTAACTGGCAATCATCGGGCACGTAAATGAACTGACCACCGTCAATGTTGGCAAGGTGGCCCGCAAACAACTGGTTGTCCTGCCAGCGGAGGGCCTTCTCCATTAAGTTCTCCTGCAGGAGTTCGGAGTAGTCCCACACCGCCTCTTCCAGGGGAAGCGCAGTGTAAGTTCCAGCATGACGCAGCCAGCCACCATTCTCCTGCCCAGTACAGCTAGTTGTTTGCCATGGGAGCCACTGTTCTTGCCCCGGGAGCACGGGAAAATGGCTTTGTAAGAGGGTCGCTAGCTGGCGCTTCTTTTGCAGCCAGTCCGGTTCTGCTTTTCCAGCCTGCTTTTTAACTGTCATCGCATAACCCCCTAGTGAACTAGCTTGTCCCAGATGACTACCTGTCCCTGGTCCAGTGACTTCGGAACGTCGATAATCCGTTGGTTGGCACTTCCCCGAAACTGGAGGGTTAAATCTTTTTGAGCCAGCATGAAGCGGCCATCAACGAGGATGTCAATGTTATGCAAGAGTTCCAGCTTATCGGCCGACTCCTTTTGCAATTCTTCCCAGGTATACCCCGACCAGGACCAGATATCCTTAGTGTGACCAAACTCCTTTCGCAAGCGGTGAACCAGTTTCAGGCAGACCTGGGTGTTAAGAAAGGGTTCGCCGCCCAGCAGGGTCAAGCCCTGGACGTAGCTTTGCGAAAGATCTTCCATAATCTGGTCTTCCAGCTCCTGGGTATAGGGTTGGCCATAGTGAAAGTTTTGAGCAGCCTTGTTGTAGCAGCCTGGGCAGTTAAAGAGGCAACCGCTGACGTAGACACTGCAGCGGACCCCCTCGCCGTCAACAAAGTTAAAAGGCTTGTAATCGGCCACGTACTGGAGGGAGTGGTCTGTAGCAAGCCACTCCTGCGGTTGAGGATTCTTCGGTAAGCGTTGGCGCTGATGTTCTACCATTTAATCCCCTCCCGTTAAATCTGCTGACCCTTAACGGTAGCGTGACCTTCACGTGAGTCACACTGCCGGGCCGCTTCAAAGGCCGCCGCGTGCTTGATCATCGACGGGCTCATGTGTTTTTCCCGGTGGATGATTTCTTCATGCCGGCCGTGAACCATTGGCCGCGCCTGGGGGTTCCCCAAGTAGCCGCAGGTCCGCTTGACCACGTCACAGGTTGCCGGGTCGGAGTTGCCACACTGGGGACACTTGAAGCCCCGGGCAGTCGCCTTGAATTCGCCCTTAAAGCCGCACTTGAAGCACTGGTCAATTGACGTATTTGTTCCCAGGTAGCCCACGTGGTCATAGGCCCAGTCCCAAACGGCTTCCAGGGCCTTCGGGTTTTGCCGCAGGTTTGGGTACTCACAGTAGTGGATAAAGCCACCCGCTGCCTGGTAAGGAAAGTCCTCCTCAAATTCCAGCTTTTCAAACGGGGTTGGGTGCTTTCGAACGTCGTAGTGGAAACTGTTAGTGTAGTATTCCTTGTCGGTGACGTTAGCAACCCGGCCAAACTTTTTCAGGTCATCCTGGCAGAAGGTATCGGTCAGCGATTCTGCCGGCGTGGAGTAGAGGCTAAAGTGGTAGCCCTCTTCGTCCTCCCACTTGGCACAGAGGTCGTGCATCGTTTTGGTAATTGAAACCGCAAAATCATGGGCCTCCTGATTGTGCTCCCAGTTTGGGCCGTAGAAGGTCGTGCAGACTTCGTAAAGGCCGATGTAGCCGAGCGAAACGGTGGCCCGACTATTCTTGAAGACCTCATCCACACTATCGGTCTTCTTGAGCCGCTTGCCAAAGGCTCCGTACATGTACAGTAACGGGGCGTTCTCAGGCTTGGCTTCCTTGGTCCGCTTAATCCGGTAGTCGAGGGCCTGCTTGCAGATACCCATCTTTTCCTGGAAAATTTCCCAGAAGAGCCGCTTGTCGCCATGGGCTTCCAGGGCGATCCGTGGCAGGTTAACAGTGACGACCCCCAAGTTTAGCCGGCCGGAGTTGACTTCCTTGCCCGTTTCGGGGTCCGTCCAGCCCTGCAGGAAGGACCGGCAGCCCATTGGCGTCTTGAAGCTCCCGGTGATTTCCTTGATTTTGTCGTACATTAAGAGGTCGGGGTACATCCGCTTGGTCGAACATTCCAGGGCCAGCTGCTTAATGTCATAGTTCGGGTCGCCGGGGTTCAAATTAAGCCCCCGCTTAATAGTAAAGATCAACTTCGGGAAGATTGCCGTCCGGTGTTCTTTCCCCAGTCCCTTGATCCGAATTTGCAAAATAGCCTTTTGGATTTCCCGCGAGATCCACGATGTCCCCAGGCCAAAATTAATGGTCGTGAATGGGGTCTGACCCTGGCTAGAGTAAAGGGTGTTAATCTCGTATTCCAGTGCCTGCATGGCGTCGTAGATATCCTTCTTGGTCTTTTCACGGGCAAACTCCTCCCGCTTGTCGGGAGCAATCCACTTCTTTGCATCCGCCATGTGCTTTTCGTAGTTAATCTTCGCGTACGGTTCCAAGAGCTGGTCAATCCGGTTGGCCGAACAGCCCCCGTATTGGAGGGAGGCAACGTTAGCGATGATCTGGGACATCTGGGCCGTTGCGGTCTGGATGGAGCGGGGCGAGGAAACCCAGGCATTCCCAATCTTAAAGCCGTGCTTGAACATCTCGTCGAAATCGATTAGGCAACAGTTCGTTTCCGGCGTCACTGGGGAATAATCCAGGTCGTGCCAGTGAATATCACCACGGAGGTGGGCCTTGGCAACCACCTCAGGAAGCATCCGTAAACCGAGGGCCCGGCTGACAACCCCGGCCTCAAGATCACGCTGGGTGTTGAAAACCCGACTATCCTTGTTGGCGTTTTCGTGGACCACCGTGTCCTTGCGCCCAAAAAGCTGTTCTAGCTTGTGCTGGGGGTTAGTCGCCTCGGCAAAAGCCCGTTCATCCGCTTGCCGGTAGTCGCGGTACTGCTTAGCCAGGTCATCATGACCAGCTGCCTTGAGCCCAGCGACGAATAAATCAGCAATCGTACTCGTCTGTACCTCATGGTTTCCCATTAAGGCATTGAAAATGGCCAAATCGACGCTGTGCCGCGTTTGCTCGTCGGCATCCAGGGCGTCTAAGACTAGGTCGATCTTGTAGGCGTAAAAGGAGCTGGGGGTCCCATCACGCTTAATAACCTTCACATCTGCCAGGTTATTTAAATTTTTTTTATCAATTATTTGGACCTTCATTAATGCCGTCTCCCTTCAAAAGTTAACAGTTTATATACTAGCACAAATACAATTGGTAGAAAGGATTGACATTTTTACCACTATATGTTGTGGTTAGGATTTGGATTACTCCCTTCCCTGGTTAAACCGATTAACTAGATTACACGATAAAAAGAGCAATTCCCTCTGACACGCTCACTAGCCCAACAGTTACCCTTTTCTCCTGCCTCCTAAATCTCAGTTTGCTTTATCGTTAGATATATTTGATTTTAACTTGCCCACACATGAAGGAACCATCATTCTTCAAGCATAGGAAAGGCGAGAAAGAGCTTCCTCGGCAGGTGGGACTAGCTGCACGGCTATTATTCGTAGGGTCCCACGTCTGATGATACGAAGCGCTAACTTTAATTAAGAACTACCGCTTTTAAAAAGACTAAAGAGGCCGGGAAAACCTCCCAGCCTCTTAATAGAATGTCTTAACGCAGCACCTAACTGGCAATCCAGCCTGCATTTAGCGCTGCCGTTGTCTTAGCCTACTGAAGCACCCGGGTTGACCCCTCGCTGACATTCCCGAGGATCATTCTGTTAGGAACAAGTTTATAATCCTGGAGGGTCATCTCTATAAAATTTATTTGCTTTTAGGCAAATGGACGCCCTTATTTTAACGTAAGCAGTCGTTATTGATACGTATTGACAAAAAGGCGTCCAAGGCCGAATCTTTTTGATCTAGTCTTGGACGCCTTCTTGTTTATTCATGACAATTTCTTTGTACTTGTTTTGCCCATGGCAAATAAGCCTCGAGGCCTTCGTCCTCGCGGTTTGGTAGGTGATCAAATAAGTATTTAAAATACTTATAGATATTCAAATGATTTAATTTTGCAGTGGCAGTTAAGCTGTAGTAAACTGCACTGGCTTGTGCACCATCAATACTTTTAGCGAATAAACTATTTTTACGAATCAGAGTTGATGGTCTGATTGTTTGTTCCACCGGATTATTGGTCAATGGAATTTGTCCATTTTCAAAGATTCGATATACTCGCTTTTTAAGTTTCAAGGCATTATTAATGGCTGCTTTTAATTGACCCTGGGGAAAGTTAATTTCTTCCAGATAATCATACAGTTGGTCTACTAAAGGCTTAACCAACAACTTTCGTTGTTGAAGCTTTTCAATTTGATTATGATACTTTAACCGATTTTCGTAATAAAAAATCGGACGCATCAATTTTAGCACTTGATAAGCCTTGGAATGCTTCAACTGCTCCTTTTTCAGTAGCCGTGTTATTCGGTAAAACTCACGACGAATGTGAACCAGGCATGAACCAAACTTTGCCCTAGGATATAGTCGATTACTATAACCACCATAGCCGTCGCACATAATAACTCCATTGTAATTGTGCCCCATAAGCTTACCGATTATTTTACCCGAACGAGTATTAAAATAATGAAACAACGCAATTTGATGCTTACTAAACTCTTCGGTAGTTCTAGTTACCCAGAAGTAGCTGGTTTCATTACGCTCATCGATTACTTTAAACGGTGTTTCATCCATATGAATAACCGCCTCTTGCTTAGTTAGATTAAGTAGCCGTTGATATAGGGGCTCTAAATAAGTTTGACTTACTTTGATAATATTAGTTGCTAATTGGCGCCCTTTGACTGGCAAACCTAAGGCTTGCCAGAGCTTAATTTGGCGATGAAATGGTAACGCCAAGTTAAACTTATATTCCGCCACTTTCGCTAAAATTGAGCTGGAAAAATAACTATGCGGTAAGAGACTCTGTGGCATCTTACTACTAACAATTTTATCGCCACCACGACGGTGGCACGTTTTACAGCGATAACTTTCCTGATAGTAGTTTACACATAAAAGTTCTGCTGGCTTTAGTTTTGGTTCACGACTATACAGATGTTTTCCAATTAGTTTCATTTCTTGATGACAATCTGGACAAAGGTTACTTTCAAGGTGAATAACATGATTAATTTGAGGCAAATTATTCAAAAAAGTAGTCCGTTGACCACTTGCCTTGGGCTTGCGGTGACGCACTACTTTCCTTGGTATTTGTTCAATCACTTCAGTGATTGATACATCGCTGTCTTGTAGCTGATTTAAGATTTGGTCATTAAAAAGTGATTGTTGGCCCTCAGCTACTTTATCAATAACTTCAGTTTTTTTCCCAAACATTTGATTCTGTTGAAGCTTAATAATTGCCATTAATTGGGCAATTTTCTTATTTGCTTCTGCCAACTGTTCTTCTAACTGTTTAATTCTCTTCTCGGCTGAATCAGTCATCGTGCGTCACCTCCTTTGATGTCCTTGATATTATACCAAAGAACCATCATTTTAAAAAGGAGTGATCTAATAAAAACTACCGGGTTTGGCAGGCTTAATTTGCTTTACCGGAAGCGGATTAAGTCCTGCTAATAACCACTTAACTTGTCTGCTGGATAGTTGTTTTGCCTCCTGACTGTACCTGGGCCACTTAAGTCGGCCATTTTCAAAGCGTTTGTACAAAAGGATAAATCCTTCACCATCCCAAAATAATCCTTTGAACCGATCATTTCTACTTCCACAGAAAAGAAATAAAGAATTATTGTATAGCTCAAGTCCATAGTTCTCAGCGATAACCATTGCTAAACCATCAATGCCTTTTCTTAAATCCGTTTTACCGCATACCAGATAGACATAATCCGGGACCGTCCAATCAATGAGCATAACGAACAATCACCTTAGCTATTTCACTTACCAAATTAGGATTAGCTCCGCGGAAAGCAGTTAATCTTATATCATTAACTTCCATTTTTACTGCGGGCCGCGAGGCCATGCGTTTGCTTTTATTAAAGGTATCCTTACTTTTAAAAACTGGGGTAATAATTTCAGATTTTTCTTCCATCAAAAATGCCTCCTACACTGGGATAGTCTCAGTATAGAAGGCACATTGAATAATTCATAGACGTGTTGTTATTGACTGCTTACATTTTAACTGATGTCCAAGCAGAAATAAAATTTAAAATAAAAACAGGCTTGAACGCTTCTAAGCCAGCAATTCAAGCCTATTTAATATTAGCTGAATAGTATCTGTAAAATGCCTCCGGTGGGGGTCGAACCCACACTCCCTCAACGGGAACTGGATTTTGAGTCCAGCGCGTCTGCCAATTCCGCCACAGAGGCATCAGCTAACTAAAAGGTGGTAATCGGATTTGAACCGATGATAAAGGTTTTGCAGACCTCTGCCTTACCACTTGGCTATACCACCAAATAGTTAAGATTGAACAGGAAAGACCCTCATGTTCAATCATAAGGGCGGTATGTGGGATTTGAACCCACGCGTGCCGGACCCACAAACCGGTGTGTTAACCAAACTTCACCAATACCGCCAAAATATTCAGTTAAGCAGGGATAGTAGGAATCGAACCCACAATGACGGTTTTGGAGACCGTAGTTATACCGTTTAACTATATCCCTATAAATGGAGGAGGGTGGATTCGAACCGCCGAACCCGAAGGAACGGTTTTACAGACCGTCGCGTTTAGCCAGACTTCGCTACTCCTCCATAAATGGCGCGGGACGGAATCGAACCGCCGACACACGGAGCTTCAATCCGTTGCTCTACCAACTGAGCTACCGAGCCATCGTGTATGGGTAACAACTATTAAGTTGTTAATGGAGGATACAGGGCTCGAACCTGTGACCCTCTGCTTGTAAGGCAGACGCTCTCCCAACTGAGCTAATCCTCCAAAAGTGACCCGTGCGGGATTTGAACCCACGATACCAGCGTGAAAGGCTGGTGTCTTAACCACTTGACTAACGGGTCATAACGGAGAGTAAGGGATTCGAACCCTTGATACAGGCTTTAACCCGTATACAGCATTTCCAATGCTGCTCCTTCGGCCAACTCGGACAACTCTCCAGTATCCGAACCCCGGCACAAAGCCAGGTGCCAAAGTCCGTCAATCGCGTGGCAACGTCCTATCCTCGCAGGGAGCGATCCCCCAACTACTTTCGGCGTGTTGAAGCTTAACTTCTGTGTTCGGCATGGGAACAGGTGTATCCTTCAAGCCATCATCACCACACTTCATCTCTTCCGAGATGAGAGCTTGCGCTCTCAAAACTAAACAATATCTATCCCTTTCCAACAAACCTTTCCGCTTTGCCTTGGTTAAGTCCTCGACCGATTAGTAATGGTCCGCTCCATGCATCACTGCACTTCCACTTCCATCCTATCTACCACATCATCTTTGTGGGGTCTTACTTCCCCGAAGGGAATGGGAAATCTCATCTCGAGGCGAGTTTCACACTTAGATGCTTTCAGCGTTTATCTCGTCCATACATAGCTACCCAGCGATGCTCCTGGCGGAACAACTGGTACACCAGCGGTATGTCCATCCCGGTCCTCTCGTACTAAGGACAGGTCCTCTCAAATTTCCTACGCCCGCGACGGATAGGGACCGAACTGTCTCACGACGTTCTGAACCCAGCTCGCGTACCGCTTTAATGGGCGAACAGCCCAACCCTTGGGACCGACTACAGCCCCAGGATGCGATGAGCCGACATCGAGGTGCCAAACCTCCCCGTCGATGTGGACTCTTGGGGGAGATAAGCCTGTTATCCCCAGGGTAGCTTTTATCCGTTGAGCGATGGCCCTTCCATGCGGAACCACCGGATCACTAAGCCCGACTTTCGTCCCTGCTCGACCTGTCTGTCTCGCAGTCAAGCTCGCTTGTGCCTTTACACTCTCCGAATGATTTCCAACCATTCTGAGCGAACCTTTGGGCGCCTCCGTTACCTTTTAGGAGGCGACCGCCCCAGTCAAACTGCCCACCTGACACTGTCTCCCAGCACGTTCAGTGCTGCGGGTTAGAGTGGTCATAATGCAAGGGTAGTATCCCACCAGCGCCTCCAGCGAAACTAGCGTTCCGCTTTCTACGGCTCCTACCTATCCTGTACAAGCAGTACAAACACTCAATATCAAGCTACAGTAAAGCTCCATGGGGTCTTTCCGTCCTGTCGCGGGTACCCTGCATCTTCACAGGGATTTCAATTTCACCGAGTCTCTCGTTGAGACAGTGCCCAGATCGTTACGCCTTTCGTGCGGGTCGGAACTTACCCGACAAGGAATTTCGCTACCTTAGGACCGTTATAGTTACGGCCGCCGTTTACTGGGGCTTCAATTCTGAGCTTCGCCGAAGCTAACCCATCCTTTTAACCTTCCAGCACCGGGCAGGCGTCAGCCCCTATACTTCATCTTACGATTTTGCAGAAACCTGTGTTTTTGATAAACAGTCGCCTGGGCCTTTTCACTGCGGCTGGCCTTGCGACCAGCACCCCTTCTTCCGAAGTTACGGGGTCATTTTGCCGAGTTCCTTAACGAGAGTTCTCTCGCTCACCTTAGGATTCTCTCCTCGACTACCTGTGTCGGTTTGCGGTACGGGCAGTTGAATACTCACTAGAAGCTTTTCTCGGCAGTGTGACATCGGCGACTTCGTTACTTTAATTTCACTCCCCATCACAGCTTGTCAACTCGCAACTAAGCATTTGACTCAGTTACTGACTTACTGCTTGGCCGCACTCTTCCAATCGTGCGGTTCGCTTAGCCTCCTGCGTCCCTCCATCATTCAAACGCATTCAACTGGTACAGGAATCTCAACCTGTTAGCCATCGCTTACGCCTTTCGGCCTCGGCTTAGGTCCCGACTTACCCTGGGAGGACGAGCCTTCCCCAGGAAACCTTAGTCATTCGGTGGACAGGATTCTCACCTGTCTTTCGCTACTCATACCGGCATTCTCACTTCTAAGCGCTCCACCAGTCCTCACGGTCTGACTTCGCCGCCCTTAGAACGCTCTCCTATCACGTGCACGTAGTGCACATCCACAGTTTCGGTAATATGCTTAGCCCCGGTACATTTTCGGCGCAGGATCACTCGACTAGTGAGCTATTACGCACTCTTTAAATGGTGGCTGCTTCTGAGCCAACATCCTAGTTGTCTATGCAACTCCACATCCTTTTCCACTTAGCATATATTTAGGGACCTTAACTGGTGATCTGGGCTGTTCCCCTTTCGACGGTGGATCTTATCACTCATCGTCTGACTCCTGAGTATAAATCGATGGCATTCGGAGTTTATCTGAAGTTGGTAACCCATGACGGGCCCCTTGTCCAAACAGTAGCTCTACCTCCATGATTCTTTTCCTCAAGGCTCCCCCTAAAGAGATTTCGGAGAGAACCAGCTATCTCCAAGTTCGTTTGGAATTTCACCGCTACCCACACCTCATCCCAGCCATTTTCAACTGACACGGGTTCGGTCCTCCAGTGCGCTTTACCGCACCTTCAACCTGGACATGGGTAGGTCACCTGGTTTCGGGTCTATAACTACATACTTCATTCGCCCATTTAAGACTCGCTTTCGCTACGGCTCCGACTTTTCCGTCTTAACCTTGCATGCAATCATAACTCGCCGGTTCATTCTGCAAGAGGCACGCCGTCACCCTTTAACGGGCTCCGACTGCTTGTAGGCACATGGTTTCAGGAACTTTTTCACTCCCCTTCCGGGGTGCTTTTCACCTTTCCCTCACGGTACTGGTTCACTATCGGTCACTAGGTAGTATTTAGCCTTGCGAGATGGTCCTCGCTGCTTCCGACGGGGTTTCACGTGTCCCGCCGTACTCAGGATCCTGAACGGAGAATGTGACGTTTCGTCTACGGGGCTATCACCCTCTCTGGCACAGCTTCCCAGCTGTTGCGACTACGTCGCATCTTGGTAACTCCATTGTTCAGTCCTACAACCCCAGCAAGCAAGCTCACTGGTTTGGGCTCTTCCCCTTTCGCTCGCCGCTACTCAGGGAATCGATGTTTCTTTCTCTTCCTGCAGCTACTGAGATGTTTCAGTTCACTGCGTCTTCCCCCTGCTAGCTATAGATTCACTAGTCAGGTAACCAACGACTAAGCTGGTTGGGTTTCCCCATTCGGAAATCTCCGGATCAAAGTGTACTTACCACTCCCCGAAGCATATCGGTGTTTGTCCCGTCCTTCATCGGCTCCTAGTACCAAGGCATTCACCATGCGCCCTTCATAACTTAACCTTGATGATCACTTCGTGATCACCCTGATTAATTGAGTTAGCGATTATTTCGTTAATTAAACTCAAATAACGCGGTGTTCTCGGTTTATTGTTTTCAATAAAAAGAAATTAGATATTATTTAGTTTTCAAAGTACAAGCTCAAAAAAAAAAAAAGGGAAAAAACAAACCCCCCCCCTTACAAAAAAGGCCCCCCCCCCCGAACAAAACCCCCAAAAAAAAGGCCTAAAAGGAATTAAACCACCACCCCCCCCTTATCAGGCGTGCGCTCTAAACCAACTGAGCTATAGGCCCAAATAAGCGTCTTCGTTTTGAAAGGTAAACCTCTCAAAACTAAACAAAGTTTCAACTATGTGCAGGTTCCGTTTTATTCCTTAGAAAGGAGGTGATCCAGCCGCAGGTTCTCCTACGGCTACCTTGTTACGACTTCACCCCAGTCATCTGTCCCGCCTTAGGCGGCTCCCTCCAAATGGTTAGGCCACCGACTTTGGGCGTTACAAACTTCCATGGTGTGACGGGCGGTGTGTACAAGGCCCGGGAACGTATTCACCGCGGCATGCTGATCCGCGATTACTAGCGATTCCGACTTCGTGCAGTCGAGTTGCAGACTGCAGTCCGAACTGAGACCGGCTTTAAGAGATTTGCACACCCTCGCGGGTTAGCTGCTCGTTGTACCGGCCATTGTAGCACGTGTGTAGCCCAGGTCATAAGGGGCATGATGATCTGACGTCGTCCCCACCTTCCTCCGGTTTGTCACCGGCAGTCTCACTAGAGTGCCCAACTGAATGCTGGCAACTAGTAACAAGGGTTGCGCTCGTTGCGGGACTTAACCCAACATCTCACGACACGAGCTGACGACGACCATGCACCACCTGTCTTTGCGTCCCCGAAGGGAACGCCTCATCTCTGAGGTTGGCGCAAGATGTCAAGACCTGGTAAGGTTCTTCGCGTAGCTTCGAATTAAACCACATGCTCCACCGCTTGTGCGGGCCCCCGTCAATTCCTTTGAGTTTCAACCTTGCGGTCGTACTCCCCAGGCGGAGTGCTTAATGCGTTAGCTTCGGCACTGAAGGGCGGAAACCCTCCAACACCTAGCACTCATCGTTTACGGCATGGACTACCAGGGTATCTAATCCTGTTCGCTACCCATGCTTTCGAGCCTCAGCGTCAGTTGCAGACCAGACAGCCGCCTTCGCCACTGGTGTTCTTCCATATATCTACGCATTCCACCGCTACACATGGAGTTCCACTGTCCTCTTCTGCACTCAAGTCGCCCGGTTTCCGATGCACTTCTTCGGTTAAGCCGAAGGCTTTCACATCAGACCTAAACAACCGCCTGCGCTCGCTTTACGCCCAATAAATCCGGATAACGCTTGCCACCTACGTATTACCGCGGCTGCTGGCACGTAGTTAGCCGTGACTTTCTGGTTGGATACCGTCACTGCGTAAACAGTTACTCTTACGCACGTTCTTCTCCAACAACAGAGTTTTACGAGCCGAAACCCTTCTTCACTCACGCGGTGTTGCTCCATCAGGCTTGCGCCCATTGTGGAAGATTCCCTACTGCTGCCTCCCGTAGGAGTATGGACCGTGTCTCAGTTCCATTGTGGCCGATCAGTCTCTCAACTCGGCTATGCATCATCGCCTTGGTAAGCCGTTACCTTACCAACTAGCTAATGCACCGCGGGCCCATCCCAAAGTGATAGCCGAAACCATCTTTTATTGGAAAACCATGTGGTTTTCCAAGTTATGCGGTATTAGCACCTGTTTCCAAATGTTATCCCCCGCTTTGGGGCAGGTTGCCCACGTGTTACTCACCCGTCCGCCGCTCACTGGGAATCCAACGTCAAATCAGTGCAAGCACGTCATTTCTGTTGGGCCAGTGCGCTCGACTTGCATGTATTAGGCACACCGCCGGCGTTCATCCTGAGCCAGGATCAAACTCTCATATAAAATATAAGAACTTGAATAGCTCTATTTCAAATTAATTAAGCGAATTGACTTCGCAAATGTTTTTGCTTCAATCACCGAAGTGACCGAAGACCCTACACATTTGATTCGTCGAAACTTTGTTCAGTTTTCAAAGGTCTACCAAGCTGTCATCAGACAGCTTTTATATTTTATCATCAAGGTGATTTGATGTCAAGAACAACTTTTAACGATTCTTGATTATCATCTCACAAGACAACTCATTCATGGTAACAAAGATGTAAATCTCTGTCAACAACTATTTTGAAGCATCAATCACACTGCTCCGTAACAGCAAGTAATAATATACCAGGCATTCCCCTGTTCGTCAACACTTTTTTTGAATTTAAAAAGTATGCCGCAGTTCATATAAACTGTCGTAAACTTCAATCGCCGTTAAGTCAATGCTGTCAAAGCAGAACCGTTCCTGTGGACGGAAACGCACAAAAATAAACTCATCGCTTTCACGAACATAGGTCACTTCGCAAACCGGAATTCCAAACTGTTCAAACATCCGACGCTGTCTTTTCCCGCTTGTATCACACCGCATCGCATTGAGGCGGCGAACAATCGGCAGCAACATTGATTCTTCCACTAAGTCAATCCTCCTTAACTAAAAAGGGCTGGAGAACATCCCCAACCGCTAATCTTCATGTTTAATTTTATCTGGTTTAATAAACAATGCAACCATCCCGGCGAACATCCCGAAATAGTACGTCAACAGCCGCCACAAAATCATCGCCAACACTAGCTTAGTACCAGAACCAATAAAGCTGGCAAAAAGAACGGAGAATGAGTACTCTGCCCCACCTGCTCCTCCCGGAATTGGGAAGAGCGAAATGATCATGAAAATAAGCACATGGAGGCTAATCACCATTATAAAGTTCATTCCGTGAACCCCAAGTGCCAGCATAATGAAGTATGGAATCGCATAATAGAAAAACAGCTGGCACAACGTTACCAGGCAGACCTTAGCCATCTTCCCGTATTCTTCCTTCATGCGGAGACTTTCCTGATAAAAAGAGTCCACCTTTTCATTCAAAGAAATTCGTAGTCGCTCGTACCGTTGCGGTTTCATAAACCAGGCGCAGGGTTTAATCAACAAGTTCAGGGCCCGCTTGGTGAATCCGTACCAGTACATCACCAGCAGCAAACCGACGATCACCGCCAAGTGGATAACAAACCCCAGCAATACCAGCAGTGATAACGCATGGAGTTTTTCTGCGATAAAGTGGAAACCAATCAGTAAGCTGACCAGGAAGTTAATCACGATCATCGCTTGGAAAACCACGAACTTCATCAAGAGAACCGAGCTTGCCAGTCCCCCGTCAACGCCACACTGCAGCATTGCTACAAGCTGGGCAGGCTGACCCCCGGTGGAAAAGGGCGTAATCCCGTTAAAGAGCTGCTCAATCGGGGGCAACCGCAGCGCATCTTTCCAGGTAAAGTCAGCATGACGGTTATTCATAAAAATCTTCACCACGACCCCCTCTAGAATTAGGTAAAGACAAATACAGGCTAATGCAACCAGCATCCACCACCAGTTAAGGGTAAAAAAGTCCTGGATCAGTAAGCGGAGGTTGACGGTCCGTAGGGAGTAGGCAACGATCCCCCCACCAATCAGCAGCATCGCAACCAGAGCGAGCCAATTTTTCCTACTCATGCTGGCCCTCCTTTACCTGGCTTTGGTAAAAGGCAAGCCAAACCTTTGCTAAATGATCCTCCGAGTAGCGTTGGGCCGCCCGATGAGCCTGCTCCTGCCAATGAGCCAGCCGCGCCGGGTCATTTCGTAAGAGGGTCAGTTTTACCTGCATCTCATCCACATCCTTAGCCGGCTCGTAGTCACCAGCAATGATTGAATGATACAGGTCAAGGTCCCGCAGCATTACTGGGGTCCCACAGCTAAACGCTTCTAAGACCGACATTGGGAAAAGTTCATTATAAGAAGGGAGCAAAAACAAGTCCGCTAGGTTATTTAGATCGGCAATTTCGTCCCGGCTAACGATTCCGGTAAAAAGCAGGTTGCTTGGCGGGTTATCGACAACTTTTTTCAACTCTGTATAGCCGTCCGTCAACCGTCCAAAGGAAAAGCCCCCGGCCCAAATAAACTGAACGTCTGGATTCTGCCGCGCCAAGGTAATAAAGTCCGGTACTCCCTTGCGTTCCTGTACCTGCCCCGAACCTAAAACGACAAACTTATCCGCAGGCAGGTGGTAATGACGCCGCAATTGCGCACGCTGGCTTGCATCCACCGGGTGGAAACGTTTGGCGTCAACAAAATTTGGAATATAGGTAATTTTCTGGCGGGGAATACCATAAGCGGTTAACTTATCAATAAAAGACGGGTTAACCACCACTAAATGGTCCATTCGTTTATAAAAGGCAATGACATAATGGTAAAAAATCCCACGAAAAGGCTGTGGGATTTTTAAACTCCCCTCCAGTGTTTCCGGCAAGAAGTGAACGTAGCCGATTTTTCGGCCCCGCTTTTTGGAAAACGTCGAAAAATAGAAGGGTAAATCAATTGTGTGGTAATGACTAATGTCGCTTTCTCGGTAGTGGTTGATCTGGATGTCCAATTGGTCTTGGCACCGGCTCCGTAGCAGGTTGACCAATTCCAGGTAGGCACTGCCGACCCCCTGGCCAGCTACCTTATCAGCAGACGAAAACATTGTAATCTTAATCATCACTAACTCCTTGAACGATGAAATAGACGACGAGAATGATGGTGGGCTTTCGCCGCTTCTTCTGCCGCAAGCTGTTCCTGGCAGTCATTATAAAAAGCGACCACCCGTTTTGCAAACACCTCTGCCGAAATCGCGTGAAGTTTTTCCTGGCGGCGAGCATGGGATTCCTGACTGGCAGGATGGTTAAGGTAGTAATGAACTCCCTTTACCAGGTCTGCCCGTTTTTGGAAACTAACCCCAATCGCCGGATCATCAATCAGCTCATCCGTGTACACGCTCCGCATCACTACAATTGGCAGATCGGAAGCCAGGGCCTCATCATAGGTCAAGCCCTGAGACTCCGAATCCGAGGCTGACACGAAAACGTCCGCCATCTGGTAATAATGATGGACGTCCGCGTTTTTAATCTCACCAGCAAATTGAACGTGGTCAGTTAGCTTCATCTGCCGAACCTGCCGTTCCAAAGTAGTCCGGGCCGGACCATCCCCAACAATCAGCAGCTGGGTCCGGGGATCCTGGGCCAGAATATCTGGCATCGCCTCAATCAGCGCATGAATATTCTTTTCGTAAGCCAGCCGGCTAAGTGACAACAGGACCGGCGTATCCGGCTCATAACCGTACTTTTCCCGTAGGGCCGCCAGCTCCGCGGGAGAATCCCACTGCTGGTAAACCCGTAAGTTAATTCCGGTGGGAATGATCCGAATCGGCGCACTAATCCCGTACGAACGGAGCGTATCTAGCACCCGCTCACTTGGAGCCACGATTCCATCCATGTTTTTCATGTAGAGTCGGGCATAGGTCGCTACATTCTTAGGCTTAACAATGTGACCATTTGCAATGTAGTGGAGGTAGTCCTGGTACATCGTGTGATAAGTATGCAAGCACGGAATTTTCAACTCGTGCGCAACTATCTTGCCCATCATCCCCAGCGCAAACTCGGTCTGGTTATGAACCACGTCTAGCTGAAACTTCTTTGCCAAGTGGACTGCCCGAAAGGCTCCGCGCACCGCAATTCGGCGCTCAGTAAAAGAGACAAAGGGGATGCTCGGGAAGCGGTAAATTCCCGCCTCAACATCATCCTCCTTTGCCTTGGGATCAGTGGTCGTAAAGATGTATACGTTGTGTCCCTGAGCAGTTAACTCGTCACGGAGGGTCTTGATCGACGTCGCCACCCCGCTGACCTGCGGAAAATATGTATCTGTAAAAAGACCGATATTCACACTAACTGCTCCCATCTATTATTTTCGTCCATAATATTAGCTATTATACTAAATGCATCTTTCTTTAGCAAAGACCCGTATTTTTTATTGTAAGATGAATTACCACAAGCGACAAGCTCTGATGGATGGATTAAGTCTTTCTTAAAACAAACAACCAGGTGATTGGCTGGTAACGGCTCATCTCCTGGTTGTTGTTTAGTTTGACAGGCTGCCCTTATTGAAAAGTCAGCTCCCGTCCTTCCTATCTATTGAGTTCCGGAAGCGCTGTGCGAACCAGCTCCGCCACTTCCGGAGCGCTTTGTGCATTCAACGCCCGGTGCACAAGCGGTTGCAGCTGGCGGGTGTTCATTTTCTTAATCAGGGACCGAATTTGTAAGATCCGGTTGCTATTCATTGAAAACTCATCTAGCCCCATCCCCATTAATAAGGGGGCGGCCAACGGGTTCCCTGCCATTTCACCGCACATTCCAACCCACTTTCCTTCAGCATGGGCGGCGTCAATCACTCGTTTGACCGTCCGCAAGACTGCGGGGTGCAACTCTTGATAAAGGTAGGCCACCCGTGGGTTCCCCCGGTCCGCCGCGAACAGGTATTGAATCAGGTCGTTGCTGCCGATGCTAAAGAAGTCGACCTCCGGGGCAAAAATATCCGCCATCATGGCAACCGCGGGAATTTCCAGCATCATCCCCAGCTCAACGTTCTGGGCCAGTGGAACCCCCGCCGAACTAAGTTGAGCCCGTTCTTCCTCCAAAATTGCCCGGGCCTGGTGAAACTCTTCTAACGTTGCCACCATCGGAAACATAATCGCCAGCCGGCCGTAAACAGACGCCCGGAGCAGGGCCCGCAATTGGGGACGCAAAATTTCCGGGCGGGCTAACCCAATCCGAATAGCGCGAAAACCAAGATAGGGGTTCGCCTCGCTCGGCAGCGGGACCATCCCCAGCCGCTTGTCTCCCCCAACATCGAGGGTGCGGGCAACCACCCGTTTTTCATTCATCCCCGCGACAAATTGCTTGTAGGCGCGAAACTGTTCCTCCTCACTCGGCAAGCGGGACTGGTTCATGTATAAGAACTCGGTCCGAAGAAGGCCAATCCCCTCGGCGCCGTTCTTCCGAGCATCCTCCATATCCGCCAGGGTGCCCACGTTGGCAGCAACTTCAAAGTGCCGGCCGTCCGCACTAATTGTCTGCTGGTTCCGAACCGCTCCCCAGGCTTCCTGCTCCCGGGCAAACTTGCCAGCCAGTAAGCGGTATTGCTCAAGCTCTTCCTCCGTTGGCCGGACGATTACCTTGCCGTGAATGCCATCGACAATGAGGAGGTCACCGTTTTGGATTTCCGTCGTTGCGGTTTTTGTCCCGACAACGACCGGCAGCGAAAGGGTCCGACTCATAATGGTAAAGTGTGAGGTCCGGCCCCCTGTATCAGTAACCAACCCAGCGACATAGCGCCGGTCAAATTGGGCGGTGTCGGTCGGAGTGATGTTTGCGGCAACAATAATTGCCCGGTGGTCCAGCTTTTGCGGATCCGGAAGTTCCACCGCCATTAAGTGGCTTAGCAGCCGTTTGGCAACATCCCGCATGGCCGTCCCCCGCGCCTGCAAGTAATCATTGTCATTTTGCTTTTCAAAAATGGTTAGGTAGTGATCCGCGGTCTGCTTGACCGCCCACTCCGCAGTCACCCCGGACTGCATAATCTCTTGCCGCATCATCGCAAAGAGGGCCGGATCCCCCAGCATTGCTAATTGGGTATCTACCACAGCGGCCGCCCGCTGCCCTAATCGTTCGTGGGCCTGGTCACGAATGCGGCGAAGTTCCTGGCGGCTGAACGCAAAAGAATCATGAAGCCGCGTGACCTCATGATCCTTATCATTAGTATGCTGTTTTTGAACAGGCAGATCTGACCCCACTAACAGGTAGGCAGGAGCAATTGCAATCCCGTTGCTCGCTGCCAACCCATTTAGCAGTAAAGACATTAGTCAGTCAATCCTTCCTTCTTCATTGTTTCAGCAACGGCATCCAGGGCTTCCTTTTCGTCATCCCCACTTGCGGTGATGGTAACGTTGGCGTTTTGGCCCACACCAAGTGACATTACACCCATGATGGACTTCAGGTTAACGCTCTTGCCCTCGTATGACAGGGTAACGTCTGAAGCAAACTTGGAAGCAGCTTGTACCAAGATCGTTGCTGGACGTGCGTGGATACCAGTTTCAGCAGTAATAGTAAAATCGCGTTTTTCCATTATTAATCAGTCTCCTTCGAGCAGATTTACTTTTATCAGTGATTATTCTACCACCGATACACCTCGATAGATATATTTTAGCAATTGTAAGCGGTAAATACAAGCGAGTCCGGGGCACTTATCGCTTTACCAACCGGTAGATGATTTTACCGCCAATGTGCGCCTTCCCCACAATTTGGGTCCGGTAGGGATATGAGTGGTAGACCGGCTGAAATTCCTGAAACTGCTCTGGTCCAATTTCAAACTGGTCGATTTTCCCTGCCCGCAAGTCGTCGAGGAGCTGTTGATAATCTTGTTCTGCCATCTTCTCGCCTCCATTTTTCTTCTATTATACACGACCCCTGAGTGACCCTCTTTAGCAAACTCACTTGAAGAGTGCTAAAATAATGCTAAATCAGCTGCTTTTCCTGATTAGAAAGGCCATATCACCTCTGCAATCAAGCAGGCGGTATTTTTTAGCCAGGTCGAGACACTTGACTTGCGCTGTAATAAAAAGTAAGTATAATATAATCAATAGTCAAGAATGGTCAAACATTTTTTGCCATGATTTTATCAAGGAGGTATTTACCTGATGCTCTGTCAAAATTGTCATCAAAATCCCGCATCAATCCACCTACAAATGAACTTTAATGGTCAGCGGGTGCAAATTGACCTCTGCCAACAATGCTACCAAAAATTACAAAATCTCCAAACTAATCTGATGAACGGAGGTAACGGAATGAATAACTTTAACTTTGGAAGTCTCGAAGACTTTATGAACGCAATGAACGATATGCAAAGCCAGGCGGCCGGCCAGAATGGTCAAGCCGCTGGTCCCCAGGGGCAACAAGCCGGCGGGCGGCGTGGCGGTAAGGGCATCCTCGGCCAATACGGGATCAACCTTACTGAAATGGCGCGCCAGGGTAAAATTGACCCGGTAATCGGCCGGGACAACGAAATTAAACGGGTCATTGAAATTTTAAACCGGCGGACCAAGAATAACCCGGTCCTAATCGGTGAAGCCGGGGTTGGTAAGACCGCCGTAGTTGAAGGCCTCGCCCAGGCCATCGTTTCCGGCCAAGTTCCTGAAAAGCTGGCTAATAAGGAAATCATCCGTTTAGACGTTGTATCCTTAGTTCAAGGGACCGGAATTCGGGGCCAATTTGAAAAGCGGATGCAGCAATTAATGGAAGAAGTTCGCAAAAACAAGAACATCATCCTCTTCATTGATGAAATCCATGAAATTATGGGTGCCGGAAATGCCGAGGGCGGCATGGACGCTGGCAACGTTTTGAAGCCGGCCCTCGCCCGTGGCGACTTCCAATTAGTCGGCGCGACGACCCTGAATGAATACCGGAAGATTGAAAAGGACGCAGCCCTCGCCCGCCGGTTCCAACCGGTCGAAGTCGACGAACCATCCGTGGACGAAACCATCAAAATCTTGAATGGAATCAAGGCCCGCTACCAGGACTACCACCACGTCAAGTACACCGACAAAGCGGTCGTTGCCGCTGCCAAGCTCTCTGACCGCTACATCCAGGACCGCTTCCTGCCGGACAAGGCGATCGACCTCCTAGACGAAGCTGGCTCGCGCAAGAACCTGACCCTGAAGACGGCCGACCCGAACATGATTGAAAACGAGATTCACACGGCCGAAGCGCACAAGCAGCAAGCCGTTGACAACCAGGACTACGAGAAGGCCGCCTTCTACCGGGACCAAGTTACCCGACTGGAAAAGGCTAAGAAGGATGCCGAAGAAAACCACACTGAGGAGTCCGCAACGGTTACTGCTCAGGATATGCAAAAGATTGTCGAGGAAAAGACCAACATCCCCGTTGGTGACCTCCAGCAGCAGGAAGAAAACCAGCTACGGGACCTCGATAAGGAACTGGAAGCCCACGTAATTGGCCAAAACCAGGCCGTTGACAAGGTGGCACGGGCAATTCGGCGGAACCGGATCGGCTTGAATAAGTCCGGTCGGCCAATTGGTTCCTTCCTCTTCGTTGGACCAACCGGGGTCGGAAAGACCGAAACTGCTAAGCAATTGGCTAAGCAGCTCTTTGGTTCTAAGGACGCCATGATTCGCTTTGACATGTCAGAATACATGGACAAGACGTCCACTTCCAAGTTGATTGGGGCAGCTCCTGGCTACGTTGGTTACGAAGAAGCCGGGCAGCTGACTGAACAAGTTCGGCGTCACCCGTACAGCTTGATCCTGCTGGATGAAGTGGAAAAGGCCCACCCGGATGTCATGCACATGTTCCTGCAAATCCTGGATGACGGCCGACTGACTGACTCCCAGGGCCGGACTGTTAGCTTCAAGGACACGATTATCATTATGACTTCCAACGCCGGAACGGGCGATGCAGTTGCCAGTGTTGGTTTTGGAGCCGAAGCTGCTGGCTCGACCCACTCGATCATCGACAAGTTAACCAACTACTTCAAGCCGGAGTTCTTAAACCGGTTTGATGACATCGTCCAGTTCAACGCCCTCACCAAGGAGGACCTGATGAAGATCGTCAACCTGATGATCGATGACGTTAACAGAATGCTAAAGGAAAAGGACCTCCACATTACCGTTCCGGATGACGTGGACGAAAAGCTGGTCGACCTGGGTTACGATCCGAAGATGGGGGCTCGGCCTCTTCGTCGGGTAATCCAAGAACAAATTGAAGACCGGATTGCCGACTACGTCCTTGACCACGGTGACGTCCACGACTTAGCCGCCCAACTAGACTCTGCTGGCAACATTACCGTCGTTGCCGCCGGTGCCACCCAACCAGCCGAAGCACCAGCAGAAAACAAGTAAATACTAGCTCAATCAAGGGAGCGAGACAGAAGTCGAAATCGGCTTCGTTTTCGAGCCCCCGTCGACGCGCAGCTAGTCTTTAGAAAGCACAAAGAGGGCTTCAGCGTTCGGCTTTACCGAGCACTGAAGCCCCTTTGTGTACTGCGCTGTTCGTCTTTTATCTAAGTAATAGTACTTATGTCATAGCCCTTTTTCCTATCCTAATCGCCGGCGCACTTCCAAGACCGGGTAAGCAACCAGTGGCACCACGATAGCGGCAAAAACTAGCTCAGCCAGTCCATTCGTCGCCATGATCGTTTCAAGAGCAGGCAGCAAGTGAGCAACGTTAACTCCATAGGCCCGTGCCACAGCCGGAGTCCGGTAAAAGATTGCGATTGCTCCCAAGACAAGGCCGGTGTTCGTTAGGCTGCCAGCGATTCCCGCAAGAATCATCGCTAGCCGGGGCTGCTTACTCAGGCGGGCCAGCCAACGGTAAAGGTAACCCGCTACCAACCCAATCATGATTCGCGGCACCACCGAAACCAGGGGGTTAATCATGACCAGGGGGGCCAGGGGGCTTGACGGTGCGACGAAGGCCCGGACCCAGGTCAGAATTCCCCAGACCCCGCCGATAATGGCACCATCTACCGGTCCAACCACGATTGCCGCAATAATCACGGTTACGTGCATGGTTGTAATACTCAGTGGGCCAACCGGAATGTTCCCTAAAAATGGTACGAAGTCTTGTAAAATAATAATCGCAATCAAAATTGAGCGAATGGTGCTTCGCTGGATCTGTTGGCGGCGTTTCATCTGGTTATCCCCTTTTGTAAATTTACTGAAACTATTTTAGCAAACGGAAATAAAGTTGGCTAGTTTCTGACTTCTCAGGGACTAAGGGCCAAAATGCGGTATAATTAAATTAATTATCTTTTACAATGAGGTGGGAATCGTGTTAGAACCTTTGAAAACTGGCAACCCAATTTGGGTGTACTACCTTGATATTGACACTGGTGAGAACTTAATGGTCCCCCAACTGATGCGGGGCGTCGCCGGCTGCAAGTACCACGTTGAACGGAAAAACTTTCCCCGCTACCGCTATGTCGACGTCGACGGTGCGACCGATGGCACTTTTAACATGCAGCGCAAGGACGTCAAGTTCTATTATCGGAAGGACAACTGGCAGGAAGTCGAAGCCGTTGATACCTACCTGCAAATCGACCAGGCAGCCACGGTCTACGATAACGTCAAGGGCTTGCCAATTGACATCCCCCTCCCCGCCGGAATTGTTGTTAAGGCCTTTCACCGGGTCAATACCGAAAATGGTGACACCTGGTACGAGCTGGGCGCCGACCAGTGGGTTCGCTACCAGGGGATGCGCGTCATCACCAATCCCTACCAAAATAATGATCACCAGCCTTCCACACTGGCGGATCAGTTAACAATCCTACCGCTAAAGAACGTTCAGGGAACCGTGGATTACCTGCCGAACCGGGAAATCGATGTCTATGACGCCCCCTATGGCAAAAAGGTCGCGACCATCCCCGATGGTAAACGGGTCAGCATCAGCGGTAAGTTAGATGATAATGGCGAAATTACCTGGTACCAAATTGGCGACCAGCGCTTCATCACTGGAAACTACGTCATTGTCGATAATCAAGAAGATTAAAGTATGAGAGTGGGACAGAACTAGCTTGTCTAGTTCGTCGTCCCACCTCCGTCGACGCGCAGATAGCCTGTAGGAAGGCTTGCTGCACTGAGGCATTACTAACTTTAAAATATTAAAGAGGTTGAGTTAATTCCCAGCCTCTTTTATTTTAAAGGAAAACCGTAGCGCAGTGCCCGTGCGAAAACAGGATGGTGAACTAGCCGAGCTAGTATTCTCTCTTTTTATGATTTTTATTACAAAAACATTACATTTTAATTGCTGATATGTTACAATAATAGTGTAAACAAGAAGTAGTAATGCCTCCTGCGGTTAAAGGGGTGTTTATAATGAGATTAAATAAAGCCATTATCAATAGTTCATTAGTATTATTACTCGCACTCGGACTTGGTGGCTGTGCGGCCAATAATAGTGCCAGCACGCATAAGACTAGCCACGAGCCAACTTCCGCAAAGGTCACGAAAGCAAATAACCATAAGAAAGCCGCTAACGATAGCACTGACCAGCCAAGCACTAAGCAGGAAAGCAACCAGGCCACTGCTAACCAGGCGGCCATTGAGACCCCCGCGAGCTATGCAAACGTAAATCAGCCAGCCAGCGTTATTAATCCAGCACTCGCTAACAGCAACGCGGTAGCTTCCGGCAACCAGGCTCCTGTCGCAGGCCAAACTAATGCTAACCAAAGCAATCAGCTTGTGCGGCCTGAACAAAACACCCAGCAAGCAGTTAATAACAATGACGAACAAGAATTACCGGCACCGTTTTTCTACTACTGGGTTTGGAACGATGAGCAAGGACGGACCCATAACGTTGATTGGGATATGTCTGATATCATCAACCACAACAATGGCACGATTACCAATGAATATCGCTATGACCCGATTCCAGGCCAAGCTGTTCAATATGATAGTCGGGAATTCAACCTCCACTACCATGATGGCGGTTACCAATGGGTAGTTAACTTCGACAACCAGATTAACGCCAACCCGAACCACGGGGTTGTTAACCGCATGAATTAACCCATTTAAAGATAAAGAAGCAGTTAGACGGAATGTCCATCTAACTGCTTCTTTTATTATTCTTTTGTTTCATCCTTTACCGGGTGTTCAATCCGGTAAATATCAAAGAAGTATTCCGCAATCGTCTTGAGGACGGCGTAGAACGGGATGCAGAGAATCATTCCCGCAATTCCCGCGATGTGGCCCGCTGCAAGCAAGAGCAGGATGATTGTCAACGGGTGAATTTGGAGCGTCTTCCCGATAATATTCGGGTAAATCACGTTCCCGTCGATTTGCTGGACCACAATAACCACAATGATAACCAAAATCAGCTTCTGCGGAGCCATCGTCAGTGACACAAAGAGTGCCGGCGCGATTCCAATATAAGGACCGATATAGGGAATAATGTTGCACAGACCGGCAACAATCCCGAGCACCAGGGCCAACGGCTGGTGGATCAACAGGTAGCCCAGCGAGGTAAAGACGGCCACAAACAAGCACTCAATTACCTGCCCCGCAATGTAGGAAGACAGGGTATCATTCATCTTCCCCAGCAGCTGGTCGACTTCCTTAGCGTGGTGCGGTGATAGCCACTTCTGGATGCTTGGCCCCAGTTTGGACCCATCCTTCAGCATATAGAAGAGCATTACTGGCACCGTGATGGTCACAACCGTAATATTCGTCACCGCATTAATGACGTCGCCAATCCGCGATGATAGACCCTTGAGGACCACCTGGGCATAATTTGCAAGCTGGTGATCAAACTGCCGGTAGTAAGCCGTCAGGTCGATATTTTTCAGAGGCGAATGCTGGATCGTATCATTCAGCTGCCGTTGCAAGCCGCTCGCCGTCTGTGGCAAGTGGGCCACCAGACTCGTAATTTCCTTGACCACTGGCGGAATCAACATTGCCAGGCCGCCACAGATAATCAAAATCAGCATTAAAACCAGCAGCAAGCTAGCAACGCCCCGGTTAAGGCGAAAGCGACCCAGACGGACTTTCAGTAATAATTTCAAAATCGGGTTGAGCATGTAATAAAGAAAACCCGACAAAATCAATGGCACAAAGACTACTGAAATAAAGGTAAGAAAGGGCTGGAAAATAAACTGGATCTTGGTGCACACCCAAATCAGAGCCGCGATCACCAGTAGTAGGCTCGGCCAAAAGAGCCAATGGTAGTATTTTTCTTTCACGTTTTCTCCTCGTTTCTCGTTAAGCATTCGTATAATATAGTAAGCCTTTTACCACCGAAAAGATAGCTTAGGTCCCCTTTTCTGGTCGTAATCACCAGCTCATTAAACATTTATTACGAAAAATGACTAAGTTTGAAATAAATTGACATTTTATTGTCTAAAAGGTTACATAAATATTTCAACCGTGTTACAATATAACTATTGAAAGAAAAGAACAATGTTAAAAAACATTGCGGAAGGGGTGCTATTATTATGAAGTTAAATCAAAAGGTCTTAAAGAGTTCATTAGTTGTTATGCTTGCGTTAGGGTTAGGCGGTTGCGCTGCCAATAGTGCAACTACGACCCACAAGAGTCACGAAGCGCAAAGCGCCCAGGTCGTTAAGCAGAACCATAAGAAAGCTAGCGACAAGGCAGCAGCTAAGGAAAGTACTAGCGAACAAAAGATAACTTCGAATAACAGCAGCTCCGCAAGTACGGTTTCCAAGCAGGCTAGCAGCCAAGCAGCAAGCAGCACTATTGCTTCCACGAGAAGTGCTAATGCCAGTGCTGTTGCTGCTCCTGCAAAGGCTGCCCAAGAATCATCCAGCAGCGTGAAGGAAAACCAAAACATCCAACTCGGCTTAGGTGATGTTGCCAGCTGGACTGACGCTCAGGGTGTTACCCACCACGTTGATAGCGACGGGATGGATCGTTACACTGCCAAGGGCAGTTCACAGGTTCAATACCAAGACTGGTCTGGTCAACTGCCAAGCAATGCGGTTGTTAGCCACCACTAACCGGTGACCTAATAATAGCATTCCGCAAAAAGCCGCTCGGGAATTTTCTCGAGCGGCTTTTTGTGTTCCATTAAAGTTGTTCAAATTGTAAGCTTCCCAAGTGGTAGAAAACATCCACGTAGTCACGGTTTGCATCGGGGGTCGGGGTATAACGGCTAATTATCGTATAGTCATCCCCCTGCGGCCACCCTACTGGTAAAGTTATCGTTCCTGTAAAGCCGGCGTGCGCAGCATTCAGATACTGCCGTCCGTACAACCGCATGATATCTGGCCGGGCCAAACCTGTTGGCGTGTCGGCAATCGTCTGCCGGGCCAGCTCCCGGCCCCGCGTGTTATCGAACAGGATCAGGGTGTGGTAGCCACGAGCCAAGTTAGTGACCCGCCAGCCAGCAACTGTCAACTTAGCTTGGTCATTAGCCTGACGAAGGACGTGCTGGTCTACGTACCCTGCTTCCTTCTGTGACAATAATTTCTGGGGTGTGAACCAGTAGTCGGTGTACTGGCTGCCGTTACCATTCCCGTTGCCGTCAGCACTACTAGAATAGCGGCTGACAATCACGTAGCGGTGCCCGGGAATCAGGTTGAGTTCCGTCAGGTTTAAGGTTAGCTCAAAGCCAGACTGCCCGGCGTTGGCAACTCCCGGGTAAGCTCGTTGAACATCGGGCCGGGCGGCAGCGATAACCAGGTACGATTCTACCTGACGGTTCACCGTCACATCGAACAGGATGATGAAGTGGTGCTGTTCAAACCGGCTGACCCCGTTCGCGTGCCAACCAGCAATTTTCAGCCGTCCATTGCCGACTGTAAAGTTATCCAGGTAAGCCTGGTTACTGTACTGGCCATCCGTCAGCGGCGTAAACCAGTAGTCGACAGCGTTGCCGTTGCCGGCGGGGTCGTCTGTGTAGCGACTCAATACCTGGAGCCGCTGATTAAAGTTGAGTGCGGCCAAGTCAAAGTTCACACTAAAGCCGGACTGCCCAGCGCCAGCGATGTGGCCGTAAACGTTAGCCACGTCCGGCCGGTTGGTACCTGCTGACACCAACCGCCGCCCCACTTCGCGACCATTATTCAAAATAATGATGTAGTGGTACGCCTTTCCAGACGCTTGGTTGCTGGCGTGCCAACCGCTGAGCTGGAGCTGGTCACCCACCACCGTGGCACCATCCAGATTGGCATAGTTCCCCTGGTCCACCGAGAGCGGCGCAAACCAATAATCTACGTAATCGCTGTTGCCATCCGCGCTACCACTATACCGGCTGATCAAGCGGATACTGGTCACATTAGCAAGCTGGTTTGCCAGATCAAGCTTGGTTGAAAAACCTGCCTTGGCCGCGTCATAGACGTTATGAGCTCGCTGAACATCGGGACGGTCAACCCGGTTGGTGATCACCCGCTGAAGCTCGTGTCCATTCTGGTCGAGTGCAATCAGGTAGTGGTAAGGGCGCCCCTGGGAGGCATTGGTCGCGTGCCAGCCAGTCGCCACGAGCTGACCAGAACTGGTGATAAAGGCTCCATCCAAGTAGGCGTAGTTGCCATTATCAGTCCGGTCCCAGTCTGGAGTGACCGTTCCCTGGTTACTGAAGTCATCCCGGTTATAGTTGGTCCCGGTCGTCCAGATATAGTGCATATCGACATTTTCCAGCCGGAAAGTAAATGGGATCCCGTTTGACCATGTTCCCCTCCCCGTCGCGTAGGTCAGGGATGGGTACAGGGCCAGGGTCGTGATTGGCTGCTGGACCGTCAGGAAGTTCTGGGCGTGGCCGAAGAGGTCGCCAGCGTCGTTGAAGAACATCCCCATCAAGCCATAGTAAACACAGGCTTGCAGGTCATCCATCGTCTTAATGGTAAATAGCGGCACTGCATTGACGTTCACGAAGTCGGTTCCCACCGCGCTGGCAAATGGTCGCGCCGCCAGGTTTGGAATATTATCCACATAAACCTGATGGGCCGCGATGTTTTCGGACTGACCCTGCAGGATTTCGTAATCGTGCCAGTGACCATTGAGGAGGGACTCGTCACGAAACTGGTACTCAAGGGCCATTGCTCGTACCTGGTTAATGGTTCCGGCATCCTGGGTAAATGGCTCTAGGCCAAATTCAGCCCGGGCCCGGTTGACAAGGTTAAGCCCGTACTGGTTAAGCTGGCTGACCTGGTCAGCGGTCAGGCTGTTTAGGTCAACCGCCTGGGTGGCCGCGAGTCGGTTGGACTGGTAGTTATTATTGTAAATTCCCTGCTGGGCGGTCTGCTCGAAGGCATTGGCCGCCGCCTGGCTATTGACATTACGAACTGCGTCGAGGGTGTAGCCGGCCGGAAAGTTAATTGCCTGGGTAGCCTGGACCCGGGACAAGTTTTTGGAATAGAGATTTAGATTAGTTGTTGTGGACTGGATAGTAGTTGGCTGGTTGGCTGTCGTACTGACGGTAACATCATCGGCCCGAGCGCCCGTGGTGATCAGCGTCAAGCCAAAGGTTGTAACCGCCGCCGTAGCGATTAGTTTAGCAACCGTAGTGTTCATTAAATGCTCCCCCTCATGTGAATCTTGTAATATTTTACTATGAGTTCAAGCGAAATGGGAGTGGGAATAACCTCCGTCTCTTAGCCGTTTTATGGATAATGATACCCCAGCGTAGTCGCAGGCTGGCAATTCAAACACTGGACCACTCCCAAATAGGCTGCGCGGCGAAAAGACAAGCACCGAAAATCAGCGTGGATTTTCGGTGCTTTTTTCACTCTCTCTGTAAAAGTAATTAATTATCAATAACAACCCGGGTGCCAGTTGGAACGTTGTGCATAATCCAGTAGGCATCGGGAACAGAGAGCCGGATACAGCCGTGGGAACCTTGGTTGATGCCCAGTTGTGAGGCTTCGTATGGTTTGTAGTTGCCCCAGCGGTCAGTCGGAACCGTGTGGAAGAGGTATTCCCCGTGGTTAAGGAAGGACGTCCAGTAGTTAGCCCCCTCACCCAAGGCACCGTTGTAGAAGCTGTTGCCCCGCTCGGCCTGGATGTAGTAGGTTCCAAGGGGCGTGGTGCTGACCCCGTTTTGGTAGTAGCCAGCGGTACAGTACATTGTGTAAACCACGTCATTGTTGTTCATCAGGTAGACCCGGTTTTGGCCGATCCGGACATGGATCCAGAAGTTGTTGAGCTGGCTCAAGTTCGGGTAGTCAAAGTATTCAGACGGCTGTCGGTAGTCGATCGGTGTCCGCATCGCATTGATGGAAACTAAGCCGGACCATTCGTCGACCGCGTTGCCGTTCCCGTATTTGTCGTCGGTAATCCGGTGGATAATCCGCACCATGTGGTGGTTGAGCTGGTTTGGAATATTGAAGCCAAGCTGGTAACCAGACTTGCCACTGTTGTAGATTGCCGGCTCTGCCTTGGCAACATCTCCCCGGGTGCGGTTTTTGTCTAAGACCTCCTGCCGGTATAATTCATGACCATTTTGGTCGACAAAAATCAGATACTGATACGGCTTACCAACAGCCTGATTGCTAGCGTGCCAACCACTGACGTAAATACCGGTAGCATTAACTTGGATGGCGTCAAAATTGCCAGCGTTCGAAGCATAAGTTTGACTGTACTGGTCGTCGTAGTTGCCATTACCAGCTGGATCATCTGAGAAGCGAAGAATCAGCTGGATATTGCCATTGACTTGGGCCGGGTCTAACTTGACTAAGGTCGAAAAGCCGCTGTTAGCACTGTTATAAACCTGACCATAAGCCTTAGCAACATCAGGCCGACTGGTGAAGGTGAGCGCCGCCCGGTTAACTTCCTTGCCGTTGTTCAGGACAATGAGGTATGGATGAGTCTTCGTAAGCGATTGGTCACTGACGAGCCAACCATTGACCCGCAGCCCCTGCTCGGTCATCTGGAGGCCATCAATATAAAAAGCGTGTTGGTTCAACGTAAAAGCCGGTGACCAGTAGTCACTATACTGCCCACCGCCACCGTTGCCGTCGTTACTGGTGGAATACCGACTGACGAGCGTGTACTGGTGACCAGGTTGCAGGTTTAGCCCCGCCAAATCAATTTGACCGCTAAAGCCAGCCTGTCCAGATTCTGGAACGTTTGGCAACAAGCGGGCAATATCTGGGCGATTGGCCAGACTTGTCTTGACAACGGCGACCTGAGAGTTCGCCGTCAAATCGTAAAGGATTCCAAAGTGGTTATTCTCAAACGGTGCTAAACCGCTAGCGTGCCAACCAGCAAAGCTCAAGCGTTGACCGTCACTGAGGTTGAAGCTATCCAACCAGCCCTGGTTGACTTGGTTAGCACCGGTAATTGAGTTAAACCAGTAATCCAGGTAGTCGCTGTTGCCATCCGCACTAGCACTATAGCGGCTGATGATCTGAATCTGGTGGTTCAGGTTAACTTTATTTAACGCAATTTTAGCTGTAAAACCAGATTGGTCGGCATGGTAAACGTCGGGAACGGCTCTGGCGACGTCCGGACGTGCAATGGGTTTGACCTCACCCCGCCCGATTTCACTGTTGATCGTCCGGTCAAAGAAGATCACGTAGTGGTGATTCTTGCCCGCGGCCGCGTTGCTAGCATGCCAACCAGCTACTACTAGCTGGCCGTCAATTGCGGTAGCTAAATCAAGGCTCGCGCGATTGGCACGGTCAATTACGATTGGCGCAAACCAGTAGTCCGCCGCATTACCGTTCCCAGTAGGATCATCAGTATACCGACTGATAATTTGAACTTGACTAAGATTTGCCAGTTGCTGGCTAAGATCAAAGCTGGCGTTAAAGCCGGACTGCGCAGCACCAGCAACCGGGTGGACTTGAGCAACATCCGGACGCTTGGTAGCGGTTTCGGTGACACCTTGCCGTGCGATTTCCGTCCGGTGAATTGGATCAAAGGCAATGATGTAGTGGTACTGCCGGCCTTGCGATTCATTCGTTGCGTGCCAGCCACTGACGTTCAGGCTACCATCTGAGTCCAGCTTCGTCTGGTCTAGCCAGCCATAGTTGCATGGTCATTCGGGTTGATGTTAGCCTGGTCAGTAGTTGCCTGGCTGGCTACAGCAGTACCCTGGTTAGCATCCCGCTGAGGTGTAGTGGCAGAAGGTTGCTGGTTGGTCTCCCTCCCATTTTGACCCCCACCCGTAGTAGCTTGACCGACTTGCTGGACAGCTGGCATGATCGTTGCCGGGTCAGTGGCAGCCTGAGCTTGACTGGTACCGACTGGGATTCACAACGTCACGGCGAAAATCGTGGCCGTGACCCACAATTTTCCATGCTTATGCAGTTTCTTATGTTCCTTCATGGATTCATAGTCCTCCCCTAATGATAATCACCCATATTATACAATGACCCGGGCCTTAATATGGCAACTTTCTACTATCTGCTGATTTATTCAGTTAAATTTTAGCATTTTCATCACAATAATATTTCCGTATAATGAAAAAATATTTTGTTTATTCGGGAGGAAGAGAATGAGAAATACAGTTATTACTATTATTGGTTTGGTTATTTTCTTTGCATTTATCAAGTTCTTTTTAGTTGTAGGCGGAATCGTTGCCCTCTGTGCCAGCGGCTACTTTCTTTATCAAGCCGTGCGCGATAAGAATAACCGGCAAACACTGCTGAAGAAACGGTTGCTCCCGGCAGTGGTCGCGATGGTCTTGTGCTTTGGTTTTACAGGGACCCTTTCTGGTGGTCAACAAACTAGCCACCATGAAGCAGCAAGCAGCAGTGCTAAAACTACCCATAAGCATGCTGACAGTAGTTCTACTGATAATTCGAGTGACGATGATGAGGATAAGGATGACTTCGATTCAGAATCCATTGAAGATAGCAGTGAGGATACCGAATCAACCGAATATGCTGCTAGTGAGCGCACCAGTAGCACCGACATCTCAACCACTACGGAGAATCGTAACGCAAACCTGCATAATAATGGCGATATGACGACCGACCAAGCGGGAACCATTGTCGGTAACAGCCGGACGATGGTTTACCACACACCGGGCCAGCAGGGGTACCGGATGAACTCTGGCAATGCCGTGTACTTTAACTCAGAAGCGGAAGCGCAGGCCACCGGATACCGGAAAGCACTCCGTTAAAAAACAAACCAAGCTCGTTGCTGGTATGCCAGTAGCGGGCTTGGTTGTTTTCTGCTTAATTATATAGATTACTGAGGTCGTCAACTTGCGCTCTCAACTCGGGACTAAAGTCAACTAGGTCGGCTGGCGTAATGACTTGCTGGCCTAGTAGCTGGACAAGAATCGTCAGCATTGACCGGCGAGATACTTCGCACACCACTCCTGGTGAGCGGCGGTCGGCCTTAATCCTTTTTTTCAGTCGCCAAAAATTGGCTGATGCAAATTATTGCACTCCTTGTGAACGTTTTTAATTATTTTCGAAACAGTTAAAACATCGGACGTTCTTCCTCAACGCATCTTCACAGTCATAGTAATCCACTATAGGCCAACTTCGTCAAATCACCACAACACGCCCAAGCGAGATTTAAGGGGTAATAATCTCGCTTGGGCGTGTTTATTTTAGATTAAACAGTTGTCTTAAAGGGTGTTTTCACCTTCTTTCCAGCTATTCTTTGCGATAAATGGCACCGTCTTTTGTGGAGCAATAAACGAGAAGAAGCTAAGCTGATTACCCCAATCTGCGGTATCTCCCCAATCTAGTTCTCGCAAATTACGGTTATCGTAGGTGAAGGCAAATAGCTTTTTGTGCCGAATATCATAGCCAGAAGTATACTGCGTCCAGGCATAAATTGTTTTCTCATTACCGCCTATTCTTAGCGAGCCTTTCGGTGTGTTAACCGTTGTGATCAATTGAAAAATTTGGTTAAGCGCTTCGTTATCACTTACCGTCGGAGAAAGTAATTTAGCAAACGCTGCCCGCAGAAAGCGTGACTCTGGTTTATAATCCGCTGGAATGCCAACCATGCCGCTAGTCGCCTCATCCATTGCAATTGGCTCAATTTCTTCATCCATCTTGTAATCATAGCTACGCCCAGTTGTGCGTTCTAACCATAGTTTGACATTATTAATCTGCCAATCAAAGGTCGGCGCATTCGTGAACACGCCCAGTCTATTCTCGTAAATCTTAAATCCATTGGGGACAGAAGGCTCCACAACGATTGAACGACCAGTTTTGTCAACAAAGACACAATGCTGAGGTACCGACATCCCCATCATTGGTCCAGCTTCATTCGTAACCCCCACGTCCTGATTCAATTTTTCTTTAATCTCATCTAAACTGCCGTAATGAGTTAAAATCCAACTACAAATTTCCTCGCCCCGGATCGGCGTCTTGCCACTATCCTTAACTTCTTTCGTAGATACATAGCGATAGAAATGATCAAAATAAAATGAACCGCCACAAATACCACTTTCATTAATTCCATCCAATAAGACGGGGGACTTATGCAAGTCCTTCGCCCAGACAATTCCCATCACCGCTTGCTGAGTAATAAAAGGCGAAGACATTGATGAGAAATTGTAACCCTTGGGAATCTTGACTCCTGAATATTCAAAATGCTGTTCAAAATCCTGGGTTCGTCCCCAAAAGGGATTCCCCTGCTTGCTAACTAATTCTATTCCGGTACAAGCCATCTGCAGCCACCTCCTTAATTATTCGTAGATTCCGCTTCTTTTTGCGAAGGGATCATTGCAATTCCGGCACCAATCAGGGCTACTAACGCTCCCAATACAGTTACCATATACACATGAGCACCAAGTTGGGGAATCAGCAAATCCATCAAGACTGAACCAATCAGCTGACCAGCAGTCGAAGCCAAGCCCAGTAGAAGCAGTCCCAGTCCACGCACAAGCAATGCCATCAAGGCAATCGACAAAAGCCCCAGGGGTCCGCCCAAGTACATCCACCAAACGTGGGGAAGCTCGAAACTGACTTGGCCCATCCCAATTCTGACCAGCAAAATAACCGTCAGAATAGAAAAGCCAACGATGAAATTCCAAGTAATCGACACTAGCATTGAACCAGTTTCCTTGGCAATTGCGGAATTACCCGCCGGTTGCCAACCAGCAAGGATTCCCGCTAAGAACGGCAAAACGGCAAGACCGATTACTTTCGGAGCTGACCAGTTTGGCGAAACAACCAAGATCGTCGCAGCAATCGCGCATACCGCGCCCAGGATCCGAGCAAAATTAAACGGCTGTTTTACATCCACCCCAATTCCAAAACGGTCACAAAGTAATCCGGAAATCACCAGCCCGGAAATTAACGTCGTTTGAAAGGTGGCAACACCAAGGACTGAAGCAGATGCCCCTTCAGAAAAGACTACCATTGCTCCGCAAATTCCAGCAATCCAGTTCCACCACGGAAGATCATGAGCGCGCATTTTCCGCGGAATAGAGGCAAACTGCGCCCTGGTCGAATGCCGGGCGAGGATGATAACCGTCATCACGACTAAACCCGAGCCAAACGAAATGACTGCCGCCGCATTTCCATCGCCATGCAAAGTGTTACCGAGCTGACCATTTACAGCCGATTGTAACGGTGAGAGCATTCCAGCAAAAATAGTTGCTAGTACAAGTAAGGGAATCACGATGTCCTTCTTTACCCTATTGTTTGAGGAATTCATTTTTAAACCTTCTTCCCATTTCAGACCTAGTTATTAGAAAGCCAGCTAATACAACGGGAGTAAAACTCCCCGTAATTATTCCAATCCATAAATTTATTTGACGCCCAGTGAGGACCGATGTCGCTCATATAGGCCAATGACCTGCCTTTTCCAAAACTTGCGGTAATTAACAACGGATTATCATCCACAGTAAGTAAAACTTCACTCCCTTCCTTAGGGGTGGCTAACTGATAACCAAGAATTGGCGGGAACTTGCCCAACTTTTCAGTAATTGGGTTAGTCTTAGTAATCTGCGGAAGCAGTCCTTGTGGAACTTCTCGCCGATCATCATACGGAAGAATATCGACCGGCAGAACATCTTCTACCGCGGTCCCATGATAGTGCGCTTTCCCCTCAAAGCCGGCAAATGATAGGTAGCCACCTGCCATCATCAGGGCCCCACCGTTTAAGACCCAGCTTTTTAATAGTTCAAGTCGGTTAACGGTTGCTTCTCCCTTATTAAAAACCTTATCGGGAAGCAAAATAGAATTAGCACCTATATCCGAGAGAATAACTACATCATATTCATCCAATTCCTTGTCAGACCACGGAAATAGTTCAGGAACATCATGGGCAAATAAGTGCGTCACTGAATGACCATGTGCTTCTAGTTCTTTAATGAGGTGCGCACACCCATTTTCAAGTTTGGTACTGGTAAAGGAGTCATAACCCTTATATTCAATCGTCGAAGAAATCCATGATTCGCCTGCAATCAAAACGTTTGCCATCTAAAGCCCTCCTTCAAGCTAAAATTGAAGTAAGTAAATGATTCTTGAAGTGATAAAGCGCTTTATCAAATTGCTAAAAAAAATCTTTTAATCCGAATGTATTTAAAATCGACCAATTTTGATATTAAGTGACATTCAAATTAAAAGAATCATTAGCAAACTTCGTCTTAAATATAACACATAATCACGAAATGTAAACGCTTTTATCGAACAAAAGGATTATTTTTTGATCATTCGCACGGACTGACGCCTGATTAACTCGGGAGTTACGATTAATTTCTGGTGCGTAATTTTTTTAGCAACAATCATTTTTAAGAGAGCTCCGACACTCTCACTAGCCATTTTGGAAATTTGCTGGTCAACTGTGGTCAATGGATACTGAGTAATCACGTCGTAAGGATCATTATCAAAACCAATCATTGAGAACCGGTTAAAGGCGTTTACCTGGTGTTCATTAGCCCACTTGATAATTCCAAAGAGCATCATATCACTGGAGCTCAAGACAGCGGTGACTTCATTATTATTAATAATGGAGCTGGCTGCCTGGTACCCACTTTCAATCGAATAGTCGCCTTCATAAAGGAAGTCGGTATGAAACGTCAAGCCATTCTTTTCTAGCGTCTGACGATAACCTTGGTAACGCTCTGGTGCGTTGACATATTGAGTTTTTCCTTGGATAAAAGCGATATTATGGTGACCATGGTCAATCAGCTCCTGGGTGGCGAGAGCGGCCCCCTCAAAGTTATCAAAATTGACTGAGCAAACCCTTAATTTATCCGCAGTTGCGTTAACTAGCACGAACGGCTTCCCGGTCTCATCAATCTGCTTTTGCAGCTTCTCCATGTCTTGGTAGAAAAATTCGTTGGACGGCACTAGCAGGATACCATCAACTCCTCGCGATACCATGTTGTGAAGAATATGTCTTTCCTTTTCTGCCGAATTATTGCTATCAGCAAATAAGGTAGAGTAGCCATGCTGCGCTAATTGTTCATTGATTTCCCGTGTCATCTGGGCAAAAAAGGGATTGGTAATGTCGGGAACAATCAAGCCAATGTTATAGCTAACGTGCCGGCTTAAAGAAACCGCCGCGGAATTAGGCTGATAGTGGTTTTCTGCCGCAATCTGCTTAATCCGCTTCCTGGTCTTGTCGCTGACGCGGACCGGGCGGTCATTGAGCACTAAAGAAACCGTACTCAATGACACCCCCGCGGCCTGCGCAATATCTTTCATTGTATATTTCATCGAAATTCAGTCCAATACTAGTTACTGGTTTAATTATACCAGTAAATGCTTAAGCAGATACTTCCTAAGGCAACGTAAGAGTGTTCATTTTCCGGCAAAAAGCAGCTCCTACTTCAAATGTTCTGCCAAGAAGTCCTCGATAATCTTAAAGACCTGCGGCTGCAAAAACTTCACGTCCATGTGCTCAGCCCCTTTGAGGATGTACAGATCGGCCGGGACGTGCTTCTCAGCTAATTCATCGTAAAGACGCTCACTGTCCTGCACCGGCACCACCTTATCCTCACTGCCGTGGAAAATCAGGAATGGCACGGTATTCTGGTCGATGTAGGTCAACGGGTTCGCCACCCGGTCCAACTCTGGTGCCGCTTCGGGTTCCGCCCCCAGTAGGTTCCGGTAAACGAAGTCGAAGTCGTCCGTCACACTGCCCTGCTTAGCACTCAGCGGATCCACAACCCCGTAAAACGGGACCGCCGCCTGAACAGCACTTGAAACATCAAGGTGAGCGCCCCGGTCAAATTCTTTGTGGCCATTTGTCACCCCTAACATGCTGGCCAGGTGCCCGCCGGCAGACTCCCCCATCGCGATAAAGCGGTCTGGATCGGCCTGGAAACGGTCGGCATTCGCCCGCAGATAGCGAACCGCCGCCTTAGCGTCCTCCAGTTGGCCGGGAAATTGGACCTTGTTGCTGTCGCGGTATTCGACGCCGACCACTATGTAGCCGGCGTGGGCCAAGTCAACCAGGTCCGGCAGGTGGACGTTGTTGTCAGTGTCCATCCAGCCACCACCGGCGAACCAAAAGATTACTGGGTAGCGTTTATCATCGTCCGTTTGAAAGTGGCAAATCACGGTCAGCTTCAGGTCACGGGTAGTGTTGCCTAGCCAACCTGGGACCTGGGCGTAGGTAATATCGGTATCCATCCACAAACCGTCACGAACTGCTGGTACATCAATCGTCTTCTTCATCGTGAACAACTCCTTTATTCCTAATCCAATCGCCTTGATTGTAACAAATAATTAGAACCTAATAAACCGGTGGGTTTTAACCCCTAAAAGCAAGTAGCCCGCACCAAAACTCAGGTACGAGCTGCTTTAGTATCGCAATTCTACTTTATAAACTACCACTTTCCTGTTGAATCACCTCTGCGGATAACTGATTGCCGAGCTTTACCGCTTCATCAATCGCCATTCCTTCCTGAAGGCCGGCCAATACACCACCACAATGCGTATCTCCAGCGCCAATCGTGTTAACGACCTTAACCTGCTTAGCAGGAATCGACCGTCCGCCACCCGCGTCATAAAGGTATGTTCCTCGTGCTCCAAGAGTAACAATGACAGGCGTCTTAGTCTTCCGGTAAATATCAGCTGCCTGCTCAGCAAGGGTTCTTTTACTACTCAGGTAACTGATTTCGTCTTCATTCGCGTTAACAATCGTCTCCGCCTTTAAAATCGCGGACACAGTTGCGGAATCGATATGACTAATCCGGGGTGAAGCATCGAACAGGATTCGTGCCCCCGATTTCCGTCCACTCAACCACTTTAGGATTACCCGTGCTGCCCGGGGGTCTTCCATTTCGTACCCGCTGATGTAGAAGTAGTCGTAATCGCTTAAATTAATCTCTTTAAACCACGACTCATCCCAGTGCTGTTCAATTCCCGGAACGGTAATAAATGTCCGCTCTCCCGAAGGCTCAACCAGGCACAGATCCCAGCCATTATCAAACGAATTTTCATGCAAAATAACCGGAATTCCTTTTTCCTTCAACGTTTGTCGGACAATCTCCGCATACTGCCCGTTGCCAACGGGAACCAGTAAGTCAGTACTGTTCTTCCCCAAATAATGGCTAATTGCTCCGTAAACATTGAAAGCACAGCCGCCAACGTGATTGGACTTGAACTTAGCGGTAGCGTCACCGCCAGATTCTGGCATCTGTGCAATATCCATAATGACATCCACAAACGCCGCCCCCAGGATCAGACTTTTGCTAGCCATGCTGCTCATCCCCAGTCTTCTTGCCATTCTTTACAAACAACGAAAGCACAAACATCACGACAATGGCGGCGATTCCCGAAACAAAGACCGCTAAACTGCTGTTATTTTCAAAGATTCCGTGGGCAAACGGGCCCCTATAAACAGCATTTGACGTAAAGAGAAAGCCAAAGACCGTTGCAATAACCCAGGAAATAATTCCCGGCCAGTTATAACGGACCGGCGAATCTTCCTTCATCAAAAAGACAGAGTAGCCCTGCCGCCGGTAAATAACGTTATCCACCAGGAAGATGGCTACCCAGGAGGCCAAGCAAATTCCCAGGAAGTTCAAGAAGAGCTCAAAGTTGGTTAGGAAGTTACCGGAGATAAATAAAACGTAAACAGAAATGACAACAATAATTAAAGCATGGATTATCAGGGAAGTCTTCTGGGTAACTTCAATCCCAATCGTCGCTAGGTTGATTCGCGCGGACCTGAAAGATACCAGGCATTGTGGAATGATTCCACCGGCCGCAACTAGGAAGTACAGAAAACCAAACCAGCTTGGAATCGCGTTATACATCACCTGATAAGGGTCGCTTGCGGTTGCCAAACTAGGTGAAATCGTACTTAACAGGATTCCGCCGGCCATTAAAATGAACAGTGGCGTTGCGGCCCCCATCGTAGTATTCCAAAAGGTGGCCGATAGCTTGGTGTCAGGGCGAACATAGGCTCCCCAGTCAGCGGCAGCCATTGACCAGGAAATACTCGACCCCGCCGCAACGAAGGCAACCGCTGGTAGCCAGCCGGTCACCCAACTACCGGATTTCATCGAAAATGCTTCATCCCAATTAGCGTTCACTAAGAACATAATCAGCATCACTAAGGTCAGGGCGCCAAAGATCCAGCTCAGCCAGGTTTGAATTTTAGCCAGGGTATCTTCCTTAAAGATCCCCGATAAAATAACCAGGCCGGCAAATATTACCAGGCAAATCAGCTTCGTAAACCCAGTTTGGGGTACTCGAATGGTCTTCAGCATCGCCGAAAATAACAGCGTCCCAGTAATCACATTAACGGCCAGCCAGCCGACCATGTTGAGCCAGGCCATAAAGTTCGGAATCTTATTACCGTAAATTCCAAACGCCGCACGACTCATCTTGAAGGTAGTTACCCCCTCACGCCGGCCAATCATCGCTACCCAACCGGGAATTGCAAAAGTCAACGCCCCAATTAACGCTGCCGTAATGGATTGCCAAAATGACAAACGATAGCTGACAATAATTGCACCATAAACAAAACCCATTATCCCGATATTAGCTGCAAACCAATTGTAAAACAATTTCCCCGGACTTAATGTCTTATCTTCTTCTGGAACTTTAACAAAGTCATTATTCATGAGAAATCACCTCATTATTTTCTAGCCATTGAAAGTGCTAATCTGTTGCGCAAACTCCTTAATATTATGTTGTGGATTCTTGTGGTCAATTAAATTCTTCCAGTCAGCTGGAATTGCCTGAGCACCAACTTTGGCTCCGCAAATCGCAGTTGCCATGGCTCCTATCGTGTCCGTGTCACCACCTAAATTAGTACAGATAATCGCGCTCTTTTTTACGTCTCGAGCGTAATAAGCAATTGCAACGGCTGCTGGAATGCTTTCGGAAACCATCGTCCCTGTCCCCACCGTGTTATAGATTGCCTGACTAAAGGCTTCGTCGTCGCCAGCGTATTTTTCAGCGAGCCGCAGGCCAACTTCAAGCCGTTCCTTGTTATGGGCCGCCCAGGTTGGCGCCCCGAGCTTGAAGCCAGCATCGTTTGCTCTTTCTGCGTAAGCAATAATGCTGTCCCAATCATAATCTGCTAAGGCAGCCGTTACCGCACCAGCAACCATTGCAGCCCCGCTAATGGCAACATCGCTTGAGTGTGTAATCTTTGTAACTTCATAAACCATCTTGACCAGCTCATCCAATTGATCAGGAGCATACAGAGTTCCAATTGGTGAAATCCGCATCCCACAGCCATTTGTAAGGGCCGATTTGGTAACCTCGGATGGATTTTTTCCCTCCTTAACCAGAGTCAGAGCTGCCTTACTGCTTGGTCCAAGAATATTATTGGTCCAGGCGCCGACCTGGTCAGCCCATTTCATAATGTGCTTAACGATTACTCGGGTATCAGGTTGCCAGTTAGTTTCAATGAGCGCATCCAGGATTGCAAACGCCTGGTTAGTATCGTCGGTATACTCGCCTGCTTTGAAGTTAATCGCAATGTCGTTGTCTTCAGTACCATCTAAAAAAGTCGTAATGTGCTTGCCAAACTTGGCTTGAATTTGCTGAATTGGCCAGAGCTCGGTTGGCATCCCCATTGCATCGCCAATCGCCTGTCCATACAAAGCTCCCAAAATTTTATCAATATCTCTCATGCTGTGCACTTCCTCTTACATTCCTAACGTCAAATCAAATTCTGCATAATGACTATAAATAACTTTTACCCTCTCGACCGTTTCACCATTCTGGTCATGAACGATCCCCTCTGCTTGTAGCAAGGCAGAATGTTCATCGCAATCGAGCAGCTTGGCTTCCTCTTGATTAGCCGACAAGGCCGACATCCGAAGGAGTGAAGTCGATGGGTAAGTCTTATATTCCTGCCGGATAGTTTCATACAGAGACTGCTTAGAAAAATCATAGTCGTTCAAACCGGGAAACCGTTGTAAGTCAAGTACTGACTCATCAAGAGTCATCGGGGTCAGATTTTGATCTGCTTTAATTAGTCGTAACCGGCGCAAAACATACAGCTCTCGTCCATTTTCGTGCTTAATCTCTGCCGAAATAATTCTGTTAACAGCGACAGCACCGATTTGGCGAGCGTAGTCAGAAAAGCCTTTAAAGTTAAAGAGCTTGACCCGCGGCTTAGTCTGCCGGACAAAGGAACCTTTGCCTTGAACCTTTTCAATCAGGTTCATCTGTTCAAGGTCTTTTAGGGCCTTTTGCACCGTTGTCCGCGTGACATCAAACATTTTTGAATATTCTGTTTCAGAGGGCAGTTTATCCCCAGCCTTTCTATTAGTAAAAATATCATTCTGAATTGCTGAAACTATTTGTGCGCGCAAGTTACCATTCCGATCTAAATACATTATTACCATCCTTAACACTTGAGTACTCAAGTACATATTAACATCGAATCGCAAAATAGCAAGCGCTTTCT
This sequence comes from Limosilactobacillus oris, assembly GCF_025311495.1. Taxonomy (NCBI): domain Bacteria; kingdom Bacillati; phylum Bacillota; class Bacilli; order Lactobacillales; family Lactobacillaceae; genus Limosilactobacillus; species Limosilactobacillus oris. Next base: position 1,865,075 of record NZ_CP104398.1, on the reverse strand, counting down.
TGAGGTAAAAAACATAAAGAATAATAATGTAGGCAACTGAATTGATAAAAAAGACACCCTTCCATAAACAATGAAAGGATGTCTAACCGTCCTAGCAATCCCATTTGCTGCAGCAAGTATATTAATACTGATGTAGACATGCTCAGTAGTACAACAGCGAAGTTCTAAAAGTGGACTGCAAATGTAAAAGAATGTAAAATAAAATCAAAATGTAAAATAATGTAAAAATGGTGGTGAACTAAAATGACTAACAACGCACGAAATCCATTTGATCCGAGCTTCGGAACTCCCCCACAAATTATTCTCCCAAATTACCAAAGTGATTTTGAAAGCCCCGCGTCAGTTGCTCAAGCAATCGCGTACGACGATCCGAACCGGGTCATTTTTATCACCGGTCTGCGGGGATCTGGGAAAACAGCTCTCCTTACCCAAATTGAACAACAGGTGATGAAGCTGACTAACACGTACGTAGTGGAAATCGACAATAACCAGCGAATGGTCCAAAATTTCGGGCACAACCTCAAAAACCTTTTCAAAATTCATGCTCTTACTGACAAGCTTTCATCAATTTCGGTGATGGGTTTTGGCCTTAGCTTCAGCAAGAACAATGAGGATTACACGACCCAGGACATTGAAAATTTCATGACAATGCTGACTAAGCTCCACAAGCGGGTCGTGATTTTTATCGATGAATTTAATCATAAGGAAAACACCCGAGAGTTTATCCAACTCCTGCAAAATCTAAAACGGCACAACCTTAATTTTTACTTGGTCGCTGACGGTTTGCCAAAAATGATCTACGATATTGAACATGACCAAACACTGACCTTCTTAAAACGTGCTCGGCATATCCAAACCACGATGCTGAACCTAAACGAGATTGAAATGGAATACCAGAAACACCTCAACTTCGACCCAGGTGTTTCTCACCAAATTGCTCAACTGACCGGTGGCTACTCCTTTGGTTTTCAACTACTGGGCTATAAGCTGTGGAATGCCACTAAGATTAGTCAGCAGCCTGCTAGTCAGCAAACCTTTGACGCAATTAAGCCGCTGTACATCCAGGACCTGTTCACGCAAAGCTACGACATCATCTTCGATAACTTGTCCAACCACGACCGTGAATACCTGGTCGGAACAGCTAATAACCTGACGACAAGTCAGATTGCTGGTCTAATGGATTACCAAAAGTCGGCTAAACAGCAGCAAAACTACGTTAACCAGTACCGGCGGCGGATGATTCAGCAGGACCTGATTAGTCCCGCGGGTAATGGCCGGGTCCGATTTAAGCTGCCACTGTTCAAGGAGTACCTAGCTGATACACAGGATCCTAACTCGATCCGCTATAATCCATTTTATTGATTTGGGGATGGAGTTGCTCCATTGAACAGCCGAATTTTACAACACCTATATGCCAAGCGAAAAGCCTAGGGAATTGCTGTCTCCCTGGGCTTTACTGTATTATTACTAGTTTTGAAAGCCATTAGTCATTACTACTAACTAGCATTACTCATAGCTCATTCCATGCCTTACCGAAATCTTCTACGTCATCATTTTCCCGTTCCCGGATTTGCTTATCTACTCCTTGATTCGCCAGGAACAGCGTTTCTTGGATGGCATTCCAATCATCTTCACCAATTATAACTGCGCCTTTTTTCTTACTCTTGGTAGGTTTGATCATCACAGGTTTCTTATTTACATTAACTTCCTTAATAATCTTGAAAAAATCCTTCCGGCCCTGCGTTGGGTTAACTACATTATCCATACTATTGCCTCCATGTAACGTAAGCAGTCGTTATTGATACGTATTGACAAAAAGGCGTCCAAGGCCGAATCTTTTTGATCTAGTCTTGGACGCCTTCTTGTTTATTCATGACAATTTCTTTGTACTTGTTTTGCCCATGGCAAATAAGCCTCGAGGCCTTCGTCCTCGCGGTTTGGTAGGTGATCAAATAAGTATTTAAAATACTTATAGATATTCAAATGATTTAATTTTGCAGTGGCAGTTAAGCTGTAGTAAACTGCACTGGCTTGTGCACCATCAATACTTTTAGCGAATAAACTATTTTTACGAATCAGAGTTGATGGTCTGATTGTTTGTTCCACCGGATTATTGGTCAATGGAATTTGTCCATTTTCAAAGATTCGATATACTCGCTTTTTAAGTTTCAAGGCATTATTAATGGCTGCTTTTAATTGACCCTGGGGAAAGTTAATTTCTTCCAGATAATCATACAGTTGGTCTACTAAAGGCTTAACCAACAACTTTCGTTGTTGAAGCTTTTCAATTTGATTATGATACTTTAACCGATTTTCGTAATAAAAAATCGGACGCATCAATTTTAGCACTTGATAAGCCTTGGAATGCTTCAACTGCTCCTTTTTCAGTAGCCGTGTTATTCGGTAAAACTCACGACGAATGTGAACCAGGCATGAACCAAACTTTGCCCTAGGATATAGTCGATTACTATAACCACCATAGCCGTCGCACATAATAACTCCATTGTAATTGTGCCCCATAAGCTTACCGATTATTTTACCCGAACGAGTATTAAAATAATGAAACAACGCAATTTGATGCTTACTAAACTCTTCGGTAGTTCTAGTTACCCAGAAGTAGCTGGTTTCATTACGCTCATCGATTACTTTAAACGGTGTTTCATCCATATGAATAACCGCCTCTTGCTTAGTTAGATTAAGTAGCCGTTGATATAGGGGCTCTAAATAAGTTTGACTTACTTTGATAATATTAGTTGCTAATTGGCGCCCTTTGACTGGCAAACCTAAGGCTTGCCAGAGCTTAATTTGGCGATGAAATGGTAACGCCAAGTTAAACTTATATTCCGCCACTTTCGCTAAAATTGAGCTGGAAAAATAACTATGCGGTAAGAGACTCTGTGGCATCTTACTACTAACAATTTTATCGCCACCACGACGGTGGCACGTTTTACAGCGATAACTTTCCTGATAGTAGTTTACACATAAAAGTTCTGCTGGCTTTAGTTTTGGTTCACGACTATACAGATGTTTTCCAATTAGTTTCATTTCTTGATGACAATCTGGACAAAGGTTACTTTCAAGGTGAATAACATGATTAATTTGAGGCAAATTATTCAAAAAAGTAGTCCGTTGACCACTTGCCTTGGGCTTGCGGTGACGCACTACTTTCCTTGGTATTTGTTCAATCACTTCAGTGATTGATACATCGCTGTCTTGTAGCTGATTTAAGATTTGGTCATTAAAAAGTGATTGTTGGCCCTCAGCTACTTTATCAATAACTTCAGTTTTTTTCCCAAACATTTGATTCTGTTGAAGCTTAATAATTGCCATTAATTGGGCAATTTTCTTATTTGCTTCTGCCAACTGTTCTTCTAACTGTTTAATTCTCTTCTCGGCTGAATCAGTCATCGTGCGTCACCTCCTTTGATGTCCTTGATATTATACCAAAGAACCATCATTTTAAAAAGGAGTGATCTAATAAAAACTACCGGGTTTGGCAGGCTTAATTTGCTTTACCGGAAGCGGATTAAGTCCTGCTAATAACCACTTAACTTGTCTGCTGGATAGTTGTTTTGCCTCCTGACTGTACCTGGGCCACTTAAGTCGGCCATTTTCAAAGCGTTTGTACAAAAGGATAAATCCTTCACCATCCCAAAATAATCCTTTGAACCGATCATTTCTACTTCCACAGAAAAGAAATAAAGAATTATTGTATAGCTCAAGTCCATAGTTCTCAGCGATAACCATTGCTAAACCATCAATGCCTTTTCTTAAATCCGTTTTACCGCATACCAGATAGACATAATCCGGGACCGTCCAATCAATGAGCATAACGAACAATCACCTTAGCTATTTCACTTACCAAATTAGGATTAGCTCCGCGGAAAGCAGTTAATCTTATATCATTAACTTCCATTTTTACTGCGGGCCGCGAGGCCATGCGTTTGCTTTTATTAAAGGTATCCTTACTTTTAAAAACTGGGGTAATAATTTCAGATTTTTCTTCCATCAAAAATGCCTCCTACACTGGGATAGTCTCAGTATAGAAGGCACATTGAATAATTCATAGACGTGTTGTTATTGACTGCTTACCATGTAACCGTTTCTGTACATTATATGATTTATCTATCCTACCTTTGCAACACAACTTCCTCTCTCATTTTAACAGCGAATTCTGTTGTACTTTTTGGTTGATTCCAATTTCTTAGTCGTTACTTTCCATAAAAAAACATTCCCTCAAAATACTGAGAGAATGCGATATGCAAATTAACAATATAATTAGCACGAACAAAGTTGTCCGCTTAATGGTATAATGTTCACATTAATTTGAGGAGGTCCACCGACATGAACAAGGCCGATTACATCAACTATCTCCATCTTCAGCCCCATCCGGAGGGCGGCTGGTACCGCCAGGTTTATCACAGTGCTGACACATTTGCACCGGTCACTGTAAATAAGGATCGCTACTACTATACTTCCATCTATTTCTTGCTGGATGCCAGTTCGCCATCACACTTTCACCGGCTGAAGCATGACGAGCTCTGGTATTATCATGCTGGTGATCCGATTACGATTTACATTCTCTACCCTAATGGTTCGTCCAGCCAAGTCATCCTCGATCCCCATCTGGACAAGGGCAAACAACTCCAGTACCGGGTATCAGCCGGCGTTATTTTTGGCTCAGCAGTCAACGCAGATGGCTTTAGCCTGGTTAGTTGTGCCGTTGCACCCGGCTTTGACTACCATGATTTTGAAATCTTTGACCAAAAGACTCTGTTGGCTAAGTACCCGCAAAACTGTGATGTGATTGAGAAGCTTGCTTATAAGAGGATTGATGGTGAAAGGGAATGACTCGCCTTTTAGCTGTGCTGGTTGACCGTTCCTGGCTTAATCTACTATTTAAGTTTTCTTTCTGGCTTTGAGGGTCCGAACAGGGACAGTGATTTTTTAAGATATCGCGCTCCAACTTTGTGTCATAGAGTTCCTGGTTCTTCTTCGCTAATTCTTCTTTTAACCGGTCTAACTTACTCTTATTGGCGAGTTAACGAGCTTGCTTTTGGCATATTTCATTTTAGACGGCCTACCTTTCGGTGAGGCTTCAAAGCTGCGATTCCGCTTTGTTTAAATTGTGAGCGCCATATCGAAACTTACGCCGTTAAAATGTCAAAACGAGCCGCTACTTCAGCCATTGAATCCTCATGAGTTTGGTAGTAGTCTATCACAATTAATTTGAAATCGGTGGTAAATGTTCGCTTATGTCGTCGAGGTTTAAAGATATCAATCCCGTTCTTTCGATATCTTTGAACCCATTCACCGATACGTTGATTGTCGATCTGATATTTTTCGCTTAAATCATAAGTATTCTGAGACGTTGAAAGATGTTCATGTACAATCTGCGCTTTTAATCCGGGTTTGTATTTGACCATATGAAAAGTGCCCCACAATCATTAGATTTCTTGTCTAACATTGTAGGGCACTTTACTTAACTTACTAGTACTGATGTACTTACTCGTTTCTTCCTATCAATTTCAATATTTTGCTAAGCTTATTAAATCTTTCATCTTGTAACTCCAAGTTTAGTCTTAAGAAATCCAATAATGCATTCTTATCATTACGAGAAGGAAAAGTAGGAATAGGCTCAATATCATTATATTTTTTTATGGTATCAGCATTAGTAACAATTTTACCCGGAAAAAGTACCCCTACATTTAAAACAGCAGATGGACGATTGCCCAAAGTCACTACCTGCTTACAACCAGCATATTTAGCATCTTTAAATGGATATGGACTAAATAGTTGGTCACGATAAGACGTTAACTGATTCAAAGACCCACTTTTAGAAAATTTATAAATATCTCTTAGTCTTCGATATTTGGTGTCAAGTACAATTACATTTTGAAATATCATACTAGCATCATATATTTCTACACGAATGTCAGGCCTATTATGTGATGCTCCATGCCATAATGGTTGTTCCTGTGATGTTTCAGTAGCATTTAACGCAGTAATAGCGTCATCATACTTTACCTTTAAATTAACTTTCCGGCCCGATGCTAAATTACCAACAAACCAAACGCAAGTCCCTGGTTTTAACGGTTGAAATTCAAGATTCCTACCATCAAAAATCCAACCACTTTGGGGTGTAAATTTAAGTTTACATAATGCTTTTATTACCTCTAAAAATCCCCAAATTTCATATAACAAATCAGTTCTACGCCAATAATATTGATACTGACGATCAAATTGTGGTTTAAAATTAGAAATATGAGTTAATTTCCAAGATAATTTCCGAAAGAACAGATATTTAGAATCTAGATACGCATTATTTATAGAAGTATTATCGTTTTCACCACTAACATTTTTTAACCAGGTTTTATTAATTAAAAAGGATAATTGACTTTTATATTTTCTAATAAGTATTAGATCTTTCCTTATGTCAGAAGTCGATTTTATATTTTCTATCTTTTTTAATCCATCTTCTATTTCTTGTACAATCCTAAATATGTTCAAAATATTGTTTTTCAAAGCTTTATTTTCTGGACTATTCATAGTGATCTTATAGTCTTTATTGTAGATAACATCGTGTTCCTTTCTCTTAGACATTTTGATAACAGAATTATTATCAAGCGGATATTTCATATCTCTTGTCCAGTGATAGTAACTTCCAATACTATATCTGGGGTTACTTGAAATAAAGAAACAGTTAAGGTTAAATTTCACACTCTGTTCATGTAAAATGCTTAAAGCTTGCAATTGTTCAAAACTTAGTGTCGGTGAATAATTAGAAAGACTACCATTAATGTTAGATTGAAACATCCTCGACAATCCCTTTACAGCATTTTCCACATCTTGTCTCATTAACACTAGTTCATCTTCAGAAATAAATTTAGATATAATTTTTAGCCAACTAAAAAATTTATTATTATTCAACACCAGTTTAAGTCTATAAATACCCGGCAAATATTTTTTATCATTATTTTCATGGTTATAAATTACATAGGGTTTAGAACTAGGAATAATATAAAGGCCGTGTTCATCTTCTTGAATACGCTCATCGTCAAGAAGGTCAAGACCATCTATATACAATCTTGCTTTTGGTGGTGATAGAAATTGAAGTTGCCATTCCGTGTTCTCTTCAATTTCTATAAAATCCATTTGTTCTTCATCTTTAGAAAAATGAAAAATCTTTTTTTGACCATGTGCCCCAGTCAAGATAATATTATCTAGCAAAACCATTTACCTTCAATTCTTTAGATTTAATAAGTAATTTTTTTCTGCTTTCTTGAAAGTCAGATAACGTAGAATACTTATCTAAAATATTAATAATTTTCCCTTTTGGCTTTTTTTCTTTTTCATCATACGAAATCAAAGAATTAAGCATGCTTTCCGTCCCTCGTAATTTTGTTAAAATACGTGTAGATAGTTGCCAATCTAATATTTTACCTATATCATTCGCGTAAGTAGAAGGAACCTTATTAATATAGGCATCAATTGATCTTATAGTTCGCCAACTAATTCCTACGTTTGGTAATTCATCGTTAATTTCCGAATGCAATTCCCAAAGGAATTGTAATTGTTCTTCAGTTAATGAGCCTCCATTTGATGAATAGTTTAATAAGCCGACTTCAAAATTATGCCAAGTATTTGTACTTTTTACATCTTTCATAGACTTATGAGATATATCCTTTTTATTGTAAAAAGGTACTGTATGCAATTCTATAATATTAGTTCTATCAAGTAATTTATCTGATAACTCAAATGTTGACTCATCAATATTCATTGTACCTATAAACCTAACATTCTCTGGAATCAAAATTTTACTACTGTATTTATCACTATTATAAAGCCTCGTTTCTAAATATTTGCTATATAAAGTTAGGTAGCGCTCAGAACTACTTCTCTCTAGAACAGATAGAAACTGTGAGAAATAGTACTCTACTCTTGATAAATTCATTTCATCTAAAACAATAATGTAAATAAAACGAGGGTTATTTTTCGCATCAATTAATGTATCTACAATACCTGAATCGCCTGGTCGAAAGTTATTACTTATAGTATCAGCAAATCCCAGTAAATCACTGTCATCCTGCCATGACGGTTTTACAGAAATAAATTTAAACCTTTCTTCTGGAATATCATTAGGTTGCCCTTTTCCTAAGTCACCATTGAGTATACCCAGAGCTTCCGCATAAGCCTTAATAATCTTAGATTTACCGGTTCCACTAAGTCCTGCTAATATTGTTAACAAACTCGATTTAATAGATGTATGCAACTTAATGATGTCGTCTTCATTTAACAATAGTTGATACTCAGATGACTTAATAACTTCATGAAATTGTTTTAAAAATAGCAAATCCACATCTTGGCTACTTTCGTCAATACCTTCATTGTCATTTTCAGTTAATCCTAGTCGCCTTGTCACAATTTTTGTAAATTTTTCAAGTTGACTGTCATTTTCTCTTAAATAACGTGTTGGGACAAACATAATATTATGATTTATATTACGATCATCACCATTATCATAGTAGTAACCATCCATAGCAGTATCATCAACAATTCTTCGTACGGTAATTGGAAAGTTTTCGCTTGGCTTTTGATACTGGATACTTTCCATACCATCTGTGGATAACGCAGTAACATTTTCAAATAGTATCCAATTTTCATCATGACTAGACTTGGTAATCATAAATGAACTAATACTATCTAGTTTATCGCTTATCATACTGACAGCACGTGACCTAATAGTTTCTCCCTTGATTAATTTATTCTTTATAGTTTCATAATTATTTTCACTATCCATTAAAATAGGTATTTCTTCGAACTTATCATCATTATGAAAGTCGTTATTCTTTATATGCATTTTTATATCGTATGCATAAGGATTATCCTGTTGCTCTTCTGATACTTTGAAAATAAATATTTTTCCTTCTATGAAATTTTTTAACGTTTCTCTTCTAGTTTCGTTGTCATCATAAAAGTTATCTTGAAAGGAAATCTTTTCTAATTCGCGTGGAAAAACATGAACTTGCTTATCACTAAGCTCACTCCTAGACGCATTTAAGATTTGAAGATTAAACATAATCTTACTATTTCGATCAAAAAAGATCCCGCCATTTTCAGAGAAATTTCCAAACTGATCTTTATGGTTCCAAACACCGATATATAACTGACTCATACTTGACTCCTTAATTTAATATATTTTCTAAATTATCAACATTATCTATTAATAACATTCTACTCGTACCAAAGAGCTTTTCTAATCGCATTAAATCTCCTCTAGGGATTTCACAATTAAAAGCAATTACTTTTACATATTCACTTATTTGATATGATAAGTTTGATTTTAGTTCAGTAAATGTACCATATGATTTTATATTTTCATTACTACTCTGTTTTGAAAATATATCTAATTTGATATTTTTAGGTATTTTCAATGCTATAAAATTAAAATCCACGGGTACACCTACTATTAAGTAACGTTTAGTTTCAAGCATTGTTATTTTGTCTTGAAGTTTTTGCATTTCTTTAAGATTTCGTTTACACTCACCGGTCTTATTTATAAGGGCCTCTTTAGTCCAACTTAACTTACGTTTTAAAATCCCGTTTTCACTTTTTAAGTCGCTTATAACCTCGTTGCCGCTTTCAATCTGCTCTTTTTCTTTATGCGCTGCTAATAACTTCTTTAGAGAATCAATTTCTTCTTTATTTTTGCTTAGCTCAGACCGAATTTGAGTATTCTCTATTACTAGCCTCTTCCTTTCTTTTTCCGCTATTCTCAATAATTTCTCTTTAGTTTGTTTCGCTTCATTAGCTATGCCAACTTTCTCTTTTAGTTTTTTTAACTTTTTTTGATAATTTTCTTTCCCCTCATGATTTACTATATTACGTGTATGCGTTTCATTATTAAGTTTAGAATATTCGAATATAATTTCAGTTAAATTTTCTTTACTAAGATATTTTTTACAGATTAATTGAAATAAATTTTCCTTTGTATTATCGTATTTTGTTTCTAGCGTTTCATTACTTATTGCTCTAACTTCACTAAGTATGCAATTATATACTTTTCTTGGTACGGTTTGTTTTATTATTCGACTATCTATCAAATATTTTCTATACTTATTGTTTATTTTTTTTGCGTCACCAAAGTATCCCCCTGATTTTCGCATTATACTTATAAAATTTTTTAGAGACATATGACGTAAAATAAATTCCAATTCCGCATCTATTTTCAATTTTATAAACCTTTCCCTTGTAAATAACATTGTAATTTGTTGTATTAATAATTATATCAGATTACGCATACAACAAGTTTGGCATTTTTAACTAAGTTAATATATTTACAATGTTACATACTGGTATAAAAAGAACATAATTTATGCTTCTTCAGTAACTCACGCCCTCTTACAGTTAGGGTTCTACAATTTAAAATAAAAACGAAAGATAGTTGCACCACCTCTTCGTCATTAAGAAAGGGCCATCTTTCGCGGATTATTCTACCAAAGTTGCCTTAGGAGTTAAATATTATCACCCAGGATTAGATGAGAAGCATTTCACTGAACCGGTTGAAGACCAGGACGACTGGATTGTTACACTTCATTCAATTTTACCCATTACGTTGTCCGCGCTATAGTCAGCCAACACCTAAAAATGGCTCTGAGACAGTTAATGCCCTTGGCCCATAGCTTCAGCCCACTATCTGATCCATTAGGAAATAAAAATACTTCGGTAGGCTTTCTGATAATTGTCCTACCACAGTTACCAGCTTCGTCACAGCCAAAGTCGCAACCACATTGCCTAGGCCATTAAGCAACGGGCGATGATGCTCTGACGACCAACCAATCTTAAAAGAAACTAGCTAAAAGCCTGGGTGTTTCTGACTAGACAGTCCGTCGAGTCATTATGAACCTTGATAGCTTCTTCAAACCCAACTACTGTTAGCTGTCCCGGCACTCGCCCTTCGATAATTTCAAATCTGGCAAGATGGCCCCCAGTGAAATGAGAATGTTCTTGATGGACATTGAAAAACCATCGAACCTTAGATATTATTCTCTCCCGGCGTAACCGTTACTAGCAGAGCTCTTTCTCCGCTACGATCGTTCAGCCCGCTTAGCTGTCCAGACCGTCACGGTCGATTTATCCCCTTATCGGCACCTGATTCATGAGCTTTTTACCACGCCATCATTCTTGCGGATTACTTCCACGTCGTTGCCCAAGCCTACCGTGCACTTAATTAAATTCAGATTCAAGTAATGAAACATACCAGTGAAGGAATTCTGAAACACTTCTTGAAGCTAATCCTAACGCCTGCTAGTAATCTCAAGTACGTTAACTACTGACGGCAAGCCAACTTTGGCTATACCCAATTGACCAACATCAAAGCTATTCATCGCTTACTCAATTTTGATGAAAATCTCGCACAGACTTATCCCTACTACCAGGCTCCCGTCTTAACAGTTCCAACTTCTCTGCAAAAAGTGCAGTGAACTCTCCGCCAACATAAGAAAGAGATTTTCCATAGCTTTAAGTACGAGACTTATACTAACGGTCCCGTCGAGGGCACCAACAATAAAATCAAAGTCATTAAGCGGATTGCTTATGGATTTCGGAACTTCGCCGATTTCAGGATTAGTTTTCTCCTCTCACTGCCATTAACTGGAAGAATAAGCAAACAGCCCGCACCAAAATTCAGGCACGAGCTGCTTAACAAAACTATTCTATTTTTCTAAGAAGTTTTAACAAATAACTTAAACTAACTTAGTCCATGTAGTAACTGAAAATGCTACTACCATTCCTAACAGGAAACCTACTGCTGCACCAAGCAACACGAATTTTTTAGTTGAAGGAGTAGTATTACTTTGTGCATCAGCAACAGTTTCCTTAGCAAAAAGGGAAATCTTCCCAGCTGAAGGAACCTTCTTTGGAATTTCTTTAGCTGCAGCAGCGGTTACCTCATTGACAATCTTAGACGATGCTTTCGCGGTATCTGCCTTAACGCTAACCTTTACTATTGTAGTTTGCGGAATTGGATGTGCCTTGACCATTGAACTAATCTGCTCTGCATTATATTCTTTTCTAATACTTTTTGGTAAATTCTTACGGGCAGCCTGTGCGACATCTTTACTTTCAGCAATTTTGGCATAGGTGTCTCCTAAATTAATATTAGCTTGAACCTCCTCATTGGCAGCAGCCCCCCGATAAGAACTACTAGTCATTAAATTCCGGGTCGACACATAATCAGTATGCTTTTTGTGCTTTGCATATAGGCCGCCAGCAAGCCCAAAAAGGAGTGTTGCAATAACAATCAAAATAATATTATGCCAAACAATCTTTGAAATGTTTTTTAGACTAATTTTAGTATTTTTCATTCTTATTCCCCTTATAAAGATTACTGAAATAACTATTGGATAACAAGGCTAGTAGAAACGGATTATAAATAATCTGAATGATATGCGGTTCAAACATAAAGCTCAATGAAGAAACCATAATCACTGCCGAAAGGACAAAAGTCTTCCGAACTGTTGACCTAATCGCAATAAATGTTAGACAGGCAATTACAATAATAAAAGCCAAAAATCCCCACAATAGAATCATCCGGATGTATGAAGAATCGATATAAAAATAGTTACTGGGAGAGCCAATACTACCATTGGCAAATTTTAGTCCTTTTATCCCTGCAAATGAGTGTTCAACGATCGTTCTTCCTAACAGATTCACATTATACTTTTCAAAAGCAAGATGACCTAACGCAAGTCGACCTGAAAGTAAAGAATCGATTCTATTAAGAAGATGATTAGAAGGATTATAGAAATAAGAAAGAAAAATCATAATGGCTGCCGAAACTGGAGTGGCCATCCACCAAAAGGCAGCTATTATGCTAGCCCATCGTCCTCCTAAAAAAGCTCGTTGAGCAATGATCATTACCGGTATGATAATAAGCGTTGCTAAGAAATCTAACTTAGTATTTGTAAGCAGCATGCAAACAACGTCACCTGAAACGATTAACAAATAGTCTATCACATTTAGCTTGCCAAACCTTAAGTAGCAATAAGCCAAGGCCAAGTAAAAATAATGAGCTGCAATAACCGACGGGTAGAGCATCCCCAGTGAATACCTTGTCGGTCTTAACTTAGAATAGTATATAAGGTTAGGAATTATTTTAACTAAAGAGAAAACCATCACCATCATCACAAGAAAGAGCGTTAAATAAAAGTACCACCAGATGATGTCTCGAAAGTTAACACCTTTTGCACCAATAATAAATGGAGCAATTACTAATAAATCAGGGTAGTGAGCTGTACGCCAAACTATCACCCCAAGGATTAACAAAAGTGATATTAGAAAAAGCTCTTTTTTCTTCCACCGATCTAAAACAAAAATTTTAAGAAGAAGTAAAGGTACTGACACATAAGACAATATCCTTAACCAGTGATTTTCTGTTAAGAAGGTTGTTTCACTTAAGAACGTTGGTAAAAAGTAAAACATAAAGGCAATAAAATATACTTGGCGACCATTAATAGGATAATCCCAAATTTTCACCAAAGAATTGCTTTTTTCCAACTTACTAACTCCTTTCAAGAACGGTTAAATGAATTTTGTTAATTTAATTCTTGATAACTACTGGCTGTGGGAGTAATTAAAAACAGAAGTAATTTTAGCACATTGCGTCTGATTAAAACAAGTTATCCGGTAATATTGTCATATCCCCCCTACAACTTCGCCGTCAGCTTTACGTCCGGGTACTTCTGCTTGAACCAGTTTTCGGCAAACTGGTTTTCAAACAGGAAGAGTGGCTGGTCGTGGATGTCCTTGACCAGGATGTTCCGTGAAGACGACATCTTCTCGTCCAGCTGTTCTGGGTCGATCCAGCGGGCCGTCTTGCTCCCCATTTGTTCCATGACAACGTCCGAGTTGTACTCGTTCTTCATCCGGAACTTAAAGACTTCAAACTGCAGCTGCCCCACGGCACCCAGAATGTAATCGTTGGTGCTGTATGACCGGTACAGTTGGACAGCCCCTTCCTGAACCAACTGGTTGATCCCCTTGTGGAAGGACTTCTGCTTCATCACGTTCTTGGACGAAACCCGCATGAATAGTTCCGGTGTAAACTGCGGCAGCTTCTCAAACTTAATGTCCTGTTTGCCGGTGTAAATCGAGTCCCCGATCTGGAAATTCCCGGTATCGTACAGGCCAATAATGTCCCCGGCAACCGCGTTTTCGACGTTTTCCCGGGTATCCGCCATAAACTCCGTCACGTTTGACAGGCGGAGCGGCTTCTTGGTCCGCTCCAGGATAACGTCCATCCCCCGGTCGAACTCACCCGAACAGATCCGCACAAAGGCAATCCGGTCCCGGTGCCGCGGGTTCATGTTGGCCTGAATCTTAAAGACAAAGCCAGAGAAATCTGGTGCCAACGGCTTGATGACCTCCCCGTCTTCTGTCTTGTGTTCACCCGGCGCAGGGGCAAACTGGAGGTAGTTCTCCAAGAAGGTCCGCACCCCGAAGTTCGTCAATGCCGAGCCAAAGAAGACTGGTGTCTGGTCACCCTTGGCAATCTTATCCCGGTCCAATTCGTTGCCGGCAACTTCCAGGAGTTCCATCCCGTCCAGGGCATCCTGCCATTCACCATCGCCAGCCAGCGGGTTATCACCCTGAACGTTGCCATCTTCATCCAGCGGCAGGTAGGGGTTTTCAGGGTCTGCTGGGTGGGTCAGAGCCACCCGGTGGTTAAAGCGGTCGTAGATTCCCTTAAACTGGTGACCAGATCCGATTGGCCAGTTCATCGGGTAGGTTTCGATTCCCAAAACGTCCTCGACTTCGTTTAGGAGGTCAAGTGGTTCCCGGGCATCCCGGTCGAACTTATTCATGAAGGTAAAGATCGGAATTCCCCGCATCTTACAGATTTGGAAGAGCTTCTTGGTCTGCGGCTCGATTCCCTTGGCGGAGTCAATCACCATGACCGCGGAGTCCACGGCCATCAGTGTCCGGTAGGTATCTTCGGAAAAGTCTTCGTGCCCTGGAGTATCCAGAATATTGATCCGCTTACCCTGAAAATCGAACTGCATGACGGAAGAAGTGACGGAGATTCCCCGCTTCTTTTCGATTTCCATCCAGTCAGACTTGGCAAAGTTACCGGTCTTCCGGGCTTTAACGGTCCCAGCTTCCCGGACTACACCCCCGAAAAGAAGGAGCTGTTCGGTAATCGTCGTCTTCCCCGCGTCCGGGTGCGAAATGATAGCGAACGTCCGCCGCTTATTCACTGCTTCAGCAAGCTGTTTTGGTGACATCATCAGTATTTTCCTTTCATATTTAAAATTGCGCAATATCTTTTATATTTTAAGATATTCTGGGGCGTAAAGCAATCGGGCGTAAGGTTAAATCACCGGTATTATTATAACGATTCCGGCTAATAATAGTGATTTTTTCAGGAAAAGAGCTCATTTTTCAACTACCGTCCACCTAATAAAAATAACCCCGTGCCAAACGACACAGGGTTAGTCTCTACTTCAAATATTTCAACATGTATTTCTTGCCCGCAGTGACGTCATACTGGACGAGACGGTAATCTTGTAGCAGCTGCTTTTGCTGCTTAGTCAGGCTGCTTTCCTTAACCAGCTTACCCTGATCATTGACAAAGTCTGTGCGTGCTACCGCTTTGGCTGTATTAACATCACCCTTGGCCTCCACGTTTTTTGCCATCGCTGGAAGCTTTTCAAAGACATCTGTTAATAACGCTTGATACCAAGTAACCTTGGAATTAGTTTGTTTGGCAACCATGGCAATAAAGTCGTTGGGACTTACTACCGCCGTGCCTTGCTTAAAGTTCTTCGCACCATGGGCCCGAGCATACTTATTAGAGTAAATAAAGTACTCGGTCTCGTGCAATTTTACCCCATCTTTTGCCATGTTATTCTGGTAGATTCCCGGCAAGTGGTCACCGTAAAAAACAATCGTAATTGGCCGGTTAATCCCATCAATCTGCTTGATAAAGTGCTTAACAGCGTTATTAGTATAGTGAATTTCGGTGCTAAACTCGTCAACCTCATTGGCACTGGTACCGTTTGACACACCGACGGACCGGTAGCGATTAAGGTGCCGATAGTAATTATCGGAATACGGGAAGTGGTTTTGCATAGTCACCAGGTTAATAAATTGACCATGACGGTAGGATTTTAACTGGTCAAAAACGTTTTGGTAAGCAGTCTGGTCAGACAGGTAGGGGCTGTTATCGATTCGGTACTGGTGTCTAATCTTATCCTTGCTCCCCAGGTAGAAAAACTGATCAAAGCCAAATTTCTGGTAGACACTCGTTCGGTTATAAAAGGTACCGATATACGGGTGAATAGCCACCGCGTGGTTAAAGCTATCCACGATGGAAGGGTTGGCCTTCAGCTTATTAACCAGCTGGGTATACGGAACTGGCAGGGTCGGCGAAAAGTTACTGATACTATAACCCGTCAAGGTCATATATTCCATGTTGGCCGTTCCACCACCATAGCCAGAACTAATCATCACCCCCCCTGTATTATTTTTTTGCAATTCCTTGATTGCAGGGATTGGGTTGCTTTTCAGCTTAACTCCCGGAACTCGGTTCGGGTCAGAGAAACTTTCACTCAGGTTGAAAATAACCGTCTGCTGGGATAGCTCATTTTGCCGGTGGTTGTTAATCCTTCCCGCCTGTTTCTGATACTTGTTAACAATCTGTTCCATCCGGGCTCGAGAATAGCCAGCGGGCTGATCCATCACCCTGACGTCAACGTTATTCATAAACTGAATTAGTGGGCCGTTAATCCGTGCACCACTTAACTGGTTGTAAAACATTGGCTGGTCACCCAAGGACGTTAAGAGGTTATTCAATGGTGTCCCAGAATGGTTCCAAAACAAACAACTGGCAAAGAGGAACGGTGCTAGTAGGAGATAAGTCAGTCGCCAGTATTTCTTAAACGCCAGCTCGACCGGGTGCTTCTTTTCCAGCCAATAAACCAGCCCGACTAAGATAACCAGTCCCGTTCCAACACCAATCCAAAGAGCCGGAGCAACCATTCCAAAAAGGCTTCCCGCTACCCTTACCATTGCCATATCCGATGGCAAAAGCGGTTCGTTACGAGCAGCAATCTTTTCACGGTTGGCAATTATAAAGGCGCAACTAATCATAATCACAACCGCCAGGCTAAGCCAGTACCGCTTGCTGATCGCCTGAATAAACTTAACGACCGTGAAGATGAGGAGTGTTGCCAGCAATAACAGTAGCCCCCGTTGTGTAAAGGCGTAAGTAATAATATTGTAGTCCGGGCCGACGTTCGGCTGAATTCGCCAGCTATCATTCATCAGCAACATTGAAGCAACCGCTACAATATAGGAAATAGCAGCTAACATTAAATCTGGGTCAAGTTTCCTTAGTGTCTTCCTTACTGCTACTCTTTGTCCAGCAAAATCTTGTGACGCAAATTGGTCAATCCGCTGAATTATTCTTCGCGCCCACCGTCTGTGCAGAAGCCACTGCCATGCTCCCGCAATACAAAGGGCAAGAGCGATTACTATTACAGTCAGCACTGCGGTCCGGACTGTAGAATGAGCAACTATTTTTTCGTCAGCAAGTGCGGCTAATACAGCGAGCACAGAACTATTTGTTAAAATAACGGCTACAGATAAGAGGTAATTAGGCACCGGCTTTACCAGCACATTGACCAGCAGTCCAGCTATCATATATGCCGTTACCACATTCAGAACATTGGTAACCGTCGTAAAACGATTGATGGTCGAGCCGTCAAGGCTAAGAAAGGGCATTAATCCTTGGATGAGCAGAGCAGCACTTAAACTAGCAAAAGCGAAGCCGCCCCACTGCCAGAGCTTCTTGGCGGGTTTCAAATTACCGCCCAGAATAAACAGGCAAGCGTAGAATAGCGCCAAAAAATTATCGTTCCACCCCCACACATTAACCGGGTTAAAGAACGGCACAGCGAGAATACCCCAAAGCAGTGCTACTAACTGCCGCTGCTTTGGGGGCTTTGAAGAAATAATACTAGAAGCAACTATCCCCAGCATAATTCCTGTAATTAGAGGATAAGAATTCCGAAGAACTGGTAGCATACTACTATAAATCGTCAATGGGTAATAGCTGATGTCGTTGTTCGTTAACGCAATCATCAGGCTAAGCAGGCAACCCAGTACCAGCGTGTTTAGCCAGGTTGTAATCACCATTGACTCTTTATGTGAACAATGGTAAACATAGTACCCCAGCAGGATGACCAGCAGGTCGGGGCCAACCAAGGTCAGCCCCTTTAGGATTAGGTACGCGCTGGTATGCAAGCTCGCCGTATTATAGCTTGCAAGATGTGGGGCTAAGTTCCAGTAAACCTGTGCTCCACCAAGCCAAAATAAAATTACTATCCAAATCAGGTTGCTCTTCACTTTTCGCATTTCTTAGATTCCTCTTTTTGATTATCTAAACTATTATCACCTAAACATTTTCTTTCTTCAAGTTTAGAAATCAACGAGTCGCAATTACGAAATTTTTCCGGAGAGTCTTTATAAAAGTTTATGGAAAAGTTAAACTACTATTATGGCATTGAATTGCCCCAACATTCTTTGCTATATTAGGTAACGTTAGAAATAATTTACAGGGGTACATTTGTAATGGACAATAACGATCATCGCGAATCGCGCGAAGAATACCGTAAAAGACTAGAAAAGAAAATCTACGAAAATGCTCATCATAGCGAGCCGCACGAGCACCACCACCGACGCCCACACCTGCAAGGGGGCGGACGACCAACCCCGCCGCCGGTTCCTGAAAAGCACCACTACCACGCGCCTAAATGGATGAAGTGGTTAATCTGGCTGCTGATCGTCCTCGTGGCTGCCGGCGGCCTGTACGAATACCACAAAGTCCACCAGATGGCAACCGGAGTCTTTAGTAACGGTGATGGCAAAATCAGCAAGAAACTCCAAAAGGGTGAACCCGTTTCCGTCCTCGCCATGGGGACCGACGTCGGGGCTCTCGACCGGGGAAACAAGGGAGGTAACACCGACTCAATTGAGTTATTTACCATCAACCCCAAAACGAAACGGATCACGATGACCAGTATCCCCCGGGATACCTTAGTCCGGGTCAACACCGATGATGGTGCTGATTACGTCAAAATCAACGCCGCTTACTCGATTGGCGGTCCTAAGCAGACCGTTAAGCAGGTCAGTGAACTGCTTGATGTGCCAATCGACTACTATGCGGTCATCAACATGGGCGTCCTCAAGAAGGTCGTTAACTCCCTCGGCGGCGTCGAGGTTGATAACCCGTTTGCCTTCACTTACGAGGGGCACCACTTCAAGAAGGGCAAGCAACACCTGAATGGGGAACAAGCACTAAAGTATTCCCGGATGCGCTATGAGGACCCGAATAACGATTATGGCCGGCAGAAACGGCAGCAACAAATCTTGTCGAGTGTCATCACCAAGTTTAAGAAGTCCGGCTCCATCAGCTCGGCCAACAAGATCATGGACGCCGTTGGGGACGGGGTAAAGACCAACATCCCAATTGATGACATTGCCACCTTATATGGTAATTACCACAGCGCGATGAATAACGTCTCTACTTACCACTTCCAAGGGCAAAACGCCACGATTGACGGGGTTTCCTTCCAAATCGCCAGCCCAAAGGAGATCAACCGAATTTCCAAACTGGTCCGGAAGCAGCTCGGCTTGAAGCCGGTAACGGTAACCAACCACGAAACCCGGATGTACAAGTCCCAGCCAAACTACGACGGCTATAACAACACTGACTTTATCCTGCCTGGCGGTGCTTCTTACAACGACCCCGGCAGCGGGAATGGCAACGATACGGTTTCTGGTGGACACTCAAGTTCATCCCGAACTCGTTCCTCATCATTTGAAGCTGAATACTAAGTAATAAAAGCAAGCTACGTTTGGGTGGCTTGCTTTTTAGTAATGCTAATATCATGCAATCTCATCATTCTCCCGTATTTAATTAGTACAAGGAGGAAGTTAGATGATAAATCGAGAAGAATAATTGCAAATGGCTGCTGCTAAGTGGAAGCGGCTGACAATTGCCAATTAGCTGCCGGAACAGGACAACAACTAATCGTTTTTAATGCCAAAGCAACTAATTTTCGTGATAATATAAAGCTACAAGTTTTCCTTAAACTCATGCACAACCAGGTTATTGCAGGCGACCCCCTTGTTAGCCAAATTGTCGATGAAATGGATAGAATTAAGCAGGACCCAGGAAGGCGGCGACTCTTTATGAAATACGAACTGGACTTGATGGACGCCCGAAACGAAGGCATGGAAAAAGGGTTAGCAGAAGGAAAAGCCCACCAGCAAACAAAAGACATTAAACTTACTGCTAAGCTACTGCATAACCTAGGAATTGCTAAAAGTGAAATTCTCAGTAGCCTTAGCGATACTTATCAGCTATCGCCTGCTGAGGCGAAACACTATCTCAAAATGGTAGAGTAGTCGCTCAAAACATTCTCAATAACATTAGAAAAGGCGCCATCGGCTTCTGCTGATGACGCCTTTTCTGTTTGTTCACATGTTTACCTGTGAGGTGCTTTTAACTTAATACAACAGATAGATATAGATATTATATTACAGGGATAGACGCCGCGGAGTGAACCAGTAGTCTACGTAGTCACTATTACCATAGTTGTCAGCACTATAACGATCAATAATCTGAAGGTTGTGGCCTTCATTGATTGCCTGACGAATAGCCGGAGAACTAGCAAAGTTGACGTTAAATCCTGAATTCAAACTATTATAAATGCCCGGGTATGCTTTTTGAACGTCGGGACGTTGAATAATATTTTCAACGTTAGTCCGTGTTAACTCATGCCCAGTAGTTGCGTCGTATAGAATTACGTAGTGGTACGGTCGGCCAGCTACTTGATTACTAGCATGCCAACCAGTAGCCTGAATACTACCGTTACTATTGACCCGCATGGAGTCTAAGAAGCCCTCGTTACTCTGGAGGCTCTGTGGTGCAAACCAGTATTGGGCGTAATTGCCTTCTCCCCATTGCTCATCATCAGTGTACCGCGCAACAACTTGAAGACGGTCCCCATTCTTGAGTGCTTGCGCAATATTAGGATTACTAATGCTGAAACTAGCCTTGAAGCCACTCATCTCTGCGTTAGCAATACTACTGTTTGAACTAGCAATATCCGGACGTTGGCAATCAGAAGAATTTACTTTTTGCCGCCCTAACTCGTGATTAGTGGTTGCATCAAATAGGATAATGTACATTGCCTTGGCAGCCACGCTCCTGCTATCCGCATACCAACCAGTGGCTACAATATTATTACCATTGACACCAAATGTTTCAAGCTGTTGGGCACTCTGGCTATTATAGAAATTCTTGACATTATTGTTAAACCAGTAATCTACCCGGTGCCCTTCACCCCACTGATTATCATCAGAATACCGAGCAACCGCTTTTAGTGAATGACCCGCCAGAATTGCAGCACGCAATGCGGGAATATTTACAATATCGAAACTAGCAGTGAAACCGGAATTATTAGCATTTAAAATATTAGGATAAACTGCTTGGATATCACTACGACTAGTCGTAATAGCCTTGGCTCGTGTAATTTCTTTTCCAGTTTGGTTATCAATCAAGATAATCCACTGAATTGGTTCTACCACCGACTGATCTGCCGCATGCCAGCCAGTGACCCGTAACTGATTGTTGTAGATACTAAAGTCATCTATGCAAGCCTGGTTCTGGTTATAAGACTGCGGGGCAAACCAGTAGTCAACCATATTGCCATCCCCATTAGCATCATCAGTATAGCGACTGATCACTTGAATGGCATCACCATTTTGAATTGCTGTTCGGAGGGCAGTATTCATCAAGAAATTGGCACTGAACCCTGAATTAGCACTGTTGTAAACGTCCGAATTGACACGTTCAACATCTTTTCGGTTAATGCTGTCAATCTGTTGCCGTGCGATTTCAGATTTAGTGGTAGCATCATACAAAATGACGTAATGGTATGGTCGATTAATACTCTGGTCAGCCGCATGCCAACCGGCAACATAGATTCCAGCGGCACTAGTCGTCATATTATCTAAGAAGGCGACGTTCTTGTTCAGTACTGCCCCATCAAAGGTGTGGTCATTGTAGTCGCTATTACCATCAGCCGAGCTAGTGTAGCGGATTAGAACTCTAATATGATGACCGTTAGCAATTGCATCTGCCAAGCTACCAGTTAAGGCAAAACTAGCGTTGAAACCGGAATTATTAGTACCATAAATATCAGGATAAGCATTGGCAACATCTGGACGGCTCACTGCCTGAACCTGTTGCCGGACCAGTTCCCGGTTACCGTTGTCCTGATCCAGTAAAATCACATAACGGTTGCCCTTCCCCTGATTGTTGTTATCAGCAAACCAGCCGGCAACATCGAGGGTGTTGTTATTGGCGTTAATACTAAAGTTATCCAAGTTCGCTGCACTAGTCGTCTGGTGGCCGGCATAGTTTGCAAACATCCCAAAGTCAATGGAGCCATCAATACCATTCCATCTGTCAGTATACTGCCAAGCCCCGTAGCCCAAGCTCCGTATGTAGTTACTCCGGGTTGCATTAGCGGAGTAGTCCAGGTAGTACATGGCAACCCAGGTCCGGGCCTTACCGACCGTGGAGCTAACGTTGTACTGCTGGTCATAGTACAGACCGGTGTAGACCCCGTGGTTATTGAAGCCCAGCGAACTCAGCGTTTGCCAGAAGACATTCAAGTTGTTGACAATCCCCGCGTATTGTGTCTGGGGAACGCTTTCGACGTCCGCAATCATCAGCGTATCATTCCCCAACCCAACCGCACGAGCCGTCCGGGCAAAGAGCTGGGCCTCTGCTTGAGCCTGTGCAGCAGTCGTAAAGCGCACAAAGTGGTAAGCCGAGACCGTCATCCCCGCCGCCTGGGCCCGGGAAACCTGCTGTTGGGCGGGCCCACTGGTCCAGCCGGTACTTTCCGACAGCTTGACCACAACATTGTTGATTCCCTGGTTGTGGTACTGCCGGAACGTTTCTTCGGAAATGTTCGGCTGGTAGGCCGAGATGTCTATCGTGTCCGCAGTGGATAAATTGTTGCTTGCTGCATAGGCCGCCGTCGTCACGGCATTAGCACTGACTGGTGTGGCACTCACTTGCTGAACATTCAGGGTCGTCGTTGCAGCAGCGGTCGCACTCTTTGCGGTCGTCTTGTCATTAGCCGCTGTGCCGCTGGTTTGCGTACCAGCCGTAACGGTACTTTCCGGCGTCGCGTTGGTCGTCGAATCAGTGCTGGCTGTTGGGGTTGCAACTTGACTAGCCGCCGCACTGACCTGGCTCGTCGTAGTAGCTGGCGTGACATCATCGGCCTGTCCATTAACCGTACCAAACGCCATTACCCCAAAGGCGACTGCTGCACAGCACCACAATTTCCCGCTTTTGTATAATTTAAACCGTTTCTTGGCTTCCATCTTAACTTCCTTCCTTAACACTTTCTTATTCTGCATAACAAAAATTATAAGACTTTAAAAAATAAAAATCCCGTTTGCAACGGGATTGTAAATATCTGTAACAGACAATTAATCAACTTGTTTCAGAAAATTTTTCAGGGCTTCCTGCCAGCTGATTGGCGTAAAGCCGGTGGCCTTGACCTTATCCAAACTCATGATGGAATGCCGGGGCCGGTATGCCTTTTGCGGGTATTCTTCCGAGGTTACCGCTGTCACCTCTACCGGCTGGTCTTTCAAAATCTCACTGGCAAACTCATACCAAGAGCAGGAGCCATCATTGGATAATTGGTACAGGCCGAATGGAATCTGGTGTTGAACCGCGTAAAGCATGAACTCCGCCAGGGTCCGGGTCCAGGTTGGCCGACCAACCTGATCCGCAACGACGGTCAGCCGGTCATGGTCCTTTGCCAGCCGCAGCATCGTGTAGACAAAGTTTTTACCATACTGACCGAAGACCCAGGAAGTTCGAATGATGTAGTATTTATCCATGATCTGTTCTACCAGCCGCTCGCCCGCCAGCTTGGCCTTCCCGTACTCATTCTTTGGGTTGGTCGGCGCGTCGACCTGGTACTCGCCCTCATTGGTCCCGTCAAAGACGTAGTCGGTGCTGATGTAGACCAGGGTGGCCCCCGCCTGTTGAGCGGCTTCGGCAACGTTCTTGGTACCGGCCTCATTGACCGCCCAGTTCAAGTCTTTCTTTTCGTCTTCGGCCGGATCCACGGCGGTAAAGGCCGCACAGTGGAAGACGATTTCCGGCTGCTCCGTATTAAAGCGGGCATCAACGGTAGCCTTATCGGTAATGTCCATCTCATGGGAGTCAAAGGCGCTGTACTCAATTCCCTGCTCATCCAATAAGTGGCGGAGTTCGGTCCCCAGTTGCCCGTTAGCCCCAGTGATTAAAATTTTAGACATAGGTTCTCCCTTCCGAAAAAAGAGGCTGCTGGTTCAACCCACAGTCTCTTTTTTCAATCCAAAGATAACGTGCTCGCCGCCCTGTCGAGGACTGGCTCGCACTTCCATTTTTACTTCAAAGCTGCCTTGGCCTTCAGTGGCTGCCACCAGTCTTCGTTGTTTTTGTACCAGTCAATCGTCTTCACGATTCCAGTATCAAAGGTGTATTCCGGCTTCCAGCCCAGTTCAGTTTCAATCTTCGTCGGGTCGATGGCGTAGCGCTTATCGTGGCCCAGCCGGTCCTTGACGTACTTGATGTGGTCTTCGGAAATTCCCAAGTTATCCACAATCAGGTGGACGATCTCATTGTTGGTCCGTTCGTTGTGACCACCAACGTTGTAAATTTCACCCGGCTTACCATCACGGAGGACCAGGTCAATCGCTTGGCAGTGGTCGGAAACGTAGAGCCAGTCACGGATGTTCTTACCATTCCCGTAAATTGGCAGGTCCTTACCTTCCATTCCGTTAGAAGTCATCAGCGGAATCAGCTTTTCAGGGAATTGGTATGGCCCGTAGTTGTTGGAACAACGGGTGATGTTGACGTTCAGACCGTAAGTCTCGTAGTAGGCCCGAACCATCATGTCAGCAGAGGCCTTGCTTGCGGAGTACGGTGAGTTTGGTTGCAGTGGCGATTCCTCGGTGAAGTAGCCGGTGGCTCCCAGGGTCCCGTAAACTTCGTCGGTGGAAACCTGCAGGAACTTCTCAACCCCCTCGCGCTTGGCTACATCCAAGAGAGCCAGGGTCCCCTGAACATTGGTTTCCACGAAAACTTCGGGGTGCAAGATTGACCGGTCAACGTGCGATTCGGCCGCGAAGTTGACGATGTGGTCGATGTTGAATTCGTGCACCAGGTGGGTGACGAGCTCCCGGTTGACGATGTTTCCCTTAACAAAGTGGTAGTGTGGGTTGTCCTTAACGTCGTCCAGGTTGTGGATGTTCCCCGCATAGGTTAAGAGGTCAAGGTTGATCAGGTTGTCATCCGGGTGCTTTTCCAGCATGTAGTGAATAAAGTTAGAACCGATAAAGCCGGCCCCACCAGTAACTAAAATATTCATGTTTACTTGTCCTCCCCGTAAGTGAAGTTAATTTCGGCGTCCTTGAATGATGGGTGGTGCTGATCCTTTTCGGAGAGAATCAGGTGGTCAACCGGCATTGGCCACTTGATGTCCAGGTCAGGGTCATCAAAGGCGATCCCGCGATCAGCTTCCGGTGCGTAGTAGCCATCAACCTTGTAGGCAACGTTAACATTAGGCGTCAGGGTAACGAAACCGTGCGCGAATCCCTTCGGCACCAGGAGCTGGCGGTGGTTGTATTCACTCAAGATGAAGCCTTCCCACTTGCCGTAAGCTGGTGAGCCCTTCCGAATATCAACGATGACGTCGTAAATGGCCCCGGTAACGGCCCGGAGCAACTTAGTTTGGGAGTACGGTGCCAACTGGTAGTGCATCCCCCGCAGGACTCCTGGTTCCACGGACAATGACTGGTTGTCCTGGGTAAATTCAACGTTGATGCCGGCTTCTTCAAACTTATTCTTCGTGTAGGTTTCGGTAAAGAAGCCCCGGTGGTCACCGAAGACATCGGTTTCCACAATCTTGGCATCAGGCAATGACGTATCAATAACTTTCAATGACATTAATTACTCGCTCCTTAATCTTCCTTAGCCAGCCGTAAGAGGTATTGGCCATAATCATTCTTCTTTAGCGGTTGAGCCAGCTTGACCAGCTGGTCCTTGTCGATGTAGCCCATCCGGTAGGCAATTTCTTCGAGGGCCGCGACCTTGAGATTCTGCCGCCGTTCAATCGTGGCGATAAAGTTGGCCGCTTCCAGCATGGAATCATGGGTCCCGGTGTCTAACCAGGCATAGCCCCGCCCCATCAGCTTGACGTCGAGCTTACCCCGGCGCAGGTATTCCTTATTGACGTCGGTGATTTCGAGCTCGCCCCGGGCAGACGGCTGAATGTGCTTGGCAATATCAACTACGTCGTTGTCGTAGAAGTATAGGCCGGTAACCGCATAGTTGCTCTTTGGGTGGGCTGGCTTTTCCTCGATCGATAACGCGTGCATCTGATCATCAAAGTCTACGACACCAAACCGTTCCGGGTCGTTGACGTGGTAGCCAAAGACGGTTGCCCCGTCAGTCTTCTTTGCGGCCGACTGAACCAGGTCGGATAATCCGGCCCCGTAGTAGATGTTATCGCCTAAGATCAGGCAGACGCTGTCGTCACCAATGAAATCTTCACCAAGGATGAAGGCCTCAGCTAGTCCGTTTGGTTTTTCTTGAACCTTGTAGGAGAAGTTCAATCCCAACTCTGAGCCATCGCCCAGTAGGTTCTTGAACAGTGGCATAAATTCCGGAGTAGAAATCACCAGGATGTCACGAATCCCCGCCAACATCAGGGTTGACAAGGGGTAGTACACCATTGGTTTATCATAAACTGGAATCAGCTGCTTTGAAATTCCCCGGGTAATCGGGTACAAACGGGTACCCGATCCACCAGCTAAAATAATTCCTTTCATAATGGCCTCCTTAAAATGCCAAAATCCATGTTTAATTTTAGCACACTTAGGCACTTGAAATGATTAAAACTAGCTAAAAAACACGAAAGGCGCCATGACGTTTACTCAAATCTAGCCATGGAAAAACAAAAGGCCAGGATCACTCCCGGCCAAGTTTAGCTATTTGATTGTAACGTTGACTGGTTTAAACCAGTAATCAATGTAGTGGCCTTCACCAGACTTAGAGTCACTGTAACGGGAAATTGCCTGCAGATTATGACCACTGAGGGATGAATCAACCGTCATTGTCAGGTTAAAGCCCGACTGTCCGGCATTGTAAACATCACCATTAACCTTGGCAACATCCGGCCGCGCAATCGCCTGAACAAGTTGTCGCTTTACTTCCCGACCAGTAGTTGCGTCGAAAAGGATGACGTAGTGGTATGGCCTGCCCACACTTTGGTCAGCCGCGTGCCAGCCGGCGATTTGGACTTGTTGCCCCTTAATTGCAAAATTGTCCAAATATGCCTTGTTAGCCGTAAACGTCTTGGGAGCAAACCAGTAATCTACGTAATTGCCTTCTCCATTTTGACTATCGCTGTATCGCGAAATAATTTGAATTTGGTCACCATTGGTCATAGCAGACGTTAATGGAATATTTATACTAAAACCTGAGTTGTCAGAACCATAAACGTTTGAGTATGCCCGTTCAACATCACCCCGGCTAGAAGATGGCACTAACCGACGAGTGATTTCTTGATGCTTCGTTGCGTCATAGACAATGACGTAATGGTATTTTTTACCCACACTCTGATCAGCGGCGTGCCAGCCACTAACGTTCAAACTATCACCTTGGATACTGTAATTATCTAAACAAGCCTCGTTAGCCGTAAACGTCTTGGGTGCAAACCAGTAATCTACGTAATCACTATTGCCATCTTTCGAGCTGCTATACCGCGAAATGATTTGAATTTGATCTCCAGCAAGAGCCTGATTAAATTTTAGTTTTAAGCTAAAGCCTGACTCAGCCGCATTGTAAATGCCGGGATAAACATTGGCAACATCGTTCCGCGTTGAATTTTTTACTAGGTAACGACCCAGCTCAGTCTGTTTTGAGCCGTCATAGATAATGATGTAGTGGTAATTCTTGTTCAGACTTGCATCAGCCGCATGCCAGCCTGAAATATTAAGGTTGCCAGTCTTAGCATCCAAACTCATATTATCTAAGAACCCAGCATTAGCATTCAACGACACTGGGTTAAAGTACAAGTCTTTTCCACCATTAATCTCACCGTTTCCATCATAAGTATAACGGGAAACTACCTGAATATTTTGCCCTGCAAAATTATTCGTGTACGGAATCGTAATATCAAAACCACCCCAACCGGCAATATCTGCATTGGAGTAAAGATTTTGAACATCCGGCCGGTAAACACCAGCAACCTCAGTCCGGTACAATTCATGGCCATTGCCATCCAATAAAATAATGAAATGGTGCATATTAGAATTGTAAGAGTTTGCTGCGTGCCAACCAGCAATGTGGAGCTGGTTGCCGCGAACTGAAAGGTCGTCAATGTACCCGGTATTGACATCAAAGGCTTCCTGGTCCCAAGCAGTCAAGCCGTAGCGTTCAATCACGGAGTTCAGCGTGGTCGTGTAACTCGGGTCGGTTGCATAACCATCGGCCCGAATTAAGTAGGTCACATCGCGGTAGTTAGTCTTCCACAGCAAGTTGTGGTACCGGCTATTGGCAACCAGGAAGTAACCGTGGTCCTGAACGGACTGAGAGTTGTTGTCATAGGCCCGGAAAGAGTCGTTGATGATGACGCTCTGCCCACCGTAAACTTCCCGCGTTGGCAGGGTGACACTATGACCATTGTAGGAACCCTTGATTCCAAACAGGTTGTGGTATTGGGAAGCCAAACTGGACTGTCCCCAGCCACTTTCGATGATTGCTTGGGCAGCAGTCAGGGAAGGCAAGACTCCGTACTGTTTCCAAGTAGAGATGGCACCATCATGAATCGAATCCAAAAAGGCCTTTTGGGCGGCGGTCAACCCTGCCGTGTTAAGGCTGGCTGCACCGCTACCACCATTAGCAGCGTTTACCGGCTGAGCCGTAACGTTGTATTGATTAGTAGAGTAACCGGGGTTGGTTTCCACGACCGGCTTGTTTGCGGCCGCTTGAATGGTACTGTCGCTGAGGCTAACAGCACCGTCCTTATTAGTGCTGCTGTTATTATTCTGGTTCGCAGCTACCGCACTTTGCGTGTAGACCTGGGCGGACGCTACACTTTGATTTTGGCTCGTACTTAGATTTAAGCTCTGGTAATTATTGTTTTGCGTATTTGCGTCAGTAGTAGCCACCACCTGGGCATTTGCATCGGCAGACTGGCTGCTATCGGCTTGGGCGTCAGCCTGAAAGAACAGCAGGGACGCACCAAAGGTAAATAAAACAGGTAATACGATTTTTACTCGTGATTGTTTCTTGTTTTTCATTGTTTAAAACTTTTCCCTCAAATCTTAAAAACTAATAATCTAACTTAAACACCATTGACTATGGTACCATTGCAAAATTACAGCGAAGTTACAGTAAGTTTATAAAAGGACAAAAGGGTGAAATAAAAACGGTAATCATCAACTATGTTTAATAGTCAATGATTACCGTTTCATAATCTCCCAATTTGTAAACTTAAGTCCCTAATGAGCTAGGCAAAGACTCGCCGGATTCCAGCAATTACATTCCGTTGACCGTTCAAGATCGGCTGAACCATTACCGACGGCGGCCAGCTTTCGATTACCGTGTTTGGATCCAGCAGGATGGCAACGTGCCAAATCGTCCGCGTCCCTGGTTCATAGTAGAAGACTAGGTCGCCCCGTTGACGGTCATTCCAGCTAATATTAGCGAAGTGCGGATCGGCAAAGAGGTTCCGTGAGTTCCACTCGTTGCCCGGGTAGCCGTGGTGGGTTGAGCTTGCGGAAGTCGGGTTGATTCCCGCCGCGTATAGCGCCTGCATGACTAAGCCGGAGCAGTCAACACCCCAGGCCGGGGCAGAAGAGCAACCAGCCCACCACGGTTTGCCCAGGTACTGGTAAGCCGCGTTAATCATTGCTTCAATGTGGGCCTGCCGACCAGCTCCTGGGTTCGTCACCTGGAGCGGTTGAACGTAACTGTCAATCCCGTACCAGAGGTCATCAGAGTAGCCTAGCGCCCGCCAAGTCGGCAGGTCAACCCAGCCGGTTACTGGCAGGCCATGGCTCCGTTGGATATTCATGATGGCATAGGCATCCCCATACGTGTACTGGTTGTGGATATTAGCGGTCCCTAACCGGCTCTTGATGAACCAGGTCTTAACCCCTTCATAGCCGGGACCAATGCTGTGACCCACTTCAGCCGGATTAGCCTGGATCTGCTTGTAATTAATCTGGTACATCCAGGAAGGATTCTGGTAGGCATTCAAGTAGCGGTTGTCCAACCACAACTGACTATAAGTTCCTTCCCCACTAGCCTGGTTGCTGTACCGACTGATGATCCCAAAGCAGTCGTGGACCATGCTTGGATCCACTGTAAAGCTAGTGCTAAAACGGGCCTGCGCATTATTCAAGTAGTGACCGTAACCAGCCTGAAGATCACCGCTTGCCGTATTAGTAACTTCGTGCCGGGCCACTTCCCGGTTCCGAGAATAGTCCCAGAGTAAAATCATGTGGTGTGGTAAGCCAACCGTTGAATCAGCCACGTGCCAACCAGCAACGTTGATTGTTGTCCCGCTCTGACTAAGATTATCAAGCCAGCCTTCCTGCTGGTTCAAGTCAATCTGGTTAGTGAACCAGTAGTCTGACATCGCCGTTCCATAGTCCTTAGTCGTGGAGTTACTATAACGACTAATTACGATTAGGGTATGGTTCAGTGTCTCTGGTGTAATGTCGAAGTCGACTTTAAACCGGGCTTTATCGGCATTAGTGATGTGGGTAGCATTCATTACATCTGGACTTGCCGTCGTTGGCACGTATTGATGCCCAATTTCACGGTTAGCGGTCTTATCAAATAAGATGATGTAGTGGCCCCGCATATAAACCGAAGCATCATCTGCATGCCAGCCAGCAACGCTAATCTTCTTTTTAGCAACGTTTAGGCTGAAGTTATCTAAAAATGCCTGTTGCTTAACTGGAAAGTTAACCACGTTGTTATTAAACCAATAATCCGAGGTGGCTGATCCATAATCATTAGTAGCCGAATTACTATAACGACTAATAACTATTAGGTCGTGCCCCACCATTTCCGGCATAATGTTAAAACTGGTACTGAAGCGGGCTTGGTTAGCATTAGCAATGTTCCCGTAACCTGCTCGAGCAACATCACCACTTGCAGTGGTCTCAACTCGTTGGTGCACTAACTCATGGCCGGTCGTCTTATCAAAAAGGATAACGTAGTGACCAGCAGGCTTATCATCGGCAAGTTTATAATAAATCGCGGCGTCATCCGCATGCCAACCGCTGACATAGACCTTACCAGCAGCCCGATCAATCTTAAAATTATCCAAACAAGCTGCCTGGTTAACACTAAAATTGATAATATTATTGTTAAACCAGTAATCTGAGTAGTGACCGTAATCATCTTCTTTAGCAGAGTCACTATAACGACTGATTACCATCAACTGGTGGCCGACCATCTCTGGAGTAATCTTAAAACTAGTACTAAAGCGAGCTCGGTTACTGTTAACGATTCCACCAGCGTAACTAGCAGCAACGTCCGGACTAGCCGCGTTAGTCACAATTTTATGCCCTAATTCCTTATTTGTGGTCTTATCAAACAGAATAATAAAGTGGTTCGGCATCAAAGCACTCGCATCATCGGCATTCCAACCACTGACAACGACCTTATTGTTAGGCTTATCCAAGACAAAATTGTCCAGCCACCCCTGTTTATTAGTAGCAAGATTCAGTTGATTATTAGTGAACCAATAATCAGAGTAGTCATTATTTTCCTTGCCAGCAACACTATAGCGACTAATGACTTCCAACTGGTGATTGAGAAGCGCCGGTGTTAAAGCAAACTGGACGTTAAAACGACTCTTCCCGGCATTATTAATATTGCCATAAGCCCGGGCCACGTCCGAACTGTTAGTAGTCGCAACCGTTTGCCGTTCCACTTCCCGGCCGGTCGTTGTATCAAAAAGGATCACAATATGTTCTGGTTCAGCCGCCGACATATCATCCGCGTGCCAGCCGGAAATATTAATCTTCTTGCTAGCCTTATCGACGGAGAAATTATCCAGATAGCCAGCATTTCCAGTCTTGTTAATCTTTAAGCCGCCCAGCCACAAATCAGAAGTATCACTATCCTGCTGGTCTGGCTTGCTGTACCGACTAACAATGGTAAACTCATCACCCATCATGGCTGGTGTAATGGTGAAGTTAGCAGTAAAGCGCGCCAGCGTACTGTTAGCTACCATAGCATAGCCGGCCTTAGGCAAATCTGCACTAGCAACGTTATTCACTATCGTTCGAGCAACTTCCCGGCCCTTCGTCTTGTCCCAGAGGATAACCGTGTGTTCTGTCTTGCTAGCGGCCTGGTCATCAACGTGCCAGCCGGAAACGGTGATTTGATTGCCATCAACTTTAAACTGATCCAGCCAGCCGGCCTTGGTAGTTACGACCGGGAACCAGTAGTCACTGCCGCCAGCGGGATTTCCAGCTGCATCGCTTGTGTAGCGCGAAACCAACCGCAGGGAATTAGCACCATTCAGCCGGTCCACTGGTACCGCAATGGTAAAACCGCCCTGGCCGGCAATTGGTGCCTTGGGATAGGCCTTGTCAATGTCGGGCCGTTCAACGGTCGTCACCTCATGCCGGTATAGCTCGTCGTGGTTGTTGCCGCCATCAAGGATGATGACAAAGTGGTGCATCCCCTCCTGGTACTGGTTGGTCGCGTGCCAACCACCGAAGATGACGTTGCCATTTTTATCCATATTAGCCCCATCTAGGTTCCCGGCGTTGACCGGGGTCCGGTAGTCAACCTGCCGTTGCGGCTGTTGGTTAGTCTGCTTATCGTTCCCCGTTACCGGGTTGGCCGGCTGGTCGGACTGGCTGGCTGCTTGGTCAGCCATACCGGTCGCACTTTGGCCGTTAACCACCTGCGCCGTTTGTAACGGCTGACTTGCGGTTGCTGGGACTGCCTCATCAGCCGAAGCGGCACCCGCCATCACGGCCGTGCCGGCTGCCACTGCCAAAGTGGCAATCGCCATCGTACACCACTTTTTGCCGGCTTTGAACAGCTTGAAGTATTTTTTCTCTTCCATTGTGTTTCCCCCCAACTTCTTGATTAAATTAACAAGGCTTATTATACTCTCTTGCTTTTTTGAATTTTACATTTAACTAACAATTTCTGCATTGAATGAAAAAATTGCTTCTCTTCCGTTTGGAACTAATTAGCCAGACTCCCATAAAGCAACCTTTATCCACCTAACAGGCTGCTAATGCTGACGGTGTGCTCTTCGTTGTGACCATCCGCGATCGTATCGCCCGCCGCTTGTGTCCAGTAGGTAACCTTATCACCATTGATTTGGAAGCGGATTGTGCTGTCGGCGGAATGATATTCATTGCTGACGTAGTAGGAATCACCGTCTTGCTCAACCGAGTTGACTTCTTCACTTGGGAAAACTAGCTTGTAGACCGCCCGGCCAATTTCGTCTGGATCCGCACTGCTACTGAAGGTAGCGGAACTACTACTTTCACTACTTGAATTGCTATCGCCGTTGTCTGCTTTTGTATAGCCAGTAGCCTGAATACCCCGCTGATCTGATGCCTTGGCCTGGTTAAACAAGTCCATGAACTGGGAATAAGTCATCTCTTTCCGCTTATAGCAGCCAACATCAGTGCCATATTCATATTTCGGCTTTTTTGCACTGTCTGAAACGGAAAGATCACCACTGCCATCAATCTCAGCGTCAAGGTGATAGTAGTCATCATCATAAAGATCGTGCATTTTAAGCTCGTACTCATCGTTTCCCCGCAATTCCCAGGTTCCGCGCTTAGCGTCACCATACCAGTATTCGGTATCACTCTTGGGGTTAGTTGAATTGACCTGCGGCGTGCAATACAGGAAGGTACCATCCTTCTTGAAATACCAATAACTGGGCTGCTTAGTACCATCATTAGTCGTACCCCTAGTTTCATAAGCACCGGTTAGCGGCTGACCATTGTCTTTCAGTTTGCTTGTTTCTTTACCGCAAGCAGTTATAACCAGTCCCAGCACAATTACTGTTAAGAATACAGACATCATTTTTAGTTTTTTCATTCTGTAATTCTCCTGTTCAGGTGGCTAATCAAGAGTCGAAAGTAATGCTTGATTAGCCACCTAAGCTATTTTGATTTCCGGTTTGGATTTACCGATTACCATAACTGACCGATATGGAAGTCGTAGTCAGTACAATTTTCGTTGGCATCGCGCGTGGCAGAATACCGTGAAATCAAGGTAAAGTCGTGAGTCGGGTCAGCCCCGTTAACCTTAAAGTGGGTGTCAAAGCCAGAATTACCGGCTCCCGCAATGTTTGGATACTTCTTGGCAATATCCGGCCGCGCAACGCTGCTAATCGACTGGCGGGCCACTACCTTGTGGAGGGTATTGTCAATGAGAATCAACGTCCGATAGGGTTCATTCAGGGAACTATCGGTGGCGTGCCAGCCGGTGACTCCCAGTGTACCCCACGCATACCGCTCGCTCTCAAGTGCTCCCGCATTATCCTGAATAGCAGGTCGCGTCACTGGGGCAAACCAGTAATCAACGTAGTTACCATTGCCAACCTGATCATCGGTCCACCGGCTAATAATGGTTAGCTGCCGAGCCTGAGTAAGGGCGGTATTTGGTGCAAAGGCCACCTTGAAGCCGCTCTGGTCAGCATTAGCGACCCCCGGGAATGCCTTGCGAACATCAGGACGAGCCATTCCGGAGTTGACCAGCTGGCGGGCGATTTCTTTGCCAGTAGCTGGATTGATGATAATAATATAATGGTATTGTTTGCCTAGGGCCTGGTTAGTGGCGTGCCAGCCTGCAACCACTAACTTACCGTTATAACTGCTGACGCCATCAAGGGCGGCCCGGTTGGACTGGTCCATTAACAACCGCTGGGGAGCAAACCAGTAGTCAACATAGTCGGTATTGGCATCCTGGGACTTGCTCCAGCGTGAAATGATTTGGATGTTGTCGGTTGCCATTTCGGGCAGGAGGTCAAAGCTGGCATTAAAGCCAGACTTTCCGGCAGTTATGATTTGGGGAAATGCACGGGCAACGTCATTCCGTTCCGTTAAACTAACCGTTTTGCGCCCTAACTCACGGTGCTGGCTAGCGTCAAAAATAATGATTGTATGGTATGGACGCCCAACCGCTTGATTAGCAGCGTGCCAACCGATGACTTGCAGCTGGTTGTTGGCGAAACTAACCCCATCAAGGGCGGCCTCGTTATCATCAGTTAAGAGCCGGAGCGGGGCGAACCAGTAGTCAACATAGTCGGTATTGGCGTCCTGGGACTTGCTCCAGCGCGAAATAATCTGGATATTATCGGTTGCCATTTCGGGCAGAAGGTCAAAGCTGACGTTGAAACCGGACTCACCGGCGTTGAAAATTTGCGGGAAGGCTCTGGCGACGTCAGCTCGTTCGGCTGGGGTAACGCTAATCCGGGTTAACTCGCGATTCTGACTAACATCGAAGAGGATAATCGTGTGATACTGGCGTCCAGCTGCTTGGTTAGTGGCGTGCCAGCCGGCAACGGTGAAGTGGTTGTTGATAACCTTGGCTTGGTCAAGGTAGGCATTATTGTCTTCGCCACTCATCATTACTTTGGCAGGGAACCAATAGTCTACGTAGTTGGTATTGGTATCATTGCCACTCCAACGGGAAACGATTTGCAACTGGTCACCAACCACGCCCGGGGTAACATCAAAGTCGGCGGAAAAGCCTGAATAGCCAGCATTATAGATTGTCGGGTAAACGGCTTGAACATCATTCCTTAAATCATTACCCACGGTAGTTCGGCCAATTTCACAATGGCGGATCGCATCAAACAGAATAATCGTATGGGTAGCGCCTGGAGCCTGGTTGGTAGCGTGCCAACCAGCAACATGTAATTTCCCGTTCACAAAAGCACACTGGTCCAGCCAGGCGTGGTTACCCATATCGGCCTTAATCGGTCCAAACGAGTAATCAGCATTCAAACTCCCGGTATCATAACTATCGCCGTTTGTATAACGGGCGATGACCCCCAGAGGATCATTTAAATTCTTGAGGGGAATGTTTAAAACAACGCTAAATTTAGCTTGATTACTATTAGCAATCTTCGGGTAGGCTTGTTGAGCATCCTGGCTGGCTAATGGCGCGTAGCTTGTTTCGGCAACTATCTCCCCAGTTTTTTGATCTTTGATGATAATGTAAGCATACTTTAATACTCGGCTAGCGTCGGCAACGTGCCAGCCTTCAAGGCCAAGCCGAACCAAATCTCCACCCATTGAAGGGGTAATGATTACGGAAGTGAGCTTACCATAATTTTCTTTTGCAAAATCCTTAGCGACGGTGTAGCTGAGGGTAATGGTTTGGTCGGGCGTATTGCTATATACCGTTTGAGCTGGAACCGATGGAACAATGTACTCGTCGCCAAAGTTCCAAGGAGCAGTAAAAGCAGGCCATTTTGATGTGGGCCATTCATAGCTAACTGGTCCATTTGTTGGAACCCGCTTAATCCCATCAAGTGTCCCCACTCGTAAAACAGGCCTTTGGGTACCATCCGGTAGATTGAAGATTATCGTCTGAGTAACCTTTTTCTCGACCTTATACCATGGCGTATAGACGTCAATCATTCCATTTGCATTAGAGAGTTGAAGCTCTGCATTATTAAGTTTAGCCTGGAGGGTACTTATTTTACTAGCTAGATTGACTTTAGTCGCTTGCTCATTTTTGAGTTGCGTCGTATATGTTTCAACCTGCTTTTGTGCTTGCTCGTACTTATCCTTATCCTCCGGTAGATATGGATTGTGGTCATTAGCAAGTGCCATCATCTGATTAGAAAGCTGTGTGCCCTTTTGGGTAAGCTCAACCGTTTTGGTTTCATGTATGACTGCGTCTTGCTTTTCCTGAAATGCCTTATAGGCATCCTGATCTACCTTATTCGCTTTATTGTACTCCTCTCTGAGCTCAGTATGACCTTGGTGGAAATACAAGTCATATAATTTTTCACTCTGAACATGAGCCTTCTGATAAACGTCGTATAATTTATGCCACTCGCTTCTGAGCTCAGCAATGTGTGCAGACCACTCTTTCCTTTGCTCGATGTTTTCTTCTAACTGCGCGTGAAGCTCTTTTTGCTTACTAAGCTTAGCTGATCTTAATTGGTTTAGTTGCTGGTTTCCTTGATTGATTTGCTCTTGGTCATAAGTGACTGCTTGTTCATTCTTGGTTTGTTGTTCTTTTAGTTGCTCAATTCCGTTATTATATTCATTTATTTGCTGTTGCGCTTCCTGCGCCTGTTTTTCGTAAGAGGCCCGCGCGGCCTTGTTCATGTCCCCACTAATTACTTTAATCCGCGGATCATTGTCATCATCACTAGCGTTGCTTGCACTAGTGTTCTCTGCCTGTTGAGTGGCGGTCCCGGTACCCGGGGCACTGAAGTTGCCGTTGTTGCTTACCTGTTGAGTTTCAGTCCCACTAACCGTGTCGGCATGGGCAACCTGGCTGTTCACTGTCGTCCCTGCGACTGCAATGCTGGCAACCGTCAATGTGGCGACTACCCAGCGCTTGCCAGCTTTATACATTTTCTTATGCTCAGTCATTTTGTTTTCCTCCCACCTAAAGATAAGCACTTTTATTCTACCCCTCCCTTTTAAAATCTCAAAGTCTACACCCATATTTTCCTAGTTGCCGCATAAAAAACTTTAAAATAAAAAGCGGTACCCGCAAATGTGCGAGCACCATCTCAGTTTATTTAATAACTTAAAGCCCGTTGCGCGTCTGCGTTCCAGTGACCATAGAATTCACCATAGGACATCGCTTCCTTGCGGCCGGTCCACGGGTTGTTATAGAAGAAACCATTAGCGTTGTAACCAGTCAGGGTGATGGCGTGGTTGACAAAGCCGTTCATGTTCGCCATCCACACTACGACCAGGTGGCCGATGTTGAGCTTGTCCTGGATAGCAGCTAGAGAAGCCCCAGTCATCACCTGGCTGGTGCCCAAGTGGCGCTGAACCACCGGCGCAATCCCGGTTGGGAAGACCCACCAGCCAGTAACGCTGTATGGGTTGCCAACAAAGCCGTAGTCACCATTCGAACTTCGTGGCGTTTCATTTGCCACTTGGAACTTATTGATGTTGACCCCGGCGTAACGGAGCATCATCGTGACCGCGGTCATTTCACACCCCGTCGGCAGCTCAGGGTTCTGGCAGATGACCTCGGCGTTGTTAAAGGCGCCGACGATATTCCCCATCGCATCGTAATACAGGGTCTTTGCACCGGTCGTTTGAGCACCAGAATTAATGGAAACGCCATTGGAATAATAGTCCACGTAATTGCCGTTCCCGTTCGGATCATCAGTCAAGCGGTCAATCAGACGAATTACCTTGTGCTGCATCTGGTCGTTTACGGCAAAGCTAAGGTTAAAGCCAGAATGATCACTGTTTAAAACATAGCTTAGTTTTTTACCAACGTCAGCCCGCTCTAACTGCTTGTTTTGTACTTGCCAGCGCCCAAGTTCGTGACCCTCCTGGTCCACCGCAATTAACCAGTGATATTGATATTTAGCAGACTGGTTGCTAGCGTGCCAACCGGCAACATGAACCTGTTGACCATCAAAGTTCGTCTGGTCGAACCACCCCTGATTGGAAGCATAACTCTGGGACCACTGGTCATCATAGTTACCGTTGCCCCCCTGGTCATTGCTGAAGCGGAGGATAACCTGCATACTTCCATTGATATCGGCAGGATTCAGCTTAATCAGCTCAGAAAAACCGCTATTTTGACTGTTGTAAATGTTGCTATATGCACGAGCCACATCTGGACGGGCGGTTAAGGACAAATACTGGCGAGCTACTTCCTTGCCATCGTTCATGACAATGGCATAAGCATACGGGTAATTACCTGAATAGTCACTCGCCACCCAGCCGGTAACCCGTAAGCCCTGGTCAGTCATCTTAACGCTGTCTAAGGAAAAGGCATGCTGGTTAAGAGTAAACGGCGCAAACCAGTAATCAGCGTAGCTGCCAGTTCCGCCGTTCCCCTGATCACTAGTCGAATAGCGGCTAACGATGGAGTAGGTATGTCCGCCAACCAGTTGGGTACTTGAAAGATCAAAGTTCCCTGTAAAACCAGATTTCCCAGCAGTCGTAATTACCGAGAATGCTCGGGCAACATCCGGGCGTTGACCATTTACCACTGCTGTTGCAGCTACTTGCCAGTTAGCAGTATTATCGTACAAAATCAAGAAGTGGTTCGTAGCAAACCGGGAAATATCATTAGCGTGCCAACCGCTTACTGTAACCTGCTTGGCATTACTCAAATTAAGAACGTCAAGGCAACCCTGGTTAGCGTAATTGCCAGTGGTAAGCGGTGCAAACCAGTAGTCAAGATAATCACTATTCCCATCAGCCGATGAGCTATAACGGCTGATTACCTGAAGCCGGTGGTTAAAGTCCAGGCCAGCTAGATTAAAGCTAACGTTAAAGCCCGAATGCCCGGCATTTTCCACGTCAGAGTATACTTTAGCAACATCAGGCCGGCTAACGCTATCAACCCTTTGTCGCATAAGCTCATGCCCAAGGGTTTGATCGTAAATAATAATAAAGTGATTGGCCTTATCTGCTGCCAAGTTAGAGGCATGCCAGCCCGCTAGTTGCAATTTACCATCAACCACAGCGGCACTATCAAGGCTCGCGTTGTTGTCCCGGTTAACAGTAATCGGTGCAAACCAATAATCAATATAGTCCTGATTGCCACTTTTATCACTGCTGTAACGACTGATCAGCTGGATTGATTGGGTATTAGCTAATACTTTCCCCAAGTCAAAAGTCACCCTGAAGCCCGATTGACCAGCTCCCGCAACGTGGTGCACCTTCGCAACATCCGACCGGTCAACCTGTTGAGCAGTATCCCCTACCAGTTGCCGACCGATTTCAGCATGGTTAGTCAGATCATAAGCAATGATGTAGTGATAGTCCCTGCCAGCCGCCTCATTAGTCGCGTGCCAACCACTCGCAACTAATTGGCCCTGGCTATTAATCTGCTGCTGGTCTAACCAAGCGTAATTACCGTGATCGTTCGGATCCACACTAGCTGCTTGTGCTTGCGTCGTGGTGGGCTCAGTCGCTGGCTTAACTTCACTATTTTCCACAACAGGCAACTGTTTCTCCGCTGATGCGGTATTGGCTATAACCGCACTGCTTTCCATTACATTGCTATCCGCGCTTGCTTGCGTTCCATTCAAAGCTAGCCCGGCTCCTAGGGCCACCGTGGTCAATGCCATCGCACACCAAAGTTTACCTGCTTTATATAATTTCACGCGTCGTTTATTTTCCATATTATCCCCCAATTTTACGTTTAAACACCTATATTGCTTAACATCATACCAAATCCCGGCCTAATCCCAAAGCATTGAACGGCCTTATTTTGCATTAACTGCAAAATAAAAGAGCCACCAGTTTGTGGTTCTTTATAATCCAAAGTTAAATTATTAACCATTCAGACCGTTCCGGATGATTTCCAGTGGGTTCAGCCAAGTACCATCGTTGGTAAATGACTTTGCCAGGGCCCGGTTAAAGTTATGTTCACGGGTAATTCCGATGTGAACGTGGGAGGTATCACGGTTACCGATAACGTCCCCGACTTCAATTTTTTGACCCGGAGTAACGTTGATGTTCCCACGGTTAGAGAAGGCTTCTTGGTAAACAATCAGGTATTCACCAGTGTCTTCCAAGACGTACCAGTCCAAGCCAGCTGTGTAGCCAACACCAACAATCGTCCCGCTGTGGATAGCGTGAACTTGAGTACCAGGGTGATCATAAGCACCAAAGTCCAGACCGTCGTGGAAGCCGTTTTGCCGGAATTCACCACCAGCATTAACCCCGAACAGTTGAGCGCCCATGAAGTGACCTTCACCAACGGATGGGAATGGCCATGCCCAGCGGTTGTTGTGGATGGAAACCGGATCTGACGTAACATCAACGTAGTTACCATTACCGTTAATATCATCAGTAATCCGGTGAATGATTCTTACGGTATGGTGATCCAACTGTGAAGGAATTGCAAAGCCAAGCTGATAACCAGACTTGTCAGCGTTAATGATTGTTGGATAAGCAGCAGCTATATCAGAACGAGAACGGTTAATGTCCAGAACTCGTTGCCGGTATAATTCCTGACCTGTATTAGCATCCAAGAAAATTAAGTATTGGTACGGCTTATTAGCAGACTGGTCACTAGCATGCCAACCACTGACGTAGATACCGTTATCAGACACCTGAATGCTGTCAAAAAAGCTGGCATTAGACGCGTAGCTTGGGGTGCATTGATCAGTGTAGTCGCTATCACCGTTAGCAGCACTGGAGAACCGCATCAGTACTTGCAGATTGCCAGTGGCTAAAGCTGGGTTAAACTTAACAGTTGTGTTAAAACCACTCTTAAGACTATTGTAAATGGAACTCTTAGCCTTTGCCACGTCAGCACGGTTAAACAAGTCTAGCTTTTGCCGAGCAATTTCTTTCCCATCGTTTAACACGATAAGGTAAGCATTGTCACGCCCCTTAGAGTAATCACTCGCCATCCAACCAGCAACGTGCAAGCCGTCATTAGTCATACTTAGCTGATCCAGGAAGTAGTCTTGCTGATCGAGAGTAACAGGACTGAACCAGTAATCAGTGTACTGGCCGTCACCACCATTACCATTGTTACTGGTTGAATACCGGCTAACTACGGAATAAGAATGACCTGGCGTTAAGTTTAGGCTACTTAAGTCAAACGAAACATTAAAACCAGATTGACCAGCAGTTGCTACCGATTGGTATACTTTAGCAACGTCTGGACGGTTAATTTGAGCAGGCTTAACCATCGCCACCTGCTTATTTGTTGTGTTATCAAACAGGATTAGGAAGTGATTACTCTCCAATTTGGAGATATCATCAGCATGCCAACCAGCAACATTTAAGTGTTGTCCATCACTAATATTAAAGTTATCTAAGTTTCCCTGGTTAGTGTAGTTACCATTAGTAATTGGGGTAAAGTAGTAGTCAACATTAGTTCCATTGCCAGCAACATTAGTGCCATAACGACTGATAATCTGTAACTGGTGATTTAAGTTTAATTGACTTAAGTCAAAATTAGCAACGAACCCGGATTTATCCGCATTGACCACGTTCGGATAAACTTTTGCAACATCCGGGCGAGCCACGCTTTCGACAATTTGACTACCAACGACCTTGTTATCAGTCCGATCGTAAACAATAATCGTGTGGTACTTTTTATTAGCCGCTTGGTTAGTAGCATTCCAGCCGGCTACCTGCAATTGCCCATTCTTAACCGTAACAACGTCTAAGAAAGCATGGTTCTGTTTATCAAAAGTAATTGGCGCATACCAAAAGTCAGTATAATTACTATTACCAGTTCCACTAGCACTATAGCGACTAATAAATTGAATTGAATCTGCATTTGCCAATACATCAGGATTAATATTAAAAGTAACGTTAAACCCTGATTTATCTGCACCATAAACGTTATGGGCCTGCTGAACATCATTCCGAGTAACTGGGTCATTAACCAATACTCGGCCAATTTCAGAGTTGGTTGTATTGTCAAAAGCAATAATGTAATGATATGGCTTGTCAGCTGAATCATTAGTAGCATGCCAGCCAATAACCTGAACTTGACCATTATCATTTAGCTTAACGGAATCCATCCAGGCATAGTTGCCATGGTCATTGGTGTCATAGCTTGGTTGTTGCTTAGCTTCTTTCGTAGCAACAGCTGCTGTATTATTTTGAGTAGTTTGAGTCTGATTATTAACAGTTGCGGTAGTGTTCTGGTCACTTTGCGCAGTGGTCAAAGTATTGTTGTTGCTTACCAGAGTAGCCGTCTTACTGTCATCATTAGAAGCTGAGTTAGTGCTTCCTTCAGTATTGATAGTTGCTGTTTGAGCATTATTTTGGTTTTGGTTAGTATTATCAATCTGATCAGCAGAAACCTTACCGTGCATTAAAAAGAGCGCACTACCACAAACGGTGATGGTTGGTAAAATCTTGCTTGTAATGTTCTTAAGGTTAAAAATAATGTTTTCCTCCAAAATGTCAAACTAGAATTACGCTAATAATAAAGATAACTGTCCTTGCCCCAGAATGCAACTCCCTATTAATTCGTTAAAAAGCGTTCAATCCCTTACTGTAAAAGGAATTGAACGCTTTTATATACCTAAATCAGTTAAGTTTTTTTAAAAATCCTGTAACACAGGGGAAATATTATTCACGATTTGTGCGGTTTTTAAGTAACTTTTGGGCTGTAACAATAATTGAAGCCCTTGTGACTAATAAGCCTAAGAAATAGACAACCATACCAATTAATATCTCCAGGCAAAGATTAGCAACAGTCATGTTGATTACAAGACAAATCCGGTTAACCACCAGGTACATTAGAAAACCACATAAGAAATACTTCCATTGTTCTCGGAACAACTTGCGCCGCTTAATTGTGCCACGAATCATCGCAATCTGACTAGCTGTTACTAATAATTCAGAAAGCACAGTTGCTACAGCTGCCCCATTAGCTCCCCAGCCTTCAATCAAGAAGAGGTTGAAAATGACGTTGCTAACAGCACCGATTGTAACCGAAGTTGTATACTCCTTCACCCGGTTTACCGGCATCAGGTATTGAGTCCCGGTAACGTTACTCCAGGCAATTAAAACAATGATTGGTGATTCCAGAAACATAATCCGTCCCGCCAGCTCGAAGTCAGCTCCCAAAAACCACGGAGCAAACCTAGTGGAAATTGCCATTAAGCCAAACATCATCGGGACAGATATTGAGGAGACAAAGTCAAAAGAAGAGTAAAGACTATCACGGACTCCCTTAATATCCCCCTTGGCAAACTTGTTCGCCACGTGCGGTAGCATTACTGTCCCAGTCGCTGTAACAACAGCTAAAACAAACTTAACAATTTTGTCTGCCTGACCAAAATTCCCTAAAGCGACCTGAGTCGACATTCTTCCGAGCATTAACCGGTTTAACACTAGGTACACCTGGGTAGTAATCGTCGGGATAAATAGAAGGAGGGCTGGATAAAAGTGCTTAAAGGGGTGCCATTCGCTAATTTTGACCCACACCAGGTTATCTTTAAGGTAGGGCCAGAGGGTCAAATTCCCCACTAACTGGGTTCCCCCTAAAATCGCAATGTACTTGCCAAGGTCGTTAACATCCTTGACAATCGTAAAAATCAGCACGATTGAAATCAACCGGACGAAAGTATTCCGGACGACCGTCACCTTAAAGTTTTCTAAGCCCATGAAATACCAGGATACATCCAGCCCGGTCGCAACAATCCAGATTCCCTGAAGCAGGAAGTACTGTTTGAATGTTGTACTGAACAAGAAGACCGCTGTCAAATAAGCAATTAACGAGGCCGATACCGTCAACAGCTGGAGAGATTCGACTCCCCAGAAAGTCCGCGAACGTTCATAAAGATCGTCCCGATGGTAGGCAACTTCCCGGTTACCGTAGAGGGTAATCCCCATCTGTCCCATCAGGTAAAAGAAGGTTACCCAACTGTTAGTGTATTCATTAATTCCGACATCATGCGCCCCCAGTACCCGTGAAATGTACGGGACCGTGATTAGCGGAATTAAGAGATTCAGGATTTGGTAGCTGGCATTATAGAGATAATTTTTAATTACCTTCATTGTTTACTCGTCGAACTCCTTTGCGACGGTCTTTAACGCTGCCGCGATGACTTGATCCATGTTGTAGTAACGGTACTGACCAA
The DNA here is from genome assembly GCF_025311495.1 of Limosilactobacillus oris. NCBI lineage: Bacteria > Bacillati > Bacillota > Bacilli > Lactobacillales > Lactobacillaceae > Limosilactobacillus > Limosilactobacillus oris. Next base: position 1,820,127 of record NZ_CP104398.1, on the reverse strand, counting down.
GCCGGCCACCAAAGATAACGTTTGGTTGCTCCTTAGCCAGTTCTTGGTACTTCGCGTAGAGCTGATTATTTTCCTGGTTGTTGACCGGGTAATATGGCTCGTCGCCCCGGTGCCAGTCAGCTGGATATTCACGGGTCACAATCGTCTTGTCCTTGTCACCCTTGCCGAATTCAAAGTGCTTGTGCTCGATTACCCGCGTGTAAGGCGTTTCGGCATCGGTGTAGTTGATCACCGCGTTTCCTTGGTAGTTGCCCACCGGTTTTTCCTCAGTTTCAAAGCGGAGGCTCCGGTATTGCAGCTCACCCAGCCGGTAGTCAAAGAACTGGTCAATTGGGCCGGTAAAGACGACCTTGTCGGCAGAAGCTAAGAAGTCATCCCGGTGGTCGTAGAAGTCGGTGTTGACTGCCACATCAATCAGGTCACTATCCAGCATTCGTTCGACAATCTGAGTGTACCCGCCCATTGGGATCCCCTGGTAACTGTCATTGAAGTAGTTATTATCGTAGGTCAGCCGAACCGGCAAGCGGCGGATGATAAAGGCCGGTAGCTCAGTGGCCTTCTGCCCCCACTGCTTCTCAGTATAACCCTTGATCAGCTTTTCATAGATATCCCGGCCAATTAGCGAAATCGCCTGCTCCTCCAGGTTTTGCGGTTTCTTCCCCGCCATCTCTTGCCGCTGTTCGTCAATTTTGGTAAGCGCCTCGGCCGGGGTCCGCACGCCCCACATCTCATTAAAGGTGTTCATGTTAAAAGGCAGGTTGTACATTTCGCCCTTGTAGTTGGCAACGGGACTGTTGGTGTAGCGGTTAAAATCAGCGAACTGGTTGACATAGTCCCAAATCTTTTGATTAGAAGTATGGAAAATGTGGGCGCCGTACTGGTGGACTTGGATGCCGTCAACCTCCTTCGTATAGATGTTTCCGGCAATGTGGGGGCGCTTTTCAATTACCCTGACGTGCTTGCCCCGCTTGGCCGCCTCGTAAGCAAAGGTGGCACCAAATAGGCCGGCACCGACAACTAAATAATCGTACTTCTTCATAACCGTTCTCCTTATCCGTTCTAATTTCTTTTACTACAAATATTTTACTATTGTTTTAAATCTCGGCAACCACCCTGGTTTTCGATTGAATGCTGATTGCCGTTAATGTTACAATGCTTTATGATTCATGTCACCGTTCAGTTGCAAAGGCTGGCGGTGGACGAATATTTCTTGCAAATGCTATAATTATACTATCAACAAGCCGATTAGTATAGTTACGGTAAAATTAAATTTTTTTATAGGAGAGACATCATCATATGAAGAAATTACAACGCCTCGTTTTCTCTGGACTATTAGTGTTGACTTTAGCGTTCGGGTTAGCCGGTTGTGGTTCTAACCATGATTCTTCAAAGTCATCCACTTCTAAAGACAAGGTCACTAAGGTGGTCAAGAAGAGCAGTAATAAAGATAAGTCTTCACACAAGAAGAGCAGCCAGAGCGAATCTGACGAAAATTCCAACTCTGCTAACAGCAACGCCACAACTAATGATAGCGAGAGCTCGACTTCTTCCAGCAGCCAATCATCTTCTAGTCAAAAGCAATTAGGACTGAATGACGTCGCTGTCTGGACCGACGAAAACGGGATTACCCACCACGTTGACAGTGATGGAATGGACCGGCAGACTTCTCCTAACCAATCCGGTGTAACCTACAAGGACTGGTCCGGAAGCTTGCCAAGCAATGCGCAGATCGTTAAGCAAAACTAAATATATCGGTGACAAAAAAGATGGGGCTGATAATTCAGCCTCATCTTTTTAGTTATGATTAAAGTACACCAAATACCAGTCAGCAAGGTATTGACGATAACGTGGGTACAGGCCCCAATACTTTAACAATCGCAATCCATAGATTGGATTCTTACTATCATAGAATTTTTCACGCAATTTCAGGTACTTGTCAGTAGATTCTAGCAGCTTGATTTTCTCATTAGCTATATGTTCACTATACTCAGCTAAGAATTCTTTCACTGAATCATTAAACTTTTTTGAAGTTTCAAGCCATTGATATTTTTTACTTTTTGACTTGAGTGATTTACTTTCTTTTGAAAAGGCACTTGTAGTATGTTGACGCCAGTTAATCAAGGGTTTGGTATATAAGTATAAGGAATCCGTAAATAATGCTAAGCTCCATACCAACTCGTCATGTGGATACTCTGCCTTCCAAACCGTAGCTGCTGCTTGTCCAAATTCTTTTCTAACACAATAAGTGCACCCAGGTGCTTTAACAAACATATAATTATCATAGAGCTCAATTTTCTTGACCTGATGTCCGGCCGGATATGGTCCTACATCACCCAGCTCATTTTCCAACAATTTCTGATAATTAGAAGCCAGAACATTAATCTGTTGATTAGCTTGCATCACATTTTCCATAATCTTCAGTTTATCACTGTGCCACACGTCATCCTGGTCGCAGAAAAATATCAGCTCACCTTGAGCTTCAAGCATCCCTTTCACAAAATTTTCTCGCCAGCCTAGATTTTTTTGGTTAACTTCAATTCGCCAATTCTTTAAATGATGAGTTCTAATAAATTGATGCACAATTTCAACAGTGTTATCAGTTGAACCATCATCCCGTATCAAGACCTCATCCGCAGGCCGCTCTTGGCTTAAAATTGATTTCAACTGATCCTCAATATATTTTTCGCCATTATAAGAAGATATTACTACTGATAGTTTCATTAACATACTCCTTTTTACTTTTGACATATTCATATCAAGTCATAGCTAATATTATTTTCTATTCTAAATTGAAAAATTCAATCGTTATCCATTATACTAGACTTATTCTCTACAAAACAAAACAAGTATAATATTAATGAGGTGTTACTCAGTGACGGTTGCTATTTTAATGTCAACATATAATGGTGCAAAGTATTTGGAAGAGCAAATCCAATCGATCATTAACCAATCTTATCCCGATTGGCACTTATATATTCGGGACGATGGGTCTACAGATGACACCCCTAAAATCATTAATAAATATGCTGAAAAAGATACAAGGATAACATTCTTTAATCAAGATAACATTAAGAATATTGGTATTAATAGGTCTTTTTTACAATTACTAAGTGAAACTTCGGCTGATTTATATATGTTCAGCGATCAGGATGATGTTTGGCAAAAAAATAAAGTATCACTTTCCGTTAAAGCAATGAAGGAAAAGAATAATGCCAATCAACCGGCATGTGTTTTCACCGAACTTCAAGTAGTGGACAAAGAACTTATCCCCCTTAGATTGATGAATAACGGCAATATCTGGTTCGACTTTCCTCATTTCTTATTTGGAAATTGTGTTACTGGCTGTACGATGATGATTAACCAGCAGCTAAAAACTAAACTTAAATTAGATTTAACTAATATTGATAAGATTTATCTTCATGATTGGTGGATTGCCTTAATAACTTCTGCAATCGGCAAGCTCATTTATATCAAAGAACCTACCATCCTGTATCGTCAACATGGTGATAATGTCGAGGGAAGTAAGAAAAATAACCTCTTCACTCTCTCCTCCCGCGCGCTTCACTTGCAAAGTGAAGAAAAAGCTATGTTAAAAATGTTTTTAATGGATCAAGAATTCCAAAAATTGTTTGCTAAGCAGGTAACTGGAGTTAACAAACAGTACCTCGATGGTTATGTTAAACTCCTTGGCAACTGTTCCTTTATAAATCGATTGAAATTAATAATAACGCTACCACCAAAAAGGCTCCATTTAAAAGGTAGGTTATTATTTAGTTACATGATTCTGTGCAAGTACCGGGGTTTTAGTCATTTACAGCTCAACCACATGTAAATTAAAAGTAATATTGACTTTCTGTAATTGAATCTCCACCTGCGTTCTATCTATTCAGCAACTGAAGAAAGGTAATTTATGAAAAAAAGATACCTATATATTGATTTACTCAATTGTTTTGCCATTTTTAGCGTCCTAATGCTTCACTCATCGCAATTATCATTCAGCGGGGATCCTAGTTCAACACGTACTATTGTTTGCAAGGTTATTCAAGCCATCTTTATTCCTGCGGTATACATTTTCTTTATGAATTCGGGTGCCATGTTAGTTAATTACCGTGAGCGACAAACAACAAGAACATTTATGCTTAGACGAGTCAAAAGAGTACTCGTTCCATTTCTAATCTGGAGCATTATTTATTACTTTTATGATCAAAAGTTTGCGATTGGGCCACTTGAACCAGGCCCGCTTTTGGTCTCTCATCCCAGCATTCAAGATTTCTTGTTAAAGTTAATTACTAACAACATTAATAATATCTTTTGGTTTTTTTATGCAATCATGGCCATTTACCTTGCATTGCCTGTTATTTCTTTAGCCGCCAAAAAGCACAAAAATTACTTATTTTTCTTGGTAATTTTATCTTTCCTATTTAATGATACTTCTAAGTACTTAGGTACCATTTTACACGTCAACTTACAGAATCAATTTTTCAACTTTACATTAATGATATTCCTTCCATATTGTTTGTTAGGCTATTTAATCAAAGAAAGCTACTTCACAAAATTCCAGGAAAATGTTCTTATCATTGTGGGATTACTAACATTGGGAATATCTTGTGTTGAAATCCTTTGGCTAGGAACACGTACATCACTAAATAATACTGCACCAATGTTATATTCTACGGCAATGTATCTCTTGCTTAAAAAACTAGCTGATTGGAGATTTTTGAATAAACCCATTATCCATACTTTTTTATTCAAGGCGTCTAGCTGCAGTCTCAGTATGTATGTATTACATATTATGTTCTATAGAGCGTTCGACTCATTGTTACACATCAATAATACAAGCTATATTCATATTATTATTATGCCAATATTTATCTATTTATTTGGCACATTGTTTATTTACGAAATGCGAAAATTAAAAATGATTCGTACAATTTTGCCGTAATCTACAGACCTATTTTTTAAAAGCTACGGCCCCTATAAGCAGTCTCAAATAGCTACTGAAAGATGATTTAACTTAATTCTAATTCAAGTCTATGGTAAGCAGTCGTTATTGATACGTATTGACAAAAAGGCGTCCAAGGCCGAATCTTTTTGATCTAGTCTTGGACGCCTTCTTGTTTATTCATGACAATTTCTTTGTACTTGTTTTGCCCATGGCAAATAAGCCTCGAGGCCTTCGTCCTCGCGGTTTGGTAGGTGATCAAATAAGTATTTAAAATACTTATAGATATTCAAATGATTTAATTTTGCAGTGGCAGTTAAGCTGTAGTAAACTGCACTGGCTTGTGCACCATCAATACTTTTAGCGAATAAACTATTTTTACGAATCAGAGTTGATGGTCTGATTGTTTGTTCCACCGGATTATTGGTCAATGGAATTTGTCCATTTTCAAAGATTCGATATACTCGCTTTTTAAGTTTCAAGGCATTATTAATGGCTGCTTTTAATTGACCCTGGGGAAAGTTAATTTCTTCCAGATAATCATACAGTTGGTCTACTAAAGGCTTAACCAACAACTTTCGTTGTTGAAGCTTTTCAATTTGATTATGATACTTTAACCGATTTTCGTAATAAAAAATCGGACGCATCAATTTTAGCACTTGATAAGCCTTGGAATGCTTCAACTGCTCCTTTTTCAGTAGCCGTGTTATTCGGTAAAACTCACGACGAATGTGAACCAGGCATGAACCAAACTTTGCCCTAGGATATAGTCGATTACTATAACCACCATAGCCGTCGCACATAATAACTCCATTGTAATTGTGCCCCATAAGCTTACCGATTATTTTACCCGAACGAGTATTAAAATAATGAAACAACGCAATTTGATGCTTACTAAACTCTTCGGTAGTTCTAGTTACCCAGAAGTAGCTGGTTTCATTACGCTCATCGATTACTTTAAACGGTGTTTCATCCATATGAATAACCGCCTCTTGCTTAGTTAGATTAAGTAGCCGTTGATATAGGGGCTCTAAATAAGTTTGACTTACTTTGATAATATTAGTTGCTAATTGGCGCCCTTTGACTGGCAAACCTAAGGCTTGCCAGAGCTTAATTTGGCGATGAAATGGTAACGCCAAGTTAAACTTATATTCCGCCACTTTCGCTAAAATTGAGCTGGAAAAATAACTATGCGGTAAGAGACTCTGTGGCATCTTACTACTAACAATTTTATCGCCACCACGACGGTGGCACGTTTTACAGCGATAACTTTCCTGATAGTAGTTTACACATAAAAGTTCTGCTGGCTTTAGTTTTGGTTCACGACTATACAGATGTTTTCCAATTAGTTTCATTTCTTGATGACAATCTGGACAAAGGTTACTTTCAAGGTGAATAACATGATTAATTTGAGGCAAATTATTCAAAAAAGTAGTCCGTTGACCACTTGCCTTGGGCTTGCGGTGACGCACTACTTTCCTTGGTATTTGTTCAATCACTTCAGTGATTGATACATCGCTGTCTTGTAGCTGATTTAAGATTTGGTCATTAAAAAGTGATTGTTGGCCCTCAGCTACTTTATCAATAACTTCAGTTTTTTTCCCAAACATTTGATTCTGTTGAAGCTTAATAATTGCCATTAATTGGGCAATTTTCTTATTTGCTTCTGCCAACTGTTCTTCTAACTGTTTAATTCTCTTCTCGGCTGAATCAGTCATCGTGCGTCACCTCCTTTGATGTCCTTGATATTATACCAAAGAACCATCATTTTAAAAAGGAGTGATCTAATAAAAACTACCGGGTTTGGCAGGCTTAATTTGCTTTACCGGAAGCGGATTAAGTCCTGCTAATAACCACTTAACTTGTCTGCTGGATAGTTGTTTTGCCTCCTGACTGTACCTGGGCCACTTAAGTCGGCCATTTTCAAAGCGTTTGTACAAAAGGATAAATCCTTCACCATCCCAAAATAATCCTTTGAACCGATCATTTCTACTTCCACAGAAAAGAAATAAAGAATTATTGTATAGCTCAAGTCCATAGTTCTCAGCGATAACCATTGCTAAACCATCAATGCCTTTTCTTAAATCCGTTTTACCGCATACCAGATAGACATAATCCGGGACCGTCCAATCAATGAGCATAACGAACAATCACCTTAGCTATTTCACTTACCAAATTAGGATTAGCTCCGCGGAAAGCAGTTAATCTTATATCATTAACTTCCATTTTTACTGCGGGCCGCGAGGCCATGCGTTTGCTTTTATTAAAGGTATCCTTACTTTTAAAAACTGGGGTAATAATTTCAGATTTTTCTTCCATCAAAAATGCCTCCTACACTGGGATAGTCTCAGTATAGAAGGCACATTGAATAATTCATAGACGTGTTGTTATTGACTGCTTACAGTCTATGTCTGTAACTAAAAAGGTCAACCAACTTATATCAAACTTATGATATAGATTGGTTGACCTTTTCTTAAGTATCTGTAATACCAGTCATTATCTAATGTATAGGATTACTATTTTTATTTTAAATAGACGCTTCGGTTGAAATAAACCTGATAGCAATTATTTGGAAATGCTTGAGAATCCCTAGGAGAAGTCAATTCTGCATACGCAGTTGAGAGTGAGTAGTTATTATTTATATAGTGTACAGGTTCTACCCTAATTTCCTTGGATTTAGATCGCATAATGTAAGAATACCTGGCCCTTAATTGATTGTTTAGCACATCTGATTCCTGAATACCCTTGGCAACACTAAAGAAGCACATGATAGTCATCACAGAAACGGTGCAAAGATATAGACACTTTAGTCCCCTTTGACCTTCTAAATTCTGTGGTACTAGAAGCATCATTCCTGTTAATAGTAAAAGAAAAGAACCTAAATACGTTCTTCCGGCATCAGTTCCTGAGGGTGAAATAATCATTACCATCGCAGAAGCAACTCCACCAATAATAAAAATCAAGCCATCCCAAAATGAGCTATTTTGTTTCCAAAACATCATAGAAACAACAAGAACAACTACTACCATTGAAATAAATACCAGTGAAAGCGGAAACGTACTTGTAAAGTAATCAATAAACATTGCAATCCCTCGCCGTAACTTGGCGAATGTGCTAAGTTGCGAATAACCCGAAACAGACACCTTTAATCGAATTTGACTACCGGGAGAAAGTAATAAGAAGACAAATCCGCTAATTGCGCTAAGCGTTCCTAATAATGGCGCTAATGGAACTTTATGATTTTGCATATAAGTTTTAGCTAACAGTAACGTGCAAATAAGAATTATCGCACCTGAAGTATTCTCATTCCCCCAGCCTGCTATAAAGCCTAAGCCGATTACCAAAATATAGCTCAAGATCTGATTTGAAATGGGATGATAAATCAGCAAAAGGAATAACAGTTCCATCACTGCCATCGCTAAATAATTACCAACCCCGGCGCGCCAAAGAAATACACTTCCAAATGAAGGCGTAAATAGAAATACCATTACAGTAATAGCAATAATCCGAGGAGAACAAATTACGTTCTTGGTTATCGACCGCGATAAATAAAATAGAATAATTAACAGAGCGATAAACAAGGCCGCTGTACATAAACTAGAGAAACACACCCCTTTAGACAAAATAAATCTTGTAAAGGTTTGTCCAAAGATTCGTCCATTGCTGCCAAGGTAGTCATTAACACCTAAACTAAATAAGGCGCCCCATTTTGCATTTGCAAAATACAAATCATCATTCATGTATGGAGTCTTATAGCTCCAAGCAAACATTATTCCAAATAAGGCGAGGAGGTATGCACTGAGCCCCCCCCACTTGATTTTACCTATCTTTTCACTATTATTACTCCTTTCAAATACTAAGTTATACTAACTTTTCTATTTCCTTTGACTGATTATCGACACTAAATTTCATAATGTTATCATCTAGGTAATTTCTATTTTTCTTACTCTTTAACGCTTCTTCTAACGCAACAGTCCATGTCTCACCATTCATATCGTGCATTTTTTTGATACAGCTAGTAGCGAAAACATCGTCAACATTTGTATTAGAAGCTAGAATTGGCAAGTTGCTAACTTGTGCCTCCAAAGCCACTAAAGAAAGACCCTCGTACATACTTGGAAAAAGTAGTGCATCCATTGCAGAATACCATCTGTTAACGTCAGCAGCAAAATCATATTGAATCACGCTATCCTGTAATTCCAATTCTTTAATTTTCTCACTAACTTGCCCTTTTAACGGTCCCTTGCCAAGCATTAGAAACTTGCTATTTGGATTATCCTTATGGTAAGTTGCAAATACTTCTAAGGCAAATATTGGATTTTTTCGTTGCTGAAGGACTCCCACAAAGCCAACCAATTGGGTGTCTTTCGAGATCCCCAGTTGCTCGCGAATGCTGTCTCTATTCGTTGCAGAAAAAGCAAATTTAGGAATATCAATACCATTAATACTTATGATAACATCCTTAGTTTCACCAAACATCCACATAGCCGCTTCTTTTGAGGTAGCAATCTTAGCATCCGCATACTTTTGAAAAATCTTTCTTCCGTGGTTATTGATTGTTGTCAAAATCTTCATCAAAATTTTACTGGAAAATTCATGACTAAAATACGAGTTATGGGAATGGCATATAATTTTTTTTACCTTACCGTACCGTCGAGCATAAACCACCGGAAGATAGTTCCAAGAAGAAGAATAGTTAAAATAGACAGCATCATATGAATGTTCTTTAAAGAACTCTTTCCACCATCGCCAGTGGTTAATAGGTTTTTTAGTAACCGGGACGACCCTATAAAGTTTCCATCCCAATTTCTTACATTTTTTGTCTGTTAATTTCTCGGGATCACTACCATAGCCAACTGCTGATATTTCATACTTACTAGTCGGAAAGCGGCCAAATACGTTGAAAACAACCTGAGTTAATCCGCTACCACTAATAAAATCTCCAATAACTAAAATCCTCTTTTTCATTTTTTCCCCTTTAACTTAATTGAAGCTAATATTCATGCCCTCATTCAAAGAAACTACTAAGTAATGCTTACAAAGCTAATAGTTTGCATTAATATTTAACAGGAAGATCAGTTTCAGCACTCTTTTTGATTATTCTACCAACCTATCGATAACAGTAGCAATTAATTAACTAGTTGTGCTATTAACAAATCGCATTTGAGAAGTTAAGGATTTTTAAGAAAACTCCAAGCAGTCCATAATTCAATTAACTGCCTTCCTCTTGAAAGAAGCAAAAATGTCACAAAAGCATTAAAAGCAATACAAATTGATAATACTCCAATAGAAAATTGTTTAAACGTCTGCGTACAATATTCACACAATAGGTATACAGATAAAAGTATAAAAATAAAAGTTAGAAAAGTACAAGTCCTACTTGCCGAAACGTAAATCGTTGGGGTAAATCCCATCATTAAACGAGATAATAATCCTCCAAATAACAAGCTAAATATAACCACTTTTTCTTGAGCCTGTTTCAAATTTCTATTCAACCAAATAATTGTAATAACTAACCAAATTATACTAATAAAATATTGAAAAATAGCTGCTTTCAAAAAGTAGCAAAAATTGGTCAGAAAACCGGTTTGATTCATCACAAAAAATGAAGCTCCACGATTAACCATCGACGACAAAAAACGGCAACCATTACTAAATACTAAAATTGCAAAGGGGATGAGTCCAAGAAGTAAATCACCTTTTTCCTTCTTCAAACTCAATGTAACGAAAACCATTGAAATTGCGAAAATCAATATAGGTAAATTCATTCCAAAAAAATAATGCTGAACTGTACTAAGAATTCCCATATCAAGCTTATTGATAACCGATAATTGCCTGAAGCCAGGGAAATAATGATAATCACTGATTGTTCTTAGTTTATTCCCCGGACTAAAAATCATCCAGATTAAATTCAGCGTTATGGCCAGAAACGCTATTCCAGCATTAGAAACTTCTCTTTTTTTCTTAAATTCACATACCACAGCTATACAAACCAGTGGCAAGGCAGTAACTGCTAATTGTTCATTATTAAATGAGTATAACCATAATACAAAAGCAACAATTTTTACTAATGTATTTTTTACTCTAGACTGAACATTTTGACACGTTAAATATAATGCTATAAGAGAGAATGCAATTGGGTAAAAATAAGTCGTTGTTGTTGCAATCCAGCCAGCCGTATACATATAAATAATTGGAAAAGTCAAAATTGCTAACACGACAATCATAAAGTCAACAAACCTGGCATGTGGTGTATTGACAAAATAATTAATGACATATATTGTTAAGCATACCAAAATTCCAGTTACGATACAGAAAACAATTTTCGGAGTGCTTTCAAAGAAAAACATTACGAAATTAACCAATGTTCTTGAGGACCAATTGTAATATTGGTTATAAACAAGATTAAAATCCTTGCCTAGATTAATTCCTCCAGTAAATGTTCTTGTGTTTGCAAGATCGTCTCCGAATAGTGGTGCCTTATACAAAAATGTTGCTATTATACAAAAAACAAACAAATATACTAGTCCAATTGAAAGTCTTTTTCGCATATTATCCTCCCAAGGATTGGCTGTTTCATTAAGAAATACAAAATACTATTTCAGCAATGTTGGTTCCAGGGCAATAAAATGTATAATTATTTTTTACTCAAAATTCTTGTAAATGTTAATTACAATTTATTCTTTACTAAAGAATAGTCTTAATACTACTAAATAGTATCCTCGACACCACAAATTCTTCAAATAAAATCACATACATTCCCATAGGTAAAGAACATATGTGATTTAGTATAAAAAATTTTAGTTGATAATTTTGTAAGCTAAATAATATTTAGAAATCACTATTATTAGCAAAGATAATCATTAGAATTATTCATTCCTAGGTTTCAATTTTCCCAAAGTTTCGTGCCTAATCTGCCGTGCCGCCCAACCACGATTTGTCAACTCATTATTATACTCAACCAAGTACTTTAACTTAGGCTTACGATGATATAGCCAAACATTAAAAAGTCGTTCTGCTAAGAAACCAAATAACCGTTGCTGATAGGTGTCATAAGTAGAAATATCTACTCTTTTTTCTACTTCAAATAAAATTGAAAATACCCAACTAGCATAACTATCAAGTTCTACTTTGCTCGTGTAAAACATATTATAAAACGAAGCCCGTTTCTGACTCATTACATGTTTAAATGCTGGAAGATACTCAGGAGACAATTCAGCTATTACTTTCTGCACTGTCACCATATCATTCTCATGATGAAACCGGGCAAATTGTTCCCAAAGAGTTCCAACACCACACAATTGCGGCTTAGCAACTATCCAATCATACTTTTCAAGCAAATTATCCAATTGCGAAACTGAAATTGGATTAACTTCCCCTTTTACCAAAACGTTAAAAAACAATTGATTAAAAGTAGTATAGTTTGAAAAGTAACGGCGATAGTGTGATAACCCAATTGCTTGATCTTTTCTATTTTGCCACATCCAGTAAAGTCCAGTTAGTTCACAAAATGAAGAATTTTTATTAGAAATATTTTCTCCGTCATTATCTTGCAGGAAATTATCAGGATTGGCGTTCTTATTTGCTCCAACCAGTAAAGGAGTATATCCATCACCAAGTTTTTGATAATCAAAATGCTTATGTGTTATTACATACATTGTCATTTTTCATTCACCTAATTATTACTTTTTTATGCTGGCAAGAGAAACAAAATTTCTGCCAAATAACCCAATTCATTTCCAACAACTGTATACTTGGCTATTGAAAATAGTGATATTTTCACTGTTAGGCTGGTTTACTTTAATTAAGCAGGTATTTCTCACAATATGTTTTAGCAAACCTGTTAAAACCCACTTTTTAAATCATTAAATTCTACTTTTTCTCTTTGACAATATAAATCGGTCGTTTCTTCGTCTGCATATAGATTTTACCGATATAACGGCCTACAATTCCTAGACAGAAGAGCTGGACGCCGCCAATAAAAAGCATGATACAAACCAGCGATGCCCAGCCAAAGGCACTGCCATCCGGTGCCACAAAATGGCGAATAATTACCACGATAATACCGATTACGGCGATAAAAGCAGAGAAACCACCAATCCAAGTGGCAATTGATAGCGGCGCCTCGGAAAAATCGGTAATCCCATCGATGGCATACTTAAACAGTTTCCACATCGACCAGTCCGTCGTCCCGGCCACCCGCTCGACATTCTTGTAGGGTAGGTACTTAGTCTTGAAACCGACCCAGTTGAAAATGCCCTTTGAAAAACGGTTATACTCCTTTAAGGAAAGCACCGCGTCAACCATCTGCCGGGTCATCATTCGATAGTCCCGGGCGCCGGGAACAATCTTGGTATCCGAAATTTTATTGATAACATTATAGAACTGGTTACTGAGGAAGGACTTAAACCTTGCCTCTCCCTTACGGTCCGTCCGCCGCATCCCCACGCAGTCATACTCGCCTGATGAAATTTCCTGATACATCTCAGGCAGGTATTCCGGCGGATCCTGTAAGTCGGCATCCATGACGACCACGTAATCCCCGGTTGTCGCTTCAAGACCAGCATATAGGCCGGCCTCCTTACCGAAGTTTCGGGAGAATGATACATAATGAACTCGTTCTGGATCCTGGTCATGCAGCTTCCGCAACTCTGCCAAGGTCTGGTCAGACGAACCATCATTGACAAACCAGTACTCAGTTTCCACCGGCATTTGCCGAACTACTTTTTCGACTGCCGGATAGAATAATGGAATGGTCTCCTGCTCATTATAGCAGGGAACCACAATCGATAGTTTCGCCACACTAAAACCTCCCCGAAAAACTAAGCATGTCCCGTAATTTTACGCAGGATGAACTTGCCACCCTTCTTAAACCAGTTGGTATGCTCCATGAAGACGTACTTGACTTCAACAGTCGAATATTGTGGATGCTGATCTAGCCAAACGTCGAGTAAGAGTTCACTCAAGAAACCGTAGACCCGCTTTTCGTAAACTGAGTAATCACTAATGTCCGTCTGCGCTTCTACCTCAGATAGTATGTCAAACATCCATGTGCAGTATTCATCTAACGGTTGTTTTTTCATCACGAACATATTAAACATATGCGCCCAAGTCCGCTTCATGACCTTTTCAAAGGAAGGCAAGTAGTCTGGATACTTGTCCGCAATCACCCGCCGCATCACTTCAAAAGGTTCGTGGTGGTGGGCATGCAGGTAATGAGACTCGTTGCTTTCAATAAAGTAACGACGCTTGGGCGGTAAAATAATATCATGGTTGGACAGTAAACTTACTGCCTGTTCCTTGCTAAGTACACTGTCCAAACTCTTGCGGTGGTTCATACTCAAGTAGCGGCGATAGTGAACCAGACCCATTGCATCCACATCCAGGTTCTTCCAGCCCCAGTAAATAGCGGTCAGCTCATTATAGGTCGGGTTTTTAGCGGAGATGTTATCCCCCGTGTTGTCCCCTTGAAAAGTTTGGTTAACGTCCGGGTGAAGCTCCTTGCCGACAAAAACCGGTAAATACAAGTCATCCTTTGGCATCGCGTAGTTCTTATGCGCAGCCACTAATACTTTAACGTCCACAATCGTACTCCTATCTCTATTAGTATGCCCCGTTCGGCAAAATCATTACTTTTACGGTTTCAAACATAATTTTCAGGTCCAGCCAAATCGACCGTTCTTGAATATAGGTTAAGTCCAGTTCCACCATCTCCGCGAAGTCGACGTCGTTCCGGCCGCCAACCTGCCACATCCCAGTGGCCCCCGGCTTGACCATCAGCCGTTGACGATCGTAAGCGGTATACTGTTCGACTTCACTAACCAGCGGTGGTCGGGGCCCGACAATGCTCATCGAACCGCCAATCACGTTGATTAATTGTGGCAGTTCGTCCAGGCTGTACTTACGAATTACTCGTCCAACTTTAGTCACTCGGGGATCGTTCTTCATCTTAAACATGGCCCCGTCAATCTCGTTCTGGGCTTGCAGTTTAGCTAACAATTCATCTGCATTGGTCACCATCGACCGGAACTTAAACATCTTGAATTGCTTGCCGTCCTTGCCGACCCGGATTTGGGAATAAAAGACCGGTCCCTTCGGATCATTGACCTTAATACAGATTGCAATAATCAAAAAAACGGGGCTCAACAAAACTACCGCAATCGTTGAAGCAACAACATCAAATAAGCGCTTCACCGTCCGGTAGCCATACTGGTGATTCAATTTTTGTTCATTAATGTGAATTTTTTTATTCTTCATTATCTTTTTCTCTTCTTAAAGTTAGGTATCCTATTAATAATACCAGTATTCCCACGCTTAGGAAAGACTTTCCTGGTTATCATCTAGCCAGCCTTGAACGGCGTCGAGGTCGAAGCCCTTACGAAACATCGCCTGTTTGAAGCGGCGTTCCCGGTCCATCCCCGTATAACGCCGGTACCGGCGCCAAACTTTCTCCGCCTGAGCAGCCAGCAGGTCGGCCTCCTGGTCCGGATCAGCTTCTGGAGTGACTGCCGCTTTGATCTGGTCATAGACCTCCCCGGAATACCCCTTCATCATTAGCCCCTGCCGGACCTTCTGTTCCCGCCGGAATTCCGGCTGGTTATGGTAACGTTTGAAGAGCTTCCGGGCCAGTTTACTGGCGTTCGCCAGGCGGTCAGCTGGTGGAAATTCCTGCAGAGCGGTCTCAATCTCGTTTTCGCCAACCTTTTTCAAGCGAAGCTGCTGGCGGATGACCCCCGGGCCTTTAAGCGTCGTCGTCATCATTGTCCGGACATAGGACCGGGCGTACTGCTGGTCATCAACCAGGTGCTGGTCCCGGAGCTTCGCCATGATCGGTTCAACGAACTCCGCCGGCGTCTCCAAGTCACGGAGCTTTTTGAGGACCTCACTCTCACTGCGCATTTGGTAGGATAGGTAGTCCAAGATTTTGCCATAGGCCCGCGCCTGCTGGTCAGCGGTCGTGATTGCCGCAACCTGGTCCTTATCCAGCTCCACGCCCCTCATCAGGCGGAACTTGACCAGGACACTCTCTGCCACTGGAAAGGCATAGTGGCCGTCCAAGTACACATTATAGCGGCCCTGCCGCTTCTGTGCTTCGATTTTTGAAATCTTCGCCATTTCTTAAAATTCCCCCTTCACTTTTACCGCGCTCAGCCGTTTATGTAAGTGTAAGCAGTGATCACCACTTACAAAATCAAACCAAAAGGAGTGCTCACCATGAGTAACGAACGTCAATTCAAATCAGCTAAACTGCAAGTAACCCTCGCCGGGGCCAAGCATCCCAAGGGCGCTACCCACATTCTGAATAACGTCAAGCAGGACTTGACCGCCGCACAAGTTGCTTCCGTCACCGCTGCTCTGGAAAGTCTGACCGGCGAACAGTGCACGGGCGCTAACATCGTTACAACCGAACAATTCGCAATCGCACAGTAATCCGAATAATAGAAAGGAAGTCCGCCTACTATGAAGACTCTCAACTTAACTTTCAAGAGCAACCGCGGTAAGAAGCACCTCTTAAAACTTAGCTACGCCAGCGAAAACCTCTCTGCCGAAACAGTCCGGCAGGCAATGGACCAGTTGTCCACCATCAATGCCTTCACCAACAAGGAGGGCGAAAACATTTACGCAACGCCAGTTTCCGCCAAGTACGTCGACACGGTTTCTACCGTTCTCTTTAACGACGAACGGCCGGCGGCATAGCCATCCTTGTGTGTGGGGGGAGCGGGAAAGAACTAGACAAGCTAGTTCTTTCCCGCTCCCTTTTCTTTATGCCAGTGTTCCCGGTCAATCACCTGCCAGAAGTGTTCCCGCTCCTCCAGGACACCCTCGTGCGCTTCCTGGAGGGTGGCGTTGAGGACCGCCCCCAACATAATCACGTAGCCGGAGAGGTCCAGCCAAATCATCATCGCGATGAAAGCCCCAATCGTCTTGTAGGAAACCACGCTGTGCCGGAAGAAGACCGTGTAGTAGGAGAAGAGCCGGGAAAGGCCCATCCACAGGAGCGCCGCCAGGAGGGCCCCCGTCGCCGCGTAGCGTAAGCGGACCTTCGCATTAGGCACGAAGTAGTACAGCAGGGTCAGGGCAATAAAGAGGACCGCCAGGGCAACCGGCCACCGGAGCGAGTTGAAGAGCGAAATGTAGCGCCGGTTAAACTGCAGCAGCGGTTGGATGCTATTGAGCACCTGCTCCCCAAAACCATAGAGTAGGACAATCGCGTAGATCAGGATGATCACGACAATCATCCAGATAAAGGAGACCACCCGGTTAATGACTGGATTTTGGTTGCGGGCCACGTCATAGGTCAGGTTAACCGACCGCTGAAAGGCCGCGATTCCCTGGCTAGTCGACCAGAGGGCAATCAGGGCCCCAGTTGTCAGCAGGCCCCCACTCCCCTGCCGCAGGAAGTCATAAATCAGCGGTTTGATAAAAACATAGACTGAGGACGGGACGGCTGTCTGGAGGTAGCTGAGGACCGTATCGGCGTCCAGGCCGACCATCGGCAGCAGGTTTCCAATCACCAGCACCGCCGGAAAAATCGACAACAGGGTATAGTAAGCTAACATTGCCGCCGAGCTGGAAATCTGGGCCATGGTAAAGTGCCGCATTAACAGCAGGACAAAGTTCTTCAATTTTCCTGGTTCGTTTTTCATGCCGTCCTCCCTTGAATAACATAGGGCTATTATAGCAAAAAGACGACCAAAAGAGCAGGCCGGAATCTAAGCCGGATTAAAAAGACCGTGTAAGAGGAATTTCCCTTGCACGGTCTTCATTTTAAAAACTATTTATTTTTCAACCTTACCCTTCTTTACCGCAATTTGGTAGAAGACGAGGGCAACGATGGCGAAGAAGATTGGCCCCGCCAGTGTCCAGAAGGCGGTCTGGTAATCCTTTTCCGTCAATGGCTGGATAAAGGTAAACAGGATCCCGATAATCAGAATCAGTTCCACAAAGATTACCAAAACATCCGTCCAGAAGCGGTTCTTGAAGGCAACGAACGGCCGGTCAAGGTCCTTCTTGGCCTTAAAGAATGGGAAGGCCCCAATCAGGAAAATGTACGGGAAGGTCGCGGACACGTTGGCCATGTCGGTCAAAATCAGGTAGAACTTCTGGGCAGCCGAGCCACCAAAAGCGACCAGGAAGATGATGACACAAACAACGATGGCTTGCAGCCACATGGCGTTAGCCGGCATATTAGCCTTGTTCAGCTTAGTCAGCTTCTTCGGCCACAGGTTCGGGTTGGAACCGAGGATAAAGGCCTTGATTGGCGAGTAGAGCAGGATAAATAGTGCCCCTAAGAATCCCAGGGTCTGCGCTAAAGCGACGATCCGGGTCATAACAACCCCGCAGGTCAACGCGGCGGCGTGGGACCAGCCGAGGGCGTTCCCCAGGGCAATTCCCAGGTAGTTGAAGACGACGTAGGTAACGTTCCCTAGGTTAACGCTGCTCTTCGTCAAGTCCTGCTGGTAGTTGATGGACCAACCGAGCATAAAAATCATCAATACATAGGTCCCAATCGTGAAGATGCTGGCAATAATCAGGCCTTTCGGGAAAGTCTTTTCAGGGTTCTTCATGCTATCCGTAACGGACCCCAGTGACTCCATCCCCCCGTACGCGAAGATCGCGTAGACCACGAAGGAAATAATGGCAATCGGCGTTTGGAACTGTGGGTTTGGTGACGTGATAAAGGTGCTGGCACCATGAATTGGCTGGGCCAGGACCCCCTTCTTAGCAATCAGGACGATCACGCTGACAATCACGAAGATGATGTTAACGGCAATGGTGAAAATCCCACCAAGTGAGCCAACTTTGGCAATCGAGTTGATCCCCCGGGAACTCAGGTAGGTGATGAAAAGGATCATCAAGATTCCCAGTACCCCGATGAATTGGGTGGAATCAAGGCCAAAGGCGTGCCACTGCTGGGTGGTGTCCTTGCCAAAAATCAACGCGGACAGGGTGATCCAAATCCGGGAAGCGGTCGAAACCATCCAGACAATCCAGGATGCCAGCCACACGAAGGTCCCAACAAAGGCAACCCGTTCACCAACGGAACCGGCCAACCAGGAGTAAATACCCCCCTTAGCTTCTTTGAAGGTGGAACCATATTCCGCCATCATCAAGCCGCACGGGAAGAAGAAACAGATCCCAGCCAGTGCGTACCAGATAATACTACCGTAGCCCATTTGCAGATAAGCGTTCGAAACATTCCCAAAACCAAAGATTGCGGTAATGATCATCGTTACCAGGCCAAAGGTAGTAATGACTTTTTTATTACTACTTTGCTCTTCCAATTCTAATGCCTCCAATAATAAGTGCAGATATAATGAATATTCTTAGTATAATCGTCTTTTTGTATAATAAAACATTTTCGACGATATTCTAACCTAATTTTAATATAAATATTCATATTAGGAGGAAGCTTTATACATATTAACAATGATCTATGGCCCTTGCAGCGGCAATCAACCGCATAAAGATACATTAGTCCCGTGTATAAAAAAAGCCGGTGCGGAAAATTCCTCCTGACCGGTCTTTCAATAGCCGCTTATTGATCTACTTCACCTGCCGCATTGGGCTTTTGCAGTTTGACCCCGGCGACCTTGAGGGTGTCATAGCCAAAGGCCACTGAACCGTCGATGTCATCACCCGGGAAATAAATCGGCAGACTAGTATCATCATCCCCGGTTTCTGGATCCGTATACTGGGCAACCCACTTGTACTCGGTCTTATAACGGTACTTGCGGTGGTGCTTCTTATGGTGTTTCTTTTTCACCTTCACCTGAACAGCTTCGTAGTCGTAGGCGCGGGTATCGGCCTGGTCCCAGTTAATGTGCAGTTTACCATTCTTATTAACGTGCCACATCCCCACGGTTCGGTAGTTCCCGGTCTTGCTATTATTGTAAGCCGTCTCATTATCATCCCGCCAGTAGGGGTTGACGTTAACGCCAAGCGTGCCATCCGAATTGAATTTCAGGTAAACGTTCGAGTATTCCTGCGGGTAACCCTTATCATGGTCCGGAATTTGGTTGCAGAAGTTATCATCCGTATCACTCGTGTCGTCACCCGGCCGGTTCTTGAAGTAGGAATAACGGTAAATTTTGCCGTTTAGATGGCTTTTTACAAAGGCCTGGCCAAGCTGGCCGCCAGAGAAGGAGAAGCCGTGGGCACTAGCAAAATTAACTCCCCCAATTACCAATAACAGTACTTCTGCGATCTCAACAACCATAATCCGCTGTTGCTTCTTGCCCTTAACCAGCAGCCAGGCCAGCCCCGCCAACGCCACTCCTAAAATAAGGTAGCTGGGGATAACAATGCCCGTAACCTGGTTAGTTAAACTGCGCCCCACCTTATTGTAGGCATCAACCAGTGATGGTTCCTGCTGGTTTAAAATTGCGTAGTAGTCCTGGTTAACAATCACAATAAAAATTGCACTGGTTAGTGCTACGATCACCGCGAGAACGAGCCCCGCGTACCATTTCCAATCCTGCTTTTTAAATGGGTGAAGGCCCAGCCCCCGCAGGTCAAAATGCTTCGTCATTTCCTGACGCCGGCGCGGCCGGGTTGCCGGTAACTCCTGCCCACAGTGGGGACAAAAGCGGGCCCCCGGTTTATAACTTCCCCCACAATGGGGACACTTTCCTAATTTCATTGGTTCTCCTTAATATTATTACTAGTACACTTTTCCGTATTGAAAAACGGCCTGCTGGTTGGCGTGCCCGGTAATTGTCACTAGGTAGCCCTTGTGAGAGTGACTAGGGTCCAAATCATCATCAGTCTGGTTCGTCCGGTAGCCAACTGCATAATTACCGTTGTTTAACCGCTGGCTAATCTTTGCCTGGATTAAATTCAGTTGCGAGTCGTATTGATACTGTCCTGGATCGTCATCATCAAGTGCATAGTGCTTAAAGCCTAAATGGACAGGATCTTCTTTAGTTAGTTTCTGCTTGCCTTCAATCACAGAAGGCTCATGATAACTAGGTTTATACGTACCTTCTTTCATCCCCACGTACTTTGCAATACTGCGGTAGGTTAGCCGACCATTATCTAATTTAAGATCCCCTAATTCCGTATCGCCTAAGTTATAGATTGTTGCATAAAATTCATTATTCTTGTAGAAGAAGCGGTAGGCATAGGCCACTTTCGTGTTGCCGTCAAGCCGGTCAACGGTCTGGTTATCCGGGGTGACTAACCAAACAAGGTCACTATCTTCCTTCGTCACGCTTAGCCGATGCCGATTATAACTGGAACAGGCCAGCCAGCTAATGGCGACGACGATTGCCCCGAGAATAAGGGCAATTCCAATTTGCCGCCAGAATCGTTGCCGATGCCCCTGATAGCTAACCGGTTTGACGAATTGAGCCTGCGGAGCAACGTACTTCGTGCCACATTGGGGACAGAAACTCTGGTCCGCTTTTAGCGGGTGACCACAGTGGGAACATTTTTTCATTCGGTACCAGCCTCCCCTTTCTTAACCACAAACCGCGTCCGTAATATGACGTAGAAGTAGGTAAAAAATGACGCAGCCATTAAGATAAAGATTGCAATCACAATTGGCCACGCGTTATTCATCCGGCTCCCCAATGAGAGGTAAATCACTTGGAGCAGAATGGCAACCACTAGCAGACAGCCGGCCATCTCACGGGGCTGCTTTCCCAGCCGTTGCGGGTTGCTCCACCATTCCGCAGCCATAATCAGGACCATCGTCAGGATCACTCCCGCCGCCTGGTAGATATTTGCCATGCGCAGGCCGACGCCAGCAACGAGGACAAGGAGGGCCAAATAAAAGCGCCAGCTCAGCCTGCGGCTATGTTCATGAGTTAAAAGGCACCAAGCGCTTCCGCCGCTTAAACTAAGGCGCCGACCTAAAAACGGTGCACCAGCCAAAACAATTACGACGATTAGGAAGCCAACAATTCCCAGAAGCAGGGCAGCTAAAAGCAGGACGGCGACCACGGTCATACCGGCCACTGCCCAGCGTAATTGCCGGACCTGCTCTCCTGCCGCTGGTTTGCTAGTGACAAAAATTGCCGTGAAATAGGCTAATACGAAAATTACGCTGGCAATGAAATAGCAAAACAGGCTAATAACTATGATCGTGCTACTGATACTGTATTCCCCAGCAAACATTACACTGGCCAGTGAGCCGGCCACCAACAGCAGCGCCAGCCCGACAACCGTCTGTCCGATCCCCGTTCGCTGGTGGTTGAAGCCACGTACGATTCCCGTAATTAACGTGAAAACTCCCGGAATAGCAGCACAGGCAATGATTATCAGCAGCGTCATTACCGGATCAATGATTGCAGACGGAACCAACGTGGTCAAAGTATCAATGTTGACTGCGATTCCGGCTGCCACTCCCCCAACCAAGGTTAGATAAAAGCCCAGCCAAAACTGCCGGGTAATTTCAAACGCCTTAGCTGGCTTTGCCTGCTCGACCTTAGCGCCGCAGTGCGGACAAAAAGCGGCGCCAGGGTTGAGCTCGGTACCGCAATTACTACAAAATTTCATTTTTCTTCCTTCCTATTTTTGCCGGCTTGAAACGGCATTAACCAAAATCCCGATAACGTATAGTCCGATGACCAGCCACGGAATAATTTGCACCAGGTGGGCCAGGTTCTCCAGGTCGCTCAGGGAGGTATCACCGGAAAGGGTTGCGACGGCTGTCCGGCCCGCAACTTCGGCCGCATTCGCAAAAACGTATGAATAGGCAAGCCCGTAGCCTCCTGCCAGGAGGACCCCCAAAGTTTTCAGGACTCCGCCGCCAAGATGGTGCGTGGCCCCCTTAATAATCCCACCGATAATCGCGGGAACCCCGACCAGCAGCATAACGAACCCCCAAAGATTCAGGTAGGCTGCGCTGTTTAAGCCCCCGCTTTGCAGGACGGAAAGACCCTGGTTAAGGAAACTCCCTGCCTCATCCCTAGTCATAAAGTACATGATTGCGCCGAGAACCGTCGCAATGATGCCGAAAATTGCTTCCCCGTTCCATGAAAAGCCTGCGGCTGGGGAAAGAGCGGCATTCGCTGCTTGCGCAGTCGCACTTGCCTTCTGCGGCGCTGGATCTGGTGTCCCCTGCGGCTGAGCAGGCGCTTCCTCCTCAGCCGGTTCCTGGGCGGGCTGGCCATTACGAAGTGACCGGTACATCCCCGCCGCTGAGTTACGAATCTTGTTGAGCTGTTCCTCATCCCGCAGGTAATTGTCTACGGCTTCGTCCCACTTGAACCGCTGCTCGTTTGAAAGCAGCGGAAAGAGATAGACCATCAAGATAAAAATAATCAGCAGGTACCAGCGGAGGGCCGGCAGGAGAACAGCCAGGAGGTAAAAGAGGAACATCGTCAGGGCGTTATCCTTCACGAACTGTAAAACCTGGTTAAAATGC
Source organism: Limosilactobacillus oris (assembly GCF_025311495.1). Lineage (NCBI taxonomy): Bacteria > Bacillati > Bacillota > Bacilli > Lactobacillales > Lactobacillaceae > Limosilactobacillus > Limosilactobacillus oris. The sequence goes on along the minus strand of NZ_CP104398.1, from coordinate 1,796,812 downwards.
GCCCGGGTAAAGGCTAACCGAGCGAGAACGTTCACCTTGCTATTCCGCCGCTCATCCTTCAGGCGGCTCTCCAAGGCAGCGTACTGTTTTTGCAGGCGCTCATGCTCCGCTGAAGAAACCGTTGCCGGTTGATCCGGCGCTTTCTTGGCGGTCTCCTGCTCCTGCCGTGCTGGCTTTGGCTCACCTGACGCCCGTTTTTCATCTGAAGCCGGCGCACTGGCTACCGGTGCCCCACACCGTTCACAAAACTTCTGCTTGGGCCGTAACTTGGCCCCGCACTTTTCACAAAAATTCATCTAACTCTCTCTTTCTGTCAGTCGCTTACTGGTTATCGATTGTTGCGTGAATATCCTGCGCCTTAGCCTTAATATCGCTAACCGCGTGGTGGCTGTTAACGTAGTTGATAATGTCATGCAGGTTAACGGTCAGGAGGGGATCCTTATCCTTGTTCTGGTTAACGGTGGTGACGTGGTAGTAGCTTACCGTCCCATCGGCACCAACGGTATAGGTCGGAGTGTCGCCCCCGGCCATATTAGAAGGATGCAGGCTCCAGCAGACGCCCCGCCCCGGGTCAGACAGGTGCTCGGTATTGTTGCTTTGAAAGAGGTCAATCCCATTGGCAGTGTAGATACTATGCCAGTCATTCTGGTCGCTGAGTTTGTCCTTGGCGTAGTACATAATGGCGGCCGCCGTCTGCATCGGGGTGATCGTGTTATAGTCCAACTGGTCAGCGTCAGCGCTGGTCGACGACGAACTCGTGCCGGTTGCCGACGAGGATGATGCACTGCTCTGCTGCGCCGCCGCTTTTGTACTCGTCTCTTGACTGCTGTCGACGGACGGTTTGCTAAAGGTGCGCCCAGCAAAATAGGCTCCAACCAGCACCAATACGACAGCGACAACTGTAATAACAACGTTCTTAGTTTTCATAGCTCCTCCTAGTCAAGTTTGATGTTTCCAGCAAGCTGGTTGACCTGGTCCATAGCGTGGTGATCAATAACATATTGTTCAATCTCGTTTAGCGTAACGGTGTCGTCGGGGTCAATGCTGTCGGCACCGGGACCCAGCCGGTAGTAATAGACCGTCTGCCTATCGGTGCCCATGACGTACCCGGTTGCCCCACCGAAAAATGCTCCCGTAGGATAATAAGCGTGCATGGTCCCGTCGCCCTGCTCAGTAGCCTCGTCCGGCAAACTATTAGCGGTCACCTTAGTAGACTTAGCCAACGCATCACGGTAGAGTTCACCCCAGAAGCGATTGGATTCATTTTCCTTGGCATAGTATAGAATGGCGGCCGCTTTCTGCTGATCGTTAAAGGTCGGCCGGCTCGCCGAACGGCTCGTGCTGCTGTTTTTCTTACTGATAGTCCTAGTTGTCTGCGCACTACTCGTCGATGCCGAATCTTTGCTACTTCCCCGCATTCCTAACATAAAGGCAATGGCGGCCAGAAGGACGACGATCACGCCGACTAAGATTAGCGGGACCTTCTTCCCCGGCTTCTTACCATTCCCGTTCGATGATGACGGTGCTGGCTGGTGGTTAGCGTCCGGTTGGCCCGTCGCTTTGACTTGCTTTTCTGGTACCACCCGTTCTTCTTCATTCGCAGAATGATCTAGTTTGCTCCCGCAGTACGGGCAAAAGTCCGCCGTTGCTGAAACCTTCTTGCCACAGTTCGGGCAAAACATCTTAATTCCCCCAATCGATTTAATAAACACGCCCCCTAGTTTACTAAAATCCCCCGTCCCCAAGTTGCATTGAACTGCTCCAGCGTGCATTCAGCGTAATTTTTTCATCAAAAAAGCGGCAACCCACTAAATTAATAGTGAACTGCCGCTTAATTACAGCGAGTTATTTAAATTCTTCCGCAATTTCCCGAGAAATTTTGGCGTAGTGTTCCAGGTACTTGGCGTAATTATCATTGTACATGTACTTGGCATCGGCTTCCGGATCCTGGGAGGTCAAAATCTTTGGCCCATCATCAGTTACCACCAGGGTGTGTTCGTACTGGCAGGACCAGCCGCCATCAGCAGTCTTCGCCAGCCAGCCACTCGGGTCACTCGTGTCGGCTTCCCACGTTCCGGTGTTGATCATCGGTTCAACCGTGATGGTCATCCCCTTCTTGAGACGCAGGCCCTGACCATGCTCACCATAGTGCGGTACCATTGGGTCTTCGTGCATTGTCGGCTGGATTCCGTGACCGACGAACTCGCGGACGTCACCGTAGCCATTTTCGTCTTCCGTGTAGTGCTGGATGACCGCACCAATGTCCCCAATCCGGTTGCCAGGGACACACTGGTCAATTCCCATGAAGAGTGACTTCTTGGTCACGTCCATTAACCGTTGAATTTCCGGTTTAACCTCACCGACCGCATACGACCAGCAGGAATCACTGAAAAAGCCGTCGACGCTAACCACCGTGTCGACCTTCACCAGGTCCCCCTTCTTCAATACCAGGTTCTTACGGGGAAAACCATGACAAATCTCATCGTTGACACTGACACAGGTCGCGTACTTGTAACCCTCAAAGCCGATCTGCTCAGCCTTAGCCCCAGCAGCTTTGAAGTATTTCCGGGCAAATTCTTCGATCTTCCAACTTGAGATGCCCGGCTTGATAAATTCCCGAATTCCCAGGTGCATCGCTGCTAAAGCGGCCCCGGCTTTTTCCATCGCGTCAATTTCGCGTGGTGACTTTAATGTAATCATTCTCGGATCTCCTTTTTGACATTCTACCTCTAATAGTATACCACTTGTCCCCATCATTGCCCCAAACCATGCTATACTTGTAGGGATTAATAAATTGGAGGCACACGTAATGAAAGCACTCGTAGTTTACGCAACCATCACTGGAAACAACGAAGACGTTGCCGACCTGGTCACCGAATCACTGGAAGACCGCGACGTCGACGTTGAAATGACCGAAATCTCCCTCGCGGACCCCGCAGACTTCGAAGACGTCGATATCTGTGTAGTCTGCCCATACACCTACGACGAAGGCGCCCTGCCGGACGAAGGAATGGACTTTTATGAGGACCTGCAGGAAGAGGAGCTAACCGGTAAGGTCTACGGCGTTGCCGGTTCTGGCGACACCTTCTACGGCGATGACTTCTGCAAGGCCGTCGATGAATTCAGCAAGGTGCTGGCGGACACCGGCGCTACTAAGGGCAGCGAAAATGTCCACGTCAACCTTGCCCCCGCTGAAGACGACGTTAAGAAGCTGGACCAATTTGCCGCGGAGCTAGTCAAGAAAGCGCAGGCGCTCAATGATTAAGCAACTCTGGGAAAAGTATAAGCACATCATCGCTTACCTCTTCTGGGGCGTTGTGACAACTGTTATCAACCTGGCCGTCTTCCAAATTCTGAGTTCCGGGATTCACTGGAATTACCAGTTGGCGAACGTAATCGCCTGGTTCGTCTCCGTGCTAGTCGCCTACTTCACCAATAAGGTGTGGGTCTTCGGCTCCCACTACACCACGGTCAGCGACTTTCTCGTTGAAATGCTGCGTTTCTTCTTCTACCGGGCACTAACCCTGGTGATCGATATTGTCATCACCTTCATCGGGATTTCCGTCCTCGGCTTCAAGGATCCAATGGGCCAGTTTATCGTCAAAGTCATTGATAACGTAATCGTAATCATCGCCAACTACGTCTTCTCGAAGTGGTTGATTTTCAAGGATAATAAGCAAATTGAGGATCAATAAGAAGAAATAAGCACGAACCATCCTCCAGCGAGGTTGAATGGTTCGTGCTTATTTTTGTTCATAGCAATGGTCAATTGCTAACATCATCAATCAGCCGCTGCTACTTTTGGCTTAGGTACTTTTTAATGATTCGCAGTATGCGTTGGCTCGCCTGCCCGTCCCCAAACGGGTTTTCTGCCTCGGCCATCTGCCGGTAAGCACGGTGATTGTTTAATAGTTCAAACACTGCCTGCTGGATACTCGTCGGGTCCTTACCTACGATTTTAACGGCACCAACGTCAACCGCTTCCTGCCGTTCCGTCTTTTCCCGCAATAAGAGAACTGGTTTGTGCAGGGCCGGAGCCTCTTCCTGCACACTACCGGAGTCGGTAATGATCAAGCTGCTGCGCGCCGCCAAGTTGAGGAAACTGCGGTGGTCAAGGGGCTTAGTCAGGTGAATCCGGTCATTATTCCCCAGAATCTTCTCCGCCATTGCCAGGACGTCGGGGTGGGGCATCACCGGATATATCAGGTCCACGTCAGGATTGGTCTCGACAATGTCCTTCATCGTGTGGAAAACCTGCCGCATCGGTTCACCAATGCTTTCGGGGCGTGCCATCGTTAAAAGGATCAACCGCTGGTCAGCCGGGATTTGCTGGAGGATCGGACTGTGGAAGTCTTCCTTCAGCGAATCCTTTACCATGTCAATCGCCGTATTCCCGGTCACGTAAATCTGTTTGGCCGGATGGTGCTCAGCCAGGAGATTATCCCGGGCCCGGGTCGTTGGCGCAAAGTACAGGTCGGCCAGGTCATCGGTCAGCCGCCGGTGTATTTCATCGGGGAATGGCGAGTACTTATCATAGGTTCGCAAGCCCGCCTCAACGTGGCCAATGGGCAGGTGGTGGTAGAAACCGACCAGACTCGCCGCCAAACTGGTAACCGCATCCCCAACCACCAGCAGCATATCCGGCTGCCCGGCATTGATAACGTTGTTCAAGTTATGGAGCAAGCCGCTGAGTTCTTCGACCGCCGCCCCTTTCCGGCCGCTGGTCTGGGCCAAGTCAAAGTCAGGAACAACTTGAAGATACGCCAGCGTCTGGCTTAATACTTCCTGTTGGGATTGTTGCGGGGCAACGGCAATTACTGGTTGCCAGTTCGCGGGGTCATTCCGCATTGCCCTAATCAGCGGAGCCAGCTTCAATGCTTCCGCCCGGGTCCCAAACAGCAACATGATTCGATACGGCGCCTGCACAGTTCTCACCTCTTTTTAAGCAATTGTTAACATTATTGTACACCAAATCAGCTCATATTTTTATCCCCAGCAAGCCAAGCTACCCTGGCGGTAGAGAAATGGGAGAGTGGGGCAGAACTAGCTCGGCTAGTTCGTTGTCCCACCTCCGTCGACGCGCAGCTAGGCTTTAGAGAGTACAAATAGGGCTTCAGAGTTCGGCAAAGCCGATCTCTGAAGCTCATATGCGTACCGCATTATTCAGATGTTGAGTGAGCAAAAGACCTATGTCACAGTCCCACTCAAGGTTGTTAATGATCCCATCCGGGCTTGAACCGGAATCGACCGCTTAGGAGGCGGATGCACTATCCAATTATGCTATGGGACCAAGCAAAGAATATTATCGCATTATCCATTTCGGAGGTAAAGCGATAATATTCTTTTTTATTAGGAATTTTGCCGCCGGTGTTTCAGGCGGATCCCCTTATTTTTCCGGTTCTTCTTATGACGGTGCTTCTTCGGCTTGGAAAAGCCGCTCAGGGTTTTGGCAACCGACTTCCGTGGTCCAGCTTCGCTATCAAGCTGGGCCTTTTGCAGGTGACGGTCGGCCTTCTTGACAAATGGCTCAACCTGTTTGCCAGCCACCGGCTTCTGATCCGTCAGCTGGTCCTGGCTAATGTAAAAACGTTGGATATTTAAGTCTAAGTCCGCCGTCAGCTTGCGCAGGTCACGGATATCATGATCGTCCCCGAGGTTGATTACCATTCCCCGTTCTCCCTGCCGGCCTGTCCGCCCCGCGCGGTGAACATAGGTATTAGTGCTCGTTGGCAGGTCAAAGTTGACCACCCCAGGGAGCTTCGGGATATCTAATCCCCGCGCCGCTAAATCAGTGGTCAACAGCAGCTTGATCTGCCGTTTGCGGAACATCCGCATCGCCTTTTCCCGTTCCACCTGCCGTTGACGACCACCGAGTGTCCCCACTGCCACGTGTTCATGGCGCAAGCGGCTCGCCGCGTAGTGAAGGGTTCGGGTGCTGTTGAAAAAGACTAGTGCCCGGAAGTCTTTGATACTTGCCAGCCGCCGCAAGGTCGCCGTCTTTTGGGCATTGGTCCGGGCCGCTAGGTAAACGTGCTGGACTGGGCCCCGGGAATGGTCAGTATCTCGAACATCGAAGGTTACGATATCCCGGCCAAACATCACGCTGAGCTGGTCCAAAATGGGCGACATCGTGGCGGAGAAAAACGCCAACTGGGTACTGAGCGGGGTTGCCCGTTCAATATCCTCCACCACCGCCAGGGTGTCATCCTGGAGCAGGTCATCGGCCTCGTCGACCACCAGGGTCTGGAGGTGGCCCAGCTTGATGTGGTGGTTATCCAGCATGTGAAGTACCCGCCCCGGCGTGCCGACCACGACATCCGGGTGCTTGTGCAGCTGCATGACCTGCCGGCGCAGGTTTGCGCCCCCGGTCAGTGACTGGACCTTCACGCCGAGAATTGTCCCCCACTCGCGCATTACCCGGGCAGTCTGCAAGGCGAGTTCCTGGGACGGGGCCAGCACCAAAATCTGGGTTCCCGCACCCGGCATCACCTTCGGCAGCAACGGGAGGGTAAAGGCGAGGGTCTTCCCAGACCCCGTCGGCGCAATTCCGAGCACGGATTGATCCGTCTGCAGCGCTTGGTCAACGGCCGTCTGAATCGCAGTCGGCTGCTGGTAGAGCTTCTCAAAATGTTCTTTAAACTGTTCGATCAAATAGCATCATCCTATTCTTGATCATTATCTGCGGGGAAAGTCAAATTAGCGGACTGGCGCAGCGAGTACATCACGGAATTGACCGTCCGCGCCAGGTTCATCCAGTGCTGGTACTTCTTGACTTGCACTGGGTCATCAGGGTTGTTGAAGAGGTCAGCAAAGTCGTTCATTTCATCGGTCATCGAATTTTTCGAAACCGGTGCTTCCAACGGGTGGGCCTGCTTATCAGCATCGTAATAAGTTACCTTCTGGGTTTCAAAAATACTATCAAAGACCAGGGTATCCTTTAAGCCGTACACCTCTGATGGCAGGTAGGAATTAGCGGTTTTACCGAAGTTCAGAGTCACCGTGAAGTGGTCATAATTGAGGATGGCAACTCCCTTCGCATCCACGCCCGTCTTCGCCAAAGTTGGGTAGTAGACGACCGTTGATGGTTCGCCAAACAGGGTCACCGCACCGTAAACGGCGTAAACCCCTAAGTCCATCAGGGCACCACCCGCAAAGTCCAGGGTAAAGATATTCGGGTAGGGTTGGTCGCCAGCCAGAACCTTATCATACCGTGAGGAGTACTTCATCACAGTGATTGTTCCCCCCTGGCAGTGGTGCTGCTTCATCTCATCAACCTTTTCCACAGCCTTTTCATAGAGCGGCGTGTGGATGTGCCGAGCTGCTTCTACCAGCCGGGCCTGCGGGTGTGCAGCCAGCAGTGATTCGATCGCACTGAATTCGGCCGGGTTAACAAACGCTGGCTTTTCCACGATGATAAACTTATCATTTTCGATTGCCAGCCGCACCTGTTGATAGTGCAAACTATTTGGTGAAGCTACATAAACCACGTCAAAGTCGCCCTCGCTGAAGAACTTCTCCAGGTCATCGTAAAATTCCGTTGCGCCGTAGGGTTCACCGAATTCTCGTGCCCGGTCCAGGGTCCGCGAATAGACCGCCGTCAGTTGGTACTTGCCCGTCGTCTTCGCGGCGTCTAACATCTGATCAGTAATGATATGAGTTCCAATAATTCCTAGCTTGAGCATCGCTTTTCTCTCTCCTTTATTAACAAATACGTTTGTTACAACTAATTTTACCAATTATTGCTGCTTTTTAACAGAAATGAAATCTTCTCCTAATACAAATGTGTGTATAATTGACCATGAAGTTAATGACTTATCGCATACTTAATTGAGGAGACTGATGAAATATGAAGAAAAAGGGAATGTTACTTTTCGGCGCGGGATTAATGGCTGGGCTCAGCAGTACATTGGGCTTCAGCCGTAAGAAAAGTAGCACGACAACTGCGTTACCGATTTTTTATACTGGTACTTGGCAATATTACGATAAAGAACGCAATCGGTCCCATCGAATCACCATTTCTCCTGAATTAAAATTAGGGATCGATAATCAAGCTATTCCGGCCACCGTCCAGCAAATCGAAACTGATAAGCTGGTCTTCCTCGATAAATTCGGCTACCACATTACTATCCGGGCCAACGAACAACGGCCAGTTTCCTTAACTGACGAGGCGGACGACCAGGTCTACACAATTCAACCAGTTCAATAAATTTTCGAGCGCTGCTAACCAGCGTTTTTTTATTTTAAACTACTTATCGTACGTTCGGTGAGCCGGTGCCTGGTAACCCTCCATAAACCGCAGGATTTCATCCAAATTACTGCTGAAGCAGATTTCACGTAAGTATTGGTCTTCCAAGAAGCCAGCCTGATTCATCGTCACCAGCTGCTTTTTGAGGTTGTCGTAATAGCCGCGGTAATTGTACACCGCCACCGGCTTGGCATTATCGCCGATCGTTACCCAGGAAGCGGCTTGGCTAATTTCCTCAAGGGTCCCCAAGCCCCCCGGAAAGGCAATCATCCCATCCGCCAGAGTCATCATCTTTTCCTTGCGCAGGTCCATGTTGGCGACAATCTGCCGGTCAGTTACCCCGGGAAGCGCCACGCCCCGGTCGTATAATTCCTGGGTTAAGATACTGTGAACCACTCCGCCATTTGCGAGAACGCCGCGGGCCACAGCCCCCATTAGGCCATGCTGACCGCCACCGTAAACTAATTCAATCTGGTGGGCGGCCAGCCATTCGCCGACCTTCTCAGCTTCGACCATGTAGTCCGGGTCCTTTCCCTGAAGGGCACCACAATAAATTGCTAATCTTTTAATTGTCATCTGTCATTCATTCCTTTACTAACTCATTCAAAGCGGCTAGCTGCCCGCTAATTGCCGTTGCCGCGGTTCGGACCGCCATTTCTTCAACGGGGTATAGCTTTAAGAGAATTAAGTTGCCGACCCCCTGCCGACCTAACACTGCGGGAAAACTTACGTAACCCGAATATTGGGGTTGGTAGATTGCCACGGGTAGGACCAGCTGCTCGTCATTTAACAGGGCGCTAAGCAGGCGGCAGGTCCAGGCAGCTACCGCACTATTATTATAACCGAGTCCCTTGAGGGTATACCAGCTTGAGAGGTCGGCCTGAATCTTGAGCTGGCTTTCATCCAGGTGGTGACCATTGATGGATTCATCCAGTGCCTGACCATTCACCCGGACGGTCGACCAGGCAAACGCCTGCCGGCCAGCGTGCTGTCCATAGATAAAGCCGCTGACGTTGGCCGGTGCTACGTGGGCGGCGTGGGCAATTGCCCGGTAGAGGCGTGCGGTATCAAGCACCGTTCCGATCCCCAGTACCTGCTTCGTCGGTAGCTGCAATTGTTGTTGGAGGAAGGCGGTCACCGCCTCGTTAGGGTCAGTTAAGTTGACTACCAGGCCGTGGAAGCCGCTCCCTTTAACCTGCGGAGCAATTTGCATGACGGCCCGCCCCGCTACCGTTAGCTCTGCCATCGGGTCATCCTTCGTGAGGGCGCTGTCACCGACCGCGACTACTAGGACTTGTGCCGCGGCAAGGGCAGCATAGTCCTGAATGATAATCTGCGGCTGGGTCCGCATGGCTGGCAGTGCGTCCAGCAGGTCGGTCTGCACGGCCAGTGCCAGGTCACCATCCTGGTCGATTAACACCAGCTTGTCGACCGCGGCTGTCGCTACCAGCTCGTTTGCCAGGAGCCGTCCCACGTGGCCCAAACCAATAATGCCAATTGTGCGCATCTCTCTATCTCCTTTTTTAAAGAGTGAGTGGGAAATAACCTCCTTGACAAGGCGTATGACTAGCCTAGGACGATAGTTGACACGGCACGGGTCGGCTATCGTTCGTAGGCAAATAGCCTTGCTTCGCGGCGCTAGACACTAGCCTTGTGGTTATTTTCCACGTTATCTTTATAATAGTTAAGAACTAGCAAGAGGCCGGGAAAATCTCCCAGCCTCTTTGCTATTTTAAAGCTCATAATGTCACAGCGCGGTAGACAAGGCTGGGACTAGGTACTAATCAGCCTAGCTTCGGCCCACCCACTTGTCTGTAAGTTAACTTACCTCTTCCTTAAAAGCGGCTGCTTCTGGGAAAATGTTCAGAATAAAGTCCCGGGCCCCCTTGCTAAAGTCAAAGGCCTCTTGCGCCCGGTAGCTTTCCCGGTGGTCGCCCACCGCCAGGGTTACCTGGTCGGGAGCCAGGTTAAATTCAACACCAAGTTCAATCGCCGCCCGAATCAGCTGCTGCACATCGTCGGAATAGTCCTTGCTGATGGCCTGCAACGGGTGCTGGTAGTTAATGTTATTCGTATACCGGTCATTGGCAATTTTTAACCCAAACGACAGCAAGTTGCCATTTTCGATCTGGTCAGCTAACTGGCCGCTGATTGTTAATGATGGATCTTCCACCCGCCGCTTAGCAAAAGTCAGCGCAAGCCGGTACTCCCGCGGCGCGTTAAACTCTTCTACAAAGGTTTGCAAATCCGCAATTAACGCACTCGCCGTCTCTTTCATCCAGTCCGTCTGATCCTTAGGCTTTTGCAAGGCTACTTCATTATTAAGTTGCCGCGCCTTCGCCAGCCGGTCAATCAAATTATCCGGCAATGGGGTTACCAAAGCGTTCAGCAAAAGCAACTCTAAAAAGTTAATCGTATCGTCACTTATTCCGGTCCTGGACAAGGGGTCGAGGTCGAAATTACGAAATTCAAGATAATCAACCCCTTTTGCCAGTGAACCCTTAAGGTCGGTAACGTCCTGGTTGTGGCCCCGCAAGCGAACTGGTCCAAAAAACTCTTTTAAACTATAAAAGGTTCCGTTATCCATAAACTCCTGGAGCTGGCCCACATGTTCCTCCAACGAATTATAAGTAACCCGTTCGCTAGTAATATTATCATCACCAAATTCACTCGCCCGGATACTTCGCACCGGCAATTCTAAGTTGTCAGGGAAGCTCTCCGGCATGTCTTCAGTAACCGGACTGGCCCCATATAAGTATGTAAAGAGCCATTGGTAAAGGTAATAGACCTGGGCAAGCTTAAAGTAGAGGTGGTTACGGAAGTCAACCTCACTAGCATACTCATCTTGATAGAAACGATGGTAGAGTTCAGCAATCAACTGTTCGTCCAGTCCAAAATTGATGTGAACGTCCCCCATAATTTCCTTCACAATACCATATTTATTTCCCAGGTAATCATGATTTTCCTGGTCCCACGGCTTACTATAATCATCACGCAGGAACTCCAGGTCATTTTGGTACAGTGGCGCCGGTGCCATACTCAACGGCCAGAGCCGCTCGTCATTGTGGAGATGCTGGATCATGATCTGTTCCAGCATCTTCAAGTGACGTACCGCCTGCATACTTCCTACTACCGGCGGCGTTTCAAAGTCAATCATGTCATCTGTAAAGCCAGAGTTCAGGTATATGTTGTGCTGTCGCGAACGCAAGCTAACCGGGTACGGGTAACGACTTGCCCGACCATTCGTCAATACACGATGCTTTTTAGCTTCCAAGCCAAATCGGCAAGCAAACATCTTGGCATGCAGCTTAGGTTCCTTCAGCGCTGACCTGATTTGGTCATATTTATCAGCCATCTAGCATTCTCCCTATCATAATATCTCGTTTCTCACTCTACCACTTTTAAAACATAATAGGCAATCTTTTTTATCCTGTTTATTTGTCCCCAGAATCAAATCCCCTGCCAGTGACAGTGGCTAATATCAACGTGGCATTCATCCTTAAATGGGACTCCTTCAGCCAGCAGCATTGGTCGCTGGTCCAACCAGCCTGGTGCAAGCCGACCATTAGCAGTAACCACCCGGTGACAGGGGTGTTTACCCCGGCCACCGTACTTCCCTAAGGTCTTACCAACCAAGCGGGCATTATGGGGGCGGCAAATGATGCGGGCAATTTGACCATACGTGGCAACCCGACCGTAGGGAATCAGGTCAACAGTGTCAAGGACAGCTTGGATAAATTGTTCGTCCATTGTTACCACCATTACCGCCTCCATTTTCTTTCGATTATAACATAACAAAAAAGCCGGCATCATGGCCGACCAAAAAACTAATTTACATGAACAAGCGGGCAAAAGGAATCACTACCAGGTCAATAATAATTCCAGAGACAACGACGCAGACTGAAGCCATCGCACCTTCGAGGACCCCAAATTCAAGTGCCTTGGCAGAACCAATCGTTGCTCCAGTACCAAGGCCCAATCCTAACCCAATCTGTGAGCGTTGGAGTCGAAAAGCCTTGATAAAGACATCCGCTAGGGCATAAACAATCACGGCCTTGATGATGCAGGCAATGGCAGTCACCGCAGGGTTACCACCAATTGCTTCGGCGACCGGCATCGCAATCGCTGTAGTCGCCGCCTGTGGTAGCATGGCAGCAGCCGAGGAGTGTGACAATCCCACCAGCTTACTAGCGCCAAGAATAATGAAGAGGCAGAGAATTGTGGAGATCACCAGGGAAATCAGAATATCAAGCCAGTATTTTTTGAGGACATCATTACGCTTAAAAAGCGGAATCGCAAAGGCAATCGTCGCCGGGTTCAAAAACCAGAAGATAATATCCCCACCCGGCTTATAAAAGTGCCGGTAGACGTAAGCAGTTGACGTCCCCTGAATTTTACCCCAGATAATTAGAATGATAATTCCAGCCACCATTCCAAAAAAGAGCGGCTGAAAGAGAAAGAAGCCCTTGCTTTTCTTAAAGAGCCACTGTCCAAGCAGGAAGACAAACAGCGATATAAAAATCCCGGTAAATGGCAGGGCTAAGTTATTGGTTAATGCTGTCATGATCTTGACCTCCCGCGATTCGCTTGTGAATAGCAATGACCAACCGGGCAACATAAGCGGTTACTACCAGCAAAGACACTGTTGCTACCAGGATTACCAGGAGAATTTGCCAGCCTTCCCGTTGTAAAATTCCTAAATCATTAGCAATCTGAATTCCTGATGGCACAAAGAGGAAGCCAATCAGACTAATCAAGAACATCCCTAGATTCTCAACCCATTCCAATTTGACCACCCCAAGGATTAATAGAAGATAGAGCAAAATCAGCCCAATCACTGGAGTCGGTACCGTGAACGATGGCGGACAGAGCGCCGAAATAATGCTAGCGACCCATAAAATACCGGCGAAAATCGCACACTGAAACAGGACCGGTGCTGGTTTGTGATTATTATCTTTTCTTGACATAATGGCATCCTCCTTAGTTTTAATTTGATAATTTCACAAACTATTATACAGGAGGATTCGTCGAAATGTAACCGTATTCAAAAAAACATTTATTTTAAGGTTCCTCGTAATCACATATACGTAACTATCGCCCCAGGCAGATTGCGTGACACCCCCCACTTTCCCGGTATAATTCAAGCTGAAACCCAACTTTAAGGAGGAAGAAGCAATGAAGACAGTGCAAAACATCATTATTGGTTTTGGCAAGGGTGGAAAAACACTCGCCAAATTTCTCGCCCAACAAGGCGAAGAGGTGCTCGTCGTAGAAAAGTCACGGGAAATGTACGGGGGCACCTGCATCAACATTGCCTGCCTCCCCTCTAAACGGCTGATTACCGAGGCCGCCCGCGGTACTGACTTTGCGACCGCCATCCGGGGCAAGCGGGAAATGGTTGCCCAGCTGCGGGACAAGAACTACCACATGCTCGCCGACGAGGACACCATCACCGTCCTGGACGGGACCGCCCACTTTACCAGTGACCATACAATTACCGTCGATACCGCAACTGGTCCCCAGAAATTCACCGGTAAGCGAATCTTCATCAACACCGGGGCCCAGCCAACCGTCCCGCCCATCCCCGGCCTGCGGGAGAGTCCGGCCCTGCTGACATCCACGAGCGCAATGGAACTGGACAGTCTGCCGCAGAAATTGGTAATCATCGGTGCTGGCTACATCGGCCTGGAGTTTGCCAGCATGTTTGCCGAATTCGGCGCCCAGGTGACCGTGGTTGACCACCACCAGGAATTCCTCCCCCGTGAAGACACGGACGTCGTGGCGATGGTCAAAGCCAACTTAGAACAGCTCGGCATTACCTTCCACCTCGGGGTCAACATCGACCAGGTCAGCACGGCCAATGGGCAAGTCCAAGTGGAAATCAGCCGCGATGGTCATGCTACCCAACTGGCCGCCGATAAAATTCTCGCTGCCACCGGACGCCGGCCAGCAACGGCAAAGCTCGGACTGGAAAATACCGGGATTGCCGTTGACGATCGGGGCGCCATCAAGGTCGATGACCAGCTCCACACCACGGTGCCCGGTGTATGGGCCATTGGCGATGTTAAGGGCGGTCCCCAGTTTACTTATATTTCCCTGGACGACTTCCGAATCATCAAGGATGAGCTTTTCGGCGACGGCACCCGCCGTATCAGTAACCGTGGGGTCGTCCCAACCAGCGTCTTTATTGAGCCACCGCTCGCCCAAGTTGGCTTAACCGAAAAGCAGGCCCACGCTCAAGGACAGGATTACCTACTGTTTAAGCTCCCCGTCGCTGCCATCCCAAAGGCTAAGGTGCTAAAGGATCAGCGCGGGATCCTCAAAATACTAGTTGATCCGCAGACCAAGCTCATCCTCGGTGCCACCCTCTACGCACCGGAAGCCCATGAAATCATCAACATGGTTGCCCTGGCAATGCGGGCTAAACTCCCCTACACCATGCTCCGTGACCAGATTTACACCCATCCAACCATCAGCGAGGCCTTTAATGACCTCCTCAAAAAGCCGCAATAGTTAAAAACGCTCACGCTTCCGACATCAAGTCGCTCGCGCGGGCGTTTGCTTTACAACTTTCGTTCATACATGTGGGCACTGGTGTCGCCAATGTCTTCGTAATGGAGGACTACTTCGCCGGCAAAGCGAAAACCGCTCTTAACGTATGCCCGTTCGGCCGGGACATTGCCCTTCATCACGTCGAGGTGCATTACCGCGTACCCCTTGTTCTTGGCAAATTCAAATAATTTCTGGAGCATTTGCTTAGCCAGGCCCTGGCCCCGAAAATTCTTGCTGACGGCAAATAGGTGGAGGACGGTTATCTGCTGCTCTGGTGCTGCTATTGCCCAGTCAACCTGACGGTAATTGGGGTCCTCCCCGGTCGTCAAGATTCCGACAGTGGCAACTTGACCATTTACCAGCCCCTCGACTACCATCCCGTTATCAATCCGGTCGGCTAAGAGCTCCCGGTTGGGATAAACGCCCCAGTGCCAATCAGCTCCGTATTCGTCGTCCTGCTGCTGGGCACAGACTTCTTGGTAAAACCGGCAAACCGCCGCTAGGTCAGCGGCCGTCGCTTGCTTAATCTGCATTTTCACAGCACTCCTTTCCGTATCATTCGTTGTTCTCCATGATATAAGAAGCAACCGAGAAAAGCAAAAACGAGGCTGAGAATAACCTCAGCCTCGTTGCTAATTTAGCGCTAAAAATGCAACAGCAGAGTGGCTAGCTGGCAGGGCAAACACTGGTAAATCAGCAATTTTCCCTCCTCAAGCAGCAGCCAGGGCAATTAGGCAAGTTAGACCTCGCCTTCCCCATTGTTGACCTATTACTTAGCGTTTAGGACAAAGCTAAAATCAATGTCTTTAGTGGCCGGAATGTGGTAGCGCTGCTCGACATCAGCCCCCCAGCTGTCGATTCCACCGACACCCCGAACCGCACCGGCAATTACCATCACCGTCCGCCGCTCCAGGGGCAGTTCTTCGATGTGGGTCGCGTTTTCCAGCTCCTCCGCCGTGTATGGCAGGCAGCTAAAGGCAAATGGGTGGTCCACCTTTGCCACCTTCAGGCTGAACGGCTGCCCGTCGTAATCAGCATTGTTCTGGGTCGTCGTCCGGGTCACTTCGACCCAGTCGGTCGCCATATGCATCCCGTTTTCCTGGGGAACTAGGTATTTGGCGACCGGCAGACCATTGATTTGGTAGACGCCGTGTTCAGCGCCAGCCATCCGGTCCGGGTAGGTTTCACCAGATAGGCCTTGGTATTCAAAGCCCTCTGCCAGGGTCGGCATTACCAGCCGGACGCCCATCACGGGTAACTCTGGCAACCCTTCCTTGCCCGTATAGTGAACGTGGACAGTAATTGGCCCGCCCACTTCCACTGTATAGGTCATTGTGACCGTGGTTGCCGGGACCGTCAGTGTCTCAAAGGTGTAGGCAACCGTCACTTTTTCAGCCGTTTCTTCATTCGAGTAGTGGTCGTTGTCCAGTGGCAGGCCGCCAAAGTCGTGGTCATCCACCGTAACGTCAATGGCGGTACACTTCTGGAAGTAGTCCGCACTCAGCCACTGGGCCGACTTGATATTGAAGCCGCTCCCCCGGTCGTTATCCGTTGTGGCCCGCCAGAAAGTCGGCACTGGCGTCCGGTAGAGCCACTCCTTCCCGTTCAGTTTTAACGATTCCAGGCCGCCCCGCTCGTAGGAGAAGATGTAGTGAAAGCCAGCACCGCCAACGCCGAGCGAACCGTCACCATAAACAACGTGTAATTTATTTGTGTAATCCATAGTAGTACCGTACCTCCTGCATTGCCGGCTTTGGTGTCCGATCCGCAAACATCAAGCCATCGCCAGAAAATTCATAATCGGAGTGGTGGTCGTCAAAGTCGCCACCGTAGCGCATTACCAGCTTGCCGCTAACTGGATCCTTGACCTGAAGGGCCTGGTCGATAAAGTCCCAGATGAAGCCGCCGAAGTATTGCGGGTACTTGTCGAGCAGGGCGATGTAGGAGCCCATTCCCCCGCAGGAGTTTCCCATGTCATGCATGTATTCACACTCCATAAACGGCTTGTCCGGGTTATTTTGCAGGTATTCCTCCACCTGCTTTGGCGGCAGGTACATCCAGCTCTCGACGTCGGAAACCTGGTCGCGGTAGTCCTTGGTCCCACCGGCTGGCAGGTAGTTGGCCTTATCCATGCTTGGAATCTGGTCACTATAATCGTGAGTATGACAGACCCCTTCGTAGTGGACCAGGCGGCTGTCGTCATGCTCCTTGTAGAATTGCTGCATGGCTACCATGTCATCACCGACGAAGGACTCGTTCCCCAGCGACCAGAAGAGGATGGCCGGGTGGTTCTTAAAGGTCTCGTAGTTAGTCCGGGCACGGTCCACCACCGCTTCCTTCCATTGAGGAACGGAGCCCGGCACGTTGTATGACGGGGCGACACTGCCCATCTTTTGCCAGGTGGCGTGCGACTCCAAGTTGTTTTCGGCCATCATGTAGATGCCATTGTCATCACACATGCTGTACCACGGTAGCTGGTCCGGGTAGTGGCAGGTCCGGACGGCGTTGATGTTATTTTCTTTAAAGGTCTGAATGTCCTTTTTCATGTCAGCTAGCGTGACGGAACGGCCCCGCTGATCGTCCCATTCGTGGCGGTTGACCCCGTTGATAATTAGCCGTTTACCGTTCAGCAGGACGATGTGGTCTGGGCTGATTTCAATCCGCCGGAAGCCAAACCGGTATGGGACCAGTTCGACCAGGCGCCCCGCTCCGTCCTTGACCTCAACCAGCAGCTGATAGAGGGAGGGCTGGTGGTTATCCCAGAGGTGGACATTCTTGACTGCCGTTTCAGCCAAGCGGATGCTGGCAGCGACTGGTTTCGTCTGGTCGACAATTACCTGACCATCGGCATCCTTGGCAACCACGTGCACGGTCCCGGCCTGTTCGCCAGCCAATTGCAGCTCCAGGTTAAAGTGGCCGTTTTGGTAGTCATCATCAACGGTTGGCCGGATGGTCATGTCCTCCACATGGATTGTCGGTTGGGCTAAGAGGTCAACGGAACGGAAAATCCCGGAGAAGCGGAACATATCCTGGTCTTCCAGCCAGGAAGCGGTGCTGTGCTTAAAGACTTCGACCGCCATGACGTTGCCCTCGTCCTGAATGTACGGGGTCAGGTCAAATTCGGATGGGGTAAAACTGTCCTCGGCATAGCCAATAAAGTGGCCGTTGAGCCAGAGATACATCGCCCGCTCGACCCCGGCAAAGCGGACCCGGATTTGCCGACCGCGCAGTGCCGGGTCAAGGTCAAACTGCTTCCGGTAGAGGCCAACGGTATTGTCAGCCCCGGTGCTAAAGGAGCCCGCCTCTTTATTCTGGCCATCCACGGCATAAGCTGGCCGCCGGTAAATCTTTCCTTCCCACGGAATCAGGGTGTTAATGTAATTGTTCTGGGCGTAGTCACTGAGCTCAATTTCACTCGGCACCTCAATCGTGCCAAAGTTGGCTGTGTCGTAGTCAACGGCAGAGAAGTCCGCCGGCCGTTCCTGCGGGTTCGGGGCAAACTGAAACTGCCACTGCCCATCGAGGGATTGAACGAAGCGGCTGCGGTGGTGCGCCCACTCCGCATAGTTGCCATAGTAATAGTGATCGCTATGGGCGGGCAACTGGTTGACCCGGAAGGTCTCCGGATCGTCCAACCATTTAATATCTGCATCCATGAATGAAAAACCTCCTCACTAAAACTATCCAGTTTCAGTATAGCGCTTTCATTTAGGCGAAGATAGTAAACATTGATGGATTTTACTAAAAGGTAAATAATCACAATTAGCTAAAAAAAAAAAGCAGCCGGTGCCCATTCAAGGTACAAACTGCTTTTCAAAATTTAACTATGTTTTTCCTTGATGCTATCAAGAACCCAATTATAGTCCTTACTTTTATTGATGAGCACTTTGCCGTGATCCGCCGAGTATATTAACTCCGTGTCACTCAGACTATCATCCCAAAGTTCTACTGCATCAAATTCATCATAGAGCTCAGCCAATCGCTGGAGGCTCCTAGTATATCTTCGAGTAACTAAGTCCGAGCTTACACCATGTCTGCCTTTAGAAACTCGTGATTGAACTCGACTAACAGCTAATTCGGCGCTTGCCAAACCTACATATTCCAAGCGCACTGTATACCCTTGTTTCTTGGCAAAGTTAATAAATTTTAAAATTCCCTTCCGGCTTGAAGCAGGCGTCGTCTCCTGGATAACATTATGTCCCGACAACAACTCTTGCTTTAATTTAGCAACAGCAACCCGCATTGCTTTTAAATTATCCAGATTCGAATGCCAATCTCCATGCATTGACTGCAAAATCTCATCCGCAATTAATCAACGCATAATTCTTATCACTGTTTAATAGAGACCTATATAGAGTACTTTTACCTGCGCCATTTACTCCAGCTAAAATTATATACTCAGGCATTAGAGGACAAACTTCCCTTCAATGATTGGTTTTTGGACTTCTCGCAGCCTAGAATTTAATAAATCATAGAGGAACAACCTTTTATCTTCGTTCGGTTCGTTATCAGCCATCCGTTTAATCTCCGCAGGCGTTAAATTGTGGAACCAATCGTAAAATTCAGTTGCTTTATCCATAATAATCATCTCCTCTGCTCAGCCTAAATATATGCCTTTGTTATACTTGAGGCTAATTTTTTATACATTTGTAAATTCAATTTTAGCTTATTAAATTAAATAATTGTTCCACTTTTGAAACAATTCGTCTTTGCCCAGCTAACGATGGTAACGGGAAGCAGAAATCTTCAATTTTTTCTTAGAGATATTAGGCTGCGCACCACCAGTTTCTAAACCAATTAATCAATTTCTAGAGGCTAAAAGATAATAAAACAAAACCCAATTATAAATTCCCTCGTAAGGAGTACATCCACAACCAGCTTGGTTGGTTACTAATTCTTTTTGACTTACAATTCCAAGTTTTCCGATAGCAGCACTGTACATTACTATTAAAACATTACCAGATTTATTAACTTTTACAGATGAATTCTTAACACCTAATTCCGTAATTGTTTCAGTTATATTTTCAATAACCCCATCATTAAAATCACCAGTCTTTAGCCAAGGAATATTTCCACCTGTACACGTAATCCTTGGACTGCATTTCTTGGTGCTTGATACAGTATACTTTCCGCCTGCTGTCCTGATTTACCAATTTCTGCGTATTTAGAAGGGTAATTATCAAAATTAGTTTCCATCATTTTCATTTCCTTCTTAGGCTACCTTCTTTTTAAATTCTCTGTAAGTAATTATACAGCAGAAACCGGCTACCTTACTATGCCTGCTTTAGCTCACTCACTCCTTAAAATTAATCCTATGCAAACAAGGAAGGCCAACAACCATCATACCGGCCTCTGATAACCCTTCAAAATTTCATCTACCCACAAAAAACGTACGTATTTTAAAGTTAACGCAAAAAAACACCCAACCGATAATTAAATCAGTCGGGTGTTCTTAGTAGTGCGGCCAAGAGGACTTGAACCTCCACGGTCTAAACGACCATAAGATCCTTAATCTTACGCGTCTGCCAATTCCGCCATGGCCGCGTCAACAAATAGTATTATAGCAAGCTGGCTACTTGTTGACAAGCCCCTTTTTTATTTTTTTAGGTAAAAGTGGTGACCGCAGCGCCGGCAGACATAACGCCGGGTATTAAAGCGGCGCTGGCGGCTAATCGTAATCCCGCAGCCTGAGCACTGGTAGAGCCACTTTACCTTGCGTGGCCGGGTCTTGCTGGTCGGCGGTGCGTAGCGGGAACCACCAACCTGGGCCAGCAGGGTTCGAAAGGCGGCGCTCCGGTGGCGGTAGTCCTGGCCAGTCTGGTGGAGGTGGTAGTGACATAATTCATGAAGCACCACCCGCTTCAGGTTTGCCAGGTCAAACTCCGTATACATCAGCGGGTTGATATCAATATGACCGTCATCCAAATGGTAGCGGCCCCCGGTCGTCTTGAGACGGGCGTTAAAGAAAATCCGGTGGGTAAACGGCCGGTGAAACGCCGCCAGTGACCACTCCTCAGTCAGGCGTTGCAGGTCCGCGTTATTCATCCACGGTCGCCGGCTTCAGCATGGTCAGCTGGATTCGCTGCCGTTTCAAATCAACGCTGTCAATCCACACGTCGACGATATCGCCGACGGAAACAACGGACCGTGGATCACGGGTAAACTTCTTGGTCATCTTCGAAATGTGAACCAGGCCGTCATGCTTGACCCCAATATCCACAAAGGCGCCGAAATCGACCACGTTCCGGACAGTTCCCTGGAGCTGCATCCCCGGTTTCAAATCCTCAATCGTCATTACATCGTGGCGCAGCAATGGTGCCGGCATCGAATCACGCAGGTCACGGCCCGGCTTTTGCAGTGAAGCCACGATATCGTTAACGGTCGCCGTTCCAGCCTTAGCGGTCGTAAATTCCGCCGGATCCAACTGCCGGATCCGCTTAGTCGCTGCCGGCGTTCCCAGGTCAGCAACCGCCACGTCCGCCTTTTCCATCATTGCCGCCGCGATTGGGTAGCTCTCCGGGTGGACATCGGTGTTATCGAGCGGGTTCTCCCCGTTGACGATTCGCAAGAAACCAACCGACTGTTGGAAGGCTTTCGGGCCTAGCCGTGGCACATCCTTGAGCTGTTGACGGTTGGTGTAGCGGCCGTTGTCATCCCGGTACTTAACGATGTTTTTGGCAATCGTCTTGTTCAGGCCGGAAATCTGGCTAAGCAGCTGGTAGCTGGCAGTATTCAGGTTGACCCCGACCCGATTGACCGCCCGTTCCACGATAGCGTCCAGTTCACCGCTCAGCTCCTTCTTCGGCAAGTCGTGCTGGTACTGTCCAACCCCGATCGACTGCGGGTCAATCTTGACCAATTCCGCCAGCGGATCCTGGAGCCGGCGACCAATGGAGATTGCACTCCGCTGCTCGACATGCAGGTCTGGGAACTCATCCCGGGCTTCCTGGCTTGCGGAGTAAACAGAGGCCCCCGCTTCATTGACAATTACGTAGTAAACCGGGCGGTCAATCTTCTTGAGCGCCGCCGCCACGAACTGTTCGGACTCCCGGCTGGCAGTCCCGTTGCCAATCGCAATCATCTCGACGTGGTACTTCTCCAGCAGGTCAATGAACTCGCCCTCCGCAGCGGCCCGTTGCTTCTCCGGTGCCGGCTTGTGGGGGTAGATGACCGCTTTAGTCAGAAATTTACCGTTCTCATCCAGGACCGCAAGTTTACAACCAGTCCGGTAGGCGGGGTCGAAGCCGAGCACGACCTTGCCCTTGATTGGCGCCTGCATCAGCAGGTGGTAAAGGTTTTCACCAAAGACCTTGATGGCCTGCTGGTCAGCGTCATCCGTTAGTTGCCGCCGCAGTTCCCGCTCGATGGCTGGGCCCAAGAAACGCTTGTAGGCGTCGGCCGCAGCCTCCTCAATAAAGTTTGTCGCCTGGTTCTCCTTCTTTGTCCGGATCAGGCGGAACTTGAGGTAGTTCAGGACGGCTTTCTCATCGACCGCCAGCTTAACGGACAAAACGTCTTCCTTCTCGCCCCGGTTAATGGCGAGCACCTGGTAGGAATTCAGGTCCTTTACCGCACCGGTAAAATCGTAGTACTGCTTATAGGTCTTCAGCTCGTCCTTTTCCTCGCCATCCTTCTTCAGGCTGGTGACCAGCTGGCCGTGGTTGTGGGTAAAGTTCCGCAACCAAGCCCGGACGGTTACCATCTCGGAGATGGCCTCGGCCAGAATTTCGTGGGCCCCGGCAAGGGCTGCCTCCGGACTCTCAACGTCATCGTTGACAAATTCGGCTGCCTTAGTCGTCAGCTCGCCATCAGGGTAGGTCAGCAGCCAGTTTGCCAGCGGTGCCAGTCCCGCTGCCTTGGCCTTCTGGGCCTTGGTCTGCCGTTTTTGTTTGTAGGGCAGGTAGAGATCCTCCACCGTTTGGAGGTCGGTGGCAACACGGATCTGCTTTTCTAGGGCAGGAGTCAGCTTCCCCTGCTCCTTAATCTTGTTAACCACCGTTTCCTGACGTTCGCGCAGGCTGGTAACGTGGTGGTACTGGTCGCGGATTTCTTGCAGCTGGACTTCATCCAGGGTTCCCGTCATTTCCTTCCGGTACCGCGCGATAAAGGGAATCGTATTCCCTTCGTCCATCAGCTGCAGGGCCGCGCTGACCTGTTTTTGCCGCAGCTTGGGCAGCTGCTGACTTACTAATTGAACAATTTGTTGATCCATTAAGTCCTCCGTCTAAAAACTACTTCCACCAGGAATCGAGCGGACTAATCGGCTGGTGGCGCTTATGCCGCGTCTTCTTGTACCAGTCCTCGATTTTTTCAGCAACCTTATCGGCAATCTGGTGGCCCTCAAGATAGTTATCAATATCCTCATAGCAAACGCCCAGCGCTTCTTCGTCGGGGCGCATTGGCTGGTCGTCTTCCAGGTCCGCGGTCGGCACCTTTTCGTAGAGCGACTTGGGCGCCTGAAGGTATTCCAGCAGGGCCTTCCCTTGACGCTTGTCCAACCCGGACAAGGGGGTAATGTCGGCACCGCCATCACCGAATTTGGTGTAGAAACCGGTGACCGCCTCGGCCGCGTGGTCGGTTCCCACAACGGCACCGTGGTTAGCGCTAGCAATCGCGTACTGGACGATCATCCGTTCCCGGGCCTTGATGTTCCCCTTGTTGAAATCACTGATCTGGGCCCCCGCCGCTTCGACAGCCGCAACCATGGCGTCGGTCGCCGGCTTAATATTGACCCGCAGTGTCTGGTCAGGCTTGATGAAATCATTAATTGCTTTCATGGCGTCAGATTCATCCGCCTGTTCGCCATATGGCAGCCGGACCGCGATGAATTGGTAGTGCTTGTCCGGTGCTTCTTGCCGCAGCTTTTCCACGGCCAATTGACATAACCGCCCTGCCAAGGACGAGTCCTGCCCCCCGGAAATCCCCAGAACTAGGGTCGTCATCCCCGTCTTCTGCAAAAACTCACTGATAAATTGAACCCGCTTGTCCACTTCCTCTTGCGGGTCAATTTGGGGCTTCACCTTCAACGTATTAATAATTGATTTTTGTAACTGCCGCATTTTCCTTCTCCTTAATTATCGAGTCCCTTAACATACTCGTTGACCTGGTGAATCAGCTTCATCTTGTTGTCGTAGCAACGCCGTGACAAGTCGACCGGGTAGACCTCAGGGTTAAGGTCCCGCTTGTACTCGTCCCAAAGCGCTGCCAGACTCTCAATTCGGTGGTCCCTGATTTCCTCCAGGCTTGGTTCAGTATAGACAAACTCGCCATCCCGCCAGATGTCCTTGAGCATTGGCCGCGCGGTAAAGTCACTGACGTCCTTTTGCTGGAGTGGGAACTGCGGGTTGAACATGTTGATCTGACTGAGTTTGCGCGGGTCCTCGTCAGCGAGGGTAATGTAGTCACCCTCGCTCTTACCATCTAAGCGGTCGTTGATCCGCCAAACCTGCTTCTTGCCTGGTGTCGACATCTTGCCGACGTTGTTAGAAATCTTGATGGTGTCGACCATCTCGCCATACTCGTTTTCAAAGGCAACCAGCTTGTAAACCGCCCCCAGGGTTGGCTGGTCGTAGGCGGTAATCAGCTTGGTCCCGATTCCCCAGACGTCAATCTTGGCCCCCTGCATCTTTAAGTTCTGAATCGTCTTTTCATCCAGGCCGTTGGAGGCAAAAATCTTGGCGTCCGGGAAGCCGGCCTCGTCCAGCATGGTCCGCACCCGCTTAGATAGGTAGGCCATGTCACCACTGTCGATCCGGACCCCCTGGAAGTTAATCTTATCACCGAATTCCTTCGCGACCTTGATGGCGTTTGGTACCCCGCTCTTGAGCGTGTCAAAGGTATCCACCAGGAAGACGCAGTCGTGGTGGGTCTGGGCATAGGCCTTAAAGGCATCGTAGTCGTTCATGTAGGCCTGGACAAGTGCGTGGGCGTGGGTTCCAGAAATCGGGATTCCAAAGAGTTTACCGGCCCGGACATTACTGGTGGCGTTAAACCCACCGATGTAGGCCGCCCGTGTTCCCCAAATCGACGCATCAAGTTCCTGGGCACGCCGGGTCCCGAATTCCATGACACTCTGGTCTCCAACCACGGAACGGATCCGGGACGCCTTCGTCGCAATCATAATCTGGTAGTTGAGGATGTTTAAAATTGCGGTCTCCACCAGCTGGGCCTCAATCATCGGCGCGTCCACCTGCAAAATTGGTTCGTGGTTAAAGACAAAGTCCCCTTCCTCAAAACTGCGGAGCGAGCCCGTAAAACGGAAGTCACGGAGGTATTCCAGGAAGTCATTGTCAAACTGACCAGTCGACTTGAGATAGTCGATGTCGCTAGCCGTAAAGTGCAGATTCTTGATGTAACGGATAATGTGATCCAGTCCAACGTACACGGCATAGCCATTGTTAAACGGCATTTTCCGGAAGAAAGCCTCAAACACTGCCCGACGGTTGCCCATCCCCTGTTTCCAGTAGGTCTGCATCATGCTAAGCTCGTAGGCATCGGTGTGCAAAGCAAGGCTATCATCTGGATAATCAAATTTCATTGTCCTACATTCCCTTCAATATGGTTAACAAAGCGGTAGTAAAAATTATTTTTAATATAGCAGAGCGGGGTATTAATTCCTACCCCCTTTCAGCGGTCACCGACACGGCACCCGCGTTAAAACGGCGGGCTCGTCCTGCCCCCCTTATTTTTCGAGGACAAACTCAAAGCGGGAGCCAACGTACTGGGTGTGAACGTACTCAAACGGGCGGCCATCCTGCAAATAGGAGAGCTGGGTCATCCGCAGGAGCGGGTCCCCCCGTTTAACATCTAAGTAAGTAGCAATCCGTTCCGTCGCCTTGGTTGCGGAAATATGCTGGGTCGCGTGGCCCGGGTAGAGGTGGGCCTTTTGCTCCAACGTCCGGTAAAAAGAGCTGGTAATCTCATCCCGGCTAAAATCTTTGACCAAGGCAGCGGGCACTGTGGCAATTTCATAGCAAATCGGGACATCATTTCCAGACCGAACCCGCTCCATCCGCAGGACCTGCTCCCCTGCCGGCAACTTTAATTTTTCGATTTCAGTCTGGGAGGGGACCGTCAAGTGGTAGGAAATGGTCTTGCTAGACGGCGTCTTCCCGGCTGCCAGCATTAATTCGGTAAAGCTGGTCACCCCGGCCATTTTTTCCTGGACCTTGCGGTTAGCCACGAAAGTTCCTGACCCGACTCGGCGTTCCAGGATTCCCTCGTCGACCAGGGCTTGGATTGCCTGGCGCAAGGTCATTCGGCTAACGTTAAACTGGCTAGCTAGTTCCCGTTCTGCCGGGATTTTTTGACCGACCCGCCACTTATCGTTTTCGATGTTCTCTCGCAGCTGGTTGTGTATTTGAATGTAAACCGGTGAACCCATCGTATTCCTCCTCGTGCCAATACAGTTCTCTGTCATGCTTCGTCTTATTCTACCACTTTTCCAGTTATCTAGACCAATACTAACTTGCTTATCTGGCCAAATACAAACCGCCCGTTAACGAATTTGCTTCGCTCCAGGCGGTTTGTATAAATTCAGTTATTATTTAATCAATGTCATCACAGTAAACCACTGGCTTGATTAGGTTTGCTGGCTTATTATGCATTCGTTCCAGCGCGTCCAGAATCTTTTTAAAGCCGTCGAACTTGTGGGCAATCATTAGTGATGGATCTAACCGACCGTTGGCAATCAAACGAGCCAGCTTTCCCATCCGCAAACGGCTACCTGGCATTAAAGCACCATCAGCGGGTGTTCCCAGCGGCTAATTTCACGTCGAAAGACAAACACCCCAACCTGCCAGCCGGTTGGGGTGTTTGTTCATCCTCTGCAAAAAACTATTTAGTTGCCCGTCCTTCCAGCTTCATTCCGCGTTCCAGGGAACGGTCGACGATAATCGACTGGGAATCGGCCACCGGAAACTCTGTCTCGGGGTTCATCTCCTGGGCATAGGACAACTCGGTACATCCCAGAATAACAACGTCGGCGCCCTCTTCCTCGACCATTTTGCGGACCAGCTCGTGGTACTTTTGGCCGTCGGAGTGGCCAGCTTCCTTGATGTCGTGGTAAATTAAGTCCTCGGTCATATCAAGGATTTCCGGCGTCGGCTTGATTTCTTCATAACCCGCCTTAGTGATGTAGCCGTCATACAAACCGGCTTCCACGGTTCCCCGGGTTGCTAACAGACCGACCTTCTTAGCATCCGGCTTAATCCGCTTGATTTCGGCAACCGTTTCTTCCAACATATTGAGAATCGGAATCGTCGTCGCCGCTTGCAACTGGTCAAAGGCATAGTGGGCAGTATTGCAAATCAACACGAAAAACGCTGGGTTAAGCAGGCTCTGCTGCTCGATATCCTCAATCAGTGCCTTGTTATAGTCGGGCTGGCTGTGGTCGAGAATCCAGGCTGTCCGATCCGGGATACTAGCATGGTTGACAACAATGTAGTCCAGGTAATCCTGGTCGCGGTGAATCGGGGTCCGTTGGTCGAGCAGGCGAACGTAACTCTCGGTTGCCAGCGTGCCCATTCCCCCTAAAACGGTAAAGAACTTTTTCATTATTAGTTTGCCTTCCTTTTCTCATGCTAAGAGCGCCACAAAAATTGGGCCAAGCAGGGTAATGCCGATATTGCCGACCACGAACGCGGGAGTAAAGGCCGCCGCAAAGTAGGCGCCCCCTTCTGGCCCCGCCTTTTGAACGATTTCGCTCATTGAGGCGGCACTCGTCCCGGAACCCGTCAAGGCTCCCAATAGCGCCAACGGCTCCATCCGCAACACGTAGCGGCCAAAGAGCAGAGTCAGCAGGTGCGGTGCAATTGTGATAATTGCACCAACCACCAACACGCCAACTCCCAAAGACTTAACCGCGGACGTAAAGGCTTGGGCCGACTGGAGACCAACCGTCCCCACGAAAATCGTCAGCCCAACACTCTGGCAGAAAGTCGTGACCGTTTCTGGAATCGACTTGTAGTCGTGGTGGCGGTTGATCCAGGAGCTCAGGACCAGTCCCATAATCAGGGCCGCGGTCCCGTTACCCAATTGAAGTGGGATACCATTTAATTTTAGCCCAAGAATTCCTAAAAGGGAAGCACCACCGATTCCGAGGGCGAAGAGGCTGTAATTGATGGCCTCCGCGCTGGTGTGCCACCGCCCCATCTTATGCAGGATGTTCGCGGTTCGCGAGGTGTTCCCGGTCAGTGAAATCACATTGCCGGGGCGAAGCTGGTTAATCAACTGTTCGTTCCCGGTATTGGGGTCCTGGATGTTAATGAACACACCGTGCTGACGCAAGATTGCCAATTGAACCGGCTTAAAGTTCTTACCAAGGACGAATTTTCGTTCCTTGGGCGCGTTCGTCGGCGTCAACACTTCCTTGATTCCCTGAAGGCCGTGAAGACGGTCAAAGTGAATCGCGTAACCGATGACCGTCACCAGGTCGCCCGGCTTGATTTCGTACTCCAGGTGGTCAGTCATCGTCCCCCGGTGAAAGACGGCTAACGCAATCAGGTGGTAGTTAGTCCAGCGGTTAAACTGCACGATTGTTTTGCCGACCAGCGGCGAATCCGCGGCTACCCGGTAGGTCCGGCGCCAGGTGGGGTTAGGATTTTTAGCATGAAAGTGATACTTCCATGCCATCAGTGGTCCCTGTTCCTCAATGGTAATCCCGCAGATTTTCGGCGCGATGTCCCGGAGGAAAACAATCACCCCTAGCGTCCCGAAGACGTAGGTCAGGGCGTA
The DNA here is from genome assembly GCF_025311495.1 of Limosilactobacillus oris. Taxonomy (NCBI): domain Bacteria; kingdom Bacillati; phylum Bacillota; class Bacilli; order Lactobacillales; family Lactobacillaceae; genus Limosilactobacillus; species Limosilactobacillus oris. Next base: position 1,768,281 of record NZ_CP104398.1, on the reverse strand, counting down.
GGCAACCGGGAGCTGGGCCTCATAGGTTGACTTAACGGCGTTGCTGACCGGGAGCGACCCAATCGTCTGCAAGGAGCTGGCGACGGTCGCGGACTGGGTCAGCGAACCGGAGATAACCCCGGCGGCAATCCCCGGCCCAATCTTGAAGGCCACGAACAGGCCCCAGGAAACGAAGAAGGCTACCAGCATCCAAAAGAGACTGGCAATAACGATGCGGATTCCAAAGAGCTTGAGGCTCACCAAAAGCTGGGGACCAATTCGGTAGCCAACAGAAAACATGAAGGCCCCGAAGAAGATGGTACCCAGCATCTCGTTCCGGGGAAAGGCCCCGATTTGACCAACAATCAAAGTCACGATTAGCGTTCCCACCGTTGCCCCAATGTTGAACCGCCCGGCAATTTTATAGTTGCCGATGGCAAAGCCCAAAGCGACACAGATAAACAGGGTGAAGGTCTGGTTATTGACCATGAAATGGATAATTGTATCTAACATTAACGATTCTTTGTCACTTTCATAATTTTAATCCAGCAACATTATTACATTGCCACCACCGCAATTCAACAGTCTCCGTCAACTTATCATTGAATGTTAATGTGCTGGTAATCAAAGTAAAAGAGTGTGCGGGCAAGCTAGGTCCACTAGATTGCCTGCACACTCTTTTCGTTTCTTATTTCTTTTCCACAAAGTACTTGGCAAAGTTCTTTTGTGAAACCATGTTGATTCGCTTTTCCAAGAGCCAGCGCATCAGGTTCATGTCCTTGGCGTAGTGGTAGGTTGTCCCCCACCGACCGTCCTTAATCAGTTGTTCCGCCTGCTGCTTGATTTCATTATCCTTGGCGTACTTTAGGAAGGTCTGCTTGGAAACGCCTAGCCAGAGCTGGTACTTAGCCGGATCTTGGTTGGCGTAAATTGTCTCCTGCCCGTCCAGGCGATCAAAAATGTAGTCTTCCACGGGGAAGGTCGCCAGCTGGTGGCCGTTAAGGGAAACGAAGAAGCTGCTCCGCCCCTGCCGCGGGTTCAGATCAAAAACCTTGAACTGGCCGTCACGGCGGTCGTACTTCAGATCAAAGTTGACAAAGCCGGTGAACTTGACGCTCTCCAGGAAGTGCTTGATGTTTTGGTAAATCTGCTTGTCGTAAGCCGGCATAATTGCCACGTAGTTCCCAACGTTGGACGGCTCACACTCTTCCAGCAACGGGTGGCCCAGGCTCATCAGCTTGACCTGGCCGTCCTTGCCGACGTAGCAGTTAATCGTCCGCATGTTACTATCGTCACCCGGGATGAACTCTTGGAGGATCAGGTCGCCATTGTAGGGACTGTGCTCGTAAATGGTCGTCAGCACTTCTGTCAGCCGGTGCGCATCGTTGATAATGTAGGCCTTCTCGTAGCCTTCGAAGTTCCCCTTGTGCCATTCGACCGCGTCGGCCGCCTTTAAAGCTACCGGGAATTCGAATGGTGACTGGTAGTGCTTGTAGTCAGTATCCGGTTTGAGGATGTCGGTCTTGGGGTACGGCAGGCAGTACTGCTCACAGACTTCGTAGAACTCTTCCTTATTAGTCAGCTTGGCAACGGACTCGTAGTCGGCGTATGGAATCGCCATGTACTTTGCCAGTTCGCTCCGGTTCTTGCTGACCAATTCCGTGTAGTCATCCCCACAGCTAATCAGGACGACCTTTTTCCCCTGGTCGATATACTGCTGGGCCGCCTTTATCAAGGTCTTGGTGAAGACTTCCGGCTTCTGCAGGTTAGCGTCAATGTGCAGGTCAACAATCTTCGAAAACCGGGTCGGTGCCAGTTCAGCCCGTGCGTACAGGTGGGACTTCACACCGTACTTTTCATACATTGACCGGGCCATCCCGTAGGCGTTAAAGTCACTTCCTAAAATCAGCGGAACAAATGGTTGTTCGCTCATTTTCTCACTCCCTCGCTAAAATTAAACGTTATTTTCAGTATTCCAAGCTCCTATTCTACCATACTTTCGGTACTTACTGATGGCTAGTCCGCTTTTGCAGGCGGTAGTTGATTACAATGGCTGCTAAGGCAATGACAGCCATTACCGCCAGGAAGAGATAGTCAAAGCGGCCTCCAGCATAGGAGCGTGTCCGCAGGCTGCCCGTGCCGCTGTTTTGGTAAATCGCCAGGACCGCCGCCAAAAAGGCCGTCCCCAGGGAGCCGGCAAATTGCTGGACCATATTAAAAATTGAATTGACGTCGGCACTGTTCTTTGCCGCTACCAGGACCGTCGCGTTGGAAATCGTGTTTCCAAAGGCAAAGTTAAAGCCGACCCGGAGGATGATGAAGAAGGTCATAATTAACATTGGCGTCAGGCTCGGTTGGAACAGGGCAAAGTAAGCCGTCCCCGCCAGCAGCAGGATTCCACCAAAGGTAACCGGGATCGCAAAGCCCTGACTATCCGCGAGCCGACCGGCAAATGGCGCCAGCAAGGCTCCGCAAACCGACCCCGGGAGCAGAATCAGACCAGCGACGGTCGACGTCGAGCCGAGCACGTACTGAGCGTACAGTGGAATCACTAGGGAAATTCCGATGTTGATGAATTGCAAATTAAAGTAGGTCAGGGTCGATAAGCGCAGCGGCTTGCTCCGGAAAACGCTCAGGTCGAACAAGCGCGACTGTCCGTGGTTGTTGACATAAACAAAGCCGGCAAAGAAGACCGCGCCAGCCACCAGCCAGGCGAGAACCGTCCAACTCAGGCCGGACCGACCAATTAGTGCTAGGCCATAGACAACGGTGAAGAGTGCCACGGCTAGACTAATGAGGCTCCCATAGCTAAAGGGTTTCTCGTTGCCAATCGGCTGATTGCGGATATATAGTTGCCCCAGCACCAGGCTGACCAGGACGAATGGCAAGAGAAGCCAGAAAATCATCCGCCAGGAGCTGACGGCGGAAATCCACCCGCCATAGGTCGGCCCAAGCGCCGGTGCGAAGGAAATTACCATCCCCGCAAAACCGGTCATCGCCCCAAGCCGCTCCCGGGGGATTTCGGTAAAAATGATGTGGAAGAGGATCGGCGTCGATAGACCAGTGGCGACGGCCTGAATTAACCGTCCCACCAGTAAAAGCGCAAAGTTGCCGGTCAGGGCACACATCAAGTCGCCGATGATAAAGGCCGAGACCGCCACCAACTGAAGTTTACGGGCCGCAAACTGACGTAAGAGGTAGGCCGTCGTCCCCATCGTGATGGTCACCATCAAGAGGTAGCCGGTCGTGATCCACTGGACCATATCCAGAGAAACACCGAATTCACGGGATAATTCCGGATAGGTAACGTTCATTGACGTTTCATTCAAAATCCCGATAAAGGTTAACAGCGCGAGGGAAATAATTGCTAGGTAGATATGATTTTGTTTGGTACTTGCCACACTAACGCCTCCTTGAAAAGTTTAAATAAAAAATAGCCGTAGTGATACGCTCCACCACAGCCTAATTAACAGTTATTGTTATACCAAATTTAATTTTCCCCTGTCAAACCTGGTTTCTGGGCTAGGGCGGTCAACCACTGTCTGGTTGGCAAATCTAGGTCCGGCGCCGGCTGGTACGGCAACGGCGCAAGCAAGGCCCGCACCTGTTGCCAATCAACCTGTCCATCCCGATACAGGGCCGCCAGCAGTTGCTTCGCCACTAGCTGGGTTTGCGCCGGTGGTAACGGTCCCCGGCCAAGCAGGGTCGCCGCGGCTCCCTTTTGTGCCAGCTGCTCGGCTACCAACTGGTTCAGCTGGCCAGTGCTGAGCTGGGTGGTCACCCGGAGGCGCTGAGCCAGGGGCACAGCCGGCAGTTCTTTGACCAGGAAGCGCTGGAGGAGGTCCCAATTAGCCGTCAACTGGGCGTAAAACTGCCAGGGGACCTGAGAATTCAGCTTAGTTAGCAACGGCGGCACAAGTTGCACCAGGTTGCCATTGTCCTCCACCAGGCGATCAGCCAGCTCAATTAAAAACCGCTGGACTGTCTCCTGAGCCGTGGGGGCCACCCGCTTCTTTGCGGTTAAAGCAAAGCGGACCACGAGGAAGTCAGTCAGCTGGTCAGTTGGGATCGTGTTGTCCCCGCCGCGGCGCTTGACCTTAAAACTATTTAGCTGTTTAGTCCGAGTCGACTTGGCAAACTGTCCCTGCTTCGGCATCTTAATCCCTCCTCGTAAGTTAGCAATTATTTCCCGGGTTATATTCTATGAATACCGCCCAGCTATCCCCTAGTGTGGTAAATCAAGCCGTTACCCTAGGGCACGTGAGTTTTAAAAACAAAAAAGAAGCTGGATTAAACACCCAGCTTCTCAGTCAGTTGGGCTAGCTGGATTCGAACCAGCGCATGACGGTACCAAAAACCGTTGCCTTACCGCTTGGCTATAGCCCAATAATAAAAAATGGAGGAGGGTGGATTCGAACCGCCGAACCCGAAGGAACGGTTTTACAGACCGTCGCGTTTAACCAGACTTCGCTACTCCTCCATATGGTTAAATTGATCAGTAATCAATCAACGTTTATTATAATACCGAATCTCCGACCTAAATGCAAGCCTTTTTTAATCAGTGACGCAAAAAAGCTCGTCTGCTTCGCCGCTTCACGCTTACAAGGGCGGCTAGGCAGTGAAAATCCAGCTATTACACTGCAACCACCCTATTTTTAACAATAAAAAAGAGGCTGGGAGAAAACGTTACTTTTCTCACCAGCCTTTTGCTAGTTCTTCACTATTACATCGATAACGTGCAAAATAACCACAGGGCTAGTGTCTAACTACGAACGCTAGCCGGCCCGTGCCGTGCCAACTATCGTTCTAGGTTAACCATACGCCCTGTCGAGGAGGTTATTTCCCACTCACTTTAGAAATTTCAATTATTAATCAACGCCGCCCATTAGACCGTGGATCTTCTTAACGAAGAACATTAAGATAATCCCGAAGACGATACTTACCAGACCGATTGTCAGGAAGTATGGTACTTCCGTTGATGATGAGTAGTACTTAACAATCTGCGCGTTCACGGCTTGACCAGCCGCATCAGCTAAGAACCACATACTCATCATTTGGGACTTGAAGGCGTTTGGTGCCAACCGGGTCGTTACCGCCAGGCCAATTGGCGAAATCAGCATTTCACCAATTTCCACGATGAACCAGGAACCAACCAGCCAGAATGGCGATACCCGTCCGGCGGTCGTCCCGTGGATCAGTGCTGGCAGTGCCATGAAGGCATATGACAGCCCGGCAAAGACCAGCCCGGCCGCAAACTTACCAGGAGCACTTGGCTGGTTCTTCCAGTGGTCCCAGAGGGAAACGAACACTGGCGTCAAGATCATGATAAACAGTGGGTTCAGCGTCTGGAAGTTAGCCGCTGCAAAGTGCCAGCTTCCGATGTGCAGAACCGTCCGCTGTTCGGCGAAGAGGGCCAGGACAACGGAACCAGATTCTTCAATCGCCCAGAAGATAACGGCTGCAATGAACAGTGGGATGTAGGCTACAACCCGGGACTTTTCTGTCTTCGTAACCTTCTTGGAGTTCAGCATCATAACGAAGTACCAAATTGGCAACGCAATCGCGATGATGGTAATCAGCGTGATGATGTTGGTAATGTTCAACTGTCCCATCGCTGCCAGCAGGGCTAAAATGATAACTACTGCTACCACACCAACAATGGACCAGATAATTACCGGCCGTAAGTCGTCCTTTTCAATCGGGTCTTCTGGGTATAGGCTGTCCTTAGAAAGGTACTTACGTCCGCCAATTACGTATTGAACCAGGCCAAAGAACATCCCGATTGCGGCAAGTAAGAAGCCGGCGTGGAAGTTCATTTCCCCGTGGAAGAGGTTCAGGCCAAAGCCGTTTGCAGCCCACGGAACTGCCCAAGGAGCAACCGCGGCCCCCAGGTTAATCCCGAAGACGAACATACTGAAACCGGAATCCCGCCGTTGGTCTTCAGGGCTGTATAAGCCCCCCACCATTTCGGAAACGTTAGGCTTCAGTAACCCGGTCCCGACAACAATCAACGCGATTGACACGTAGAGGGCGGAAACCCCGAACGGCAGTGATAAGGCAATGTGCCCGAACATAATGAGGACACCACCGATAAAGACGGTCCGCCGGGAACCCCAAACACGGTCAGACAGCCAACCACCAACAACCCCGGACAGGTAAACCAGTGATCCGTAGATTGACATGATGGAAGCTGCGGTGGTTTGGTTCATTCCTAAACCACCCTTAGTTACCGCATAGTACATGTAGAACAGCAGGATGGCACGCATCCCGTAGTAACTAAACCGTTCCCACATTTCTGTGAAGAACAGAGTTGATAGGCCACGTGGCTGGCCAAAGAAGGCTGTATCCACGTTTCTCTCTTTACTCATATAATTCCTCCAAACAATAATTTGAAATGAATTGAATCGTTAATACATACTCATTTCCAAAATTAAAAATATCTTTTAAAATTTCAGAATATATTAATTATATACACCTCATTTTGGTCAGTCAATTAAAAAATAAGATTTCAATGAGAAAAAACGCGGTTGCGCAGGGGTAAATTAACTTTTAGCTTTAATTTTTAAACAAACAGCCCGTTAATTATTATTTAAATTAAGTAAAGAGTGCCTAGCAAACGATTACAACCATTCTTTTGAAAAATTTAGTGAGCTTAATCCTTTCCTTTACGGGTAAAGTTAACGTAAACACCAACCAGGGCTGCCAGCAAGTAAATCAGGCTTAAAGCGAAAATAGCATTCCCAGCAGTCTGCCAGGCTCCGGGGCCAAAGAAGCCCCAGCAGAACATACTAAAGCCCAGGGCAATCAATCCGGGGGCCAGGACCATTCCGGCCCGGTTCAACTGGTTCGCCGACACCGTGTTGCCAGAAAACTGCTGGAGCCAGGTTAACAAATTGAGCCACTTGCCGCGGAGAAATTGTAGTCCCACCAGCATGAAGACAATGCAGAGCAATAACGCCGAGGTTTCCATAAATAAAACATTCCTTCCGTAAAAAAGAGTGGGACAGACCTTGTTCCACTCCTGTAACATTATCATTTCTAAAGTAACAAAAAGACTCCTCTTTGTAAACTACTCTTGTGCCCGTTTTAGGTAGCGTTCAGCCTCAGCGGAACTCAAGTCATAGGCCGACATCAACTGCTTAACAATAACAGTCCGACTTAATTCAAGGCCAAGCAGCATCTTAGCCGCCGCAACGATCGACTCTTGCTTGCCTTGTTCTAACCCTTGCTTCTTTCCCTCCGCCAGGCCGATTGCCATCCCATCACTGCGGGCGTCCATTAGGTCTAGTTCGTATTTCATATAATCACGCCGCCTTTCCGGGTCCTGCTTAATCCGTTCCATTTCCTGAATGACCTGTTCCACGAGTGGGTCTCCCACCGCAATCTGATTATGCATTAGTTTGAGGAAACCTGCTACCCCTATACTATCATGAAAGGTGCTGGCCTGGGCATTAAAAACCACCAACTGCTGGCCCGTTCCTGCAACCAAGTCCGGTTCGTCAATGTTCCGCCACTCAAAGCGGTATTCTGACCGGTCCTGACCGTAATAGTCAAAATCACAGAAGAAGACTACGTAGGTCGGGTACCCTGCCAATTTTTCGTAGTTGTCACCCGGTCCTAAAATACTGTGGTCAACCTGCTCAAGATAGTAGCGCAGCCGGTACGGAAGATTTTGCCGGTTGGCAACCTGCATCTCCATGATGTACGTGCGTTGCTGGTCATCACGAATGTAGACGTCAAAGCGGACCGTCCGCGCGTCTAAGGGCGTATTAACCTGCTTTTGCACCGTCACCCGTTGGACCCGGTCGATCGCCAACTCTGGGAAAATCCGCCGGAGCAGTTCCCGGCAAATCGCATTATTCTCCATCACCATCGAAAACATCCTGTCGTTGGCAATCGTCAGCTCTTCCCATTGTTGAGCCAGTCTTGTTAGTTCGTGTTCACGGTTCATTTACTCGCCTCCCACTTAATAAATACGGAAGGCACACCTAATTGAACGAAAAAAGCGCTGCCGCCCACTAAGGCGTGACAACGCTTGATAATAAACATTTCGAATCAACTGAAGCCTAGCCCAGCTGCTTGGCCTTATCAACCGGGACGTTTGGCGTCACGGTCTGATCAAACCAGTAGTCGACGGCGTTCCCATTTCCTGCCGGGTCATCAGTCCACCGACTCAGCACTACCAGGTCGTGACCGTTAAGCGCTGGCTGAACCGTGAATTGCGTGTTGAAACCAGACTGGCCGGCGTTGTAAGTACCCGGAAAGGCCCGGGCAACATCCGGGCGGGCGCTATTGGCAGCCGTTACCTTGACCCGCTGGACTTCCCGGTTAGTCGTCCGGTCAAAAAGCAGCAGGTAGTGGTACAGCCGGCCCAGCGACTGGCTCGTCGCGTGCCAACCGCTAGCATAAACCACGTTGCCCTGGATGGCGATGCGGTCCAGGTTCGCGCGGTTCGCGGTGTCACGATAAAGTGTTACCGGTGCGAACCAGTAATCGACATAGTTGCTGTTGGCATCCTGGGTTGCACTCCACCGGCTAACAATTTGGAGGGGCTGGTTCCCCATTCCCAGTACTAGCTGGAGGTCCACATTGAAGCCGGACTGCCCGGCCGTAACGATTCCCGGAAAGGCCCGGGCTAGGTCAGGACGGCTAGCATACTGTTTAGTTGTATACCGCAGGAGCTCGTGCCCGGTTTGGGCGTTCAGAATAATCAAGGTGTGGTAAGGGCGCCCAATCGACTGGTTAGTGGCGTGCCAACCATCAATATGGAGTTTGCTATTTTGCACATTGACACTATCCAGGTACCCCTGGTTGCGGTGGTCACTCAACAGCTGTTGGGGCGCAAACCAGTAGTCCACGTAATCGCGGTTTGAATCTGCCGTGCTGGAGTAGCGGCTGATGAACTGGATGTTATCCGTAACCATCGCTGGCAAGAGCGGGACTTCCACACTAAAGCCAGCGTGGTCCGCCCCAAGAATTGTCGGGTAGACCTTAGCCAGGTCAGAACGGGCCACGGCGGCAACGTCCGGGATCCGGGTTAGCTCCCGGCCCTGGCTGGCGTCCCAAATAATCAGCGTATGGTGGTTCTTGCCGAGGGCCTGGTTCGTGGCGTGCCAGCCGTTAACCTGGAAGTGACCATTGACGTACTGAACACTGTCGATCCAGGCATGGTTACCGTGGTCAGCGTTGATACGGTTAAACCAGTGGTCAATCCGCTGGCCCTCACCATTAATAAAATCGCTGGAATAACGGGCAATAATCGTTAAATCATCCCCAGCGGCGGACAGCGGAATGATAATATCCTGGTTGAAGCCGGACTGCAGGCTGCCGTAGACGTTCCGGTAGGCCGCTTGGACATCAGGCCGGTTGACCGGGTCAATCGCTACCCGCTTGATTTCACGCCCACGGGTGTTGTCGAACACAATCAGCCAGCCATACGGCATCAGTGACGAAGCACCGCTGGCGTGCCAACCAGCAACGTGGATGGCCGCCTCAGTTGCGGAAGTCTGGCGGATTGAATAGCCATCCAGGCTCCCATAATTTTGCTGGTAGTCCTGGGTATTAGGGGTGTACGGTTGGTAAAGCTGAATCGTGGTCGTTACGTTGGACTGCAGAGTATACCCCTGCAAATCCGGCACCCGCCGCATGTTACTCAACCCCTGCTGGGAAAGCTGGAGATGGTAGGTGTAAATCAACGTTTCGTTGCGGTAAACACCGATCGTGTAGTTCCGTGGGTTTTGCACCTGGTTCGACGGCAGCTTGGTAGGGCCGTTCAACGTGCTGGTAGTAGTTTCCTAACTCGTAGTATTCGCAGCAGCATAGCTAACTGCCGTGTTGGCCGGCTGAGCAAGCGTGTTTTGTGTGGCTGAAGTCGCGTCGGCAGGCGTAGCGGTGCTGGTTGACGGCGCTGGTTCGTTACTGTTAACTTGACTCGTCTGTGGCGTGGCAACGACAGTATTATCGTCAGCGGATGCAGAAGTCGTTGTAACAACGATACCGGCAAAGGCTACCAAAGTCGCGGTAACTCAGAGTTTACCGGCTTTATATAATTTCTTACGTTCTTTCATTTAAATATTTCTCCCCGAATATTTATCTTATCCTTACAAAATTTATTATATGAGGAAAAAGATCAAAATGCCACTATTTTGACGACGCAGGTACTAAAAAAGGGCTGGCGAATCATCACCAGTCCCTTTGAATTAGCTCCGGCAGTCAGACTCGAACTGACGACAACCTGATTAACAGTCAGGTGCTCTACCAACTGAGCTATGCCGGAATAATAACTTAACGAATTAATTATAGCGAATTACCGCCGTAGCCGTCAAGGAATTTTCGTTGATTATACCTGCCAGGCTTGGCTAGAGCAAGGAGTAGTGTTAGGGAGTAAGCCAGTTTCTCCGTAAAATTACAGTTAAAATAATTTTGCAATCCTATGCAACTATAAAAGCAGCCCGGGCCATGGTTTTGGCACGAGCTGCTGAAGGGTATTCTATTTTAGCTTCCCACTAATACGGCATCATTCCATCAATATATTGGAAGGTATGGCTACTACCATCAGGGTCCGTTTCTTGGTCAACCCCCATCTGGTGACCATCACTATCGGTTGCACCTGACATCACAACGTGGTGGTGTCCACCCATAGAATCAGTAAAGTCCTTTACATTCCCGTCTTGGCTGCCATCATTACCTTGTGCCGTCCCGGCGTTAGCAGCATTATTACTACCCTGGGTGTCTGCTGTTTGGTTTTGCCCATTATTAGCATCCCCATTTTGCTTATGCTGATCAGCCAGGAACTTGTTCAGGTCAAGCTTCTTAGTAGTTTTCTTGAAGTGTTCCGTATTCCAGTTACTATCCCCGGACAGGGTCAATTGGTTGCCATCAAGCGTCGCGGTCAACGGACTAGAAACGTTGCTATCCTGGAGAGTTACCGTGTAATGATCGCCATCCTTCTTCCAAGTCAGCTGGTCATTAGTATCTGGCTCCCCTGAGTCAGCATAAACGTACTGACCAGTACCATCACTCTTTAACTGGATAGCAGCTCCGTCTTCACTATCAACGAAGCTACCAACAATCTGGTCTTGCTGATGGGTTGTCTTAGTCTTCGTTTGCGTTGTCGTAACCGACGAGCGCTTGCTAGTAGCACTCGATTGCTGATTGCCACAGCCAGCCAGTAGAAAAAGACTTACTCCTACCAATGCCGTCGTTGTTGCTTTTGCAATTTCCATTCTTAATTCTCCTTCACCATTATATATGTTGAGCTGGTTTATTAAAGCGGAGATTTTTTATGGAATTTCTTTTTGGGGGATATACCGCCATCTGACGAGGGCCAAAATTCCTTTCTCGTTTTACGTCGGCTTTTTCATCGTCTGTCCTTTTCTTCAGCCGAACTTGTTTCTAAATGACTTAATTATAACCCTCTGCGGTGCACTCGCCGTTTTTTATTTCGCTAATCCAACCGAAAAAGATTTTCGACTATTATTTCCCAATTCGGAATTAGCATGCTGATTTACTACCTGGCAAACATCTTTACCTTTATTTGCGTCCGAATGCCGGTGGTTCAAGAACGGCTGGGAAGCTTGCTGGGGATTGTCAACTTCCTGGCGACCCTGATTAGTTATGCGTTTGGCTTAATCCTAATTCAAGTGACCAGACCGCTACTCGTTGACTATTTCAAGGTAACAGCTTACCACTATTCTGGATTAAAGTACCTCTTCAGTCTGCTTTTTATTCCATTATCCTACTTTTTCTACATGATTGAGTATCTACCAACGGTTCTACGTGGTATTCTCCACGCCAGTAATTTAGTTGGACTGGAGATTTTCATCGCCCTTAGCTATTATATCGTCATTGTCTTGTTATTCTACGTTGTCGGTAAGGTCTTGATGAAGAACGAACGCTTGATGTTTGCTAATGCCCAGCTATCAAACCTTGAAGATTACACTTCAGAACTTGAAGTGATGTATGATGATATGCGCCGTTTTAAGCATGATTACAAGAACGTTCTCTATAGTCTCAAGAGCGCACTTGATACGGATAATTTAGACTATGCGAAACGGGAACTGGCCCGGCTAACCAACTCCACTGCTTCCATTATTAACACACCAACCAAAGCATTAGGAAACCTTCAAAACATTACCAATCCTGGAATCAAATCCGTAGTGTATGGAAAGGTCAACCAGGCAATTTCGGATAAGTTAAACGTAACCTTGGAAGTTGCACAGCCCATCGACCTAACTGCTACTTTGAACCAGGTCGATGCCCTGAGAGTTCTTTCAATATTACTTGATAACGCGATTCATGCAGCTAAGGAATCGCAAGATAAGAAGATTGATCTCGCCCTTTATGAAAATGAGCACGCCCAGTTTATCGTCATTGGCAATTCGACTAAGCAGGAGCAGCTTGACCTAGCAGAGTTAGATGCCGGTTCGACTACCTTTAATCTTAACGCGAGTCATCACATTGGTCTCCGTAACCTCAGAATTGTTCTTGCAAAGTACCCTCAGGCGATCAATGATCGGAGCTCAAATAACTACTGGTTTGAGCAACGAATCATCCTTCCTAAGGGGGAGGGCAAATAACCATTTTACGACCTTTCGTGCGCAACGAGGGGCCGTTTTTATTTACGCTAAAGTATAAGATACTAGCGGGTAATTGGAGAAATTAATATGATTACAGTACGAAGCTCCCGACTGCAAGTCTGCACCACCATTTCCTGTCTACGTACCACAAAACACTATGTTCCGATTAAAATTATTAAGGAATAATATCTGCTAAACAAAAAGCGCTTTCACGAACCTCCTCCCCCTTTTTCTAATCGTTAGTCTGTCAACGAACGGATTATTAAGCTAATTGCTTTTTTGTTAAAATATGTCTCTGGAAAATCTTCCCTTTCATCCCAAATTCAATTGTTAATCATGGGGTATTTTTCGCAATGAACTTTTTTATCCTAGAAGATCAATGGATCGAGCAAATTAATTTGGAAAAGGCACTCAACTCAATCGCTAAGGAGCAGCAAATTGCCGTTGCCACCATCAAGGCTTACGCAACGGTCGGCGAATTAACCGCCCACTTGCCAGCGCCGAGCATGGACAACGTCTACCTGCTCGGCCTCGAAGTCGCCGGTGACACCAAGGCCGGGCTAAAAGTTAGCCGGTTGGTCCGCCAATACGACCCGTACGCCACCATTATCTTTATCACGGTGCACGACGAATTATTACCGGACACTTATCGCTACCAAGCAGCCGCCCTGGACTTTATTTCCAAAGGCACGGCCAATATCACTGAACGCCTCCGGCAAGATATTGTGCTCGTCAACCAGAAAATCAAGCAGATAAAATAGCTCAACCAGCCTACCATCCTGTTGAAAATTGGGACTGGCTATACCCGGATTGCTTTGGCCGACACCCTCTGCTTTGCCCCGAATCCCCGCAACTCGCACCAGTCATTTCTCTACTTGACGAATGGCCAGCAAGTCACGGTACACGGTTCATTGACGAGTTTGGAACGCGGCAGCCAATTCTTTTTCCGCAGTCACCGGAACTGCCTGATTAATATTACCAAGGTGAGTCAGATTAACACCCATAACCATACAGTAGTGCTGGGGCTTGCCCCCACATTTGTCCCCTTTCACGGCTCAAAACCGCGGCCCTGCTCAATCAGCTCGCCACGGTAACTAACACTAAAATCAACTAAGCTACGCCAGGATAAAAATGCCCACCAAATAAAATGGAAGCGTGAAGGCGAAGTCATTTATAACCTCGCCTTCACGCCCCCGTCGATGCGCAGCTAGTCTTTAGAAAGCACAAAGAGGGCTTCAGAGTTCGGCTTTGCCGAGCACTGAAGCCCCTTTGTGTACTTCGTTGTTCGTCTTTTATCTAAGTAATAGTACTTACGTCACAGCCCCAAGCACTTTAAGCTGTTGGAAAATCAAATAACTGCAAACCGGCTTAACTACGAAAATTTACCGCGGTCAAGCCGGTTGATTTATGTTACGAGGAATTTGAACAGAGTTATCCCACTAAAAATGAACTGAGCTCCCGCCGCCATTCGGCCAGCTCAACCGTTTGGCGCATCAGCATGGCGACCGTCAGCGGACCTACGCCCCCGGGAACTGGAGTAATCAACCGCGCCAGGGAGGCAGCGCTGGCGAAATCAACGTCGCCCACCAGCTTGCCAGATGGCAGACGGTTGATCCCCACATCAATTACCACTGCCCCCGCCTTGACGTCCCCCGCTGTAATCAGGCCAGGGGCCCCGGCGGCAACAATTAGGATGTCCGCCTGTCGGGTCAATGCGGCCCGCTTTTTAGTATGCCGGCCAACAAAGGTCACGGTCGCGTTCCGGTTATTCAACAGCGCCAGGAGCGGTTTGCCTACCAGGAGGCTCCGCCCAACAATGACCACGTTGGCCCCCTCTAGCGGCACCTGATACAGATTTAATAGCGTCATAATCCCCCGGGGCGTACAGGCGACCGGGTAATGACCACCTTGTTGGGCATATAACCGTCCCAGGTTGAGCGGATGAAGGCCATCGGCGTCCTTCGCCGGGTCGATTGTATTAACAATCTCCTCACCATTGAGCTGGGCCGGGAGGGGCGCCTGTACCAGGATTGCGTCTACACTGTCATCACGATTTAATTTCCGAACCTGCTGTAAAACAGTCGCCTGGTCAACGTCAGCTGGGAAATGGTACAGGGTCGAAGCGATGCCCAGCTTCTGTGCCAAACGGTGCTTAGTGCGGGTATAAATTTGACTGGCCGGGTCATCGCCGACTACAATTACCGCAATCCCCGGCGTAAGCTGGTGCGCTTTTAATGCTGCAACCTGCTGGCGGGTTTTTGCATTTATTTCCCGGGCAATTTTTTTACCATCAATAATCATTACATCGCCCCCCCTAACAGCTGACCTGGAGGAGCGCCCCAATGTTTTGCTCAACCTGGCGGGCGGTGTCCGCCTGGTTCATCGTGTACAGGTGGATCCCGGAAACGTCGTTGGTCGCCAGGTCGACAATTTGGTCAATCGCGTAGCTAATCCCTGCCTGTTTCAGGGCCTCGGGATGGTCATGATACTTGGCCAGGATGTCCTTAAACTTCTCTGGGACCGCCACCGCGCTAGTCCGCAAAATCCGGTTAGCCTGCCGTTCGTTAATGATTGGCATAATTCCGGCAATAATCGGCACGTCAATCCCGGCAATGGCACATAGTTCACGAAACCGGTAGTAGCAGCGGTTATCTAAGAAGAGCTGGGTAATAATCTGGTCACACCCCGCCTCCACCTTCAGCTTTAAATGCTGCAGTTCGGCCACCATATCCAGCGACTCTGGGTGCTTTTCCGGGTAGCAGGCGCCCGTAATTTGAAAATCAGGATAATTTTGCCGAATGTAGTCAATTAGGTCACTGGCGTGGGGAAAATCATTCTTTTTGGCTAACCCCGGCCGTTCGTCCCCGCGCAGCACCAGGACCCGGCCAACGTGGCGTTCCCGTAATTGCGCCATGATTCGATCAACATCAGATCGGCTAAGGTACCAAGCTGGGAGGTGAGCCATCGCCGGCACGTGACAGCAATTTTCGACGTAATCGGCAACCTTGACTGTCTCCTGAGCCAGGCGGGCCGTTTGACTGCTGCAAGTGACACTGATGAATGACGGGGCAAGGTCCTGCAGGGCGGCGAGCACCTGGTTCAGATGGTTGATGCCGACCGTGGAGTTGGGTGGAAAGACTTCGTACGATAAACTGGTCATCTAATCACCCTCCCCGAGCTGCTTGCGGACTGCTCGCGTCGCCGCGAGTACGTTGGTTAAACTAGCCTTGGTTTCTTCCATCCCCCGGGTCTTGAGCCCACAATCGGGATTAATCCAAACCTTCGGCGCGGTAATTTTCGCCAGGATCCGGTTAATCGTCGTCTGTACCTCATCAACTGACGGAATCCGCGGTGAGTGGACGTCGTAAACGCCCGGACCGACTTCGGTTTCAAAGTGCTGCTTCTTTAGCGCATCGAGGATTTCTAGGTTGGAACGCGATGCTTCAAAGGAGATCACGTCGGCATCCATGGCATCAATTGCCGGGATAATGTCGGTAAATTCACTGTAACACATATGGGTGTGAATCTGTGTTTCCGGCTGGACCTTGCTGTGGACCAAGCGGAAGGCCGGGATGGCCCAGTCGAGGTATTCTGAGTACCAGTCGGACTTTCGCAGGGGCAGCTTCTCGCGTAGGGCCGCCTCATCAATCTGGATGATCTTAATTCCGTTGGCTTCCAGGTCGAGGACCTCTTCCTGGATTGCCAGGGCTAACTGGAGGGTGGCTTCTTTCAGGCTGATGTCTTCCCGGGGGAAGGACCAGTTCAGGATCGTCACCGGCCCCGTCAGCATCCCCTTGACCAGCTTCTTGGTTTGACTCTGGGCGTATTTGGACCACTTGATGGTAATTGGTTGCTGGCGTTTAACGTCACCCCAGATGATTGGCGGCTTCACACACCGGGTCCCGTATGATTGAACCCAGGCGTTCTTGGAGAAGAGGTAGCCGGAGAGGTGCTGGCCGAAGTATTCGACCATGTCGTTGCGCTCAAACTCCCCGTGTACCAGGACGTCCAAGCCCACCTCCTCTTGCCACTTTAGCCACTCGTCAATCTTTTCCTTAATGAAGGCATCGTATTGTTCCTGGCTAATTTCGTGCCGACGGAACTGGCGCCGGACCTGCCGGACTTCCTTAGTTTGGGGGAAGGAGCCAATTGTCGTGGTTGGCAACAGTGGCAGCTGAAACGCCGCCTTCTGGAGCTGTTCACGAACTGGTCGAGCTGGCTGGCGGGTAAAGTCCGCATCTTTCAGGCTGGCAATCCGGGCGTGGAGTTCGGCATCTTCCTGTACCCGTGGGTGGGCAAATAACGCTTGGTTGGCGTGCAGCTTCCCTGCTCCCTGACCATCGTAAATCGCCGCGAGGTCTTGGAGCTCCGCCAGCTTTTCCTCTGCAAAAGCGAAGTGCTCCTTGACGTCCGGTGCAAAGTCCTCGTTAGCCACCGTAATTGGGACGTGGAGCAGGGAACAAGAAGTATTCACCACGACCTGCTTGGCCCCGACTGCTTTAAGCTGGGCTAAACTCCGGTCGTAGTGGTTGCGCCAGATGTTTTTCCCGTTAACTACCCCGGCAAAAAGAATCTTATCATCCGGGAAACCGTGACTGACTAATTGCTGGGTTTGTTTTCCTTCCACAAAGTCCAGGCCGAGCCCATCGAACGGCAGACTGATTAGATCGTCATAGACATCCCGGACGTCGCCGAAGTAGGTCTGTAAGAGGACCTTTAACTTCCCCTTGGCAGCCAATAGCGGACGGTAGAGGTCGTTAAATAGCTGCTGGTCTTCAGCAGTCAGGTCCTTAACCAGCGCTGGTTCGTCAAGCTGGATCCAATGGGCGCCCTGCGTGATGAGCTTGGTGAAAACCGCCTGGTAGGCCGTCACGGCGTCCTTGACAAAATCGCTGGCAGTCGTATTCTGGTACTCACTCAGTTTTAACAGGGTGAAGGGACCAAGCAGGACCGGCCGGGTAATGATTCCTAATTCCTTGGCCTCCGCAAACTCGGTAAAAATCTTGTTTCCAGTCAGCTTGAAGCGGGTATCCTGGTTAAGCTGGGGAACCAGGTAGTGGTAGTTGGTGTTGAACCATTTCTTCATTGGCCAGGCCAACACATTACCCGCTTGCCCCTGGTAGCCCCGTGCCAGGGCGAAATACTTATCTAATTCGGAGAATGGCAGGTCCTGGACATTCTGGGGAACCAGGTTAAATAAAAAGGCAGCGTCTAGGGTTTGGTCATAGTATGAAAAGTCATTGCTGGGGATTTCGCCAATGCCCGCCTGGCGGAGCAGCTCCCAGTTGTGGCGCCGCAGTTGTTTTGCCGTCGCCCGTAACTCTTCCTGGTCAATCGCGTTTTTAAAGTATTTCTCGGTAGCAAATTTCAGTTCACGCTTCTCGCCGATTCGCGGGAAGCCAATAATTGTGGTGGTTGTCATCATTCAGTCATCTCTTTCGTTTTTTATTTGTCTAATAATCTACCATGAATGTCTGTTATTGAATAACTGTTAAATATTTGAACCCGATATAGGGAAAGACTATAATGCTAATAAAAAAAGGATGGCCATCGATGCGAATTAAACAACTGGAATACCTCGAAGCGGTGATTGAGACCGGCTCAATTAATGAGGCGGCGAAACGGCTCTACCTCACCCAGCCCAGCCTCTCGAGTGCGATTAAAGACTTAGAAAAAGAAATGGGCATTATAATCTTTCAAAGAAGCAATTCTGGCGCTCGTTTAACCGCCGACGGTCATGAATTCATGAATTACGCCAAGCAGATTTTAGACCAGGTCCGCCTGCTCGATGACCGGTTCAAAAAACAGCAGCCCCTCCACCAATCATTTGCCGTTTCCGCCCAGCACTACGCCTTTGTAGTCAACGCCTTCGTGGAACTAATCAAGGAGATCAACTCACCAAGCTATAAGTTCATCTTGCGGGAAACTGAAACGGAAAATATCTTTAACGACCTGCGTACGTTTAAAAGTGAGCTCGGCGTGCTCTATATCAATAACTTTAACCGCCGGATCATCAGCAAACTGTTAACAGAAAACGGTTTAGAATTCACACCGCTTTTTACGGCCCAGCCGCACGTCTTTTTGAGCCGCTATAACCCCCTTGCCAAGCGTCACTCAATCAGTCTTGCCGACTTAACCGAACTGCCCTACCTGTCCTTTGAGCAGGGCGAAAACAACTCCTTTTACTTCTCTGAAGAAATCCAGTCGACCCTCAGCCATAAAAAGGAAATTAAGGTTAGCGACCGGGCAACCATCTTTAACCTGATGGTCGGCTTGAACGGTTACACCATTAGTTCGGGAATTATCAGCAGCAAACTTAACGACGACAAGATTGTCGCGATTCCTTTGGAGCTTGATGATCCAATCACGCTTGGAATTGTCCAGCACCAACACACAATCACCAGCCAGCTGGGGCAGGAATACATCCAATTGCTAAAGAACCACATTCGCGATTACGGCTTCCCAATTATTGGTGAAGACGAATAAAAAAGGGAGCGCGAACCACCAAAACTTGGTAGTTCACGCTCCCCTTAATCTTTAAAGATGCTAGTTCTTTAATTATTGAAAAGATAATGTGCGAACCCTACAGGCTAACTTCATGTTGTAACCATAGAGCTCCTACTTCGCCAGTGTTTCCTTTAAGGACGCCAGTGCCTGGTCGTAATCCGGCTCGTCAGTCAGTTCAGCAACGATTTCCCGGTAGACAACCTTCCCCGTAGCATCGAGGATCCAGACTGACCGGGCCAGGAAACCCTCGTCCGGGATCAGCAGCTTGGATTCGTAGCCAAACGATTCTTCACTGTCAGAAACGAGTTGCATGGTTTTCACGCCTTCAGCCGCGCACCACTTTTGCTGGTCGGCCGTGGTATTAGTCGAAATCGTCAAAAAGTTGACGTCTGGAAACTGGTCCATGGTCGAATTAAATTGCTTGGTCTGGAGACTGCAAACTGGGGTGTTAATGTCCGGTACGACACTCAAAAGGGTTACCTTACCCAGCAGCTCCTTCAATTTAACCTTATTCCCATTCTTGTCAAAAACCTTAAAATGAGGAAAATCATCGCCAACCGCGGGCGGGTTGCCGACTAACTGCCGCTGTTCACCATTGATTGTGATTTCCATCCGTATCAGCTTCCTTTCTCAATTGAATTATATTCAGTATAACAAACTCCACCTAGAAAGCAGTAATAAATTAAAAAAGACTGGATAATTTCCCTTATTAGGAATTATCCAGTCCACACAAAGTAGTGCCAACTAGAGGAGTCGAACCTCCGACCTTCTCTTTACGAGGGAGATGCTCTACCAGCTGAGCTAAGTTGGCATGACTTACCACAAGTCAACGTTAGTTATTATATCATGATGACTTCGCCTTGAAAATACCTATTTTGTTTTTATTTTAGAAATAAATTTTAGGAAATTCTGCCCCCAAATCTCTTCAAAATACTGAATCGTCTGTCTTACTGTTAAAAACTTGTTATCGACCGTACTGCTTGCCCCGGGCACCATCTCCAACCGGTAGCCAAGGCCATGCGCCATCTTAATCGTAGTATCAACACAGTATTCAGTTTGCGCACCGCAAATCTCTAACTCGTCCCCCTGCCGCTGTATGAGGAGACTCTGGAGGTCGGTCTGATAAAAAGCATTGAGCTGCGTCTTATTGACATAGAGATCCTCTTCACGGACATCTAGTTCTGAGAGTAATTGCCAAGCAATCGTCCCCCTAGTTAAATTCATATTCTGATGTTGAATAAAGATAATCTGCAGCCCTTGTTCACGAAACCACCTGATTCGACAATTGACTAAGGTAACTAAATCCTTTAATCGAAAGAGAGTCTGTCCCTTTGTTCGACAAACACCATTTTGCATATCAATCACCAGCAGGGCCCGCATTTTAATTTTTCCTCCCTTTCAGCTAGAAACAAAGTAAGCAGTCGTTATTGATACGTATTGACAAAAAGGCGTCCAAGGCCGAATCTTTTTGATCTAGTCTTGGACGCCTTCTTGTTTATTCATGACAATTTCTTTGTACTTGTTTTGCCCATGGCAAATAAGCCTCGAGGCCTTCGTCCTCGCGGTTTGGTAGGTGATCAAATAAGTATTTAAAATACTTATAGATATTCAAATGATTTAATTTTGCAGTGGCAGTTAAGCTGTAGTAAACTGCACTGGCTTGTGCACCATCAATACTTTTAGCGAATAAACTATTTTTACGAATCAGAGTTGATGGTCTGATTGTTTGTTCCACCGGATTATTGGTCAATGGAATTTGTCCATTTTCAAAGATTCGATATACTCGCTTTTTAAGTTTCAAGGCATTATTAATGGCTGCTTTTAATTGACCCTGGGGAAAGTTAATTTCTTCCAGATAATCATACAGTTGGTCTACTAAAGGCTTAACCAACAACTTTCGTTGTTGAAGCTTTTCAATTTGATTATGATACTTTAACCGATTTTCGTAATAAAAAATCGGACGCATCAATTTTAGCACTTGATAAGCCTTGGAATGCTTCAACTGCTCCTTTTTCAGTAGCCGTGTTATTCGGTAAAACTCACGACGAATGTGAACCAGGCATGAACCAAACTTTGCCCTAGGATATAGTCGATTACTATAACCACCATAGCCGTCGCACATAATAACTCCATTGTAATTGTGCCCCATAAGCTTACCGATTATTTTACCCGAACGAGTATTAAAATAATGAAACAACGCAATTTGATGCTTACTAAACTCTTCGGTAGTTCTAGTTACCCAGAAGTAGCTGGTTTCATTACGCTCATCGATTACTTTAAACGGTGTTTCATCCATATGAATAACCGCCTCTTGCTTAGTTAGATTAAGTAGCCGTTGATATAGGGGCTCTAAATAAGTTTGACTTACTTTGATAATATTAGTTGCTAATTGGCGCCCTTTGACTGGCAAACCTAAGGCTTGCCAGAGCTTAATTTGGCGATGAAATGGTAACGCCAAGTTAAACTTATATTCCGCCACTTTCGCTAAAATTGAGCTGGAAAAATAACTATGCGGTAAGAGACTCTGTGGCATCTTACTACTAACAATTTTATCGCCACCACGACGGTGGCACGTTTTACAGCGATAACTTTCCTGATAGTAGTTTACACATAAAAGTTCTGCTGGCTTTAGTTTTGGTTCACGACTATACAGATGTTTTCCAATTAGTTTCATTTCTTGATGACAATCTGGACAAAGGTTACTTTCAAGGTGAATAACATGATTAATTTGAGGCAAATTATTCAAAAAAGTAGTCCGTTGACCACTTGCCTTGGGCTTGCGGTGACGCACTACTTTCCTTGGTATTTGTTCAATCACTTCAGTGATTGATACATCGCTGTCTTGTAGCTGATTTAAGATTTGGTCATTAAAAAGTGATTGTTGGCCCTCAGCTACTTTATCAATAACTTCAGTTTTTTTCCCAAACATTTGATTCTGTTGAAGCTTAATAATTGCCATTAATTGGGCAATTTTCTTATTTGCTTCTGCCAACTGTTCTTCTAACTGTTTAATTCTCTTCTCGGCTGAATCAGTCATCGTGCGTCACCTCCTTTGATGTCCTTGATATTATACCAAAGAACCATCATTTTAAAAAGGAGTGATCTAATAAAAACTACCGGGTTTGGCAGGCTTAATTTGCTTTACCGGAAGCGGATTAAGTCCTGCTAATAACCACTTAACTTGTCTGCTGGATAGTTGTTTTGCCTCCTGACTGTACCTGGGCCACTTAAGTCGGCCATTTTCAAAGCGTTTGTACAAAAGGATAAATCCTTCACCATCCCAAAATAATCCTTTGAACCGATCATTTCTACTTCCACAGAAAAGAAATAAAGAATTATTGTATAGCTCAAGTCCATAGTTCTCAGCGATAACCATTGCTAAACCATCAATGCCTTTTCTTAAATCCGTTTTACCGCATACCAGATAGACATAATCCGGGACCGTCCAATCAATGAGCATAACGAACAATCACCTTAGCTATTTCACTTACCAAATTAGGATTAGCTCCGCGGAAAGCAGTTAATCTTATATCATTAACTTCCATTTTTACTGCGGGCCGCGAGGCCATGCGTTTGCTTTTATTAAAGGTATCCTTACTTTTAAAAACTGGGGTAATAATTTCAGATTTTTCTTCCATCAAAAATGCCTCCTACACTGGGATAGTCTCAGTATAGAAGGCACATTGAATAATTCATAGACGTGTTGTTATTGACTGCTTACGAAACAAATCAAAGTTCATAGTATACGAAAAGAGCCGCCAACAAGCAGCTGGCGACTCTTCAGTAATAACTCCGGCAGTCAGACTCGAACTGACGACAACCTGATTAACAGTCAGGTGCTCTACCAACTGAGCTATGCCGGAATAATCGCGTGGCAACGTCCTATCCTCGCAGGGAGCGATCCCCCAACTACTTTCGGCGTGTTGAAGCTTAACTTCTGTGTTCGGCATGGGAACAGGTGTATCCTTCAAGCCATCATCACCACACTTCATCTCTTCCGAGATGAGAGCTTGCGCTCTCAAAACTAAACAATATCTATCCCTTTCCAACAAACCTTTCCGCTTTGCCTTGGTTAAGTCCTCGACCGATTAGTAATGGTCCGCTCCATGCATCACTGCACTTCCACTTCCATCCTATCTACCACATCATCTTTGTGGGGTCTTATTTCCCCGAAGGGAATGGGAAATCTCATCTCGAGGCGAGTTTCACACTTAGATGCTTTCAGCGTTTATCTCGTCCATACATAGCTACCCAGCGATGCTCCTGGCGGAACAACTGGTACACCAGCGGTATGTCCATCCCGGTCCTCTCGTACTAAGGACAGGTCCTCTCAAATTTCCTACGCCCGCGACGGATAGGGACCGAACTGTCTCACGACGTTCTGAACCCAGCTCGCGTACCGCTTTAATGGGCGAACAGCCCAACCCTTGGGACCGACTACAGCCCCAGGATGCGATGAGCCGACATCGAGGTGCCAAACCTCCCCGTCGATGTGGACTCTTGGGGGAGATAAGCCTGTTATCCCCAGGGTAGCTTTTATCCGTTGAGCGATGGCCCTTCCATACGGAACCACCGGATCACTAAGCCCGACTTTCGTCCCTGCTCGACCTGTCTGTCTCGCAGTCAAGCTCGCTTGTGCCTTTACACTCTCCGAATGATTTCCAACCATTCTGAGCGAACCTTTGGGCGCCTCCGTTACCTTTTGGGAGGCGACCGCCCCAGTCAAACTGCCCACCTGACACTGTCTCCCAGCACGTTCAGTGCTGCGGGTTAGAGTGGTCATAATGCAAGGGTAGTATCCCACCAGCGCCTCCAGCGAAACTAGCGTTCCGCTTTCTACGGCTCCTACCTATCCTGTACAAGCAGTACAAACACTCAATATCAAGCTACAGTAAAGCTCCATGGGGTCTTTCCGTCCTGTCGCGGGTACCCTGCATCTTCACAGGGATTTCAATTTCACCGAGTCTCTCGTTGAGACAGTGCCCAGATCGTTACGCCTTTCGTGCGGGTCGGAACTTACCCGACAAGGAATTTCGCTACCTTAGGACCGTTATAGTTACGGCCGCCGTTTACTGGGGCTTCAATTCTGAGCTTCGCCGAAGCTAACCCATCCTTTTAACCTTCCAGCACCGGGCAGGCGTCAGCCCCTATACTTCATCTTACGATTTTGCAGAAACCTGTGTTTTTGATAAACAGTCGCCTGGGCCTTTTCACTGCGGCTGGCCTTGCGACCAGCACCCCTTCTTCCGAAGTTACGGGGTCATTTTGCCGAGTTCCTTAACGAGAGTTCTCTCGCTCACCTTAGGATTCTCTCCTCGACTACCTGTGTCGGTTTGCGGTACGGGCAGTTGAATACTCACTAGAAGCTTTTCTCGGCAGTGTGACATCGGCGACTTCGTTACTTTAATTTCACTCCCCATCACAGCTTGTCAACTCGCAACTAAGCATTTGACTCAGTTACTGACTTACTGCTTGGCCGCACTCTTCCAATCGTGCGGTTCGCTTAGCCTCCTGCGTCCCTCCATCATTCAAACGCATTCAACTGGTACAGGAATCTCAACCTGTTAGCCATCGCTTACGCCTTTCGGCCTCGGCTTAGGTCCCGACTTACCCTGGGAGGACGAGCCTTCCCCAGGAAACCTTAGTCATTCGGTGGACAGGATTCTCACCTGTCTTTCGCTACTCATACCGGCATTCTCACTTCTAAGCGCTCCACCAGTCCTCACGGTCTGACTTCGCCGCCCTTAGAACGCTCTCCTATCACGTGCACGTAGTGCACATCCACAGTTTCGGTAATATGCTTAGCCCCGGTACATTTTCGGCGCAGGATCACTCGACTAGTGAGCTATTACGCACTCTTTAAATGGTGGCTGCTTCTGAGCCAACATCCTAGTTGTCTATGCAACTCCACATCCTTTTCCACTTAGCATATATTTAGGGACCTTAACTGGTGATCTGGGCTGTTCCCCTTTCGACGGTGGATCTTATCACTCATCGTCTGACTCCTGAGTATAAATCGATGGCATTCGGAGTTTATCTGAAGTTGGTAACCCATGACGGGCCCCTTGTCCAAACAGTAGCTCTACCTCCATGATTCTTTTCCTCAAGGCTCCCCCTAAAGAGATTTCGGAGAGAACCAGCTATCTCCAAGTTCGTTTGGAATTTCACCGCTACCCACACCTCATCCCAGCCATTTTCAACTGACACGGGTTCGGTCCTCCAGTGCGCTTTACCGCACCTTCAACCTGGACATGGGTAGGTCACCTGGTTTCGGGTCTATAACTACATACTTCATTCGCCCATTTAAGACTCGCTTTCGCTACGGCTCCGACTTTTCCGTCTTAACCTTGCATGCAATCATAACTCGCCGGTTCATTCTGCAAGAGGCACGCCGTCACCCTTTAACGGGCTCCGACTGCTTGTAGGCACATGGTTTCAGGAACTTTTTCACTCCCCTTCCGGGGTGCTTTTCACCTTTCCCTCACGGTACTGGTTCACTATCGGTCACTAGGTAGTATTTAGCCTTGCGAGATGGTCCTCGCTGCTTCCGACGGGGTTTCACGTGTCCCGCCGTACTCAGGATCCTGAACGGAGAATGTGACGTTTCGTCTACGGGGCTATCACCCTCTCTGGCACAGCTTCCCAGCTGTTGCGACTACGTCGCATCTTGGTAACTCCATTGTTCAGTCCTACAACCCCAGTAAGCAAGCTCACTGGTTTGGGCTCTTCCCCTTTCGCTCGCCGCTACTCAGGGAATCGATGTTTCTTTCTCTTCCTGCAGCTACTGAGATGTTTCAGTTCACTGCGTCTTCCCCCTGCTAGCTATAGATTCACTAGTCAGGTAACCAACGACTAAGCTGGTTGGGTTTCCCCATTCGGAAATCTCCGGATCAAAGTGTACTTACCACTCCCCGAAGCATATCGGTGTTTGTCCCGTCCTTCATCGGCTCCTAGTACCAAGGCATTCACCATGCGCCCTTCATAACTTAACCTTGATGATCACTTCGTGATCACCTTGATTAATTGAGTTAGCGATTATTTCGTTAATTAAACTCAAATAACGCGGTGTTCTCGGTTTATTGTTTTCAATAAAAAGAAATTAGATATTATTTAGTTTTCAAAGTACAAGCTCGGCCAATCTTATGATTGGCGATGGAGAATATCGGGATCGAACCGATGACCTCCTGCTTGCAAAGCAGGTGCTCTCCCAGCTGAGCTAATTCCCCATTAAATGGGCCTAAATGGACTTGAACCATCGACCTCACGCTTATCAGGCGTGCGCTCTAAACCAACTGAGCTATAGGCCCAAATAAGCGTCTTCGTTTTGAAAGGTAAACCTCTCAAAACTAAACAAAGTTTCAACTATGTGCAGGTTCCGTTTTATTCCTTAGAAAGGAGGTGATCCAGCCGCAGGTTCTCCTACGGCTACCTTGTTACGACTTCACCCCAGTCATCTGTCCCGCCTTAGGCGGCTCCCTCCAAATGGTTAGGCCACCGACTTTGGGCGTTACAAACTTCCATGGTGTGACGGGCGGTGTGTACAAGGCCCGGGAACGTATTCACCGCGGCATGCTGATCCGCGATTACTAGCGATTCCGACTTCGTGCAGTCGAGTTGCAGACTGCAGTCCGAACTGAGACCGGCTTTAAGAGATTTGCACACCCTCGCGGGTTAGCTGCTCGTTGTACCGGCCATTGTAGCACGTGTGTAGCCCAGGTCATAAGGGGCATGATGATCTGACGTCGTCCCCACCTTCCTCCGGTTTGTCACCGGCAGTCTCACTAGAGTGCCCAACTGAATGCTGGCAACTAGTAACAAGGGTTGCGCTCGTTGCGGGACTTAACCCAACATCTCACGACACGAGCTGACGACGACCATGCACCACCTGTCTTTGCGTCCCCGAAGGGAACGCCTCATCTCTGAGGTTGGCGCAAGATGTCAAGACCTGGTAAGGTTCTTCGCGTAGCTTCGAATTAAACCACATGCTCCACCGCTTGTGCGGGCCCCCGTCAATTCCTTTGAGTTTCAACCTTGCGGTCGTACTCCCCAGGCGGAGTGCTTAATGCGTTAGCTTCGGCACTGAAGGGCGGAAACCCTCCAACACCTAGCACTCATCGTTTACGGCATGGACTACCAGGGTATCTAATCCTGTTCGCTACCCATGCTTTCGAGCCTCAGCGTCAGTTGCAGACCAGACAGCCGCCTTCGCCACTGGTGTTCTTCCATATATCTACGCATTCCACCGCTACACATGGAGTTCCACTGTCCTCTTCTGCACTCAAGTCGCCCGGTTTCCGATGCACTTCTTCGGTTAAGCCGAAGGCTTTCACATCAGACCTAAACAACCGCCTGCGCTCGCTTTACGCCCAATAAATCCGGATAACGCTTGCCACCTACGTATTACCGCGGCTGCTGGCACGTAGTTAGCCGTGACTTTCTGGTTGGATACCGTCACTGCGTAAACAGTTACTCTTACGCACGTTCTTCTCCAACAACAGAGTTTTACGAGCCGAAACCCTTCTTCACTCACGCGGTGTTGCTCCATCAGGCTTGCGCCCATTGTGGAAGATTCCCTACTGCTGCCTCCCGTAGGAGTATGGACCGTGTCTCAGTTCCATTGTGGCCGATCAGTCTCTCAACTCGGCTATGCATCATCGCCTTGGTAAGCCGTTACCTTACCAACTAGCTAATGCACCGCGGGCCCATCCCAAAGTGATAGCCGAAACCATCTTTTATTGGAAAACCATGTGGTTTTCCAAGTTATGCGGTATTAGCACCTGTTTCCAAATGTTATCCCCCGCTTTAGGGCAGGTTGCCCACGTGTTACTCACCCGTCCGCCGCTCACTGGGAATCCAACGTCAAATCAGTGCAAGCACGTCATTTCTGTTGGGCCAGTGCGCTCGACTTGCATGTATTAGGCACACCGCCGGCGTTCATCCTGAGCCAGGATCAAACTCTCATATAAAATATAAGAACTTGAATAGCTCTATTTCAAATTAATTAAGCGAATTGACTTCGCAAATGTTTTTGCTTCAATCACCGAAGTGACCGAAGACCCTACACATTTGATTCGTCGAAACTTTGTTCAGTTTTCAAAGGTCTACCAAACTGTCATCAGACAGCTTTTATATTTTATCACAGCTACCACCATCAAGTCAACAACTAATTTTAAGCAATTATTTGTTAGCTCTCAAACAAGCAGCTTAAATAATATATCATGTTGTCAAAATAATGTCAATGACCTTTTTCGAAGCCGTTGCGTCGTCTCAAACAACGCTATTTACTATACCGATATTTGTCCCTAGTGTCAACAGCTTTCATTCATAAAGTTGAATTATTTTTAAAACATGAACGAACCATCACAAGCTACTGATTTTATTCACTTTTTTTGCAAATAAGGACAAAAAAACGCAAGTCAGGCAATAATTGTCCGGCTTGCGTTTGTCGTCGTTACTATTTATTTTCCTTTTCGGGACGCATTGTTGGGAACAAGATAACATCACGAATTGACTTGGCGTCAGTCAGCAGCATTACCAAACGGTCAATTCCGATTCCAAGACCACCCGTTGGCGGCATCCCGTATTCCAGGGCCTGCACATAATCGAGGTCCACTGGTTCGGCCTCATCGTTACCGTTGGCCTTTTCCTTCGCCTGCATCTCGAACCGTTCCTTCTGGTCGATTGGGTCGTTCAGCTCACTAAAGGCGTTTCCTAACTCACTACCATCAACATACAGTTCGAACCGGTCAGTCATTGCCGGGTTCTCCTTGTTCCGCTTAGCCAGTGGAGAAACTTCAACTGGGTATTCGTAAACGAAGGTCGGTTGAATCAAAGTATCTTCGACGTATTCTTCAAAGAAGGCGTTCAGGATGTGGCCCTTCGTCCAGTATGGCTTAAAATCAATCTTATGGTCTTCCGCCAGCTTCTTGGCATCGTCATCAGTCATTGATTCATCGCCAAAGTCGATCCCAGTCTTTTCCTTCACCGCGTCGACCATCGTAATCCGCTTAAAGTCGCCACCGAGGTCGATTTCACGCCCCTGGTAAGTAATCTTCCCGTCATCAGAAACGACCTTGGCTGCCGCCTTAACGATTCCTTCCGTTTCGTCCATTACGTCCTGGAAGTCGAAGTAGGCCGCGTAGGTTTCCATCGTTGTAAATTCAGGGTTGTGGTGCGGGTCCATCCCCTCATTCCGGAAAATCCGGCCGAGTTCGTATACCCGCTCAAAGCCACCGACAATTAACCGCTTCAGGTATAGCTCAGTCGCGATCCGCAGGTACATATCAATATCCAGGGCATTGTGGTGGGTCACGAACGGCCGTGCATTGGCCCCACCGGCCTGGGTGTTCAGAATAGGCGTTTCCACTTCAGTAAAGCCGTGGTCGTCCATGTACTTCCGTACGGCCTTGATGATCGCAGTCCGCTGGTGGAAACGCTTGAAGCTTTCCGGATTAGAAATCAAGTCCAGGTACCGCTGCCGGTAGATGGTCTCCGGGTCAGTAACCCCTTCCCACTTATTTGGCAGTGGCCGCAACGCCTTGGACAAGAAGGTAATCTTGTGGGCCCGGACGGTCAATTCACCGGTATTAGTCTTGATCACATCCCCTTCAATTCCAAGGAAGTCACCAATATCAGCCCGCTTAAAGATATGGTAAGGTTCGTCACCCACCATGTCTTTCCGAGCGTAAACCTGAATTTTACCAGTCCGGTCTACAAAGTCTGCGAAGCCCGCCTTACCACTGCTCCGCTTCCGGGTCATCCGGCCGGCAATCGTGACCATTTCACCCTTTTCGTTCAGTTCGTCCTTGTCATATTGATCGTATTCGTCATGCAGGTCCTGGGCCAGGTGGTCGCGCTTAAAGCGGCGGCCAAACGGTTCGATCCCGGCCTCCTTGAGTTCTTCCATTTTTTCCCGACGAACGCGCATTTGATCTAGTTCTTGAGACACAGATTTCTCCTCCTCTGTTGTGTTTAGTTTACACTTCGTTGTTCCCGTTCGGCGGTCTTTTCGGCAAAGCGGTCAAAAATATCATTCATCTCTTGACGCGTCTCTGCTTCCACTAATGCCGCTTTAGCCCGTGCTGACCGTGGAATCCCCTTGAGGTAGTATGTCGACAGGCCCCGGAATTCCCGGACACCGATATATTCCCCTTTCAGGTCGATTAGACGGTTTAGGTGTTCCTTAGCCATCTTAATCTTCTTTTCCGCACTCGCTTCTGGGAGCAATTCCCCGGTTTCCAGGTAGTGCTCCGTCCGCGTCAGCATCCACGGATTGCCCATTGCGGCCCGACCGATCATCACAGCAGTGGCCCCGGTCATCTCAAGCACCTTCTTGGCATCTTCCGGTGTCCGAATATCACCATTCGCCATGAACGGGATTGTTAGCTGACTAGCCACTTCCTTTAGTATATTCCAATCGGCGTGGCCCGTATACATCTGTTTTCGGGTCCGACCGTGCATTGCAATCGCGGCTGCCCCGGCTCGTTCAGCGGCTAGCGCATTTTCAACGGCGTAAATGTGCTTATCATCCCAGCCGGTCCGCATCTTAACTGTCACCGGCTTTTTTACCGCGTCAGTGACATAGGAGACCATCTCATAGACCTTCTGCGGATCCAGGAGCCAGCGGGCCCCAGCGTCAGTCTTGACCACCTTGTTAACGGGGCAGCCCATATTGATATCGATGACGTCCGCGGCGGTGTGCTCGTCAACGTACTTTGCCGCTTCCACCAGTGTTTCCTTGGTTCCACCGAAAATCTGGATCCCCATGGGGTGTTCGGTTGGGTCGACATCCATCATGTTCAGTGTCTTCTGGTTGTGGTACATAATTCCCCGGTCGGAAATCATCTCACAAACCACGTAGCCCGCGCCAAATTCCTTACAAATCACCCGGAAAGCCGAGTTAGTCACCCCGGCCATTGGCGCAACCACCACCTGGTTAGGAATTTCAACATCGCCAATCTTCCACTTCATACTTTCACCTCATTACTGTAATCCGGCACAAGTGAGCTGGCTTCAATTGTGCATTTGATTTGTGGTTCGATAACCCAACCATCATAGCACAACCCGGTGGTGCGGGCCAAGTAACTACTTTTGGTCGGTGTTTGGAGTCTTCGTTCCTTCCTTAGCAGCCGTTTCTTGATCAGCCGCCGCGTCAGCTAACTTTTTATCATAGATCAGCTGTAATTCATCTTCGGTAAATTCATACTTTTTCCCGCAGAATTGACAAACCGTTTCCGCATGGTGATCTTCGTCAATCAATTTCTTCAAATCGTCCGCACTGATACTTTCCAAAGCATGGGCAAAGCGTTGCTTATTACAGTTGCACTCATAACGGACCGGCATTTTATCCAGGACTTTGAGCTGGTCACCGAAGAGCTTGCCTAAAATATCCTCAGGCGTATCGCCATCACGAAGCATCTCAGAAACTAATGGCAGGCCCTTGAGTTTCTCTTCCAGCTTGCTGATTTCCTCATCGCTAGCCCCCGGCAGCACCTGGATCATAAAGCCACCAGCGACCTGGATACTCTCGTCGGGGTTGACGAACACGGAGAGGCCGACCGCGGACGGGATCTGCTCGGATTGGGCGAGGTAGTAGGTGAAGTCATCCCCTAGCTCACCGGACACCAGGTTGACCTCACCCGTGTAAGGCGTCTTATCACCAGGCGCCATTTTGGTTACGGAGAGGGTGCCCTTCGTTCCCACGGCGCCAGCCACATCGATTTTTCCCTTGCTGTTTGCCGGCAGGTTAACGTGCGGGTTGCCCATGTACCCCTTAACCGTTCCGTTCGCAGTTCCGTCAGCAATGATGTAGCCGATCGGGCCGTTCCCCTGAATCTTGACCGTCATCCCGGCCTCGCCTTCCAGACCGGCCGTTGCCAGCAGAACGGTTCCAATCAGCGTCCGGCCGAGTGCCGCCGATGATGCCGACCAGGTGTCGTGAATCTCGTGGGCCTTTTCAACCAGTTGAGTCGCGTTAACCGCGTATGCTCGGAACTTGCCATCTTTAGTTATGCTCTTGACTAAGTAGTCTGTCGTTTTCGTCATGATTGTTCCTCCTTATAAAATAAAAATAGGAGCCCCGCCAGTAAGGCGTGTCACTCCTATTCTAACATTGATTAAGCTTGGTGATCATCGTCATCGTCTGACTGGTGATCAGTTGGCGTTGTTGAATTATCAGCTGACTTATCCGCTTGATCTGCGTCCTGATTGTTAGCCAACTCTTTGTGTTCGTTAGCCTTGTCAGTCCGCTTCTCGTCTTCCAAGCGTTCCAGGGCCCGCTTAGATTCTTCAAAGGTCTGCGCGTAGGCCTTTTCGTCAGCCTCTGCGTGGTCCTTGTTCGGAATCTTACCGGTCTTGTAAAGACTCAGAATTTCCTTTTCATCCAGCGTTTCATACTTCAGCAGCGCTTCAGCAATTACCTTATGTTGTTCACGGTGCGTTTCCAGAATGTGGAGGGCTTGTTCATGCCCTTCGTTCAGGATCCGGCGAACTTCTTCATCTACCAGTGCCGCAGTCTTTTCAGAGTATGGCGACTGGTCATAACCCTGACCAGTGAAGACCTGACCAGAGCTCTGCAGCTCAACTGGTCCGATCTTATCGCTCATCCCATACTGGGTTACCATGGCCCGGGCAATTTGGGTCGCCTGCTCAAAGTCATTTGAAGCACCCGAAGACTGGGACTTGAAGATTAATTCTTCCGCAGCTCGACCACCCATCAAACCAGCGATCTGCTCTTCGGCGTTCTTCTTCGACATTAGCATTTGGTCTTCCCGTGGCAGCATAATTGCGTAACCACCGGCCCGGCCCCGTGGCACAATCGTAACCTTGTGAACCACGCGGGCATCATTCAGGACCAGACCAACAATCGTGTGTCCGGCCTCGTGGTAGGCCACCGTTTTCCGTTCTTGGGCAGACTGAACCCGGTCGTGCTTAGCCGGACCAGCAATTACCCGGTCCTCGGCTTCGTCCAGGTCAGCCGCGTCAATTTCAGTCTTGTTCCGACGTGCGGCAAGCAGGGCCGCTTCGTTCAGCAAGTTTGCCAGGTCGGCCCCCACAAAACCAGGGGTCTGCTTGGCAATTTCCTTGAGGTCCACGTCTGGTGACAACGGCTTGTTCTTAGCATGAACCCGTAAAATAGCTTCACGGCCCTTGACGTCTGGGCGACCAACCAAGATCTTCCGGTCAAACCGGCCCGGCCGCAGAAGGGCTGGGTCAAGGACGTCAGACCGGTTGGTAGCAGCCATTACGATGACCCCTTCGTCACCTTGGAAACCGTCCATCTCAACCAGGAGCTGATTCAGGGTTTGTTCACGTTCATCGTGACCGCCGCCCATGCCGTTGCCCCGACGACGACCAACCGCATCAATTTCGTCAATGAAGATGATCGCTGGTGCAGCCTTCTTCGCTTGGTCAAAGAGATCCCGGACACGGGACGCCCCAACCCCAACAAACATTTCAACGAAGTCTGAACCGGAGATGGAGAAGAACGGCACGCCAGATTCACCGGCAACCGCCTTGGCTAGCAGGGTCTTACCAGTACCCGGAGGCCCCTCCAGCAAGACCCCGGATGGAATTTTGGCACCCAGCTTGGTGAATTTCTTTGGATTCTTTAAGAATTCAACCACTTCAACCAGCTCTTGCTTTTCCTCTTCTTCACCGGCAACGTCTGAGAAACGAACCTTATTCTTCTTGGCATCCGCTGGTTTCGCCTTGGTCTTCCCAAAGCTCATTACCCCACGGCCGCCACCACCTTGGCCAGCTTGGCCCATCATCATGTAGAAGAAGAAAATCATGATGACTAGTGGCAAGACCGTCAACAATAGGTTCATCCAGATACTATTGGATTCTTCGGCCTTAGTACTCAGCTTGACGTTGTGCTTGTTAGCATAGTTTTGCAGCTGGCTAACCGTAACGTCACTTTCGAGAACTGAGCTCTGGAATTGTGAAACCTTATTGTTGCGTTGCGTAGCTAAAGCAAAGCCATTGTTGGAGTTACTGTTGTTCGTCTGTGGTTTCCGGTAGCTCCCGGTCACCTTGTAAACCCCGCCATTTGGCTGAAGCTGGACACTCTTAATCTTGTTGCTCTTCAGTTCAGAGATAAACTCGCTCTGGGTAACCGTCTTACTCTGTCCGGTGGATTGGTTACCCCCGAAGAAAAAGTAGGCAATGCCCATAATACACAAGAACATCACTGCGTAGAAGAGAACGTTATGAGTAAAATTATTGTTACGCCGATTGTTGTTCATAACAACCTCCTATCTACCAGCAACTTAATTTAAATTGTACCCATTATCATAGCATACTTGACAATCATTGACCATTAAATTGCCAGCATTAGTTTTCACTGTATACAGATGGTTTTAAGACACCGACGTACGGCAGGTTCCGGTAATAGCCCTTGTAGTCCAAGCCGTATCCCACCAGGAATTCGTTAGGAACCTTAAAGCCATAGTATTCAACCGCAACGTCAAACTCCCGTCCCTCCGGCTTATTAAGCAGTGAGACCGTTTTGACGCTCTTGGCACCACGGTCTTTGAAGAGCTTTACCAAATATTCCAGTGTCCGGCCACTGTCAACGATATCTTCGGTAATCAGCACGTTCCGGCCCTTGACGTCGGTCGTCAAATCATGGATCAGCTTGAGGTGCCCCGTCGTCGCGGTTCCCCCAAAGTAGGTCGAAACGTCGATGAAGTCGAGCTGGGCCATAATGTCCATTTTTTTGATCAGGTCGACGGTAAACAGGACCGCCCCAGACAGAACCGAAACAATCAGCGGGTCCTTATCCTGGTAATCGGCCGCGACCTGCTTTGCTAAGCGGGCAATTGTGGCCTGAATATCTTCCTCACTGTACAGCACTTTTTCAATGTCGTTGTTCATGGTAAGTCTCCTTTACACTTCTTTCATACTAATTAAAACGTGGCGCCAGCGCTGCCGGTAATCGGCAGGGCGGGTAAACCAAGCCCACTTGCGGCCAACCAGCCAGACCGGCTCGTCATGGGCATCCACAAGAACCACTTGCGCCTGGCGGGCAGAATTAGAAACCTTTTGGTCAATCAAAATCCGGCGGACCAGCTGGTGGCCTCCCTGTTTCAAACGCAGGGCATCCCCTGCCCGCCACAAACGCAACCGTAAGGGGAGCTGATCTGGGGCCAGCCACATCTCCTGCCCCGACGATTGTCCAACCGTATCATCCTTGGCAGCTATGACCCGGATGGCCCGCTGATCGCTGACGCGGTACCATTGGCCCAATTCTACCACAGTCGATAATCCATTTTGCCCTTTTCCGTGATTTTTCTGAGTAGGGACAAGTTGGCAAGATTGGTAATCCTTAACCAGTTGGTAGCCATTTGGCAGGGCCCAGAACTGCTGGGGGGCAACGTGATTTTTCAATCCGGCCATCAATTCGGCCACTAACTGCTGCTTGATAGCGGGCAGCCGCTGTTCAAGCCAATGCTGAAGGACCAAGCGCTGGGCAACTTCCGGCAGCTCTTCCCAGCTGGTCAAGTGGAGCTGGTTGCCCTCAGCAACCTGAGCGAGCTGTGCCTGTACTTCCTGGTTCTGCCAGGCAAGCAGCGCAGCCAACTGCTGGTGGTAGCTGGCCAGATGTTGCAAGAGCCGCGGGTTTTCCTTTTCCAGTGCCGGGAGCAGCTGGTAGCGATAACGGTTCCGACTAATCGTTAAATCCTGGTTGGTCGCATCCTCGTACCAGCGGATCCCCTTTGCCA
This sequence comes from Limosilactobacillus oris, assembly GCF_025311495.1. Lineage (NCBI taxonomy): Bacteria > Bacillati > Bacillota > Bacilli > Lactobacillales > Lactobacillaceae > Limosilactobacillus > Limosilactobacillus oris. Next base: position 1,732,493 of record NZ_CP104398.1, on the reverse strand, counting down.
CCGCATAGGCACGCAGTTGCTGCTTGCTAAAGGGCAGCAAGGGACGGACTAGGCGGCCGCCAGCAAAGGAACGCACCGCCTCAATACCGACTAGCTGGTTGAGCTGGCCGCCCCGCACCAGCTTCATCAGCATTGTCTCCGCCAGGTCATTCTGGTGGTGGGCCGTTAGAAGAATGGGGCTTTGCCGCGCCGCCATCACCTCCGCGAAAAACTGGTAACGAAAGCGCCGGGCCGCCGCCTCAATGCCGGTTTGGGGGTGGGTTGCCCGGGGCCAGTGCTTTACTAGCAAAGCGAGCTGGTGTTTCTGACAATAGCGGCGAAGGTATGCCTCCTCCTCCTGGCTTTGGCGTCGTAACTCATGGTTAACGTGGGCAACGGTGATTGCCGGCCGCAGCGAAGCGGGGAGGGAGGTCACCAGGGATAGGAGGGCCATTGAGTCGACCCCCGTCGAAACGGCAATCACTACCCGGTCATTCTTATCAAAAAAGCGACCCCTTTGCAGGTGCCGCTTAAACTGTTCTTCAAGTTTTACCATCGTGTTAGCTCCGCCGGCCGCCACGGCCACCACGTTTACCGTCGGTTTGCCGCTTGAGCGTTGAGAGGCGGGACTCACTTTCCTTGAGGTAGCCAGCCAGCATGTCATTAAAGTCTTCGTGCTGGTGACCATGTCCATGGTGGCCGCCATTGCCGAAGCCACCCCGGTAGTTGCTTTGGTGACCGCGGAAATCATGCTGGCGGTTTTCATGGTGGAAGTGGTGCTTGTTTTCAGGATGGTGGCTGCCATGCTCTTCCTCTTGTTCGTGTGGCGCGGCTGCTTTCATTGATAGGGCAATCTTCCCATCATCACCAACCCGGGTTACCTTAGCCGTAACGGTATCGCCGACAGCCAAGACATCATGAACATCCTTAATATACTTATCAGAGATTTGGCTGATATGCACCAATCCCGTTTGGTTATCATCTAAATCGACAAACGCCCCGAAATTCGTGATTCCCGAAACCTTGCCGGAAACCTTTGCTCCCACTTCAATTGCCATGAAACTAATAGTTCCTCCTCAAGTCATCCAGAATTTGTGATTAATTGTAGTTGAGTATACCATACCCACTTCCGAAAAAGGAACTAATTATCTAAATTATAGATAGTTTCGCCCTTCTTCGAGTAGTTGTACTTAGCCCGGGCAACCTGCTGCGCATATTCCGGATCATGCAGCTGCTGAATTTGCTGTTTGAGCTGCCGGCTGGTTTTCCGCTGGCTTTGCAAACTAGCCTGGTACTGGGCAATGTTCCCGTTGACCTTAGCCAGTGTCCGTTTGCTTTGGAAAATCTGGATTCCCAAAATGATAAAAATCACCAAAAAGACCAGCATAATTCGCTGACAACGCCTAATATGAACCTGACGTTTTTGCTGATCAACCGAAAACTTGTGCACATATGGTGTTTCCAACTGTGAAACCTTATTGTCGCCCTGGCTTGACATAACTTTCCCCCGCTTTATTTACTGATAATAATTTAAGTATAGCAAGATTACCCGTCAACTGTCTATATCAAGCCGGAAAATTATCAATTTTTTTATAAAAATCCATTAAAAGTCTTCTGCATAGGTTTCATCGACAATTTCGTACATATCCTCTGCTTCACTTTTCTTAGTTGTCTCAACAATCTGGTTGATTTTAACCGTCTCCGTCTTGTTGCCAAATTTAATCGTCAGCGTGTCCCCAGCCTTCACCTTGGTCGAGGACTTCGCTGGCAGGTCATTGACGAGGATCCGTCCCTGATCCGCGATTTCCTTAGCGACCGAGCGCCGCTTGATGATCCGTGACACCTTTAAAAACTTATCTAACCGCATCTTATTTCCTCCATTTACTTGCTCGTCTGTGTGTTTTCTTCCGCCACGACCTGACTAAGGCCACTGAGAAAAGTCAGTAACTGGTTTAGCCAGTCCGTTTGCGTCATCTTCGGCTGAATCACCAGCCGAACCGTCAACTGGCCATCCTGTTCCCCGAGGGTCGCTTTAAACTTTGTCCTTGCCAGGAGCTTGATAATCTGGGGAGCCTTGACTAAGTGGCTACCAGCAGGAGTAAAGGTAATCAGGATGTTGTCCCGCTGCCGCTTAACCTGCTCGATCATCGCTTCGTCGGCGTGCTGCTTCAATTTGCTAATCAGCAGGAGGTTGCCAACCGCGGCCGGGTAATCGCCAAAGCGGTCCAGCAGGTCCCCCTGGATTTCAAGTAGTTCGTCAGCCGTCTGAGCCTGGCGAATTGCCTTATAGAGTTCGATCTTTTGCCGCTGGTCGTTAACGTAGCTATCCGGCAAGTAGGCTTCCACACCGAGTTCGACCTCCGTGTTGGCCCGGGCCGTCCGCTTCTTCCCCTGCTTGCGGGCAACCGCCTCGTTCAGCATCGAAGAATAGAGATCATAGCCGACAGAGTCGATGAACCCGTGCTGTTGCTTACCAAGAATGTTCCCGGCCCCGCGAATTGCCAGGTCCCGCATCGCAATCTTAAAACCGGACCCCAGCTCGGTAAAGTCCCGGATGGCGGCCAGCCGTTTTTCTCCCTGTTCCGTTAGGACCTTATTCGGCTGGTACATAAAGTAGGCGTACGCGACCCGGTTGCTCCGGCCGATCCGCCCCCGAATCTGGTAGAGCTGGGCTAATCCCAGGTGGTCGGCATTTTCAACGAAAAGGGTGTTGACGTTCGGAATATCGACCCCGGTTTCGATAATCGAGGTGGTCACCAGGACGTCATAATTGCCCTGAATAAAGTCATACAGGACCGTCTCCAGCTCATTTTCGCTCATTTTGCCATGGATATAACCGATCCGGGCCTCCGGAACCAGGCTTTGCAACTTCAGCACCGTTTCTTCAATGTCGTTGACCCGGTTGTGCAGGTAGTAGACCTGGCCGCCCCGGTTCATTTCCCGGGTAATACCGTCCCGAATTGCTCCGTCATTTTGCTCCATCACGTAGGTTTGAATCGGGAACCGGCCTGCTGGCGGCGTCTCAAGGACGGATAGGTCCCGGACACCAAGCATCGACATGTTTAGCGTCCGGGGAATCGGGGTCGCCGTCAGCGTTAAGACATCGACGTTATTCTTCAATTCCTTTAACCGTTCCTTGTGCTTGACCCCAAAGCGCTGTTCTTCATCAACGATTACGAGTCCTAGGTCCTTAAACTGAACGTCCTTGGAAAGGATCCGGTGAGTACCAACGACAATGTCAACACTACCGTCCGCTAACCCCGCGTCGGTTTCCTTTAATTCCTGGTTGGTTTTAAACCGCGACATCAAGGCAATCTTTATCGGGAACCCGGCAAAGCGCTTGCTCAGGGTGTCAAAGTGCTGCTGGGCCAGCACCGTCGTTGGCACTAAAAAGGCGACTTGTTTGCCACCCGTGACGGCCTTAAAAATCGCCCGCATCGCCACTTCCGTTTTACCGTAGCCGACGTCCCCTACCAGGAGGCGATCCATCGGCCGCGGCTTTTCCATGTCCCGCTTGACCTCTTTGATGCTCCGCAACTGGTCGCGGGTTTCGTTATAGGGGAAGTTAGCATCAAACTGTGCTTGCAGGTAGTCATCCGCGGGGAAGGCATAGCCCTTGGCGGCCTCCCGCTTGGCGTACAAGTCGACGAGCTCGTCGGCAATATCCTCCACCTTTGACTCTACCCGCCGCTTCGTCTTCGCCCACTCGTTGCCGCCAAGACGGTTAATTCGCGGAGGCCGGGATTCAGAAGAAACATACTTCTGGACCAGGTTAAGCTGGGTCACCGGTACAAAAATCTGCGCGTTGTTCCGGTAGTTGATAATCATGTAGTCCTGGTGAACACCATCAACTTCCATCGTCTTGATACCGCTGAAGATACCAATCCCGTGATTGACATGAACCACGTAGTCACCCGGCTTGAGGTCGGTATAGCTCTTGATTCGTTCCGCATTGGCCAGCTTTTGAGCCCGGTGCCGCCGCTTCTTGACCTGCTTGAACAGTTCCCCCTCCGTAATGACAACCAGGCCGGCCGCGGGCATCTCAAAGCCGTTATTCAGGCTCGCAGCGACCAGCTGGACGGTGTTGACCTGGAGCCGGTCAGTCCCCGTTTCGACCGCTGGGATACCGAAATCAACCAGTGTGCGGGCAATCTGCTGGCGACGTTTATTACCATCCGCCAGAATAACTACCGTTTGTCCCTGCTCAGTCCACCGCTGCAGCTCCGTTTTGAGCAACGACATTTGTCCAAAGAACCGCTGCATCGGCCGACTAGTCAGCTCAACCAGCTGGTTGAAACGCAAGCCCCCCATCCCTTTCTTGAACAGGGCTCCAAAAAGCTGGGCATGGCGGTCTGCCTTGATTAAGTCTGCCAAATCATTGCTTAGAGCCGGAACGCTGGCTAGCTGGCGGTACTTCACCTTCTCTTCCAGCCATCCCTGGTCTTCGTCAGCTAATTTTGCTGCGCGGTCTTTCAAGTGAGAATAGTCATCCAGGTAGAGCGTGCCTTCCGTCCCTAAGTAGTCAAGCAACGAGTGCCGAGTTGGGTAGACAAGGTCGCTGAATTCCAACATTTCATTAGGAAGCCGGTGTTCGTTTAGTGCCGTAAGCAATGGGACAAAGCGGTTGTTAACCTGCTGGAGAAGGTCTTCATCCCCTGCTTGGAGACTGGCATTGAGCTGGCTGAACTGCTGGTCCACCGCCGCCTGTACCCGGGGGAATTCCGCCGGGGGCAGAATCAAGTCGGTCGCCGGGAGGATTTCTACCTCCTCGACGTTGCCAACACTCTTCTGGGTGCTGGCGTCGAAGTAGCGGAGGGAGTCCACCTCAGTATCAAACAGGTCAATCCGGACTGGGTTATCAGTGTTCAGGGCGTAAACATCGATAATCGAGCCCCGGATGGCAAAGTCGCCGGGACGCAAAACCATCTTTTGCAGCTGGTAGCCCATTGCGCTCAACTGCTGCCGGGCCCGTTCCGGGTCTAATTCTCCACCAACGGTTACTTTCAGGGTTGCCTGGGCAAAGAACGCGGGAGCAACGACATTCCGCCGCAGGCCGGCCACCGAGGCCACCACTATGACGGGTCGCTGACTGTTTAGGGCGTTCAACGCTTGCACCCGTTGCAGGCGGTAATTCGGTGAACTGGTAGCCACTTCGGCCGCAAGGACCTCTTCAACCGGAAACTGGTAAACCTGGTTGGCCCCCAACAGGTTGCTAAGGTCATCAGCTAGTTCTTCCAGCTGGGTCAAACTATCAACCACTGCCAATACGGGTTGCTGGCTCTGCTCAATCATCCCTGCCAAAAGCATCGTCCGTGCCGAGCCCGAAATACCAGTCACCAGTTGCCGTTTAGCCGCTTGCCGTTGCTGGAGCAGTCGTTTAAACTCGGGTGATTTTTCAATAAAGTTTGTTAACCGCACCGCTCGCTTGTCCCCCTTTTAAATTAATTGTAGTCGTTCATCAGCTGGGCGAAGTCCTCGCCCTTAATCCAATCTTCCAAAGCGTGTTCAGCCCGTTCAACCGCGTCATCAAACCGTGGCCGTTCTTCAGGCGTGAACTTGCCTAAAACGTGGCTGACTACCGTCCCGTGCTGGGGGTGGTCAATTCCAAGTTTAACCCGGTTGAAGTCCTTGGTCCCCAGTGCGTTGATTATGCTCTTCAGGCCGTTGTGGCCACCGGAAGCGCCATGGGTTTTCAGCCGCACCCGGCCAACTGGCATGTCCAGGTCATCATTAACGACTACCAGGTCGGCAAGGTCCAGACCGTAATAATCCACCAGCGGGCCCACTGCCCGACCAGAATCGTTCATAAAGGTCGTTGGCTTAACCAGCATCACCTTTTCGCCGTTAATGATTCCACTCGCCGCAACCGCCTCCTGTTTGAGGTGGCTAAACGCGCCGAGCTGGTAGTCGCGCGCTAGTTGGTCAACCACCATAAAGCCCGTGTTGTGACGTGTTTCATCGTAGCGGCTACCAATGTTTCCTAAACCCACAATCATTTTCATCGTATTATTCATCCCTTCGCAGTCAAGAATACAAAAAGGCCGCACGGGAGCGTTCCCCGTCCAGCATTGGTTCCTTTATTATACCCTAGCTGCAGGCCAAACTAAAATAATTCACCCCATAGCGCTTTAATTCTTTCTCATTTTTCTCTCATATTTTACCAAGATATGGTATGATGATTAATGCACTTAATACAAAGCAGGAGAAGTTCGTATAATGATTTTTAGCTCACTGATTAAAACCAAAGACCAGCTGACCACCCTGCCGGAAACGGCCACCCTGGAAGAAGCACTGACAGTTCTTGAGACTAGCGGTTACCGCTGTGTCCCCGTCCTTGATAAGTCCGGACGGATTTTCCGGGGGAACATTTACAAGATGCACCTATACCGGCACAAGTCTCGCGGCGGTGATATGCACCAACCCGTGACCGCCCTGTTAAAAAACGCCACTAAGTTTGTTTCCATCAATTCAGCATTTTTTTCCGTCTTCTTCGCCATGCGGGACCTGCCCTACATTGCCGTTCTGAATGAAAATAACCAATTCTATGGCATCCTGACTCACCACAGCATGCTCCGAATGTTAGCGGCAGGCTGGAATGTCAACAACGGCAGCTATGTACTAACGGTCACGACTCCTGATGAACGGGGCTCGCTGATGACTGCCAGTAAGGAAATCACCCGCTACTGTCAAATCGTCAACGTGCTGTCATTTGACCCAGAACACTCGGCGATGAAGCAGGTTCTGTTTACCCTGCCAGCGGACGTGGACCACGATAAGATGGAAAAAATTGTCCACCGGTTACAAAAAAAGGGCTTTGAGGTCGCCGAAGTCGAAGACCTCCACCACCAATATTAAAGTCTGAGTCTTGCGGCACTATGAGCTGCCACACATTGAACGACAAACGTCCCAAATCAGCTTTTCAGCTGATTTAGGACGTTTTGTTTTACTTTTCCTTGTTCACCAGTCCAAAACTAATCTGGAGCGCGTGGTCCACCGCGGTCATCCTAGCCGGACTGATCTTAGCAATCCGGTCTTGCAGCCGTTGCTTGTCAATCGTTCGCACCTGCTCTAAGAGAATAACCGAGTTATGTGCAAGGGAGCTTTCCTTGTGGGGCAAGAATACATGAGTCGGCAACCGGCTTTTTTGGAGTTGAGTGGTAATTGCCGCCACAATCACCGTCGGACTGTAATGGTTACCAACGTCATTTTGTAAGATCAGTACGGGCCGGACGCCCCCCTGTTCTGACCCGATTACCGGGGAGAGGTCCGCATAAAAGATTTCGCCCCGTTTTACCCGCTTACTCGTCATCTTCCCGCTCCTTTATTAATAGTGATAAGTTCGGTGGATCCGGTTATTAAAGTTGGTCAGGATCTCATAATTGATCGTCTGAGCCTGGTCGGCCATTTCCTCAGCAGTGATTGTCAAGTCGCCGGACCGGCCCATCAGGATGACCGGAGTATCTACCGGGTAGTATTTCGGTAGCCGAACCATCATCTGGTCCATGCAGACCCGGCCGGCAATTGGACAGTACTGCCCGTCGACCAGTACCTTGAAGCCGGTCATGCAGCGTGGATAGCCGTCCGCGTAGCCAATCGGCACTGTCGCCAACCATTCATCGTGTTCCGCAGTATAAGTGGCCCCGTAGCTAACCGACTCACCGGCAGCCAGTTTCTTTACGAAGCTGATCGATGAACGGAGCGTCCCGACCGGTTGGAGGTGCAAGTCCTCCGGCAGGTCAGTTCCGGACGGGTTATAGCCGTACATCGACAGCCCCATCCGGATCGTGTTGGCCGTAATCTGGTCGCGGTGCCACAAACCGGTCGCCGAATTCGCCATGTGCGTGTACTGTGGTAGCTCGTCCAGGCTTTCAATAAATTTCTGCCAGCGCGCGTATTGCCGATCAAAGTAGGTGTGGTCAGCACTGTCCGCCGTTGCAAAGTGGGTAAACATCCCCTCGAATTCAAATTCAGGATACCGCCGCAGGATCTTAACGGCCTGGTTAAACTCGGCGACATTTGTAAAGCCAATCCGCCCCATCCCGGTATCGACAGCCAGGTGAATCTTGAGGGGCTTCTTCCAGTTAAACTGGCGGGCAAACTGGTGGTACTTGGTCAGCCAATCTAGCGAACCCACGGTCAGGGAAACTCCTGCCTCAGCAGCGACGTTCGCCTCTTCGACCGGTGTAATTCCTAAAACCAGCGTAATAACGTCTAAGCCGCTATCCCGCAGTTCTAATGCTTCATCAAGGATTGCCACGCACATCCCAGTGGCACCAGCACGGAGGGCCGCCTGAGCGACCGGTACCAGACCGTGACCGTAAGCATTGGCTTTGACAACCGCTAAGATTTTGCTGTCGGCTGGCAAGGCGGCTTTCTGGGCCTGGATATTTTCACCGAGTGCCCGCAGGTTAATTACATATTCCGTATTGCGGAGACGTCCACTTATCATTATTACTCACTTTCCCGATTAAAAATTTTACATTGACTTCAATTTTATCAAAAATCATAGCGAGACGCACAGGTCAAGTTATAAATCATAAAGATTAATTCACCATGCGACGGAATTGATATATAATTCTATTGTCACGTTTTACTGGTGAATTGCTTACAAAATCATTAAAATTACCATAGTAAATTCACTATTTTAGTAAAACGTGGTATTTTCTTATAAGCGAAAGGAGTGATTCATAATCTTTTCCAAAAGTATTAAGAATCATCCCACACTAAAGTTCATCTTAAAAACGGTCTTTTACTTTATCGTAATTCTCCTGCTGGTTTACCTATACGGGTACTATGGTGCAGGACAAGAACCGTTTATTTATAATGAATTCTAACGTGGAGGAGAATAAATTGATTACAAATCTTGTTAATGCTTTTGACCAGATCGCCATGGCCAACCAGGACCGGCTGGCCTACGACGAAATGGGCAGGAGCACTACTTATGGTGAATTAAAGGCGGCTGCGGACAGTTTGGCTGCTTGGCTCGACCAGCAGTCACTACCGGACCACAGCCCAATTTTAGTCTTTGGCGACCACCAGTATGAGATGTTAGCCAGTTTCTGGGCCGCTTTAAAAACGGGGCATTCCTACATCCCGGTAGCCGCTGACTCAGCGCTACCACGGATTCAATCGATCCTTGACACCGGAAAGCCTAGTCTGGTGTTGGCAATTGACGCTTTCCCTGGTGACCAGCTCGTGGTGAGCGCACCGGTAATTGACCGGGACGCCATCAACCAGGCCATCAATGCGCACGAAGCGTTTGATGACCCGAACCCCGTCACGGGGGACGACCTCGCCTACATCCTGTTTACCTCAGGGACAACCGGTTCTCCTAAAGGGGTGGAAGTCAGCCACGACAACCTGGTAACCTTCACCAACTGGATGCTGAGTGACGAATTTGACCTACCGGCCCATGCCAACTACCTGGGACAACCGCCATATTCGTTTGACCTTTCAAATATGTTCTTATACCCGGCCCTGATGAGCGGGAGCACGATCAAGGCCCTGCCGCATGACGTGGTTGAAAACTTCGGGCAGCTCTTTACGGCCTTGCCTAAACTAGACCTCAACGTCTTTGTCGGGACCCCTTCGTTTGCGGATATGCTGATGTTAAGCCCGGCCTTTAGTGAACAGCAGATGCCGGGAATCACCGACTTCCTGTTCTGCGGTGAAGAGCTGACGGTCAAGACCGCTCAAAACCTGCACAAGCGCTTCCCCCACGCCCATATTTTCAACACTTACGGGCCCACGGAGGCCACGGTCGCTGTTTCCGGAATTGAAATCACTCCTGAAATTGCGGCGAACAATGACCGCCTCCCCGTTGGCTATGCCAAGCCGGGAGTAGAATTGTCAATTTGGCAGGGCGACCAGCAGGTAACTACCCCGGGAGAACAAGGAGAAATCATCATTGCTGGGGACAGCGTTGCCCACGGCTACATGAACAACCCTGAAAAGACCGCTCAAGCCTTTTTCGAGCTGAACGGCCAGCCAGCATACCGGACCGGGGACGCGGGAGTGCTTGACGAAGATGGTCTTCTCCACCACAAGGGGCGGATGGACTTTCAAATTAAACTCCACGGCTTCCGGATTGAATTGGATGAAGTACGGGCCAGCCTAGAAAAGAGCCCGTATATCAAGCAGACAGTGGCGCTGCCGAAATACAACCGGGACGGCAAGGTTACCCACCTGATCGCCGCGGTCATCCCCAAGAAGGACTATGCTGACGAGGAGCCAGCCAAACTGACCGCTCAAATCCGGGAAAGCCTCAAGGAACTCATCATGCCATACATGATGCCGACCCAATTCATTTACCGAGACAGCTTCCCGATGTCTGCAAATGGCAAGATTGCAGTTAAGCAAATGATTAAAGAGGTCAATCAATAATGATTAATTGGATCTCAAGTCTGCCAAACTTTAGCGCCTACGGAACCCCAGTCTACTTTGTCTACTTAATTCTTGCCCTTTTACCGCTGGGGATCGGCCTTTACTTTGGCAAACGGTTTAGCTGGTACGAAGCACTGATCAGCTTCGTCTTCATTTTCTTAATGTTTGACGGCAGCAGCTGGCAGCAGGGGATTTCACTGATCGTCTACGTAATATACGAAACCCTGCTCGTGATGTTTTACGCCCGCTACCGGCAACGGCAGAACAGCACCGGTGTCTTTTACCTGCTGTCTGGCTTATCCATCCTGCCGCTGGTAATCGTAAAGCTCTCGCCAGCAATGGTGGGCCATAACTCCCTACTCGGCTTTTTGGGGATTTCTTACCTGACTTTCCGGGCCGTTGGAACCATTATCGAAACCCGGGACGGAATGATTAAGGAAATTTCTCCCTGGAAGTTTGTCCGCTTTATCCTGTTTATGCCGACGATTACCTCCGGACCAATCGATCGCTACCGGCGTTTCGAAAAGGACTACCGGAAAGTCCCGTCACGGGAAGACTACCTGAACCTGGTCAGCAAGGGGATTTTCTACCTCTTCCTCGGTTTCTTGTACAAGTTCGTGATTGGTTACTTCTTCGGACAAAACTTTTACCCGTTCTTTGAACAGCAGGCCATGATTAACCACAGTCTGTTCTCCTGGAGCATGCTGGGGGTAATGTACACGTACGGTTTCTACCTCTTCTTCGACTTTGCCGGCTACTCGCTCTTTGCGGTCGCGATTTCCTATTTTATGGGTGTCCAGACCCCGATGAACTTCAAGCAGCCATTTAAGTCCAAGAACATCAAAGAGTTCTGGAACCGTTGGCACATCAGCCTGTCGTTCTGGTTCCGTGACTACATTTTCATGCGCTTTGTCTTCATGGCAACCAAAAAACGCTGGTTTAAGAACCGGAATGCCTTGTCATCGACCGCTTATATGCTTAACATGGTTTTGATGGGCTTTTGGCACGGCATCACCTGGTACTATATTTTGTATGGTTTCCTGCACGGTTTTGCCCTAGTGGCGAATGACTGGTGGTTACGGTTCAAGCGAAAACGGCTGCCAAACCTGCCCCACAATAAGCTGACCACGGGAATTGCCATTTTTGTTACCTTTAACTTTGTTATGTTTACATTTTTGATTTTTAGTGGTTTCTTGGATACCTTTTTATTTAGCTAACCACATCGATTTTAGGAGGATTTACGATTATGCAAGAACAAATTATTAACATTTTAGCTGACGCAACTGGCCGGGACGCGGCTGATTTTAGCGATGCTTCCCAAGACCTGTTTACCAGTGGCCTCTTGGACTCCATGGCAACGGTTAGCCTGCTGTTAGGCTTGCAAGATGCCTTTGATGTTCAAGTTCCGGTTTCTGAATTTGACCGGAGCCAGTGGAACACAATTGAAAAGATTGAACAACGGGTAAAGGAGCTTCAAAATGCATAACCGCCGGAAACTGTGGTCCATCTTTGGCCCTGTTATCCTGGCGTTTGTCCTGATTGTGGTGCTGTTCTCGTTACCAATTAAAAATAAACACAGCACCGCCATGGAGAAACAAGCGGCCGTTTCGCTCAGCCCAGTTGTCTTTAAAAACCAATCAATTAAGCAGCAGGCCATGAGCAATCACCAGACCAAATTTGTACCCTTTTTTGGTTCCAGCGAGCTGCGGCGGATGGATAAGTATCACCCATCCGTAATGGCCGCGCGGTACCATAATTACACGCCCTTCCTATTTGGTTCCCGGGGAACCCAGTCACTGCCCCAGTTTTTCAACATTAATTCGATGGAAAACCAGTTAACGGACCAAAAGGCAGTCTACATTATTTCTCCCCAATGGTTTACCAAGCAGGGCGTCAAAACCCCAGCATTCAAGTTTTATAACGGGGCGTATGCCGACCTGAGCTGGCTGCAAAAAGCCAATCCACGGTCACCATACGACCGGTATACCGCACGCCGGTTGCTGACCCTCCTAGGAACGGACGGGACGATTGGGGCTGCAGCCCGTAAGATTGCGGCTGGTCATGCCCTTAGCGGCTGGGACCGGTTGGTAATCAACACACGGGTGGCGATGCTCAAGCACGAAGACGCCCTCTTCTCAGAGTTCCAAATTAACAAGAACTACCAGAAACACATCCTGCCAAACGTTAACAAACTGCCGAAAAAGTATAACTACGACCAGCTGTATAAGGACGCTGAGGCAACCGGTGAACGGGATACCACTAACAACCGTTTCCGGGTTAAAAATAGTTTCTACACTAAGAAGATCAAGCCGCACGAAAAACGGCTGGCGGGTAGTCAGCGGCACCTGAACTATACTCAATCACCGGAATATGGTGACCTGCAAGTTGTCTTAAACCAGTTTAAGAACACGAACACCAACGTGCTGTTCGTAATTCCACCGGTTAATGCCAAGTGGGAAAAGTTCACTGGCCTGGATATGCAGATGTACTACCGTTCGGTGAACAAGATTAAGTTCCAGCTCCGCGAACAAGGTTTCAACAACGTGCTCGACCTTTCCCATGATGGCGGCAAGACTTCCTTTATGGAAGACACTATTCACATCGGCTGGGCTGGCTGGGTCAAATTTGATCGAGCTTCCAATAGCTTCATTACCAGCAAACAGCCGGCACCGCATTATCGGTTGAGTGACCAATTTTTGACTCAAAGGTGGGCAAACCTTAATCCAACCCCAGCTAACTTAGAGCATTTCAAAGAACAATTGAAGTAAACGTAAAAAACCACTGATGGCCGTGCTGGTCATCAGTGGTTTTATTCGTTTAGGATTCAAAATTATCCTATCTTCTTTGCTAGGTCAGGACTTTATAAGAGTGAGAAAAGACACCAAGAATCGGTTGGCAAACTGATTTTTGGTGTCTTTTACCGCGCAGTTAGCCGACTTGGAGTAGGTCAAACACTGGTGGATCAGCACTTAACCCGGCAGCCAGCGATTGCGCTGAGGCCTCATCATCTACTAAGTAGCTACGCGGTTGAGTTAATTTCCAGTCCCATATTGCTTATGCTGTTCAGTGGCACAGCCCTGGCACTTGCTTTATTCCTTATCCTTACGGTGGCGGATATTAAAGGCGTGGCGGCTGGAGTGGCTGCGACCGTGATTATCACCGCGGTGACCCCGTGAACGGTAACGGCCATTTCCCCGTCGATTACCATTGTAGTGCCGGTGGTTGCCACCATGGTAATCAGTACGCTTACTACCGTGGTGACGACGTGGCAACGGGCGCTCTGGAGTAATCTTAACCGGAACCTCGCTAGCCGCCTCCTTCGTCATATCATTGAGAAGGGCTGCAACCAGGTCCATTGCGTCATGGCTCTCCAGGAGCTCCTCTGCGGCCTCTTTATACCGATCGGTGGAATCTTGTGCAATTAACTCGTCAATGTCGTTAAAGGCGCTGGCAACCTGTCCCTTGAAGGCCTCTTCGGCAGATGGGGGCTTCAGTGGTAACATCCGCACCCGGGTCAGTTTTTCAATCTCATGCAAATATTCCATTTCATTTGGCGTTACAAAGGTCAGTGACGTTCCGTGGTGTCCGGCCCGACCTGTCCGTCCAATTCGGTGGACATAGCTATCCGGATCGGATGGGATATCGTAATTATAAACGTGGGTCACACCGGAAATATCGAGGCCCCGTGCGGCCACGTCGGTTGCAACCAGGATATCCAGGTCCCCGTTCTTGAATTTCTTCATGATCTTCGTGCGTCGGTCCTGGGTGAGGTCACCATGAATTCCGGCGGCGTTGTACCCCCGGGCAATCAGTCCCTTTGACAGCTCATCAACCCGCCGTTTGGTACGTCCGAAGACAATCGTCAAGTCCGGATCTTGGACGTCGATCAGCCGGGTCATGATGTCAAACTTTTCGTAATCCCGGGCCCGGACGTAGTACTGGTCAACCAGGTCGGTCGTCAGTTCCTTAGCCTTAATCCGGACAGTTTCCGGGTTAGTCATGAACTGCTCGCCAATCCGCTTGATTTCTGGCGGCATTGTCGCCGAGAAAAGGAGGGTTTGCCGCTCAGCTGGCGTTTCCTTGATGATCGCTTCAATGTCTTCTAAGAAGCCCATGTTCAGCATTTCGTCGGCTTCGTCTAATACAAGGGTTTGGATGTGACCCAGTTTGACGGTATGACGGTTAATGTGGTCACGCAGCCGGCCAGGAGTTCCGACGAGGATTTGGGGATGGTGCTTGAGACTCTTGATCTGCCGGCGAATATCCGCACCCCCATATACTACTTGAACCCGGACATGCTTATCCTTGCCCAGGCGGTAAAGTTCCTCCTGAGTTTGGATTGCCAGTTCACGAGTCGGGGAGATAATCAGCGCTTGGATATTTGGGTTGTCCGTATCGACGTGCTCAATAATCGGTAAACCAAACGCGGCGGTTTTCCCTGTCCCTGTCTGGGCCTGGCCAATGACGTCCTGTCCCTTCAAGACCATTGGAATCGTCTGTTCCTGAATTGGGGTGGCCTCTTCGTAGCCGCTCCGCTTAATTGCTTTTAATAAACTTTGCGATAAACCTAATTCGCTAAACTTCAAAAAATTTCCTCCTAAAAATGACCAGTCGACGGGTGAAAACATCACCAATCGGCTGGTAATCAGTTACTATTGTTCTTTAATTGCTGCTAGAACCTGCTCTAAATGCAGACCATGACTGGCTTTCAATAGGACCATGTCGGCCGGCTGCAGGTCGGCTTCCAAAGCGGCGGTTAACTGGTCGAGCTGGTCGGCCTGGTAATAGTGAATATCTGCCGCAGGATAGCCCTGCTCCTGGAGCTTAGCCTGTAGGTGCGCCATTTCGGCTCCCACCAGGTATACTTCTTGAATCTGAGCAGGGTTAATTTGCTCTGCTAGGCTAGCGTGCAGCCGTGGTGCGGCTTCCCCTAGTTCAAGCATGTCACCAAGGACCGCAATTCGCCGTCCCTGGACCGGCATTTCAGCGAGAGTCTTTAAAACCTGCTTTGCCGCCGTCGGGTTGGAATTATAAACATCACTGAGAATTTGAGCACCGTTCTTGCTCTTGAACCATTCCGCCCGATTCTCCGTTAGTTCGACGTTTGCCAGTGCCGTCTTAATATGGTTTGGACTGATGTGCAGGCGCTTGGCAACTGCCATGGCGGCAAGGGCATTGTTAACGTTATATTCACCCACCATTGGGATCGTGAATTGCTCGTCAGGCCACTCGTTAACCTTAAATTCAATGGAGCGGGAGCCGGCGTTAACACTCGTTGCGTATAAGACATCAGTTAACTGGCGGCCAAAACGGGTTGTCTGTTGAGTGATGTTTGCTGCCCGCTCATTGAGCAGCGGTTCATCACCATCGTACACAAAGAGGCCATCCTCTTTTAAGCCGTTTACGATTTCCATTTTGGCATCCGCAATCCGGTCCCGAGTACCGAAGAATTCGATATGGGCCTCCCCAATCATGGTAATAACCGCGATGTCCGGGCTAACCAGCTTGCTCAGGAAGTCGAGCTGACCGAACCGGTCCATCCCCATTTCAACGACTACCACCTCGGTGTTGGCTTCCATGTTTAGAAGAGTGACCGGCACCCCAATTTCATTGTTAAAGTTGGCATAGGTCTTAGTAACGTTAAGTTGGGTGCTCAAAATGGAAGCAATCATGTCCTTAGTGGTGGTTTTCCCATTGCTCCCCGTAACAGCAACAACGATTGGGTTGATTTTGCGCAGGTAGTATTTTCCCAACTCTTGAAGGGCTTTAAGGGGATCAGTTACCACTAAAACGGGATGGTCGCTGTTAGTTAATTCGTGATCACTAGCCCATAAAGTGGCGGCCGCACCATTGGTAAAGGCGGTTTCAACGTATTGGTGACCGTCATGCGCCCCTTGGAGGGGAACAAATAAAGCTCCTTTTTCCAAATGGCGGCTATCGAAAGAAACACTGGTTACCTCAATGTCCTTCCATTGTTCAATCTCATTTTGCGCGTTAATTGCCTTCGCAATCTCCGCTAACTTCATCTTCATTGAAAAGCTACCTCTTCTTTTGATACTTTGGTCTAGCTTTTTAATTATACCACCGTCGGGAAATAAAGGCATTCTTTAAGGAAAAACTATCTTGCTAAAAGAACGAAAAAAGCAGGTCCCGCCTTCCGCGTTCCCTGCCTAAAATTTACATTTGTTCTAGCCGTTTGATGCGAGCATCCAATGGCGGGTGAGTCGCAAACAAGTCGCTAAACCGGCGGTGACGACCATTCTCCTCTGGATCGCTAATATAGAGGCCACTGCTGCTAGGCGCAACGTGTTTCATCGGTTGGGCCTCTTTGAGCTTTTCTAATGCGCTGATCATCCCGTGGGGGTTCCGTGTCAGTTCAACTGAACCGGCATCTGCTAAATACTCACGGTTACGCGACAAGGCCATCTGAGCAATTGTAGCTGCAAGTGGTGCCAGAATAATCAACAGCACCGACCCCAAAATCGCAAAGACACCCCAACTATTATCATCGTCGTCATCGCTTCTGCTTCCGCCAAACCACCAAAAGTTGCCGGCAAAGTTAACCAACATGCTGATTGCCGCTGACAATGCCAGCGCAATCGTTTGAAGACGAATATCATAATTACGGACGTGACTCATCTCGTGGCCCATTACTGCCTCCAGCTCTTCACGGTTCATAATCTCCATCAAACCAGTTGTCGCAGCCACCGCAGCGTGTTCTGGATTATTCCCGGTGGCAAAGGCATTAGGACTCGGATCATCAATAATAAAGACCCGCGGCATCGGCACCTGTGCTACTATCGCCATGTCTTCGACCACGTGCCACAATGCTGGTGCCTCCTGGGCAGAGTGGATTTCGCGGGCATTGTTCATATTCATCACCACGTCCGTCGACTGGCCGATAATCACCGCCATATATACTAGGGCAATCACCCCAGCAATGATAACTCCACCAACCGCTGAGCGCGCAAACAAGTAGCCGATTGCCGCCCCGATTAGGGCCACCAGCAGAAAAAAGCCGGCCATCACGAGGACGGTTTTCCGCTTATTTTGTGCAATTTGCTGGTATAACATCTAGCTCACCCTAATCGTCGAACGAAACCTTAGGTGCTGCCTTCGCACTTTCCGGTACCTGCAAGTAATCAATCTGTGTAAAGTGGTGCAGCTTCGCAACAATATTGCTAGGGAACGATTGAATCTTTGCGTTCAACGCTGCCACCGTACTGTTGTACAGTTGCCGGGAATATGCAATCTTATTTTCAGTATTGCTTAGTTCCTCCATCAACTGTTGGTATTCAGCGCTCGCCTTCAAGTCCGGATAATTTTCCGAAACCGCGAATAAGGTCCGCAACGTTCCAGTCAATTGATTAGAAACTTCCATTTTCTTAGCATGATCATCGTCAGGCACATTATTCAACGCGGTCCGTAACTCAGTCACCTTTGCTAGGGTAGAGGCTTCAAACTTACTGTACCCCTTCACCGTGGAAACTAAGTTTGGAATTAAATCATTCCGCCGTTGGAGCTGGACATCAATCTGACTCCAGGACTCCTGGGCGTGAACCCGTAACTGTACCAAGCCGTTGTACATCACAACGTAGATACCGATGATGACAACTAATACCAGGATGACAATCAAAATAGCCATTCTGCTCTCCTCCTTTAAATTATTGTTAACATTTTACCAGATTTAATTCTCAGGGGGAAAGGCTCAGTTCTCCCCTTAGCAAAACTTTAGAATTTCTTGTATGATAAACTAAAAGAAAACAATCAGCGAGGTGTCAAAAATGAACGTCTTATTTGTTTGCCTAGGCAATATCTGCCGGTCACCAATGGCCGAAAGCATGTTCCGCCAACTAGTCGCCAAGGCCAACCTTAGCCATCAAATCCAGGTCGACTCTGCCGGGACTACGGATTATGAAGAGGGCAAGCCGCCCTATCCCGGCGCGCGACAAACGATGGAACAGCACGGACTCCCCACCGCGGGCCTCGTTGCCCGCCCAATTTCCCAACGTGACTTTGCGTGGGCAGACTACATCATCTGCATGGATAACATGAACCTCGCCGCTCTCCAGCGCATGGCGCCTGCCGGTGACCTGCCTAAAATTCACCTGGCAAACGAGCTAGTTCCTGGTCAAGAAAACGAGGAAATCCCGGATCCGTGGTACACCCACCGGTTTGAGGAAACTTATCAAAGCCTCTACCGGGCGTTGCCACTGTGGTTAACTAAAATCGAAAGGGAACTTTAAGGCTGGGAAAGTAGCCCGATTCCTTAGACAGCGTAGTACAAAGCAGGCCTCCAGTACCCGGTAAAACCGAGTTCTAGAGGCCTGCTGTTGCTTTAAATGCTGATAACGGGAGGAAATTGGCCCATCCCCTTAACTAATTTAAGGGTAATAATGCCACGGTGCAGTAGCCAACGAACTAGGCCCGCTAGCCCTACTCCTCCGCTTTATTTACTATGAATTCCGGCCGGTCGTGTACTTGTTGCTAAAGTTCTTCTGCACATTTTGTGGCGCCTGCTTGAATGGCTCGGACTTGATAAACCGCCCCCGCAGCATTAGCCGCCGCTCACCATTAGCGTTACAAGTGATCAGCGTAATAATCTTCTGTGGTGTATCATTGACGACTTCCACCTGGGTTGGTTCAATAAACGTCCGTTGGTAGAGTTTATACTCATACACCCGTTTAAGGTCGGTAATGTACACCATCTGACCAACCTTGGCATGGTAGTAGAGTGGGGAGAACAGGATTTTACTCCCGTGGGCCATGTTGTGACCAGCCAACGCATAGTTACCCTGCCCCATTTTCATATCTGGCCGCATCGTCCCTGCTGCCAAGGCCAGGGTGGTATTGTTAACACCGTTCGCAATTGGAATCGTCATGTCAGCCGCCGGAACGGTAATTTCCCCGATGATGTTAATCGGCTGTTTTTGCGCCCGAACCTTCGCTACCGTTTGCAGGTTAAGATCCTGAACATCGCTATAATTATAGGTTGCCTTCTTGGCCGCATCCCGCTTAATTGTCTGCTGGGTGATTGTCGGGCGGTAATTGCCCACCAGCTGCTCTTTAATCTGCTGGTTAAAAATCAGGCACAGCGAAATTACCAGCAAGATTACTACTAATGTCCAGCGGAGCCAATTTGGCAGGCCGCGTTTTTTCTTTTTCTCCACATTTCATCCTCCTCTACTAGACTTCCGCGTTTAGTCTACCACAAATAAAAAAGAAGGGCGATGAACAAGCAACCTTGTCCATCGTCCCCCTGACACAAGCTAGCCGTCCTACTTGAGGCCGTACTTCTTGTTGAACTTGTCCACCGCACCATCGGCCTGGGTAAACTTTTGCTTACCAGTGTAGAATGGGTGTGAATCAGAAGTAACTTCAACCCTGATCAATGGGTATTCATTACCGTCTTCCCACTTGATGGTTTCCTTGGAAGTAGCAGTAGAACCAGAGATAAACTTGTAACCAGTAGATGAATCTTCGAATACTACTGGGTGGTAATCTGGATGAATTCCTTGTTTCATAACTTTATACGCTCCTTTTGCCATGAATCATTGCCTGAAACATAGATAATCAACCCTAATAGAATATCATGAATCAGTTAGTAACGCAACAGCCTAGCTAATTTTTACTGATGTATCGTCTTCGATTGAAACATTCGCGTGCAGGCGGTTTAGTTTCCAAACAATCCGGTCATACCCCCGCAGGATATTCCCCGCATTATTGATCACAGTCGTCCCGTCCGCCATTAAACCGGCAATCGTCAACGCGGCCCCGGCACGAATTTCACCGGCGCTCACGTTTGCCCCGTGCAGGGCAGCCGTATGCTTGACAACAATCGTCCCATCATGGGCCTCAATCTGCATCCCCATCTTTTGCAGTTCAGGGACGTGCTTGACCCGCTTCGGGTAAATCGTATCAACGATTACGCTGTCCCCCTCCGCCAGTGACATTAGCGGGGTCAACGGCTGCTGGAGGTCCGTCGCGAAGCCGGGGTACGGCATCGTCTTGACATGAATTGGCTTGAACTTAGTGGTTTTAGGCACATAAATGCGGTCACTGTCAATCTGAAGGTCAACACCCATTTCAATCATCTTACTGGTGAATGATTCCAGGTGTTCCGGAATCACATTGTGGATCATGACCCCATCACCAAGTGCTGCCGCCAGTGAAAGGTAAGTCCCCGATTCAATCCGGTCGGCAATAATCGTATGGGTATTCATCGACTGGAGAGTATTAACCCCCGTAATCCGGATGGTGTCAGTTCCGACTCCCCGAATTTTGGCACCCATGTTATTTAAAAATGTCGCTAAGTCAATAATTTCAGGCTCCCGGGCAGCATTTTCAATTACCGTCGTTCCCTCAGCGCGAACCGCCGCAAGAATCGCGTTAATCGTCGCCCCGACGGAAACCATATCCATAAAAATACGGGCACCATGAAGACCATTTTGAGCCTCTAAATGAACGGTCCCCCCATTTTCACTGACCGTTGCACCAAGGGCTTTAAACGCCTTGAGGTGCTGGTCAATTGGCCGGGGACCAATATTGTCACCACCAGGAAAAGTTAACGTAGCACGGTGGAAACGACCTAACAGCGAGCCCATAAAGTAATAAGAAGCCCGTAAGCTCTTGATCGCTTTACTTGGAAGTTCAGCTTCGATGATTTGCGTTGGATCAATGTCTAGGACGCCATGACTAAACTCAGACTTGACGTTCATCGACTTCAAAATGATCATCAGATTGTGAACATCCAAGATATCCGGTACTGTATCAAATTGTACAGGTGTATCCGCTAGAATCGCGGCCGGAATTAACGCAACAGTACTATTTTTCGCGCCACCGATCGTTACTTCGCCCGAAAGCCGGTTTCCTCCTTGAATGATCATTCGTTTCATTTCCGTGTTTCCTCACTTAAAAATAGTTAGTTACTATTTGCTTTATTTTTTTAGTTATTGTTAATAAACAATCAATAGTAATGATAATTAATTGTTTATTAAATTACAACCTTTTATCAGCAATCTTAAAGAAATTAAAAGGGGCATTAGCCGGAACCAGCTAAACTGGTTCGCAATCTAACTCCCCCACTTATGTAGCCAGGCAACTACAACGTGCCCGCCGCTACCTATTTTAACTATTTACTTATCAGCTGCTGCCGCTTTGACAAAGGCCGCAAACAATCCCTCTGGGCGGTTTGGCCGTGACAGGAATTCTGGGTGGTACTGGGCCGCCACAAAGAACTTCTTCTCTGGCAGTTCTACAACTTCAACCAGGTTCCGATCCGGATTAACCCCCGAAACGACCAAGCCGTGGTCTTCCATTTCTTGCCGGTAGGCGTTGTTGAATTCGTAACGGTGCCGGTGCCGTTCACTAATCATCGCCTGGTTGTCGTATGCGGCTGCCGCAACCGTGTCCGGCTTCAGCTTGCACGGGTAAGCACCCAAACGTTGTGTTCCTCCCATGTCCTCAACGTCTTCCTGGTCGGCCATCAGGTCAATGATGTTGTGTTCCGTATTCGGGTCAAATTCAGTTGAGTTGGCATCCTGGTAACCCAGTACATCCCGGGCGAACTCGATGCAGGCAGTCTGCATCCCCAGGCAGATTCCCAGGTACGGAACATCGTTTTCCCGAGCATACTTGATAGCGGTGATCATTCCTTCTACCCCCCGGTTGCCAAAGCCGCCTGGAACCAGAATACCATCGTAATCCTGCAGGGTTTCCTTGACGTTTGCGGGCGTAATGTTTTCCGCGTTAAAGTGGTCAATCTTAACCTTGGCATTAACCGGGTAGCCCGCGTGCCGCAGGGCTTCGTTAACGGAAATGTAGGCGTCCTGCAGGTCGGTGTATTTCCCAACCATCGCAATCTTAATCGTCTTGGTCAGCTCGTTTTCGATGTGGTTGACCATGTTGGTCCATTCCCGCATATCAGCCACTGGAACATCCAGGCCGAAGTGGTCGACAACCAGCTGGTCCATCCCCTGCTTTTGCAAGTTCAGTGGAATCTCGTACAGGGTGTTAACGTCCATCGACTCGATAACCGCCTTGGGATCAACGTCACAGAAGAGGGCAATCTTCTTCCGCATTTCATCGGTGATTGGCCGTTCAGTCCGAACCACTAAGATGTTCGGCTGGATTCCCAAGCCCCGCAGTTCACGAACACTGTGCTGGGTCGGCTTGGTTTTCATTTCGCCTGCCGCCCGCAGGTACGGGACTAAGGTCGTGTGGATGTAGAGGACGTTTTCGGGGCCTACTTCTTCCCGCATTTGCCGGATGGCCTCCATGAATGGCTGGGATTCGATGTCCCCCACGGTACCACCGATTTCGGTAATTACCACTTCGGCGTCCTTGCTTTCGCCAGCCCGCTTAATCTTGTCCTTAATCGCATTGGTAATATGAGGAATAACCTGGACAGTCCGCCCGAGATAGTCTCCCCGCCGTTCCTTGTGCAAAACTTCGGAGTAGATCTTACCAGTAGTGACGTTAGAATACTTATTCAGATCGTTATCAATAAACCGCTCGTAGTGACCAAGGTCAAGGTCTGTTTCGGTCCCATCATCGGTAACAAACACTTCACCGTGCTGGTATGGACTCATCGTACCGGGATCCACGTTAATGTATGGGTCGAATTTTTGAATGGCAACCTTCAAGCCCCGGTTCTTCAACAGACGGCCGAGGGAAGCGGCAACGATTCCCTTTCCTAGTGATGAAACAACCCCACCGGTTACAAAAATGTACTTCGTCATTGCTTTACTACTCCTTTAATTAATTTCAGGTGCTAACCAAAATAAAGAAAAGCTCCCCATTTCAACTGAAACAGGGAGCTTCTTTTATTTAAGAACTTCATAGCCTGCATATTTTACAGGCGCCCAAGAAAGATAATACAAGCTCGCCGCAAAATAGTCAAGGCTCCTGACGAGATTTATTCATCGTCGTCTTCTTCGTCCTCGTCTTCATCATGTAATTCAGACAGCTGGTCTTCGATATTGTCATCGAGGTCATCGTCATCATCACTGAAGTCGTCATTTTCTTCGTCGTAATCATCGTCGCTGCTATCGTCTTCGTCACGATCATCCAAGTCTTCATCTTCTGGATCATCGTTGTCGTAATCGATCACATCGTCGTCATCATCAGAATCGGCCAAGAAGGCGTTAACCTTCCGCCGCTTCTTCTTCGGCCGGTCTTCCTCATCCTCGGTTTCACCAACCGTTGCTTCGTCGATAGATTCGAATGGGTACCAAGCCCGCAGGCCCCAGGTATTGTCACCAAGGGAAATAAAACTGCCGTCGACATTCAAATCAGTGTAGAATTGAGCGAGGCGTTCCCGGATTTCCTCATCACTCTTGCCCAGGTACTGTTGAATTTCGTTAGTCAGGTCAACGAACGCCATCGCCTCACCATGATGAGCTAAAATAGCGTGCGCCACCTCAACCATTGAAAGCTCTGATTTGTCTTGGCCGTCAAAAACCTTTAATTCCAAATTGGTGCACATCCCTTCAAAAAGTCTAAACTACATCATACAATACTAGGGTTGAAATTGCAATCGAAGCTGATAACTTCCCACAGTCTGCCCCGCCGTCACCAGGGAGTAATCCACCTTCAGCTGGCCGGCCGGAATCGTGGGGTCAATCTCCTTCTCCAGCCGGCTGGTTTGGACTTCTAGACTGATGATTCCATACTGGGTCCGGTAACGGGTCGCCGTTGGTGCTGCCAAGTCAAAGTTAAGGAGGGTCGTCAGTTCCCCACTCCGGTGCAGGTGCACCTGGTCATCCAGGCGAAATTGGACGGGTGTACTGTGCCCCTGCTGGTGTTCTAGATAACGCAGATAGTACTTACCGTTAAGTTCGACAAAGTTGCCCGTTTCGTTAAAACTAAACCGCTCCTGCTGGCCATCCTGTTCAATGACCGTGGTCAGTTGGACATGGACGGGTGTAATTTTCTTGATTCTTCACATCCCCTTTCGCTTCTTTCGTCACAATTATACTTGAAACTGCTGAAAAAGGTGACCGTTTAGGATTAATTTCCCCAGCTTTCTTGTATAATGCTATATAGAAACCAAAATTAAAGAAGAGTCAAACCTATGGAACAATTTTTAAGCCAGCCGGTCAGCGAATTTCGCCAGCCGTTGCTGCCCCCTAATAATATCAGCTCATTTATCTACACCAACGCCATCCTGCGCAGCAGCGAAGCCTTGCCGACTCCCCTGCTTCACTTTTGGACATTAGAGGAGACCGTCATTCTTGGCCTCAAAGACCAACGGCTGCCCCACTTGGCAACCGCACTGGACCTCTTGCGGCACCGGCATCACCACTACTTTATCCGTAATTCTGGCGGCTTGGCAGTGGTCAGCGATAATGGCATCCTGAATTGTTCGCTGTTCTTCCCTTGGCACCTGGAAAAGCAGCAGTTAACGATTGACGAAGCCTATCAGCGGATGGTCACCGTCATCCAGGCTGCCTTCCCTGAACTGGCGATTGAAACCGGCGAAGTTACCCACTCTTACTGTCCCGGCAGCTTTGATGTTCAGGTCAATGGTCAAAAAATCGGCGGGATTTCCCAACGACGAAACATGGCGGGTGTCGTCGTCATGCTCTACCTCAGCATTAACGGCAACCAGCTTTCCCGGGGTGAATTGATTCGTGATTTTTATACGGCTGGTCTCCAATCCACGCCAAACAAGTGGCATTTTCCCGACGTGTGGCCGGCGGCAATGACGAATATCTCTGACCTCCTTGGTCACTCCATTACAATTGCCGAAGCCCAGGACCGGCTGCGCGGCGTTTTCAGTTTGACGGACAACCAGGCCTTCAAGCAGCTCACCTGGCAGCCCCAGTTTATCAAGTATTTAAATGACGAACGACTAGCAATCAGTAAGCTGCAAGAACGGCTACCGAAGGAGGTTTAAGAGTGCGTTTCAGTGACGAACAGTTATCCCGGGAGAAAGTTTTCCGGGACCCCATCCACGGTCAGATCATCGTGGATAACCAGATTATTTTAGACTTGATTAACACCCCTGAATTTCAGCGTCTCCGGCGGATTAAGCAGCTGGGAACCTCTTCCTTTACCTTTCACGGGGCCGAACACTCCCGCTTTGGACACTGCCTTGGGGTTTACGAAATTACCCGGGAAATGTGCAACTATTTCCAGCGAAACTATCCCCATCAGCAAGCCGGTGACGGCCGTTGGGACGACCGTGAGCGGCCCGTCTCCCTCTGTGCAGCCCTCTTGCATGACCTGGGGCACGGACCATATTCCCATACCTTTGAACATATTTTTAATACAGACCACGAACAGATCACCCGCCAGCTGATTACCAGTCCCGGGACCAACATTAACCGGATCCTCCGGCGGGTTTCCCCAGACTTCCCCCACCAGGTCGCTAGTGTCATCGACCACACCTACGAAAACCAGCAAGTCGTTCAAATGATTTCTAGCCAGGTCGACGCCGACCGGATGGACTACCTCCAGCGGGATTCCTACTACACCGGTACTAACTATGGTAAGTTTGACCTTGACCGGGTCCTCCATGTAATGCGACCGGTCGAGGGTGGAATCGCCTTTGAGATTTCCGGAATGCACGCGGTGGAAGACTACATCATTAGCCGCTTGCAAATGTATTTGCAGATTTACTTTCACCCCGTTTCCCGGGCAATGGAAGTAATTTTGGACCACCTGCTGATGCGGGCCAAGTACATCTACGAGCACCCCAATGACTTCGAGCCAGAGTTTACCCCGCACATGCTGATGCCCTTCTTTAACCACAAATTTAGTTTGGACGACTACCTCGCCTTAGACGATGGGGTCCTGACCACCTATTTCAACCACTGGACCCATTCCCGGGACCACATTCTCAGTGACTTGGCACGGCGGTTTCTCTACCGGCGGCCCTTCAAGTCAGCGATTTATGACCAGCACTCGGCCGCCTGCCTGCCGAAGCTGCGTGAGTTAATTCAAACGGCCGGTTTCAACAGTGACTCCTACACCGCGGTCAATGATAGTTTTAAGCTCCCCTATGACACTTACAATCCCCAGGATTCGAACCCCCAAACCCAAATCGAGCTGGTTCAACCCAACGGTGAATTCGTTGAACTGTCCCAGGTCTCAACCCTGGTTGCCAGTGTTTCCGGGCGCGAAGCCGGTGACCAGCGCTTCTTTTTCCCTAAGGAAATGCTCGAAAAGCACCAGGACATTGAGGTGTTCGAACCCATTTATGAGCAATTCCAGCACTACATTAAAAACAACCACATCGTTAACCCCAAGGAGGAACAATAATAATGGCAATTAAGATGGTCGCAATCGACATTGACGGTACCCTCATCAACGACAAGCGGGAAATCACCCCCCGGACGGTCGCAGCAATTAAAAAGGCCAGCCAGCAGGGCGTCAAAATCGTCCTGTGTACTGGCCGGCCGATGACGGGTGTCACCGCCTACCTGAAACAGCTCGGCTTGAACGACCGGGACGACGAATACGTAGTCAGCTTTAACGGTGGCCTCGCCCAAACCACTAGCGGTCAAGTAATGGTCGACGAAAGCATGGCCTTTGATGATTACGCAGACTGGGAGAACTACTGTCTTAAAGAAAACGTCCACTCACAGTTGGAAACCCGGGACTACATCTACACCACTAACCAGGATATTAGCAAATACACCGTTTATGAATCCGACCTGGTCGATATGCCGATCCGCTACCGGTCCCTTGATGAAATGGCCCGGATTCGGGACCAGTACGTCATCGCCAAGGCAATGATGGTCGACGAAAAGGACGTCATCGACCGGGCCCTCGCCAACCTGCCAGAGGAGCTGGCAAGCCGCTTTTCCATCGTCCGCAGCGAGGACTTCTACCTAGAGTTTATGCGCAAGGGTGTCAGCAAGGGGCAGGCACTGGATATGCTGTGCAAGGAACTGGGGGTTGCCGCCAGTGAAGTAATGGCCCTGGGGAACGCCCAGAATGATAACTCAATGCTGGAATTTGCCGGTCACGGGGTCGCCATGGGCAATTCCATTCCAGAGACCCTGGCGGTTGCCGATGACGTTACCGCCGACAATAATCACGACGGGGTCGCCGCCGCGATTGATAAGTATGTGTTTAACAACTAACATCCCGGCCAGGAGAAAAATCTTTTTCCTGCAAAATAAGAACCCAATAAGGCTCCAGTGCTCGGCAAACCGAACCCTGGAGCCTTACTTATTAGCTTTCTTCAAGAAATAATCACGCTTTAAATGGAGGGTGGAGCAATAAGCTAGGCAAACTGGCAGTGGCCCACCATCCTTATAGTTTAAAGGCCACGGGCTGTTGACCCACCGCCGAATTCAAATCATAGCTGACCCTTCGCTGGGTTCGGCAATCCGTAAAGTAATACCGAAGGCGCTGACGGTCAACTACCGCCCAGTAGTGAGTATAGTTATGCTCGTGCTTCTTAGTATGGGGGACGGTGACGGTTTGTAGGAAAGTCGCCATTGCCGCAACTGTCTGGGGCTTCTTCTGCCAGCTCGTCAACACTGCCTGTTGAAACCGCGCCACCGAATTTCCACCAGCTGGCCACGCTCCCTGATAATTGACCACTGCCCGCAGGACAAACTGGCGGTCCGCGATTCCCAGCCTATGATTCAAGCGTTCCACCTGGTCGGCTAATGCCGGCGTGTTTGTTAATCCTCCGCAGGGGTTGCGCATGAGCTTCAGCCGCCCACCCAGTGGCTCAATCACGTACGTTCCACTATCATCTGCCAATAGCCAGTGGAAAGGATAGTAGTTGCCGTCGAACCAGCGCCGTCCCACCACCGAGACCCGCTCCAGGTCCGCCGCTAACTCGGCGACCGTTGCGTGTTTGCCCAGCACCCAGAGAATAAAGTCCTGGGGTGTCAGCCCCCGAGTGCCGGGGCGGACGGTCTCCTCATAGCTTGCCGCAACCGGAAAAAAGAGTTCCGCGCAAAACAAGCCCGCACTGTTCAGCCCGTCGCCGAGCAGGTAGTGGCCGTCAAAGTGCCGCATCCCGCCGAGAATCCGGTAGCGGTTGGTCAAAACCTGGCCGCCAACCGCTGGCTGCCACTGAAAAGCCGCCGGTAAATAAGTTAGCTGCCACGGTGTACGGGGTGGGAAATCCATCGTTCGCGCGATGAGGTCGTTGCTCGTTATTACCGTGCACACTTTAACCGCCTCCCTAGTAAAAAGGCCAGCGGAAAAATTAATTTCCTCTGACCAAATTATCTTCTCAGTATAACCAATTAGCTTAGTTTGGTAACGGCCCCGGTCTCGTTATTATACTGGTAAATTCCCACCAGGTTGGCAACAGTATTGTCGCTGTTGCTCCGCCGCACTTCAAACTTATAGGTATTGCCAGACTTGCCCGTCTGAACGATTTGGTAGCCCTTATCGCCGCTAAAGCCCATCTTGTTAGCGAACGCTACTACTACATCATCATTCGTCTGGTCAGTGCTGCTCTGACTAGTACTTGCCTTGCTGTCCGCAACGCTGCTTGAGGAACTGCTGCTGTTTTGCGCCTTATTAATCTGCTTTTGCAACTTATTGTTAGCTTTCCGCATCTCTGGACTAGCAGACTTTTGCTCCTTCAAAGTGGCGGCCGCGGTGGCGTAGTTGCCACTCCGGTAAGCATTCCGCGCGCTCATGTAGTTTTGTAAGTCAGTAGCAAGATAATCTTCCTGCGTTGAACGATTATTAGCGCTGTTTAGCCGATCGTAAGCGCCTTGGTAGTCCTCCTTTTGAATCAGCTTGTTAGCTGACCGATAAGCATCACTCTGCTTACTGCTCGAAGCAGTCTTCGCCGAGCGAACGGATGAACTGCTAGCTGCCGTAGTCGTAGTCTCATGGTGACCGCACCCTGCCAATGTCAAAGCAATGGCAATGGCAGCAGAACCGGTAAGCACCTTATTAAATAATGGTTTTGTTTGCATGTTAACCTCCTTAGCTACTGCGCCTTTATTATATCATGGAAGGTCAAGTGAACCCAAAATCTTAAAGAAAACGCAAGCTCTGCTCCCCCCCCAGCAAAGTCAGGGGCTGCTGACCACGAATAATGGACATGGCTAGAACCAGCTGGTAGAAAAGGGGGGAGTAGGGCTGCAACACTTCCAGCTTTAAAATAGCAAAGAGGCTGAGCTAATTCCCAGCCTCTCTCGCAATAACCTTTAGCAGATCTTAGTCGATTTTCTTAGCACTCTGAAAGACCTGCTTAAACAGGGGACTCACTGGGCGGTTTTCATTAATCCGCTTAATAGCGGCCGCAATCAACGGCGCTACGGAAACCTGCTTGATCTTATCAATTTGCTTTTCTTTTGGCAGTTGGATGGAGTCGGTCACAACGACTTCCTTCAACGGTGACTTCGCCAGCCGCTCAATTGCCGGGCCAGACAAGACCGCATGGGTACATGAAGCGTAGACTTCCTTGGCCCCCGCGTCAATCAGCGCCTGCGAGCCTAAGGTAATCGTCCCGGCGGTATCAATCATGTCATCAATCATGATGCAGGTCTTGCCCTTAACATCCCCGATGATGTTCATCACCTGAGCAACGTTGGCCTTGGGGCGCCGCTTATCGATAATCGCAATCGGCGACTTCAAAAATTCCGCCAATGCCCGGGCCCGGGTTACCCCACCGTGGTCGGGTGAAATTACGACCGCGTTGTCGGCAACCCCTTCCTTGATAAAGTACTCGGCTAGTAATGGCGCGCCCATTAAGTGGTCTACCGGAATGTCGAAGAAGCCTTGAATCTGGGCCGCGTGAAGGTCGAGGGCAATCACCCGGTCTACCCCAGAGTTTTGCAGCATGTTGGCAACCAGCTTAGCCGTAATTGGTTCCCGGCTCCGGGCCTTCCGGTCTTGCCGTGCATAGCCATAATATGGCAAGACAACGTTAATTGTCTTTGCACTTGCCCGCCGCAAGGCATCGACCATGATCAGCAGTTCCATTAAGTTATCATTAACGGGCGCTGACGTTGACTGAATAACGTAGACGTTGTCACCACGGACGCTTTCCTCAATGTTAATTTGAATTTCACCGTCACTAAAACGGTCCACTGAAAGTTTTCCCAGCTCGATTCCCAGGTGTTGAGCGATTTTTTCTGCCAAGGGGCGGTTCGAGTTGAGCGCAAACAGTTTTAAGTTGGAATCAGTATTCGACTGTGTCATTAGAGCCTCCGGAAGTATAAGTAAGTCTTTTGTCTATCCTTATCTATGATATAGAGCGGTCTGTTAAAAAGCAAGCAAAAGTCGGCTTACCAGGGCAACTTCTTCGCGTAATCTTTCTTATTGGTTTGCCGAGCCCGGGCAATTGCCATGTCGTACTGTTCAGTACTGTCAGTAATCGTCGAACCAGCCGCAATAAAGGAATCTGCCGCGATATTAACCGGTGCTACAAGGTTGCTGTTGCTACCAATAAAGGCGTGGTCGCCGACATTGGTATGGTGCTTGTTGGTACCATCGTAGTTGACGAAGACTACTCCACAGCCAACGTTAATGTTCTTCCCCAGTGTGGCGTTGCCAATGTAGGTCAGGTGGCCGACCTTAGTGCCCGCCCCAATGTAGGCTTTCTTGACCTCACAGAAATTACCGATATGAACGTTTTCACCGATTTCAGTCTCTGGCCGTAAGTGGCTATTTGGACCAATATCGCTGCCGTTGTGCATTTCTGCCTCTTCCAGCGTCGATGAAGTAATCTTAACGCCGTCGTGGATTGTGGAATCGGTGATCCGTGACCCAGCACTAATGTAGCAGTCATTTCCAATCACGGTATCGCCCTTAATGACAACGTTGCCTTCGAGGACGGTATCGCGGCCCAATTTGACTCCCGCGTCAATGTAAGTCGTTGCCGGGTCGACCATCGAAACGCCTTCTTGCATCCAGTGCTTGTTAATCCGGTCCCGCATTACCTGGTTAGCCTTAGCCAGGGCAATCCGGTCGTTAACTCCCATCGATTCGCTAAAGTCATCCATCTTGTAGGCAGTCACGATCTCACCTTCCTGCTTCAGAATGCCAATAACATCGGTCAGGTAGTATTCCCCCTGGGCATTATCATTATTAATCTTCTTGAGGGCGGCAAAGAGCTTCTGGTTGTCAAAGCAGTAGACCCCAGTGTTGATTTCCTTGATTGCTTGTTCCTGGAGGTCGGCATCCTTTTGTTCCACAATCCGTTCAACGATTCCCACGTTGTCACGGACAATCCGGCCATAGCCAGTCGGGTCTGGGGCAATGGAAGTCAGGATTGTCGCCGCAGCGTGGCGCTGCTCGTGGTACTTAAAGAGCTTTTCAAAGGTTTCCGCAGTAAAGAGTGGTGTATCACCACTGACAATGATCGTTTCACCGTCTTCGCTGCCCAGCAGGTCTTCGGTTTGCATTACCGCGTGGCCAGTCCCTAACTGCTGCTTTTGCAGAGCGTACCGGGTTCGGTGGGCCAGGGTTTGTTCGACCGTTTTCGCGCCAAAGCCCACTACCGTAATAATCGTATCAATGTGGGCCTTTTCCAGCTGGGTCAGCACGTGGTCAACCATCGTTTTCCCACAGACTTGGTGTAAAACCTTGTAGAGCTTTGACCGCATCCGGGTTCCCTTACCGGCTGCTAAGATAATCGCGTTTCTCTTTACCATCCTAATTTTCCTTTCCAAATACCGTTTCTATAAAGTTCCCTGGCCGGGCATTAATCGTCTTTTGGTCGCCATCCTCGGCATCGACCTTGACCAGTGACGTGCAGTTATCCACTAGCCGCTTACCATTTGCGGTCCCCTCAGCAAGGACGGTCATCCCCACTAGGTTAGCGTCAAATTCCTTGATTAGGGAGTGCATACCGTTCAGCGTTCCGCCCCCCTTGAGGAAGTCATCGACAATTACCACGTTAGCGCCGGCCGAAAGCGTCCGCCGGGATAGTTCCATTTTCTTAATCCGCTTAACTGAGCCCGATACATAGTTCACGCTGACGGTTGGGCCTTCCGTTATGTGAGAGCTATTACGGACAATCACAAAGGGCTTGTTCATGTACATCGCCGCCGCCTGCGCAATCGGAATTCCCTTAGTTTCAACCGTCATCACAACGTCAACGTCCTGGTCAACGTACTGGGTGGCGATTAACTGCCCGACCTGGTGAAGGACATCCGGCCGGCCAATCAGGTCCGAAAGGTAAACGTAGCCGCCCGGCAAGAAGCGGGAATCATCATTCACCTCGCGAACCAGGTTGGCAATCGCCCGTTCCGCATTCTCCCTTGAGTAAAATGGAGTCAGAACGGCCCCACCACTGGCACCCGGAATGGTCTTTAACTGACCCTCACCCCAGGTTTCAAAGGTATGCTTAACAATACTGAGGTCCTCACTGATTGAGGATTTAGCCGAACCATAGCGCTCACTAAAAAATTTAAGCGAGACTAATGTTCGGGGGTGTTCCAATAAGTATCTGGTCATGTCAACCAGTCGATTACTTCTTCGTACTTTCATCTTCGTTCTTTTCCGCCTTTCCAAAAGGAATAATACAACATTGATTTTACCATAAAATGTTCGTCTTTTCTGAATAAATCAGTGCAGTTAGCAAAGAATGCTGAAAAGAGAAAGAGGCCCCTAATAGCCGAATGACAAGCGCCCCCAGTTTAAACTAGTAACGGGGCCGGAAAACAATCCAGCCCCGTTCTCACTAACTTGCTTCAACAAAGTTTTGGTACAGTAAGGCGATAACGTAAATTACCACTTCGATGACCGCGATAAAAAAGCTGACCGGCCAATTGGTCAGGTACCCCAAGAGCAGGCCCGTCCACGTTCCTAGCAAGGCAAATAAAATTGCCAGGCCCACCATCTTCGCTACCCCATGGGTAAAGTATTTCGCACTTGCCGCGGGAATCGTCAGCAGAATAAAGATCAACAGAGAACCGACGATCTGGGCGGCGACACTCACACTCAACGCCAGCAAGACCAGGAAGGCCACTGAAATCAGCGTTTGGTTGGCCCCACTGACCCGGGCACCAACGATGTCAAAGGATGAAAACTTCAAGGGCCGGTACATCAGCAGTGTCACCACCAGGACGACGACCGAAAGGAGAATCAACTGGTGAACCTCCGCCGTGCTAATCCCCACGACACTCCCGAAGAGGATGCTGGTCGCCGAACTAGCACTCTGGTTGCTCAAAGAGAGGAAGAGGATCCCCAGACCGATAAAAAGTCCGGAAACGGCACTAATCACCGCTTCCCGGCGCGACTCCTTAATACTCATCTGACCGACCAGGACTGAACTGAGCATCGTAAAGAGGATCATCCCATTTAACGGCAGCCAGCCGGCAAAAACGGCAAATGACGCTCCAGCAAAACCAATTTCCGAGAGGGTATGGGTCAGGAAGGAGAGCTGGCGGGCCACAACGAACACCCCGATAATTCCGCTCACAACCGCGATAAAGGTGCTCGCAATGAACGCGTGCCGCATAAACGTCAAAGTTAACATTCCACCGTCTCCTTTCTCAATTCTGCCAGTTCATCAATCGAACCGGTCGAGTAGCCGTTCTTCGTCATGTGGAGATACCTGGTACCGTAGTGTTCCGCCAGGTCCCAATCGTGGGTGATAAACATCACGCTCAAACCGTCCTCTTGAAACCGGGCGACTAGGTCGAGCAGGTTATACTTCATTTCATTATCCAGACTGGCCGTTGACTCATCTAAAATCAACAGGCGCGGGGCCGGTAATAAGGCTTGTGCCAGGTAAGCCCGTTGCTTCTCTCCACCTGATGCCAGTCCCAACGGCCGCCCAGCAATCGGCGCTAAGTCGGTAATTCTAATCATCCGGTCAAGCGCGTGCCGCTCCTTGCCGGTCAACCAGGGCAACCAGGATTGACGGCTGTTCAACGCGACAAAATCACGGATTGACAATGGGTATTCCTCATCAATATTCCGAAACTGGGGAACGTAACCAATCCGGGTTCCCGTGGGAATATTAACGGTTCCTGCCTTGGGCTTGATGAGGCCGAGCAGGGCCCGCACCAGGGTAGTCTTCCCCACCCCATTTTCACCAACGACCACGAGAAAGTCACCATCGTTGACGGTAAAACTTAAATCCTTAAAAACGGTATGATCGCCATACGCGACCGTTAAGTCCTCTACTGAGAGCACTGCCATTGCCTTAGTCCTCCTTTTCCTGAATCCTGATTAGCTGCTGGTACTGCTTGGTCATCCACTGCTCGTAGCTCAACCCATTAGGTTTGGATTCCGTTACCTTCAAAACCGGCACACCATGCTGGCGCGCTAGTTGAACCAGGTTATTAACAACGCGATCGTCAGCCTGGGCATTCTCTACAAAGAAAGCGATCTGGTGGTTTTTAATTGCCGCCTGGAGGGCAGCAATGTCCTGCGGCGAAGGATCGCTACCGTCCTCCACGGCCTTAGCAAAGTGGCTGTCAACCACCTGGTAGCCAAGGTTTGTCAAGGCGTAGTCAAAGACCGGTTCACTCACCGCTACTGCCCGCTTTGTCCCGACACCACGTTTGGCCTGCGCAATTGTTTGGTCAAGCGGCTGCAAGCTCTGCAGGTAGGCCCGTGCCCGGCGGTGGTAGTAGGTCGCGTGTGCGGGGTCCAGCTTGCTGTATTGGTCAGCTAGCTGCTGGGTAAGCCGCTTAATCGTCGTCGGCTGATACCAGACATGCTCGTTGTCGCCAGCCTTCATGCCAGCGACCTGGCGGGCAACATCGATAGTAGTAACCCGGTTGTTGCTGCTCCCCTGGACCAGTTTCGTCAGCCAGTGGTCATAGCCCAGCCCATTTTGGATTACCAGGTTAGCGGTGCCCATCTCGCGCGCCTGCTGGGTTCCCGGCTGGTAATCGTGCGGGTCTACCGCGGCGCTGTTGATAATTGTCGTCACCTGACCATACTTTCCAGCGACCTCTTGTGCCACTTCGCCATAGAAATCTAGGCTAGCGACCACCCGGATTGGTTTTTGCTGCCGGCCAAAATTTTGCCGGGGAATTAATGCCAGCAGGAAAACAATTGCTAACAGGCCGATTAAGCCACTGACTCCGATCCAGTATTTACACATCAACTCGAACTCCCTTTATTTAATCGTAATGATTACTATTTGCAACAAAAACTATCTTACCGGAAAGCACACCGAAATGCAAGCTGCCGTGAAAATTTAGGGCGGTTCAAAATCCAGCTATGGCTCCCACGGCTTGTTATATTCCCGTTGACACACTTCCTTTAGAAAGCAAAAACGTCTAAAATCAGCAATCAGCCAATTTTAGACGTTTTCCACACCCTCGTTTGCACGCATATTAACTTTTCACAACAGAGTAACCACGTGAACATCCCGGCAGAAGCCGCTAATGCTGTTTTGAATCCGCTTTGCCCGGGATTCGGTGTGACAAACAGCAAACACGGTTGGCCCCGTCCCGCTCATCTGTGCCACATCGGCTCCCAGGCTAACCATCTTATCCTTGAGCTGCTTGATTTCCGGATAAAAGCTCATCGTCACGGGTTCCAAGACGTTGCCCATGTACTTAACTGCTTCCTGCCAATTTTGAGCCTTCAGACTAGCAATCAAGCGTTCATTATCAAGGTGCTCTAGCTGCTCGTAGTTAATCTGACGTAAAATCTGCGGCGTTGACACACTAATCTGCTGCTTGGCAATTACTGCCCAATAGTGCGGCTGGGCGGGCAGCAGCTCTATTTTTTCCCCGTGCCCCGTCACGTGGGCCAGCCGACTATATACACAGTAAGGCACATCGGAGTCAATCGTCAGTGCAATCTTGGCCAGCTCATCCAGTGAGAGGCCCAGGCGCCAGATCCTGTTCAGTGCCCGTAAAACGGCAGCGGCATCCGAAGAACCGCCCCCCAGCCCGGCCGCCACGGGAATATTCTTGCGAATGTGAATCGTCACACCCTCGCGACAGTGAAACCGGCTCTTGAGAATATGGGCTGCCTGGTAAGCAAGGTTTCGCTGGTCGTTGGGCAAAAAGCCGCTGTCAGTATAAACTTTAATCGTCGTCGGTCGCCGGTGGGTTTCTACGGTCACATAATCTGCCAAGTCTGCCGAAGTCATTACCATGTCCCACCGGGGTGAACCATCGAAGTACCGCATCGGCGTGTCTAAGCTCAGGTTGAGTTTTGCCGGTGCTTTTTCATTTACACGCATTGCCATCCCTCCCTATCTCAAGTTATTCTTATTTTGATTATACTAATGAGCCAATTAATCGGCAAGTTGAATGGAAGTGGGCGGCGTTCCCCCCTGAGCCGGGAGAATGGCCCCACATTGACGCAGGACGCAAAATGGGCCCAGTGCTCGGCAAGGCCGAACGCTGGAGCCCATTTCGTTTTAAAAACCAGCTGATGTTAATCGGACCGGAAGTTAACTCAGTCTCTTTGCTGTTTTAAGGATAACAGCGCAGTAGCCGGCTGGCAGTTCAACCGCTGACAAATCAGTACTTGAACAACCCCAAACAGGCTTGCTGCGCGGCGACGGCGGTGGGACGACGAACTAGCCAAACTAGTCCTGCCCCTCTCTCCCGCTAGTCTTCTTCTTCGCCAAAGGCTAGCGAAATATTATGAGTCAATAAGTCAGTGTAACTGTAAGAAATCCGGTCGGGTGCTCCGTTACCATCGTTTAGGTGGACAACAAAGATGGCTGGATAGGTCTTGCTCAAAACACCGTGGTGGGTTGCCACCCGCTTACGACCAGCCTGTGCTTTAATGAGGACTGGTTCCCCAATACGATCATCTAATTCTTTCTTGATCTCAACAATTGATTCTGGCACTAAAACTTCACCTCACTGCGTTACAACAGTACCTGTGCTCAACATGAAACAATTAATATTATCATTTTATTATAACAAAGTCAATAATATTCACCATTAGAGAAGCTGGGCAGCGTGCAGGGCGTTAGCAAGTTCAATGAACTGTTCCAGTGTGAGCCGTTCAGGCCGGGTTTGGGGAGAAATTGCCAGGGCCGTCAAAATTGCCTGCATCTTCTCCTTGACCGCCGGCTGCTTGCCAATCGTGGCCTGTAAGTTATTCCACAGGCTTTTGCGGCGGTGAGCAAAGCACCCCCGAATGAAGCCAAACAGCTTTTGCTTGTTGAAGGGCTGTACCGGTAGCGGGGTTGTCCGTGGTTTCAATACCACGATGGCGGAATCGACATTCGGCGCTGGCACAAAGACCCGCCGGGAAACATTGAAGGCAATCTCCGCGGTCATCTGGTACTCGATTGCCAGGGTCAATGCCCCATACTGCTTCGTCCCTGGCTGGGCAGTCAACCGCTGGGCAACTTCCTTTTGCATCATAACGCAAATAGCCGCCCAGTCTACCGGTGCGGCAAGCAGGTTCATCAAAATCGGACTAGTGATGTAGTAGGGCAGGTTGGCAACTACCTTGATGGGCCTGCTGGGGTCCGTAAACTGCTGCTTGATGAGCTCTGGCAGGTTGGCTTGTAAAACGTCCTGGTTTAGGACCGTCACGTTATCGTACGGGGCAAGGACCTCAGCCAATACGGGAATCAGATCCTGGTCGATTTCGAGGGCGAGGACCTCCCCCGCGGCCTGGGCTAGTTGTTCCGTTAATGCCCCAATCCCCGGGCCGATTTCAATCACGTTATCGTCCCTGGTAATTTCGGCGGCACTCACGATGTTTTTTAAGACGTTGAGGTCGGTCAGAAAATTCTGGCCGAAGCCCTTCTTGGTGTGAATGCCATACTTTTCCATAATCGCCCGCGTCCGGGTCCGACTACCGATTTCCGGTGTATTACTCATCATTTTCCTCCCGCTTTAT
Organism: Limosilactobacillus oris; assembly: GCF_025311495.1. Lineage (NCBI taxonomy): Bacteria > Bacillati > Bacillota > Bacilli > Lactobacillales > Lactobacillaceae > Limosilactobacillus > Limosilactobacillus oris. The sequence goes on along the minus strand of NZ_CP104398.1, from coordinate 1,694,408 downwards.
CTGCTCAACAGCGGCCGCAAATTGGTTGGGACTGATTTGAAACATGTTCAGGCGGTGGACTAGCTGTTTGCCGTTGCCATAACCAATGCCAAGCAGCTGCCCCAACCGTTCCCGCCGCTTCCGGGCCTGAGAACTGCCAACCAGTCCCGCCGCCTGCAAGTCCCGCTGGGTGTAGACGTCTGGTTCCGTCACTGCCTGGGTGTACAGGTGGGCCAGAGCGGCTTTGATTACCGCTGGGGCCGCGTGCTCTACCCCCAAGCTGCCGTGGGCCAAGTGAGGGACCCCTTGCCGCCGCTCAATGAAGGCGTGTTTAACTCCGGGAACCGCGGCGCTGATTATCTTGCGTAACCGTTCCCCGTTAAAGTCGGGATCCGTAAACACAATTAAGCCCCGGCTCGCCTGCAATTTGCGCAGCCGGGCCAGGTCGGCAGCATTGAGCGCAGACCCGTTGGTTTCATAAGTATCAGCGTCGACGGCCTTTTTAATCTGCTTGGTATCGTCTTTGCCTTCCACTACAATTACTTCTTTAATCTTCGTCATCTTTTTGATCCTTTAGGAATAACCGGCTAGCATTCTGGTAGGTTTGCCGGGCAACCCGGGATGGGGCCACCTGCTTCAATTCTGCAATTGCTTCGACGACAAACTTGGTAAAGGCCGGTTCGTTTTGCTTTCCCCGATACGGCGCGGGTGTCAAATACGGGGCGTCGGTTTCCACCATCATCCGTGACAGCGGTACAGCCCGCACTGCCGCATGAACCTCTTCGGCACTGCCAAAGCTGGCGACCCCGCTGAAGGAAATCGCCATCCCCAGGTCCAGAAACTTCTCGGCCCATTCCGGCGACCCGTTAAAGCTGTGCATGACCCCGCCGAATTCATCGACGTGGGCGTCCTTTAGCAGTTCATAGGTGTCAGCCAGTGCTTCCCGGCAGTGAATCGACACCGGCAGGTTCAGCTGCCGTGCCCAGTCCAACTGCTCGGCAAAAACTTCCTGCTGGCGGTCATGGGGAGACTGCTGGTCATTATAGTAGTCCAGCCCGATTTCGCCAATTGCCACGACCCGTGGATCGTGGACCTGCTCCCAAAGTGTTGCCTTCGCGTCTTCATCGAATGCCCGAATGTCCTCGGGATGCCAGCCGATGATCGGGTGCAAGTTCGGGTACTGTTGACCAAGGGCCAGGGCCCGCTGGTTAAGGGTGGCATTAGAGCCCACAATGTTCATCTGAGTGACCCCGTAGTGAGCCGCCCGGTTTTCAAACGCCGGCACATCGTCGTAAAAGGGGTCGTCGTTGAGGTGGGTGTGGGAATCATAAACCTGGCGCCATTCTTGTTGCCGCTTTCCCATCGCTTAGCCGAGCTCCAATCCTGGTTCCAGGCTGTCGTCAACCGTGACTACTTGAACCTGACCATCCTTTTCAACCGAAAGGAGCATCCCCTGGCTCAGTTCACCCCGCATCTTCCGCGGCTTCAAGTTGGCGACGATGACGACCTTCTTGCCTACCAATACAGCTGGCTCTGGGTACCACTTGGCAATCCCAGACAGGATCTGCCGCCCTTCTGCCGTTCCATCATCCATGTGGAACTTCAAGAGCTTGTCAGCCCCTTCGACATGGTCAGCAGCGGTAATCTTGGCAACCTTCAAATCAACCTTGTCAAAGGCTTCGATCCGGATCAGCTTCTTGCCGTCGGTAGCTACTTCTGGTTGCTTTTCCGCGGCCTTCTTGGCTTCTTCCATTGCTTTGCGTCCCTTCTTCTTTTGGTTTACGCTCATCTTGCTCTTGATGAACTCAACTTCTTCCTTGACGTCCAGCCGGGGGAAGATTGGCGTTCCCTTAGCAACAACTTGGCTGCTTGCTGGGAAATCGTTAAAGGCCAAGTCGGTCAAGCTGATGGTCTCTTCAGGCAAGCCCAGCTGCCGGCAAATCTCCTTTGGTGCGTCCGGCATTACCGGTTGGAGCAGCGCCGCGATTACCCGCAGGCTCTTCGCCAGGTGAGTCATCACGTCGGAGAGTTCAGCTTTCTTGCTGTCATCCTTGGCAAGTACCCAGGGTTCAGTCTCGTCAATGTACTTGTTGGCACGGGAGACCAGCTTCCAGACTGCCGCCAGAGCGTCCGCAAAGTGGGTCTTATCCATCTCTTCCTTGTATTCAGCAATTGCCTGGGCAGCCGTTTCCTCCAGGTCAGCATCAAAAGCCGTCTGGGCATCGTTGGTTCCTTGAACCTGGCCGCCCTGGTACTTGTTAATCATGGCAACGGTCCGGTTTAAGAGGTTCCCCAGGTCGTTTGCCAAGTCGAAGTTAACCTTGTCGACAAAGTCTTCGGGACTGAAGACCCCGTCGTTGCCGAATGGCATTGCCCGCAAGAGGTAGTAGCGGGTAGCGTCGAGGCCGTAGCGATCCACTAAGGTTTCTGGGTAGATCACGTTCCCCTTGGACTTGGACATCTTGCCATCCTTCATCGTCAGCCAGCCGTGGCCGATAACGTGCTTGGGCAGCGGCAAACCAAGGGCATGGAGCATGATTGGCCAGTAAATTGTGTGGAAACGGACGATTTCTTTCCCCACCATGTGGACGTCAGCGGGCCAGTACTTCTTGAAGAGACTGTCATCGGCGGAACCGTAACCCAGTGCAGTGATATAGTTGGACAGGGCGTCAATCCACACATAAACCACGTGCTTCGGGTCGTTCGGCACCTTGACTCCCCAGTTAAAGGAAGTCCGGGTGACGGCCAAATCTTCCAGTCCCGGTTTCAAGAAGTTGTTGACCATCTCGTTCATCCGGGTGTGGGGTTCAATAAAGTCCGGATGCTCTTCGTAGTACTTCATCAGCCAGTCAGCGTACTTGCTCATCTTGAAGAAGTAGGATTCTTCCTTAACCAGCTGAACTTCGTGACCAGACGGGGCCTTCCCACCGATGACCTTGCCATTGTCATCGCGGTACACTTCTGCCAGTTGGCTTTCAGTGAAGTATTCTTCATCATCGACCGAATACCAGCCCGTGTACTCGCCCTTGTAAATATCACCCTGGTCGAGGAACTTTTGGAAAATCTTCTGGACGGCTTGCTCGTGGTAGTCGTCAGTCGTCCGGATAAACTTGTCGTTGGTAATCTTTAAGGTCTTCCAGAGTTTCTTGATCCCGTCGGCCATTTGATCTACATATTCTTGAGGCTGCATTCCGAGCTTGTCAGCCTTCTGTTCAATTTTCAAACCGTGTTCATCGGTTCCCGTCAGGAAGAACACGTCATACCCACTCAGTCGTTTGAAACGTGCTTCTGCGTCACAGGCAACCGTCGTGTAGGAGTTCCCAATGTGCAGCTTACCAGATGGATAGTAAATGGGTGTCGTAATGTAATAAGTTGGTTTTTGTGTAGCCATATGAGGCCCCTCTTTCTCATTAAAATTAAAGAATAGTATTGACGTTTAGTATAGCATAGTTAACCGGTCGGTGCGGCCTTAAAACAGGTCGAGCTGTTCCGGTGACCGGGGTGCCAAGCCGGCGAAGTGAACGCCCATCATCTTTTGCAGAGCCAGGGCGTTTGGTGCGGCATCCTTGCCGGAGTTGTTGTTAAAGATAATGCAGACTTCCCGCGGCTGGGGCGTCAGCTGCTGAACCTGCTGGGCAAACGTCGCCAATTCCTGGTCCGAATACTTGTACAGCGTGCGGGTCTTGCGCCAGCTCTGCCCTTGGTTAGCCCATCCCTTTTTATTGCGGCCGTGCAAACGCAGCATGACCAGGTCAGGATTGGTCGTCACCAGCTTGAAGGGAACCGCTGTGACCTGGTCATGCGGCTCATCTGCCGCTACCAGGGTAAACTTGAGGTCTTGGCAATAGCTGACCAGCGCGTCAACCACCCCCGGCTGATACCAGCTGCTATTGCGCAATTCTACCGCGACGGGGAGGTCACCGAGCCAGGTGCGCACCATTTTTAGGTAGTCAATATCGGCAACACTGGCATCAAAGTAAGGTGGAAACTGAAATAGGATTGTTTTCAACTGACCACTCGCAACCAGTGGTGCCACAGTTCGCCGGTACTGAGCAAATAACTGCTCGACCTCCCCCTTTTCCTGGTTGCGCTTGTGCAGGGTCATCCCCTGGTTGGCCTTAACAATAAATTGGAAGTCTTCTGGAACCATTGTCAGCCAGTTTTGAATGGTCTTCATCTGAGGAAGCGCATAAAAGAACGTATCCACCTCCACCGTTGGAAAGTGTTGCGCGTACTCGTTCAGGGTGACCGGCCGTTGCTCACCGTGAATGAGTACAGGGTGTTCCGTCCAGGTCGTCATCCCCATCGTAATCTTTGCTGTCATTGTACCCTCCTATCAAACTGCCTTTCCCACCATTATGCCCCAGCAAGTCCCCATATCTGAGAAAAATGCTCAGCAATTTCTTATAATTAGAAAAAGAATTTATATTCATTATTCAGCGCTGCTTTTACGATTCCAGCAAAGTTTATGCACCATTGTCGCGCAATATGCACATGGGTAGAAAGAGCCGTGATAAATTATGCAGCGTGTAAATTAGGACCCGGATGCACCGCCTTTGCTTCGCTCTTCCAACATGGTATCTTAATGGTGAAAAGAAATGAAGGGAGCGATCATAATGTTACTAAATTCAAAGTTCTTTACTTTCAGCAAAAAAGGCAACCGGGCAAAAAAGAGCCGTAAATCTGGTTCATTACCCATCAAGGTTGATGGCAAGGTCGTCCTCTTTGCGTAACAATTAAACGATTATTTACCAGTAAAACGCGGAATTGAGCAAACCTCAACTCCGCGTTTTATTTATCACAAATCCGTTAGCTGCTTTTTAAGGGCCGCGGCCTGCAGTTCGACAACGCTATTCCTGTTGAAACGGGCAAAGACCAGCGCTGCTGATAGTAAGTTTCCCACGGTCTCCGACGTTGCCCCCGCGCGCATTGCGTTATTCGCCGCTAGCAGCTTGACTCGGGGCATGAAAACGGTCAGGTAGCGGGCCGCACACAGGCGGCTGACCCGGGCGAGGGTCCGGTTGCTATCCGGCAGCCGCTTGCGAAGCGCTTGGTACTCCGCCACATAGTAGCACATCATTACGAGCCGGGCATACTGGGTATTTGTTAGGTCGGCCAGGTTTAGCGGGGCAGTAATTGTCCGCTCCAGGTAGTTGACCACCTTGGTGAAAAAGAATTCGGCGTTGCCCAGCCGGTTCTTCCGCGCGTACAAAATTCCACAACCCAGGTAGGCTAGCCGTGAAAAGACTGTCTGGTGTTCCTCATCCAGCTTATCAAGAATCTGGGTAAAGTTAAACATCGTTGTCGCCGTCTGGTTGCTCGTCAGTGTATCAATCATCCCTTTGAGATAGTAATACTGCATCCGGGCCTTGGCAGTCGTCAGCTGGCGTTCCCGAACCTGGTTCAGGGTCTTGATTGCCAAGGGAAACTGTTCCCCTAGCAAATAATGTTCGGCCTGGTCTAGGACTGTCCGGCGGTGCGGCTGCGGGGCCACGTTTTGTTCACTGAGTTCTCCCAGGGACATTTCCAGCCGTTGGCAAAGCTGCTCCAGAATTTTGACCGAGGGGACCCGGCCCTTATTTTCAAACTTGCTAAGGGTCGACTGCGTACAGATACCAGCGCACAGCTCGGCCTGGGAGAAGCCCATTCGTTTGCGTTGCTGGACAAATTTGCGGATATCCATCACTATTCAACCCCTTTAACCATGCAGTCCCAGTGCAATCTTGGCAAACCGGCTCATCCGGTCAATCCCCCAGGCTGGTTCCCAGACCAGGTTGATTTTACAGTCGTTGACACCATCAACCGAAGTGGCAGCCTTGGTAATCGCTTCGTTCAGGAAATCACCCAGCGGACAGCCCATGGTGGTTAGGGTCATCGTGATAATACAGTGCCCCTCTTCATCTACCTGGACATCGTAAATCAGTCCGAGGTTAACCAGGTCAATCCCCAGTTCCGGGTCAATGACCTGTTCCAGGGCTCCCATGACTGCGTCTTCCGTCGGTGAATACTGGCGCTCTTGTTCATCTGCCATGTTACTTCCTCCTTTTAACCGATTGAGCCTTCCATCTCGAAGCTAATCAGCCGGTTGAGCTCAACCGCGTATTCCATCGGCAGCTGCTTGGTGAATGGCTCCACGAAGCCCATGATAATCATTTCGGTGGCTTTGGCTTCGGAAATTCCCCGGCTCATCAAGTAGTAGAGTTGTTCTTCCGAAATCTTAGAAACCTTGGCCTCGTGTTCCATCGCCACGTGGGCGTTGTCAATTTCATTGTACGGAATCGTATCTGACGAGGACTGGTCATCCATGATGATCGTGTCACACTCAACGTGGGCCTTCGAGCCGTCAGAGTGCTTGCCAAAGCGGACCGTCCCCCGGTAATCCGTTGAACCACCAGTCTTGGCGATCGACTTGGAGACAATCGAGCTGGACGTGTTCTTGGCATTGTGGATCATCCGGGCACCGGAGTCCTGGTGAATCCCGTTGCTGGCAACCGCGATTGAGAGCATCGTTCCCCGGGCTCCCTCACCGTTCAGGTAAACACTCGGGTACTTCATCGTTACCTTCGAGCCTAGGTTACCATCGACCCATTCCATCGTGGCGTTTTCGGCCGCGGCTGCCCGCTTGGTTTCCAGACTGTAAACATTATCAGACCAGTTTTGAATGGTCGTGTAACGACAGTAAGCATCCTTGCAGACGTTAACTTCAACGACCGCCGCGTGGAGGCTGTCAGAAGAGTAGTTCGGAGCGGTACATCCTTCAACGTAGTCCACGCTGGCCCCCTCGTCGACAATAATCAGGGTCCGTTCAAACTGACCGGTATTTTCCGCGTTCAGCCGGAAGTAGGACTGGATTGGCGTCTTGGTCTTGACGCCCTTTGGCACGTAGATAAAGGAACCACCAGACCAGACCGCCGCATTTAGGGCCGCAAACTTGTTATCGGTTGGCTGAACCAGCTTGCCAAACCACTTCTTGAAGAGGTCCGGGTATTCCCGGAGGGCGGTATCAGTATCGGTGAAAATGATGCCAAGTTTGGCAAATTCATTCTTCATGTTGTGGTAAACCACTTCCGATTCGTACTGGGCTGAGGACCCGGCCAGGTACTTCCGCTCGGCCTCAGGAACTCCTAAGCGGTCGAAGGTCTTCTTGAGATCTTCCGGCACGTCCTTCCAGTCCCGGAACTTCTTGTCCGTCATCTTCTGGTAGTAAAGCATGTTCTTGAGGTCCAGCTCGGATAGGTCCGGCCCGAACTTTGGCATTGGCAGCTTCTTATAGATGTGGTAGGCCTTGAGCCGGTAATCCAGCATCCATTGTGGTTCATGCTTTGCCGCCGAGATCTGGCGAACAACCTCTTCCGTCAGGCCCCGTCCCGTCGAGTAAACTGGCTTCACGTCATCGTGAAAGCCATATTCGTACTTTTCATCGCCGTTTACGATGCTTGCTGCATCCTCGCTCATTGCTCTTCCTCCTCATCATCTTTCTTCAGTAAGGCCCGTTGCAGTGCCCACCAGGAAATCGTGGCGCATTTGATCCGGGCAGGGAATTCCATAATACTGGTCAAAATCTGCGCATCCCCCAGCTGGTCAAGATCCGCCTGGGAGTGCTGCTTGCCGATTGCCATGTCAGAAAAGGTCTTCGCCATCGCCAGGGCCTCATCAGTTGTTTTCCCCTTTACTGCTTCAGTCATCATGCTGGCTGAGGCCTGACTGATGGTGCAGCCAGAACCAGAATAGCCGATATCCTTAATCCGGCCGTCTTCCACATCGACGGCCACGTTAATGGTATCGCCACAAGTCGGGTTGTGGACCGTCATCTTGCTCGTAGCCTGCGGAATGTCGTGCTTGTTATGCGGGTGATTGGCGTGGTCCAAAATCACCTCACGGTATAAGCCGTTTAACTTAGATAGTCCCACCGTTAAAGAACTCCTTTGTTGCCTTGATGGCATTAATCAGTTGATCTGCGTCTTTTTTTGTATTGTAAAAGTAGAAGCTGGCCCGGGTCGTTGCCGCTACCCCCAGTGCGGCCATCAGCGGCTGTGCACAGTGATGGCCGGCTCGAACCGCGACTCCTTCCGCATCCAGGGCGGTTGCGACGTCATGCGGGTGGAGTCCCGCCATGTTAAAGGCAATCACGCCAGTGTGCTGCTGAGGGTCCTGGGGCCCGTAAACCGTTACGTACGGGATCGCCTCCAGCTGCGGCAGGACGTAATCAACCAGTTCCTGTTCCTTCGCAGCCACCTGGTCCATCCCGACCTTTTCGAGGTAGTCAACCGCGGTCCCCAGGGCAATTGCTCCAGCAATGTTTTGCGTCCCCGCTTCAAATTTAAACGGGATGTCGGCAAACTCGGTCCGGTCGCGGTAAACGGCACTAATCATTTCCCCGCCGTACTGGTACGGGGGCATCTCCCGCAGCAAGTCCGCCTTGCCATAGAGGACCCCAATCCCAGTCGGCCCCATCATCTTGTGGCCGGAAAAGGCGTAGAAATCAACGTCCAGGTCCTGGACATCGACCGGCATATGGGGAACCGACTGGGCACCATCACCAACGATAATTGCGCCGTGCTGGTGGGCCAGCCGGGCCAGCTCTTTGAGCGGGTTAACGGTTCCGAGCACGTTGCTGACATGGGCCACGGCAACGATCTTCGTCTTGTCAGTAATTTTTTGCCGGGCATCGGCCATGTCCAGCGTCCCATCCGTGGTCAATTCAATGTACTTGAGCTTGGCGTGCTTCTTAATTGCCAACTGCTGCCAGGGAATCAGGTTGCTGTGGTGTTCCATGATTGAAATCACAATTTCGTCACCGTCATGGATATTCTGTTCGCCATATGTCGACGCTACCAGGTTCAAGCCATCAGTGCAGCCCTTGGTAAAAATAATTTCCCGGTTGTCGGCAGCATTGATGAAGTGCTGAACCTTCTTGCGGGCCTCTTCGTACTGGGTCGTCGCCCGTTCCGCCAGGGTATGGACGCCTCGGTGAACGTTCGCGTTGTCGTGTTCGTAAAAGTGAACCAGGGAGTCAACGACCTGCTTGGGCTTCTGAGCCGTCGCCGCGTTATCCAGGTAGGCCAGCCGTTCACCGTTTACCTGCTGGTCCAGGATGGGAAAATCAGCGGACAAATCATTGATATTGTTGACCATCGGCAAGCTTCCTTTCTAGAATTTCCACCAGTTTGTTCCGTACATCTGCGGCCGGAATGGCACTAAGAACGGCGCCTAAGAAGCCCCGGATAACCATCCGTTCCGCCTGCTTACGGGGAATTCCCCGGCTCATCAAGTAGTACATCTGGTGGGGGTCAACGGGGCCCACACTGGCTGCGTGCCCGGCCTCCACGTCGTTTTCATCAATCAGCAGGATTGGGTTAGCATCACCGCGGGCCTGGTCAGACATAATCAGGACCCGGTTCTGCTGGTCAGCCTTGGAACCGTGAGCGCCGTGGATAATCTGACCGATTCCGTTAAAAATCAGTTCGGAATTTTCCAGGATTACCCCCCGTTGGTTAATCAGGCCAGTCGTGTGTTTACCATGGTTAGTCACCCGGTTGTTGACCCCGACCTCTTGCTTCCGGGTCGTGACCGCGATCATTTTGGAGTTAGCATAGCCGCCTTCACCCAGCAGCTCAGAATCCATGTCACCGACCGTGTTGCCATCGTTCATCAGGCCAACCGCCCATTCAACGTGGGCATCCCGACCAATATCGGCCCGCCGTTTGAAGTAAGTGTGGGTCTGGGCCCCAAGCTCATCCAGGGACGAGAAGTCAATTTCACTGTTATCCCGGGCAATCAGTTCAATCATCATGTTTGCCGGATTAGCTTGGTCACCGACCGTGGTTAGGTGCTGGATGAACTTGACCTTGCTGCCCCGGTCCGCCACGACCAGGATATGAGAAATCAAGGGCTGGCCTTGGGTATTGTCCTGGACCAGTTCTGCTTCAATCGGCTTTTCAATCTCGACGTTCTTAGGGACGTAGAGGAATAAGCCGGCGTTTAAGTAGGCCACGTGGTAAGCAGTCAGCAGGTTTTCGTCGGTTTTGATTGCCGACATAAAGTACTTTTCAAACATCTCGGGGTACTGCCGGGCTGCGGTGAAAATATCGGTCAGCACCACGCCAGCCGCCCGCAGACGTTCCGGAATGTGAACCTTGACCGTCGTCTGCCCGACCTGGGTCACCCGGATTACTTCATCGTCCGGAGCTATTTTCTCTAAATCCGTATCCGATGATACCCATTCCAGGGGCTGGTCAGCAATTAGCGGCCAGTCACGGAAGTTAAACCGCTGCATCCGGGGCAGGCGGAGTTGCGCCATCAGGTCCCGCGCTGCAAGCCGCCGGTCTAAGAGGCTGGCCGGCTCCTCATTTTGCTGGCTCGCCACGGTCAGCTGCTGCTTTGCTTCTGCTAAATCAGTCATGCCAGCACCCCCTAGTCCTCATCATCGACCAGTTTGATGTCCAGGCCCAATTCGTCACGCAGGCCAGCGTAACCTTCGTCTTCCAACTTTTTAGCCAGTTCTGGGCCCCCGGTCTTAACGATTTGACCATCCATCATGACGTGGACGGTGTCCGGAACAATGTAATTCAGCAGGCGCTGGTAGTGGGTGATGATCAGGGAACCGAAGTTGTCGCCCCGCATGGAGTTGACCCCCTTGGCAACGACCTTTAAGGCGTCAATGTCCAAGCCAGAGTCAATTTCGTCGAGAATGGCAAAAGTTGGTTCAATCATCAGCAGCTGCAAAATTTCGTTCCGCTTCTTTTCCCCACCCGAGAAGCCTTCGTTGAGGTACCGTTCCGTCATCTTCTGGCTCATGTCCAGCAGATCAAGGTTCTTGTCGAGCTTCTTAATGAAGTCCATGACGGAAATCTGGTCGTCTTCTGGCCGGCGGGCATTGATGGCAGCCCGGAGGAATTCGGCGTTAGTGACCCCCTGGATTTCTGCCGGGTACTGCATAGCCAAGAAGAGCCCCTTGCGTGCCCGTTCATCGACTGGCATGTTGACAATGCTTTCACCGTTTAAGAGAATGTCACCCTGGGTCACGTGGTAGCCGGGCTGGCCCATGATGGTCTGGGAAAGGGTCGACTTCCCCGTCCCGTTTGGTCCCATAATGGCGTGGATCTCGCCGGTCTGCATCTTGAGGTTGACTCCCTTGAGGATTTCCTTTTCCTTCTTACTTTCCTCATCTTTTACTGAAACATGCAAATCACGCACTTCGAGTGTGGCCATCTGTAAAGCATCCCCTTAATTCAATATTCCAAAAATATCAGTTTAAAAATAATACAATTCTATTATAAACCGAATATTTTTAGATTAAAACTTAACATTCGATTATTTTTCAACCGCTTACACGGTAGTATAATGGAGATGTAATAATTGGCTTTTTTATATAGTATTGGAATAATGGATTGTGAGGAAGTAATATGATCAATCACCAATATGTATTGCAATCATTTAGTTGTTTGAGCCGGCCAACTGCGAGTCGCCTTCATAATATGGGCCTGTGTGAGGGCTGCTCTATCAAAGTTATCCAGCGGTACCCCTTCCATGGTCCGGTCATCATTGAGAATAACCACCAGCGAATCGGGATTCGTTATCGTGATTTTGCCGCCCTAACGGAGGTTGAGGCGTAATGACAAGCATTGCCCTGATTGGCAACCCGAATACTGGTAAAACGACCCTCTTTAATTCCCTTACCGATAAGTACGCCGTTGTGGGTAACTGGACCGGGGTAACCGTCGATAAAAAGGTGGGAACACTCAAGCACTCGAACATCGAGGTGGTTGACCTTCCCGGGGCCTATTCCCTCAACCCCTTAACCAAGGATGAGGCGGTCGTTGCCAAGTACCTGCTAACCAACCGCCCAGACTTGATTTTAAACATCACCAACGCGAGCCAGCTCAAACGCAACCTCCTCCTCACCATCGAGGTCCTAGAACGGGGACTGCCGCTCGTTTTAATTCTTAACATGATCGATGATCTCCGCCGCAGCGGCCAGTCCTACGACCTTGCTCTAATTAGTCAGCGGCTCGGCTGCAAAGTTCTCACGACTAACGCCCGCGGCCACCAGGGGATCAAGGAGCTGCACCAGCAAATCACTGACTACCAGGAAGTGCCTGCACCCAAGCTCCGACTGGATTACCCGCCGATGCTTCAGTAGGCCATTCGGCAAGCGGCAGAAGCCCTTGAAGCCGACTTCGACTACCCCGCCACCGTGGCCCGCTGGCTAGCAATCCAATTTATCGACCAGAACAAGGCCATTCAGGAGTATGCAAGCAACCACCAGTTGACCCCGCTGACCAGTCAGGCAAAGTACTATGATGCCCAAAAGTTTGCCGACCAGATCTACAACACCCGGTTAGCCTTTATCGAAAGTCTGCTCCACGACGCCCAGCAGCAGGCCGCCAAAACGGACAGTGGTCAGTTAACCGCGAAAATCGATCAGGTTGTTACCAACCCGGTTCTGGGGCTCCCAATCTTTGCAGGAATTTTCTACCTAATGTTTAAACTCTCGTTCGAGTGGGTGGGGACCCCCTTATCAGACGCCCTCGACTGGTTCCTGTCCGTCCCGGTTTCCAACACCGTCGACCACTGGCTGCTCCAATTGGGCGCCATGGCGCCCCTGCGTTCGCTGATTGTGAACGGGCTGATCGCCGGAGTCGGCGGGGTCCTCGCCTTTATTCCCCAAATTTTCACCCTCTTCGCCTGTATCTCGCTGCTGGAAGACTCAGGGTATATGGCCCGGGCAGCCTTGGTAACCGACCGCTTGATGCAGATGATCGGGCTAAACGGCAAGTCCTTCATCCCGCTGATTATCGGCTTCGGTTGTAACGTGACCGGCATTATGGCGGCCCGGACGATTGAACAGCCAAAGGAGCGGCTGGTGACAACGCTAATCATGCCATTCATGAGCTGCTCGGCCCGGTTGCCGATTTACGGCCTGGTGGTGGCGGCCTTCTTCCCGCACCACCAGGCCCTGGTTGCCCTGTCCATTTACTTCTTGGGGATCGTGGTGGCCCTCCTGGTCGCGAAATTGTACCAGCTGCTGTTCCGCGTTAAGGAGCGGTCGGTGTTTATCATCGAGCTGCCCGAATACCACCTGCCCCGCTTCGACGTGATCTGGCACGGAACCTGGGACAAGGGCAAGGGCTTTATCAAGAAAGCCGGGACCATTATCTTCGCCGGCACGGTTCTCATCTGGCTGCTGTCCAGCTTCGGCCCGACCGGTTTCGTCACGGATTCTACCCGGAGCTTTGCGGCGGCGCTCGGTCACGGCCTTGTTCCATTCTTCCGTCCACTGGGAATCGTCCAGTGGCAGGCAATTAGCGCCCTCTTTACCGGGGTCCTTGCAAAGGAGGTCATTACGTCCAGCATGATGGTTATGTTCCACACCAGCAGCAAGGCCGTCCTCATCGCGGTGCTGGGACAGTTCATGACCCCGGTCGCGGCGTACTCCCTCCTGGCCTTTATCCTTCTCTATATCCCATGTTTTGCGACATTGGCAACGATTAAAGAAGAAACGGGTTCGTTCAAGTGGGTCCTTTTCGCCGTTGTTTCAGGGTTAGCAATCGCCTACTGCACATCGTTTCTAATTTTCCAAATTGGCTTACTCATCTTTTAGGAGGCTTGCCTCAATGCAATTATTATTAAACCTATTAATCATCCTCGCAATTATCAGCTGGGCCGTCGTTATCATCATCCGGACTTTTCGCAAAGTGAAGGTCGGCGGCAAGTGCGCTGCCTGTGACTACGACTGCGCGGTCAAGAAGCTCAAAGACCAACATGACCGCCATTTATTGCAGCATTAGCAAAGACACCGGATAAATCCGCAGATTTATCCGGTGTCTTTTTACGTTATCCTAATCAGGGTCCTTTAACGACTTACCACTCTTGTTGGCCTTAAAATCCGCAAAGGCCGTCTCAATCGTCTGATACTCTTCGGCTGTTAGCTGAATGTTCATTGCCTGGGCATTGCTGATTACCTGGTCAGCCCGCTTGGCGCCCGGGATAACGGCAGTAATCAGCTGATTCTGCAGGTACCAAGCCAAAATCGTCTGGGCAACCGTTGCTCCGTGCCGGTCAGCAATCGGCCGGACCTGGTCAACTGCCGCAAGAATTTTACCATAGCGGGGCTGCTTGAAGTCGGCAATCTGACTCCGGATATCGTCCGCCGGGAAACTGACGTCCTGAACATACTTCCCGGTTAATAGTCCTGAAGCTAACGGGAAGTAAGGAACAAAGCTAATCTGGTGGTCCCGAAGGTAGTCCAGCATTCCCTCCGTCAAATGATCCTGGTGGAGCAGACTGAATTCATCTTCTACTACGTCCACGTAGCCATCCGCATTGGCCTCCTTGATTTGGTCCAGGTTAAAGTTCGAGATCCCGATCGCACGAATCTTGCCGGCTTCACGCAGACGTTGCAAGGCACCAACCGCTTCAGCCTTCGGCGTATCATGGTCAGGGAAATGGAGATAGTAAATGTCAATATAGTCCACCCCAAGGCGTTTCAAGCTCTGGTCGACCTGCTGGGTTATGAAGTCAGGGTCGTTGCGGATAACTTCCCGTCCGGTCGAAAAGTCATGGGCCCCCTTCGTTGCAATCACCAGCTCTTCCCGCCGGTGGTCCTTGACTACCTGTCCCACGAGCTGTTCCGAGTGCCCCAGGCCGTAGACATAGGCCGTGTCCAAGAGGTTGATTCCGTTAGCGATAGCGGCGTCAACGAGCTTGCGCCCCGCCCCATCATCCAGGCCAGGGAAAAGGTTGTAGCCCCCGACCGCATTCGTTCCTAAGCCAAGCGGGTTCGCCACCACGGCCGACTTGCCGAATTGTACTGCCTTTACCATATTAGTACCTCCTTAACTAGAAAACGTTTTCATTTCATGGTGTAATTATAGCGTGAACTGACCACGCTGAGAAGCAGCAAGGATTAATTTAATAAAAAATAAAGGGAGCGTGACAGAAGTCATTTATGACTTCGTCTTCACGCCCCCGCAAGCACAAAGAGGGCTTCAGAGTTCGGCTTTGCCGAGCACTGAAGCCCCTTTGTGTACTGCGCTGTTCGCTTTTTATTAAAGTAATTGGGCTTATGTCACAGCCCCTTTATTTTTAGCGAAAGTAATCGCTTCTATTTAACTTTTAATTCCGCAAAGAACTTCGTCGCGTCCTCCTGCACCATCTCAAAGTCAAAAGAGAAGTGTAGCTCTTGACGGTTAATTGCGACCACCTTTGCGTTTGGATTCCGGTATTCGAGCAGGCCGGCAAAAGGGTAAACCTTCATCGAGGTGCCGACAATTACCACCAGGTCTGCCGCTTGCATGGCCTTGACCGCGTTAATGATGTTTTGCTGCTTGATCCCCTCGTCGTAGAGGACAATGTCAGGACGCAAGGGACCGCCATCCTTAGCGTGAATCCGGCTCTTGAGGTAGTCTGCTACCGGAACGGTCTCCCCGCACTTCTCACAGTAAACGTGGTAAAGATTACCATGAAAGTCAATCAAGTGCTTGGTCCCCGTCTCTTCGTAGAGGTTGTCAATATTCTGGGTAATTACTGTTGCCCGATCCTGCTGGGTCAGTGCCGCCTGCTTTTCGTGAATAACGTTGGGTTTGGCATCCGGAAAGTACAAATTCTTTTTGCAAAATTCATAGAAGCCGTCCGGATCACTGGCAAAGTAGCGGTGGCTGAGGTAATACTCCGCGTTCCGGTTTTGGGTGTATAGGCCGTTCGCTGAACGAAAGTCCGGAATTCCTGAGGCAGTCGACACCCCAGCTCCGGTTAGGAAGACAATGTGTTTGGCATCATCAAAGGCCGTTTGAATCGTCGTTTCCATCAAATCACTTCCTTACGATGTACGGAATACTGTGCTCTTCCAAAAACTTCTTGACTGGCTGGGCATAAATGCGTTTGAATTCTTCCGGTGATTCCGGGTTGGGCGCCGGCATCGTGAAGGAGTTCTGCCCATCACTCCGCCGAATGCCAACGTAAGCCCGCTTGCTGGTTCCCCGTTCCTTCATGTCGGAGTGGTAGATTTCAAAGACCTGGCGCAGGCTCAACCGCAACTGCCGGTCGCTCAGAACTGGTGACAGGGTCGTGTACTCGTTGTTATGGAGGGCCGGCAGTCCCCAGTCCTGCATCTGCTGGTCAAAGAGGGAATAGATTTTCACGATTGACCGGCGCATGTCAAACGGCGATTGAATCGGCTTGGCCGCAATTTCCCGATAAATTTTCTGGGCCGCCGCCAGGGCCGTGGGGTACTTCTCTTGCAGTGCCGCCTCGTATTGAGAGAAGTGGTCGCCATAAAAGACTAACGCATCCAGGAGGGTCAGTAAGCGAAGAGTCTTTTCCTCGTCGTCCGCACCGCCCTCGGGCGTCAGCGTGTGCTCAATCCCCCTGAGGTATTCTGCCTCCACCTGGTCATTGATCAGGCCGTGCTTCCGCTGCTCAGCCACTACCACCCGGTGAATAGCAACGTTATAGAGGTCAGTCGACATAATCATCATCTGCTCATCCAACTGCTGATCCCCCAACGAAAGCTGGAAGAAAATCTGTGGGAAGCCCCGCAGCAGCATCAGGAGGTGGAGCAGCTCATGGGAAGCCGTGTAGTTTGGTTCTGTCAGATCGGTGACGATAATAAACAAGCCGCCGGGCAAAGTCTTTTGGGTTGCCTGGTCGTGCCGAACGTAGCCGGACTTTTCACCATGAAACTGAACAAACACGCTGCCTTCAGGATAAAGGTCGTTAACCTGCTTTAGTAGCTCCTGGTTGGCCGCGTTTAACTTGATTTCTTCGCTCATGCCATTAATCCTTTCTAATCTCGTCTAATAATTGTTTAGCAAGTGACTGATCCACGTGCTTTCGCTGGGTCAGCATTTTTACTAGCACGGGAACTTCAGCGGAACTAGCACCGACACTGATGGCTAGGGACCGGTACTGTAACTTCATGTGCCCGGCCTGAATGCCAGAACTTGCCAGCGCCCGGAGCGCAGCCAGGTTCTGGGCCAAACCAACACTGGCAGTTACCGCCGCTAGTTCTTCGGCCGTTTGAATACCGCTGATCTGGTAGTTGGCCTTGGTCAGCGGGTTCAGGCCAATTGAGCCCCCTACCACGCCGACCGGCAACGGGAGCGTCAGGTGGCCCACCAGTTGACCTTCAGCCAGCTGCCAGGTACTCAGTCCATGGTACTGGCCGTCACGGCTAGCATAGGCATGGGCGCCCGCTTCGATAGCCCGCCAGTCGTTGCCGCTGGCAAGCATTACCGCGTCAATTCCGTTCATAATGCCCTTATTATGGGTTGCCGCACGGTAGGGGTCGGCCTGGGCCAGGTCACTAAGGGCCGCGATTCGTTCCGCCACCTTCTGACCCGCCATCGTCTTGGTCGCTAGGTTGGCAAAATCAATCCGGCAGTCGACCGCTTGCAAGCTCTCCGTGGCGTAGTTGCTCAAGATGGCCGTCAACACGTTAAAGCCCTGCTGACGCAAATAGTGGCCGACCGCTTCTGCCATCGTATTAACACTGTTAGCCCCCATTGCTTGGCAGACATCAACCAGTAAATCCACGCTGATGAAACCGCCCGGCGTCCGCAAACGAAGCTCCTTTGCTCCGCCACCACGCCGCTGCATCGACGGGTGGGCTGCGTTAGCCACCGCCAACAGCTCGTCCTGGTGGGCGTGTAGCCAGTCCAAGAGCGTTGCCCGTTCATTTACCGGCGCCTGGAGGACCACCTGCCCGACCAACAGCCGCCGTTGTCGGGGAGCGGTAAAGCCCCCACTCCGGGCCACACGCTGGGCACCATTGCTGGCCGCCGCGATTACCGAGGGCTCCTCGATTGCCATTGGTACCTGGTAATGGCGACCATTCACCAGGAGGTTAAGTGCTAATCCCTCTGGGACCGGATAATCTGTCAGGTAGTTTTCCACCAGCTGGTTGCCGAGCGCTGAGGCGTTAGTAGTCAAAAGCGCCGTGACCGACGAAGGCAGGCGGAGCGCTTGGGCTAACCGCTCCCGCCGCTCGGCCGCGGTCAATTTATAAAAGCCGTGCTGCCAATCATTCATGATGCTGCTTCCTTTGGTTGACATATTCGGTAATGATCCCTTCCCGAACACCACTCTCAGAGAAGATCACCCGGCCATCACTGTTCCGTTCGAGGAGGCTGATCAACGGGAGCATCCCCCCAACGATAATGTCGGCCCGCTCCGGTTCTAAGCCGGGCATCTTCTTGCGCTGGGCCAGGTTACGGTTCAGCAATTCCCGGTAGGTCGCGTAAACCGCGCGCGAACTCAACTGGTAACCGTGAATCGACCGTCGATGGTGACGGTGGTGGTAGGACCAGGCCATCCGGGCCAGGGTCCGGTTAGCCCCGCCCAAGAGAACAATCGGGCACCGAGTCGCGTACCGCAGCCAGGGAATCTTCTTTAACCGGTCACTCATTGCTACCTGGGCCCGGAAAAGGTCCGCTGACCGTACGTAGCCATTTAAGTGAAACTGTTCGGATAGGTTGACTGCCCCTACCGGGATTGAAATCATGTTCCGAGCCCGGCGCTGTTGCACCAGGACCAGTTCGCAACTCGCGCCACCAACATCTAAAATCAAACAGTGGTTTAGCTTCAGGGTCCGCACTACCCCTAAGTAATCGTAATAGGCCTCTTTTTTACCCGACAGGACCTGGAGCTGGATGCCAACTTCCCGTTCAACCCGCTCAAGGAACTCCTGACGGTTACGGGCCTGGCGAACCGCCGCCGTAGTAATTGCCCGGACCTTGACACCGGGAACACTTTGGTAGAGCTGCTTAAAGCGTTTGAGGGCTTCGATTGTCCGCTGCATTGCGGGCTCCTGGAGCATTTTCTCACGGCCCATGCCCTCTGATAACCGGGTATTTTCCTTTACCCGCTTAATTTCCCGAAACCGGCCATCCGGAGCCACTTCTGTGATTGCCATGCGCGCCGAGTTAGAGCCGAGGTCAACAATTGCGAGGTTTTCCACTATTTTCACCTCCGCTACTTCAATTTAATTCTAAAAAACTATCCCCTTTATGTTACCATGTTCCGTTCCGTGAAACACTAATTGTTCCCGGCATCACGAAATTTTATTTGACCTAAAAACCGACTCCCGTGGACAACGGGAGCCGGCAACTTTAATTTGAAATTAACCGAAGTAGTTGATGCCGATGGCGTCGCGGACTTCTTTCAGTGTCTGGTTAGCGACCTCATTGGCCCGGGCAGAGCCTTCCTGAAGGATTTGATCCACGTAGTCAATGTTAGCGGCGTACTGTTCCCGCCGTTCCCGGATTGGCTTTAATTCCGCCTGGAGGACATCATTTAAGTAGCGCTTGATCTTCACGTCGCCAAGGCCACCTGCCTGGTACTGTTCCTTGAGCTTAGCCACCTGTTCCTTATCCGGGTCGAAGATGTCCAGGTAGGTGAAGACCGTGTTGCCTTCCACGTGACCCGGGTCGGAAACCTTAATGTGGGTCGGGTCGGTGTACATTGACATGACCTTCTTCTGGATGATGTCTTCATCGTCCGACAAGTAGATGGCGTTCCCCAACGACTTGCTCATCTTGGCGTTGCCATCGAGGCCCGGAATCCGCCCTTCACCCTTTGGCGGGAAGACACCCTCGGGCTCTACCAGGATATCCTGCTGGTAAATCCGGTTAAAGGTCCGAACGATTTCCCGGGTCTGTTCCAGCATCGGCTCCTGGTCATCGCCGACCGGGACCGTGTCAGCTTTAAAGGCCGTGATATCGGCCGCTTGGCTGACCGGGTAGATTAAGAAACCCGCCGGGACACTTTCGCCAAACTTTTTCTGCTGGATTTCCGTCTTGACAGTCGGGTTCCGCTTCAGCCGGGAAACGGTCACCAGGTTCAGGTAGTGCATCGTCAGCTCACTGAGGGCTGGAATCTGGGATTGGACGAAAATGGTCGACTGCTGTGGGTCAATTCCCACCGCCAGGTAATCCAAAGCCACTTCATGCAGGGAGCGGCGGATTTTCTCCGGATCACGAGCGTTATCAGTTAGGGCCTGCTGGTCGGCAATCATGATATAGGTATCATACTTACCGGTGTTCTGCAAAGCCACCCGGTTCTTTAAGGAACCAACATAGTGACCGATATGCAGCTTCCCCGTTGGCCGATCGCCTGTTAAAATTACGTGTTTCTTTTCCGTCATCGTCATTTCCTCCTTAACTAAAAGCGCCCCATTAGCCGTGAAACTAATAGGACGCTTACGCGCGGTGCCACCTAAATTGCAATTGCTTGCCGCTTTAATTACTATTCAAAAGATAAAACCCAGTTCGCACCCCGGGGACCTTTTCACCTGCCGTCCCTCGCTAAAACTCGTGCTACTTAATGCTTATATTTTAGCCGCTTCTCGGCAAAAAGGCAAGTCAGCGGCACAAACACTTGTTCCCGTCGGTGGTTTTTCGTATAATGTATAGGTGAAATCATGAAAGGAGGAGTCCTATCGTGGCCCGGACATACTTAGCGATTGATCTCAAATCATTTTACGCCTCCGCCGAGTGCGCGGCGCACCATCTGAACCCCCTGACTACCAACCTAGTAGTAGCAGATGAATCCCGCACGAGCAAAACCATCTGCCTGGCCGTTTCCCCAGCCCTCAAACGCTTCGGGGTCCCCGGCCGGCCCCGGCTTTTTGAGGTCGAGCAAATCGTCGAACGGTTGAACCGGGAGCGGGCTAAGCAGGCGCCCGACCACCGTCTGACCAAGTTTAAGTCGGTCTACCGGCCCCAGCTGCTTCGCAACCCCCGCTTGCAGATCGGCTTTAAGATTGTTCCACCCCGGATGACCTTCTACCTGCAAAAGAGCGCTGAGATTTACGAAATTTACCTGCGCTACCTGCCGCCGGAGATGATTCATCCCTACTCGATCGATGAGGTCTTGATGGACGTCACGGACTACTTGCAGGAGCACCATGTTTCCGCCCACGCCCTCGCTAAGGAAATCATCCAGACAATCCAGCTCGAGACCAAAATCACCGCCACGGCCGGGATCGGTACTAACCTCTACCTGGCTAAAGTAGCGATGGACATCGTCGCCAAGCGGATCCCGGCTGATGAAGACGGCGTCCGGATTGCGCAAATGGACGAATCATCATACCGCCGTTACCTCTGGGCCCACGAACCGCTGACCGACTTCTGGCGGATCGGCCGGGGTTACGCCAAGCGGTTGAATAAGCTCGGCCTGCACACGATGGGTGATGTTGCCCGGTGCTCGCTTGGCAAACTCTCAGACCCCTTAAACGAGGAGGTCCTCTACCGGGAGTTCGGCAAGAATGCCGAACTAATCATCGACCACGCCTGGGGTTATGAGTCCGCCACAATGGCTGACATCAAAAACTACCGTTCCGACCACCATGGCATCTACTCCAGCATCGTCCTCCCCAAGCCTTACCAGTACCAGGAAGGACGGCTGGTTGTCCGGGAAATGGTTGACATGCTCAGCCTCCAGATGGTCAAGCGGGACCTGGTCGCGGACCGTTTTTCGCTCACCATCAACTACGACGTCCAGAGCCTCCACCAGGGCCGCAGTTTCCACGGGGCCACCGTCACCGACTTTTATGGTCGGGAGGTTCCGCACCCGGCACACGACGCCTTTAGTCTTCCCTTACCGACTGCTTCCCCTCGTGAACTAACCAGCCACTTTCTAACTTCCTTCCAAGGCAAGGTCAACCCGGACCTCCTCATCCGCCGCGTGACCGTGACGGCCAACAACCTCGTTAAACAGGCGGTGGCAGCGCAAATGACCCACAGCGAACAGCTCGACCTCTTCACTAATCCCCATCAGCACGTTGCCGAGGCAGTCGCCAAACAGGAACAGCGGCAGCGGGATCAGCAGGTGCAGAAGATGATCCTGCGCTTGCAAGACCAGTTCGGGAAGAACTCAATCATTCGGGCGGCCGACTTGAAGGACGGTGCTGTCGCCAGGAAACGCAACAAGGAGATTGGAGGCCACCAGGCATAATGGACCAGCAGCAATGGGAAGCAGAACAAAAGCAATTTAACGATACGAGCCGCTACCAGGATATTATGGACGTTCCCCGCCACGTCTCCCGGGCCCACCTGCCAATGCCCCAGGTCGACCGGGCCGGTCAGTTCGCCCCCTTCGCCGCCCTGACCGGCTATAAGGAGCTCCTTGATAAGACGGCAAAACGCTACGCTAACAAGGATTACCTGAGTCGTTCCCAACTAGCGGCCCTCACCAAGAAAATCCAAGCCCTGGCAGCCCAACGTCCCTGGCCGCAAGTAAAGCTGACCTACTTTAACGGTGCCAGCGGCTACTATGAAAGCTACACCGGCCAGCTGGTTGCCGTTGACTGGCGCCGGCAGCGGCTTCGTTTTCGCGATGGCAAGTCCGTGGTCATCCGCAATTTGAAGGAAATTAGGAAAAGCAAAACGCCGAAAAAACGATGACTAAGACCGTTTTTCGGCGTTTTCGCTACCCTACAACCATTCAGCTTTGCTTGACACTCTCCTGAGCCAGCCCTTTCTTGGCAGTTGCCATCATCAAGCGAATCCGGTTCAGCTGGTTAACCACCGACGCACCGGGATCGTAGTCAATCGGCATCAGGTTGGCGCCCTTATACTCACGGCGCAGCTCCTTGAGCATCCCCTTGCCGACGATGTGGTTCGGCAGACAACCAAACGGCTGCATGCAGACGATGTTGTTAACACCGGAGCGGAGGAGTTCCACCATTTCTGCCGGCAGGAACCAGCCCTCCCCGGTCATGTTACCGAGCGACAGTACCGGCTCGGCCCCGGCGACGACATCTTCCCACGGCGTAATCCCTTCGAACCGGTCTGAAGCCCGCAGCGCCTCATCCATTGGCTTCTCGGCCTGCCGAATCAGCTTCAGCAGGACCTCCGCAAAGATTTCCGAGCTCTTTTTGGCGCCCAGGTGGCGGTGACGGTAGACCTGGTTATAGAGGGAGTAGTTCATGAAGCCCACGATGTCGGGAACCACCGTTTCGGCCCCCTCGGCTTCGATGGTCCCGACAATGTCGTTATTGGTAATCGGCGAATATTTAACGAGAATTTCACCGACAACGCCGACCTTTGGCTTGACCACGGCACGTTGCGGAACCGTGTCAAAGTCATGGACAATTGCCGCCACGTTGCGTTTAAACTCCTTGAAACTGCCATTCTCAACGTTGGGCCGGACCCGTTTAAGCCAGTCCTCATACAGGGCGTTGACCTGGCCCTTCTCCACCTCGTAGGGCCGGGTATGGTAAACCAGTCTTTCAAAGAGGTCTTCGTACAGGAAGGCAATTGAGACCCGCTTAACCAGTGGCAGGGTAAAGGTAAAGCCCGGTGTTGTCTCGACCCCCTGGTTGCCGAGCGAGATTGAAACTACCGGAACCTGACCAAAGCCGGCGTCCTTCAAGGCCTTTCGAATCAGCGGCACATAGTTGGTTGCCCGGCAGCCGCCCCCGGTTTGGCTCATCATCACCGCGGTATGGTCGAGGTCGTACTTCCCGCTTTGCAGGGCCTCAACCATTTGCCCAATCGAAATAATTGCCGGGTAACAGGCATCGTTGTTGACGAAGCGGGTGCCCACGTCGACCGAGCGCCGGTCCTGGATTGGCAAGTTGACCACGTTGTAGCCGGAAGCCCGCAGTGCTACGTCCACTAGCTTGTGCTGGTGGATTGGCGACAGCATCGGCAGAAGCAGGGTGTACTTTTGCCTCTTCATTTCTTTCGTAAATTTGACCGGTGCCGGATTATCGTAGAGCTTTTCCGGCCGGACTTGCTTCTCAGTTCGTTCTTTGATGGCCGCTTTGAGGAACCGAATCCGAATTCGGATTGCCCCCAGGTTGTCACCCTCGTCAATTTTAAGACAGGTGTAGAGGCGGTTGTATTGGTTCATAATTTCTTCGACCTGGTCGGTATCGATTGCGTCAAGCCCACAGCCAAAGGAGTTCAGCTGGACGAATTCCAGTTCCGGCGTCTTGGCCGCAATCCGGGCCGCAGCGTACAGGCGGGAGTGGTAAGACCACTGGTTGACCACCCGCAGGCCGCGAACGTCCCCCAAGTGGGCAATCGAATCTTCCGTCAGGACGTGGAAACCAGCCGCGGCGATCATCTGGGAAATCCCGTGATTAATCATCGGGTCGAGGTGGTAAGGCCGCCCCGCAAGGACAATCCCGTGTTCCCCCTTCTGCTTGAGCATCACTAGGGTATCCTCACCCCAGTTGCGGACTTTCTGGTGGAAAGCCGCTAGTTCCTGGTAGCCAGCTTCCAGCGCCGTCCAGACTTCCTGCTTGGTGACGCCCAGGTCCTTGAAACACTCGTAAAGGTTCGCCGCCGTCGACTGGTGGTCCGCCAGGTTGAGGAAGGGGTCGCGGAAATCAACCTGGCCGTTCCGGATTTCGTCGACGTTATTGCGGATGACTTCGGGGTAGGACTGAACAATCGGGCAGTTGAAGTGGTTATTGGCCGCCTTCTTCTCCTGCAGCTCGTAAACCACCGCCGGGTAGAAAATCCAGTCGACGTGGCGGTTGGCAATTAAGGCCGCAATGTGACCGTGAACGTTTTTGGCCGGGTAGCAGACCGTGTCGGACGGAATCGTTTCCATCCCCTTGTCATACTGCTCCTTGCTGCCCTTCGGCGACAGGATGGTCCGGAAGCCCAACTCCTTAAAGAAGGTCGCCCACAGCGGGTAGTCTTCATACATATTGAGGACCCGGGGCAGGCCAATCGTCCCGTGTTTGGCCGGTTTGCCGCGGAGCGGGCGGTACTTAAAGAGCTCCTTGTACTTGCGCTCGACCAGGTTGACCTTGCCGTTATTCCGCGGGTGCTGCCCGTGCAGGTGTAGGGCCCGGGCTTCTCCCCGTTCGCACCGGTTCCCCGTCACGAACTTGCGCCCGTCGTTAAAGATCGTCAGGGTCAGTTCACAGTTATTGGCACAGCCGCCGCAATGCATGTACTCCTTGTCAAAGGACAGGTTGGCCATTTCCTTTACCGACAGCAAGCTGGTCCGGTCACCGGCCTGGTAGTTCTTTTCCGCAATCAGGGCCGCGCCGTACGCCCCCATCAGGCCAGCGATGTTCGGCCGGACCACGTTGACGCCCGCAATCTTTTCGAAGGCCCGCAAGACGGCATCGTTGTAGAAGGTTCCACCCTGGCACACAATGTGGTCACCCAATTCGTCGGCACTCCGCATCTTAATGACCTTAAAGAGGGCGTTCTTGATAATGGAGAAGGACAGGCCGGCGGAAATGTCGCCAATCGTGGCCCCCTCCTTTTACACCTGCTTGACCTTCGAGTTCATAAAGACCGTGCAACGGGAGCCAAGGTCAGCCGGGTGCCTTGCCAGGAGAGCCGCCTGGGCGAATTCGCGGATGTCGTACTTCAGGCCCGTCGCGAAGGTTTCCAGGAAGGACCCACAGCCGGATGAACAGGCCTCATTCAGCTTGATGTCCGCCAGGGCGCCGTTCTTGACCGTCATCGCCTTCATATCCTGACCACCAATATCCAGGATAGAGTCAACGTCCGGCTGGAAGTAGTGCGCCG
Source organism: Limosilactobacillus oris (assembly GCF_025311495.1). NCBI lineage: Bacteria > Bacillati > Bacillota > Bacilli > Lactobacillales > Lactobacillaceae > Limosilactobacillus > Limosilactobacillus oris. The sequence continues at coordinate 1,668,927 of NZ_CP104398.1, read as the reverse complement.
CCTGGTAGTGGGCCACCGTCTCCACTTCGCCTAGGTCAACATTGAGGGCGTTTTTGATCAGGTGCTCCCCGTAGCCGGTTACGCAGGCTTTGCCAATCCGGACGTCTGCTGGCATCTTCTCCTGCAAATCGCTGAGCATCTGCTTGACCTTCGCCAGGGGGTCGCCGTCGTTGTTATCATATTCGGTAAACAACAGCTTGTGGTCGGCTGACATCAGGACGATTTTGGTAGTCGTGGACCCCGCGTCAATCCCCAGAAAGGCCGTCCCGTGGTAGTCAGCCAGGTTGCCGGCTTCGACCCGGTCTTGGGCGTGCCGCTGGCGAAAGGCGGCCAGTTGGTCTTCATTTTCAAAGAGCGGCGCCAACGAGTGGGACGGGGCCAAGGCGGACGCGTCGCCATTCTCCAGCCGGTCCAGCAGGATGATCAGGGTCAACTCCGGCTGATCGGCCGCATACAGGGCCGCCCCCTGGGCCACGAAGAGTTGCGGGCTTGCCGGGAAGATCACTTCTTCGTCCGTCAGGTGGAGGGTTTTAATGAAGCGCTGGCGAAGCTGGTCCATGAAGTAGAGGGGGCCACCCAGAAAGGCAACATTCCCGCTGATCTTATGCCCTGCCGCCAGACCGGAAATGGTTTGGTTGACCACAGCTTGGAAAATACTAGCAGCAATGTCTTCTTTGCGGGCCCCATCGTTGATTTTTCTCAATTTCTTTGTGAAACCAGCTTCTTATGCTTCCTTGACCACGAAGAGGCGGCTGCTAAAGTCGGACGGGTCCTTCTCTGGCTTCGTCCGGTCCATAATCCGCGGGACAAAGTAGCCGGCGGTCATTAACTCAGCACCGGAGAACTTCTCCTGGCTGTCATTGACCATGTACTGCTTTTCTGGATCCAAGCCGGCAAAGTAAACCCGGATATAGGCTGGGTTGGCTCCATTGAGGATCTGGAAACGGGCCGCGATCGCCATAGTACGGTCGTCATTGACCACTTCCCAACCGTAAACGTTATCGCTAACCGTGTCCGGATTTTCCAGCCGGTAAAACCGCCCAAACTGGAAGAGGCGCCGGTATTGCTTGTAAAAGGCCACCTGGTCTTTGATTTCCGCCAACTGGTCGGCCGGCAGTTTCGTGATATCCAGTTCGTAACCAAAGTCCCCGAAGTAAGCTACTGCGGCCCGGGTGGCCAAGGAAGTCAAGCGGCCCACCTGGTCATTCGGCACGGCCGAAACGTGGGCGCCCCACATCGACTGCTGATAACCATAAGAAGTCCCGCCCTGGATTTTGATCCGTTCCACCGCATCAGTATCGTCACTGCACCAGGCTTGCGGTGCGTAGTACATCATACCAAGGTCAAAACGGCCACCACCGGAGGCACAGGATTCAAAGAGAACCTTTGGGAAAGCCCGCGTCAACCGGGAGTAGAGCTGGTAAACACCAAGGATGTAGCGGTGGGCAAACTCCAATTGCCGGTCGGCTGGCAGCTGAGCCCCGTACATTTCGGTAATGTTCCGGTTCATGTCCCACTTGATATAGTCCAGCTGGGTCTTCTTGATAATCGCGCTGATGTGGTCAACCAGGTAATCAACTACCTCGGTCCGCGTCATGTCAAGGACATACTGGTTCCGTGCTGGCGTACTCTGCCGGCCCGGCGTGGCAATCATCCAGTCTGGATGGTCCTCATAGAGCTTGCTATCAATTGAAATCATTTCCGGTTCAAACCAGAGGCCGAACTTCATCCCCCGGTCGTGCACCTTCTGGGCAAAGCCGTCGATTCCGTGGGCGAACTTCTTCTCATCAACGAACCAGTCACCCAGACTAGACTTGTCATCGTCCCGGTGACCAAACCACCCGTCATCCAACACGAACATTTCAATGCCGAGCTTGTGTGCCTCGTCGACAATTGGCATCAGCTTCTCCTCAGTGAAGTCCATGAAAGTGGCTTCCCAGTTGTTAATCAGGATTGGCCGCTCCTGGCGAGCAAAGTGCGGGTTGATCAGGTGGTCCTGGTAGAAGTCCGCCAGTTGGTGACTCAGTTGGTTAAAACCAGCGCTGGTGTATGTCATGACCGCTTCCGGTGTCTGGAAACTTTCGCCGTCCGCTAAGTGCCAGCCGAATTCATCCGGGTTGATTCCAACCAGCACCCGGGTCGTGTCAAACTGGTCCACTTCCACGGAGTCGATGAAGTTGCCGGAGTAAATAAAGTTGAAGCCGAAGACACCACCCTGGTTGTTGTCGGTGTGCGGCCGAGCCAGCATAAAGAACGGGTTGTGCTGGTGGCTGGAAGCAGTCCGCAAGCTGCTGATGCTCTGCACGCCGGAGCGTAATGGTGTCCGGCTTAGGTGCCGTTCCCGCGCCCAGCTCCCATCGAATTGCACCATGTCATAATTGCTGTCCGGCAGGTCTAGCTGAGCACTCAGGGCCCGGTTAAGGACGATTGCGTCGCCGTGGTTGGTAAAGGTAGCGCTCCGGACAATCACGTCTTCCTTGTCAAAAGCCGTGTAGTGCAGGGTCAGCATAACGTCGGCGTAGCTATCCCGGAATTCGATGTCTAGGGTCTGGGCGTCGTCCCCCTGGTCATCAAAGCTGGATGGCAGGTCGGCTAGTCGCTGTTTGCCATTCGTAATCTTGAAGCCAGCGTACTTGAATTCTGACGTCCGGGAACCGTCATGGTAGGTAATCTGGTAGGCCGGGTAGCGGTAGTCGCCCTTGCCGAGGCCCGCATACTCCTGCTTGATCAGTTCGAGTTGGAAATCGGGCTGGTCAACAGTCAGGGTGTTGGTACAATCATGTTCTTCGCGGCTCGCCAGGTTTTCATAAGCCCGCTTCACCGGAATACGGGGACCATAGTATAGTTGACCTGCGTCCCCATTTTCCAGAATTTTGAAAATATAACTGGTCTTGGCCGTTTGCAAGTGAAATAGTTTTTGTTCCTCATTGACGTGGATACTCATTTTGAATAACCCCTTTTTATTCAGTTTTTTGAATCCGCTTACAGTGAATATTATATTAAAACAGCCACGGTCAATCCATAGCAATTTGGCCTCATTCATGGCAAAATGATTGTAAGAACATTTTGCCATGTACCAATCATCATTATTGGTGTATTCAATTTTCCTCGTTATTTTTATAAATCATATTAACAGGAGGCCGCAATTATTATGGATAATGATTTTAAGAATCTGGATAACAACCGTCTGGAAAGCAACATCCTCTTTATCGGCCAGGATAGTTGTCCGCCGAATTACTTTTTCCGGGGTAATAACGTCCGCAGCAATTACGTCCTGCACTACATTCTCGACGGCCAAGGTACCTTTTCATCCGCTAACCGCCCCGCCGTTAGTCTCAAGCAAGGGGACGTTTTCCTCCTGCCTAAAGACGTTCCCTGCTTTTACCAGGCGGACGGCGAACACCCCTGGACCTACCTCTGGATTGGCTTTGCCGGGGCCAAAATCAAAGCAATGCTCGACGGGTCGAAACTCAGCAGTCAACGCTACTTACGCCAAGTACAGGATAGTCAGTTCAGCCACTACTTAAAACTCCTCTACACGACCCTCAAGCATGATAATTCCCTGGCAAACGACATTCTCACCGAGGCGCTGACCTACCAAATGTTTTACCAGCTAGTCACGGAATTTCCCGGGAAATCTTCTCAGACGGGTAGCAAGGCCCAGAAGCACCTCCAGCTGGCCCAAAGTTATTTAGAGCAAAACTACCGGCATAGCACGTGCACAGTCGCCAGTCTCTGTGACCACCTGGGACTCTCCCGCAGCTACCTCTACACCATTTTTAAAAAGGGGCTGACCATTTCCCCGCAAGACTACCTTATCCGGTTACGGATGGAAGAAGCCCGGCAGCGATTGCGGGGTTCGACCGAACCGGTCCGCCAAATTGCCGGTGAGGTTGGCTACCATGATGAATTCACCTTTTCCAAGGCCTTCAAACGGTACACCGGCTTTAGTCCCAGCGCCTACCGGCAGACAAGATATTAAATAATAAAACCCGGATTGCTCGCTGGCGATTCGGGTTTTATTATTTTTCCTAAAGAAACTTAATCAGTGCCCGGTCAACGGCTGGATTGCTGTGGAGCTTGGAGTGCTGGGCGTTCTTACCGTGGAACACCTTAACTTGGTATGATTTAGCCCGGCTAGCCACCAGGTACTTGAGGCTAAGCGATGACACATTGGGAACCGTCCCATCAGTGCCATGCCCAGTATCACCAACAATATCCAGTACGGCAACCTGGCCCTGCGGATAAACCTGCCGGACCTTAGTCATTCCCCGGTAAGTTGCGTTCATCTTATTGGGCTTGCCATCCTTGGCTAACTTTAGTCTTTGGGGTTGGCGAATCGCGGCAGGAAGCCCAGCAAAGTTTAAGCCCGCAAAGTGCCCCGCAATATCAACCTGCTTTTGCAACTGGGGCACCCGGGGATTTCGCCCGTTTTGCAACTCATAATAGATAATCGAAATATTTCCCAGGGAATGACCTACCATGTTAACCTTCTTAATCCCGTACCGTTGCTGCAGGACACGGACCACGTTTCCAGCCCACTCTCCATGTTTTTGAAAGTCAAGTTGGCGGTTGTTTTGGTAGTTAACCTCAACAATCGGGTTAATGGCATGCCGCTGCATTGTCCCGTGCAGGGTTACCTGGCCGCTCTTGCTAACGTCGGCCCGGAGAACCGTTTTGGTAACCCCCGCCTTCTTAGCGGCGTTAACCATGTGTTCCTCGGCATGGTAAGAGGAGCCGCCACCATGAAAGAAGAGGGTTGGCGTCGTCGACTGAATAAAGCGACTGGTTCGCCGCTGGCTATACCAGGCGAAGGCACCGATCACGACCAGCGCCGCAATCACCAAGGCAGCTGCCCACCGCTGCGTATTCTTATTCAATTCACTCACTCCTTTATGACTTTTCCTGCTCCTGCAAGCGAAAACAGGCCTTCAGAGCTCGCTTTTACCGAGCTTTGGAGGCCTTGTTATTCGCTTTTATTTTATTACCATCTCACTATTAGATGTTAGTCGCTCAAATGGGCCTTACGCGCCTGTTCAATGTCAAATTCTGGGAACCAGATGCCGATTTCATGGTTAGCACTCTCCACCGTATCTGACGTGTGAATGATGTTCCGCAGGTTGCCATCCGGCCATTCCCGGCCGTAGTCACCACGGATCGTTCCCCATTCAGCCTCACCAGGGTTAGTTGCCCCCGCCATGTTGTGAATGGCTTGAATAACATTAGTCCCGGAAACAACAATCCCAACGATTGGGCCTTCCGTCATATATTCCAACAGCTCTGGGAAGAAAGGCTTATCAACCTTGTCAGCATAGTGCTGGCGCAGCTTTTCTTCGGTTGGAATAATCATCTTAAGTGCCTCAATCGTGTAGCCTTTCCGCTCGATTCGGGTAATAATATCACCAATATGGCGGGTCTTAACACCATCTGGTTTGACTAACACTAACGTATATTCATCTTTTACCATCGGGAACATCTCCTTATAAGTCACTAATGATAGCGTAACATATCGCCCATTATCATGAAAGCGTTTTATTATTTATCTGTAAATTCATGTTCGATCACCAGTTGCTGACTTGCGGCAGAATTAATCGCTCGCGTTACCGCTCCTTTGCTCAACAAAGTCAAATGGTGCATTGCCCGGGTCGCCATCGTGTAAACCATCCCGACAGCATCCACGTTCTGCAGGTTGGCGGTGGAAACATCTGCAGCGATGACCGCGTCGAACTCCAGCCCCTTAGCGAGGTACACCGGTAAAACCAGGATTCCCGCTGGCAGGTCACTATCCCGGGCGGTTAGCAGGTGCAAATCGCCCAGTTGGCGCTGGTGCAGGAAACGGTAGATTGCCTGGGCCTGCTCCCGGTTCTTAGTCAGGACCGCGACCGTTTCGTAGTCCGCTCGCTGTTGGATGATGGTTTCCACTAGGGCCTGATTAAAGCTGGCCTCGTCATACCGCACCAGCAAACGGGGCTTTTCACCATGCCGAGTAAAGGAAACGATTTGTTCGCCGTCCGGCAGCAGTGCCTTGGCAAAATCGGTAATTTCCGCGGTTGACCGGTAGCTGCGGTTAAGAGAAATCAACTGCGGGTGCTTGGCATCCAGCACCGTCCGCAGTTCCTTCAACATGGCCCCAGGGAGCTGGAGAGGCTTAAACAGGGCCTGCTCACTGTCGCCGAGCACGGTAAACTTGGCCCGGGGAAAGGCGTGGCGGAGGTAGACCAGGGTTGCCAGGGGGTAGTCTTGCATTTCATCAATAAATACGTATTGGAAGGAGCGGTTCTGACCGCTGCCAGTCATTAAATCCCGCAAGTACAATAAGGGCGCGGTGTGCATCAACTTAATCCGGTGGTACTCGATTTCATTTTGGTAGTCAGTAAGCACCCCAATCCAGTCCCGGTTGCTAATCGTTTGTGGTAGGTCCACCTGCCGCAGGAACCGTTCATACTGGTTGTAAAAGTCGATGAAATAGTTATTGTAGATGGCATCCGCAACTACCCGCAGGCGGCGCTTCGCCAGTTTACGGGCCAGGTAGGCATATTGGGCCTCTTCGTCCTTGAAATCGTCGACAGACCGTTGACCGTAGAGGCTATGCAACTGCTGAACATCTAATTCGTCAAGAGCTTTGGCAACCCAATCCTTCTTGGCCTCCTCCCGAACCCGGTGCTGAAGTTCACGAATCAGCTTGTTTTTCAGCTGGACCAGCCGGTCAGCTGCCGACAAAGAGGCCGGCAAACGCTGGTACAACTCCCGAATGTGGTCCGCACTGAAGAAGACCTGGCTGTTAAAAGTCAGGTTGGCAAACTGTACCTGGTCAACCGGCAACTGGTGAACGTACTGGCGCACCGCCGTCATCACCGTGGCACTTTCGAGAAAGTTAGCTGCCGCGTGCGCAGCCGTTGCTTCGCTTTGCCGCTCTTCATAGCGGTCAAAGAGGGTTTCTACTTGCAGCCCCTCAAAGCGGCGCCGCAAAAAGCCCGCCAACGTTACCTGCCGCATGTTCCGCTCTCCCAGACTCGGCAGGACCTCTGAGATATAGTGGCTAAAGAGGTTGTTGGGACTGAATAAAACGATTTGGTCGGCGTTCAGGTCAGCCCGGCTGTGGTAAAGCAGGTAGGCAATCCGCTGTAAAATCGCCGAGGTTTTCCCAGAACCGGCCACCCCTTGCACCAGCAAGAGGTCACTGCTCGTGTTGCGGATAATGTCATTCTGCTCCTGCTGAATCGTTGCCACGATGTTGCGCATGTACTGGTCATTTTGGGCTCCCAGCGCTGCCTGAAGGAGCTCGTCCCCTACCGTTTCATTGGTATCGAACATGTTAGTGATCCGCCCGTCTTTGATGGTGAACTGCCGCTTTTTAACCAGCTCGGTCGACTGGGTACCAGCTGGTGTTTCGTACTGCACCTTGCCCAGGGTACCGTTATAGTAAACTCCGGAGATGGGCGCCCGCCAATCATAGATCAAAAAGTCCGTCCGGTCGCTGTTCATGAGGGAGGCAGTCCCGATATACAAGCGTTCCGGTTCGTCTTCACCTGGATCAAGGATGTCGATCCGCCCAAAGTATGGGGACCCCTGAAGATTTTGCAGGGTCCGCAACTGGTGTTTGATGATGTTTTCATTTTCCGCCGCTTGAGAGACCAGCCGCCGTTGCTGTTCCAGCTCCGACCGCGATTCGGCAATATCATCGACTTCGTAGCGGTTAATCGAGGCGTTTTCGCTATAATTCTTTTCTACCGCCCGGGTTTCCTGGTGGGCTTCGTCAACCGCCTGTTCAGCCGTGGCGACCTGGCGCTTGATCTCCCGCTCGACCTGGTCCACCCGCGCTTGCTCCGCCCGTTGTTCTCCTGCTTCCATTCAAGCCCCTCTTTTCTTAATTTTTTATGACTATCCATTTTAGCATTTTATTGTCCCTAACCATAACGTTTCGCATAAATAAAAAAGAGGCGGCGTTTTCGCCTCACCCCTAAACTAATCCGCAGCTGGCGCCGTGGGTAGCTTTTTTAATGAATGCTTCAAAATAAATGGTGCTAAGACCGTCGCCAGAATAATCACGGTGATGACATCAGAATAGTACATCGACGACAGCAAGTGGGCCTCATAACCAATCTGGGCCGTAATCAGGGCCATTTCTCCCCGGGCGACCATCCCACTGCCGACAACGTAGGAACTGGTCATATTAAAGCCGGCCAGCCGGGCGCCGGCCCCACAACCGACGAGCTTCGTCAGACAGGCCAAAACAGTCATCACAATCACGAATAGCAGTGACCGCTCAATATTGTCAAAGCGCATGTTCAAACCAACGCTGACGAAGAACAGAGGAATGAACAGGGCGTAACCGATCGGTTCAAAGCTCCGGTCAATTGTTTCTTTCCGGTGGGTATTAGCGACCGCAATTCCGGCAAAGAAGGAGCCGACCGCCCCACTCAGGCCGACGTAATGGGCAATTGCGGCCATCCCCAGACAAATAATCATCGCCATGACAGACGGGGCCGCCTCGGTCAGCATATGTTCACTAACCCGCATCAGGTATGGTGCCAACCAGCGAACCAGGAGGTAGGTGCCCCCAAAGAACAGGACTTGCAGGCACAGTGCCAGCCAGAGGGGCAGACTACTGTGGGCATTGCCACCCTCGCTGTTAATAACACTGATCATGATCGACAGCATCATCACGCCGATAATGTCATCCGCTACCGCAGCACCAAGGATGGTCGCCCCCTCCCGGCTGCTCAACTGGTTAAACTCCCGCAGGACCGCCACGGAAATGCTGACGGACGTGGCCGCGAAGATGACCCCGATAAAGACCGACTCCGTTTTGGTAAAACCAAAGAAATAGCTGGCCGGGGCCATAACCAAGACCGGGATCAACGCTCCGGCCGCCGCCACGAAGAAGGCCGGTTTGAGATACTTCCGCAGCTGGGACAGGTCACTTTCGAGCCCCGCAATAAACATTAAAATAATTACCCCAATTTCCTGAAACTCATTCATCATGGCATTCAGGTGCACCCAATTGAGTACCGCCGGGCCAACGAGAATCCCTACGATAATCTGCCCAATTACCTCGGGAATCTCGATCCGCCGGCAGTAGTGCGCCACAATTTGGGTTAGCAACAGCAACCCTGCTAGGGTGGCAATAAACTCCATATCTAATCCTCCACTTGTGTATTGAAATTACCATGTCCTATCATATCATACCTTGGATTCCGAATTAACGGCGACACTCTTGATAATTAACGTTATAATAAATAATGGGGAAATGGAGGCCTTGTGACCAGTGCAAACTCTTTAACATTAAAGCTGATCATTCTCCGTCCAGGCACACGGCAAGCGCTTGCTTTTTTATCCAAGCCCAAGCAGCCCCATTTTCAAAGACTCACCACCCCTACCGGGAAGATTAAACTCGCAGCCCCCTGCCTCCAAGCAGCCGGGTTGCCACACCGTGTGGTTAATCCCCTACGTCCTCGGCAGTCTCATGATTGTCTTTCTGATCGGGCAAATCATCAAAGTCGACCCGCTAGATCTTGTCGGCTCCGGTGTTCCCCAGATCAAGGCCATCCTCTTGGATAAGCACCACTTATGCTGGTAATTCCGGTTGGCTTGTGGAACCCTCACCTCCTCGGCGGTAGTCATGACTTGATCATGTACGTCACGCAAATGTTCAGTCGGGGAAACTGGCTTTCCATCGCCGGGCTGCTGGGAATCTTCCTGGTGCTGCGCTTTGCGGGAACCATGATTGCTTACGGCTCCATCGTCCCCAGCGGGATTTTCATGCCGATCTTTGTCTTGGGCAGCATTCTTGGCGCCCTGGCCGGCGTGTTAATGATTCACGCCGGGGTCCTGCCCGCCTCCTGCTGCTTGAACATGGTCGCTATTGGAATGGCAGCCTGCTTTGGCGCGGCGGAAGGGGCGCCATTTTCCGCCATCCTGCTCGTCACCGAAATGGTTGGCAGTATCAGTCAGATTTTTCCGATGGTCCTGCTAACCTTCGTTGCCTACTACACCAGTATGCTGCTCGGGGCGCGGACGTCAATTTATGATGGACTGCGTGAAGAAATGGTGTTTGAAAACTAATTAAATTGCAACGTAAACAAGGCTCCAGAGTTCGGCTTGACCGGGCACTGGAGCCTTGTTTTGTCAGTTTCTAAATTTACGGGTGTTTTCTGCTAGGTGAACCAGGTTACGCAAGAAGTCATGGGTCGTCGCCTCATAGTTATACTTCTTCCCCAAATCATAAATGTAACCGTTAATATAGTCGACCTCGGTCGGCCGATTCTTGCTCATATCCTGGTACATCGATGGATAGTGGAGGGGGTTCGTGACCTCGCTGACGTACTTGATGGTCTGCCACTCCTCTTCCCGGGTGCTGAGCAGCTGAATCCCGGCCCGTTCAACCACGTCAAAGGCTTCATTGATTAGCTGCTTTCCTAGTTTTTCCGCGCCATCGTAGTCGATGAACTGGCCCATTTGAATTTCAAACAGAGTACAGATGGTGTTGATGACGGAGTTAAAGACGACTTTCGTCAGTAACGTCCCGTAGAAGTTATCGGTTAAGTGAGGATTGATGTTTGCCGCGGTAAAGTCGGCCACGATTTCCTTGACCCGGTCATCGGCAACCCCTGTCTGGGCCGCCATGTTAATTGAACCGGCGCCGGACTTACCGATAAAGTCCACGTCCCCCGCCTTATTCAAAACGGTCCCGATCAAGCAGGTCCCCGCTACTACGCGTTCCTGAGGGAAGTACTGGTTGATTTTTTCAATGTGTCCCATCCCGTTCATCCCCGAGAAGACGTACTGGTGGTCGGGATGGAAGAAGTGGGCACTCCGCTCCAGCAGGTCCTGCAACGTCATCTGCTTAGCAAAAACGATAAAAACGTCCGGATCACCCGCGTATTCTTCGGGGGAATAGATATTGACGGGAACCAGGTGCCGTCCCTCGTGATCCCGGGAAACGTAAACACCGCCCTGCTGCTTGATCGTATCCACCTGCGGCTGCCAGTTATCCACAAAGTCGACCTGCGCGTGAGCCAGTTCCTGTAATAAGACCCCAAAACGCAGGCCCATCGCGCCAGCACCTAGAACCGTATACTTTAATGCCATTGAAGAGGACCTCCTTGTTAATGTTAAGAGGATTCTAATCTTATTTTAATTTAAAGTCAACGTAATTTTAATACTGTCGCTATTTCCCATCTCCTCCCATATTAATTTAATATTAAACCAGCAGTGTTAATTACCACCTTTGTCTCCGTAAATGCTAAAATAACATTATTGAAGAATTAATAATTAGCAGGAGGGATTTACATGAGCTTCTTAAAAGGAAAAGTCGCTTTAATTACCGGGGCGGGCCGCGCCGTTCTCGCTAACGGGAAAAGCGGTTCAATCGGTTACGGGATTGCAACTGCCTATGCCAAAGAAGGGGCGAACCTGGTAATTACCGGGCGTAATACCAGCAAACTAGCCGCGGCAAAGGAGGAACTCGAAGAGCAATATGGCATTCAGGTCCTCACCATCCAAGCGGACATTAACCGCCAGGCCGATAACCGGGCCGTCGTCCAAAACGTTGTCGACCAAATTAAACAGGAATTTGGTCAGCTGGATGTCTTGATTAACAATGCTCAGGCTTCGGCTTCCGGCGTCACCCTGGCTGACCACACCAGCGACCAATTCGACCTCGCCATTTATTCCGGCCTCTACGCTGCCTTCTACTACATGCAGGCCTGTTATCCGCTGCTCAAGGAAAGCCAGGGTTCCGTAATCAACTTTGCCTCTGGTGCCGGGCTTTTCGGCAACTACGGGCAAAGTGCTTACGCGGCAGCAAAGGAAGGGATTCGGGGCTTGAGCCGGGTCGCTGCCACCGAATGGGCTAAGGATAACGTCAACGTGAACGTCGTTTGTCCGCTCGCTTGGACCGCGAAGTTGGAGCAATTCAAAGAAGCCTTCCCGGACGCCTTCAAAGCCAACGTCCACGTTCCACCAATCGGTCACTTCGGTGATGCTGAAAAAGAAATCGGACGGGTCTGCGTCCAGCTGGCGTCCCCTGATTTTAAGTACATGACGGGTGAAACCCTCACCCTCGAAGGTGGGTTGGGGCAACGGCCATAACGATGAGGGATATAACCTAAAACGCTCGTTGACATGGTCCAGGCTGGCTGGCGTTCATGGGCAAATAGCCTTGTGGTTACGCCACCACCTTATCTTTGTAATAGATAAGAACTAGCAAGAGGCTGGTGAAAAAACAAAGTTTTCTCGCCAGCCTCTTAGCTACTTTTAAAATGATAAGACGGAGCTGGAATGACCTGTCCCATTCCCTATTGCTTCAATAATCCGAAAACCTTATCCGCCAAGGCCGGATAAGCCGGCAGTACCTTCCGTTGCCACTCACGGCTGCTTGGTTGGAGGCCAATGACTGGCACTAAATTGTTGATATCATCTGCTGCCGTAGCGCCAATCTCGCTGGCGCCGACCAGTTGCTGGTCCCGGTCATACACCACCGTTAACTTGGCACCTTGTTCATTCAAACCGGCATAAAAACTGCCGAACGACAAGTCATGTTCCACCACCTGATAACGGGAATCATCCGCTGCTTCTTCCGGATTCACACCAGCCTGGGCAATTTCTGGAAAGGCAAAGGCCGCGGTTCCAATTGTCGGGTAACGGAGCGGCTCCTGGTCGCCCTTTACTAGCTGGCGGTACAGGTAATCGGCTTCCAGCTCCGCGACCGTAGTCAGTTTTGGCACGGGTTGGCTGGTAATATCACCAATTGCATAAACTCCCGCCACGCTCGTCTGCAGGTGGTCGTCGACATCAATCCCGCGCCGGGAATACTTGATTCCGGCAGCCGCCAGCTGTAGCTTTTCGACATTTGGTACCCGGCCGCTGGCGTCGACCACGTAATCAGTGGTTAACTGTTCGCCGTGGTTAGTGGTGACGGTAACCCGCTCGCCAGTCTTGGCAACCGCGCTAGCCGTCGTTTGGAAGTGAAATGTAAGCCCCCGGGCCGTCAGCTGGTCAACCATCTCCTGGACATACTTGCCGTAAAAGCCCCGCAGAATCCGGTCGGACCGAATGAGGAGGTCAACTTTGGTCCCCGCCGCGGCTAGGAAAGTAGCCAGCTCGATGGCAACATAACCACCACCGATGAAGACGGCATGGTCTGGCCGGTGGGACAATGAAAGGACGTCCGTACTATCATGAAGGTATTCCTTACCGGGAATGTCCAACCTATGCGGACGGTGGCCCGTTGCAATAATAATGTGGGTACCATGATACTGGTGGCCGTTGACCTGGATGGTGTGGGCGTCCACGAATTCCCCGTAGCCGACCGCCACGTCACACATTTTTTCGTAAATCGCCTTCGTCTCAGCTGGCCAGGAGTCAAAGCGCGCCTTCTTAACTGTCATTAGTTGGTCCCAATCCACCTGTGCTGGCTGAGCAATTCCACGACCCACAAGTTGCTGGCTTGCCAACGCTGTATGAACGGCGCCAGATAAGAAAATCTTTGGTTCACAGCCGACGTTGGGACAGGTACCACCAAATAGGCCACCCTCGACTGCTAAGAGCGACTTCCCGGTCTTAGCAAGTAATTGGGTCAGTTTGTACCCCGCGGGGCCCGTCCCCAGGATGATATAATCGTAATTTTTCATAGAAGCCCGCCTCCTTATAAGCTATTACTATAATACGGCGAGCAAGCTGATTCCCCAACTGATTTGCCTTGCCTGAAAAAACAGCCAGCCTAGCCTTGAGCCGAGAAATCCAAGTAAGTAGTAAACAGTTTAGTGTACAAGTTGATAAAGTTCAGGTACATTTGGCGGTCAGCGTACTCGTTGACTTGGTGGGGCGTGTCATTGCCCGGCCCAAATACCGCTAGTGGAAACTGGGGACCCTTGTCAACTACCAGGTTAGAAGCGTCCGTTACCGGGTTGAGGGCAAAGGTCGGCACAGCTTGACCGGCATACTGACTACCAATTTGTTGGGCCAGGTGGACAAAACGCGAATCACCGGTTGTCTGAATTGACGGCTGGGACATGTAAATATCCAGCTTGAGTTTTGCTCCCGCCCGGTTAGCAACAGCCACCATTTTCTCCAAGCGGCCCGCTACGAGGTCATTATTGAATTCCGGGATCGTACGCACGTTGACCTTAGCGCTTGCTTGAGCCGGAATGGAATTAACCTGGTCGCCACCGTTAAAGACGGTGGTATTAAAGGTCAGGCGGCCCAGCTCGGTGTTAACCTTATCGGTGTTCCGGAAAGTTTGGTTAGCCTGGACGAGCAGCTTCATCAACGGGTCGATGGCATTATACCCCTGCTCCGGCATTGAGCTATGGGCCGCGATGCCATGCGAAGTTAGTTCGATGTCCATCGAGCCCTTGTGCGCCGTTGCAATCCGGTAGCCTGTCGGTTCGGCAATCAGCAGGGCCGCAACATCATCCATGTAGCCCTGGTCCTTTAGATAGCGGGAACCCTGCTCGCCAACTTCTTCACCCGCGGTCGCCATCAAGCGGATGGTCCCCCGCTTCAGCAGGTGATTTTGCTGGATGGTAATCATCGCAATCACTAATGCCGTTAGCCCCGACTTCATATCTGTTGCCCCGCGGCCGTAAAGGTGACCATCCCGTTCCTTGAGCGTAAACGGGTCACTATGCCACTGGGTCAACTCGCCAGCGGTCACCACGTCCATGTGACCGGACACGCCCAGGACTGGGGCCCCGCTTCCAATTTCCGCAACCAGGTCTGCCCGGTTAGCAGCAAGCGGTAGCAACTTGGCCGTTATCCCATACTTAGCAAATAAGCGCTGCAAGTATTTGGCAACCTGCAGTTCATGGTCATTGACCGATTTAATGGCAACCAGGTCGGCTAAAATTTGAACCTTTTCCTGGTCAGTAAAAATTTCTTTCATCAAGCTCGCTCCTTTCAACAGCATTTTATGTTAGGTGGGTGGCTGCCGTATAAAAGCCCGTTAAATTAGCATTAGCGAGCTTAGACAGACTAGCGCCACGCCCGGTTAACTTTCATTGTAACAGAGATAATATTCTGCGGCCGGTAAATAGCTTTCCTTAAAAAGAAATCCCACAGCAAACCTGAAAAACTTACTGTGGGATTTTATTTAGACTTCCAGCGATTCAAATCTGCAACACGTGAAAATTGCCATGTCGCATCCCTGTGGCAAGTTGCGTTTATTACCCAGCGAAAATCATGCAAAAGAAAAAGCCAAACGCCGATATACCAACGTTTGACCGAATAATTAAGAGCCGTCTGGCAGAGTTGAACTGCCGTACCACCCTTACCATGGATGTGCTCTACCTATCTGAGCTAAGACGGCACTTAAATTATAACTGAGATTGATCTGCACAACAACCGGCAACACTATAAAAGCCAGCTCCATCCGAGCTGGCTTTTAAGCAATTATTTATCTTTCTTTTTGGCTAGGAAGGAGTGGCGGATCCCGTAAGTAAAGTAGATGACCAGGCCAAGGACGAACCAAATTCCCGCGTAGAGCTTTGCTTGGTAGTCTAACCCCATGAACACCAGCAGGGAAGCCAAGAAGGCCAGTGCCGGCATGACCGGATAGAACGGCATCTTGAATGATGGGTCCGCAATGTCCTTTCCTTCACGCTTACGCAGAGCATAGATTCCCAGCGAAACGAACATGAAGGCAATCAGCGTCCCCGCAGAAACTAACTGGGACAGGAAGGCAAATGGGAAGAAGGCCGCAATTACAATCGCCACAATCGTCAGCGTCCACAGTGCCCGGTTCGGTCGACCATCCTTGTCAACCTTCCCCAGCCACTTCGGCAACATTCCGTCACGACCGAATGAGTAAATCAACCGGGACCCGGCTAAACTCATCCCAATCAGGGCGGTGAACATCCCGACAACCGCGATCGACTGAACAACAACAGCCACGCCACCGTGACCAGCCGCCCGCAGTGCCAACCCAACCGGTTCCGCACTATTAGCGTACTTAGTATAAGGAAGGACCCCCATCAGGACCATCGCCACCGAAACGAAGAGGACCACAGCAACCAACAGGGAACCAAGAATCCCCCGCGGCATCGTCTTTTGCGGATTAATGGCCTCCGCCGAGTTGGCCGCAATCGAGTCAAAACCGATGTAGGACAGGAAGATCATTGAGACCCCGGCGTAGATTCCCTGCCAGCCCCCGAACGCACCATTAGCAGTTTCGTGGTATTTCGGAATAAACGGGACGTAGTTGCTGGACTTGATAGCGGTCAGGCCGACAACGACAAACAGCAGGATTGCGAAGACCTTCAAGACCACCAGCAGGTTTTCCACCCGGGCCGCTTTCGACGCCCCATTGGCAATCAAAATCGCCACGATGGCAATCACGACCACGGAGATAATATCGACGACCCCGCCCTCAGTACCAAAGGCGTTGGACAAGGCAGCCGGCAGCTTGATTCCCGCCGGAGCTAAGAGCGCCCGCAGGTTGGCCGACAGCCCGGCACCGACAAAGGCCAGGGCGATAAAGTACTCCGCCAGCAGGGCCCAACCGGCAATCCAGCCAAAGAATTCACCGAAAACCACGTTGATCCAAGAATAGGCAGACCCGGCAAACGGCATCGCTGCCGCCATTTCAGCGTAGGCAAAGGCCACCAGGCCAGCCACGACCGCCGCCACGACGAAGGAGATGGCAACCGCCGGTCCGGTATGCATCGCCGCCACTTCACCAGGAAGGGTAAAGATGGACGCGGACACAATCGTTCCGACCCCGAGTGCTAAGAAGTCCCGCACCTTTAAAGACCGCACCAGGTGGCCGTCCTTATTTTCATACACGCGTGGGTCTTCTTTTCGGGTGATTGTTTTCCAAAAACTCATACTTTTTCCTCCCTTTAATTAGATAACCATTAGAATCGTAAGAAAACTTTAATTTATTCTACCAACCGTTTATCAATTGGTCAAATGTTAATTTGCAATGGAAGCCCTTTCTTATCATTTTCTCCTCCAACTTAATTTTATTAAGTCCCCCGCTTATTCTAATCATTAGATAAGAGGAGTACACTAGGACTAGGATTTTTCATTCTGAGGTGATCAATATGTTAAGCAATGCCGAAATTTACCAAGCGATTCAGGTCATGCGCCGGGAATATCCTGACGCGGGCACGACCCTCACTGCCGACACCCACTTCCATTTCCTGCTAGCAGTCATTCTCAGCGCCCAGTCAACCGACCAGTCCGTCAACCAGCTGACTCCCGCCCTCTTTGAACGTTTCCCCCTGCCCAAGGACCTGGCGGCCGCGGAGCCGGAAGACGTTGAACCCTACATCAAGCGGCTCGGCCTTTACCACAACAAGGCCAAGTACCTGGTCAACTGTGCCCGCAAACTGGTCACCGACTTTAATGGGGTGGTCCCCAAGACCCTCAAAGAGCTGACCTCCCTGCCCGGTGTTGGGCGGAAGGTGGCCGACGTCGTCCTCGCGGAATGCTTCACCATCCCCGCCTTTCCAGTCGACACCCACGTCAGCCGGGTCGCGCGCCGGTTAGCAATGGTCCCGCCTAAGGCTTCACTCCTGGCAATTGAAAAGAAATTGATGGCAGCCGTGCCGGAAGACAAGTGGCTCGACGCTCACCACTCGATGATTTTCTGGGGCCGCTACCGTTGTATGGCCCGCACCCCCCGCTGCAGTGACTGTCCCCTCCTCCCAATGTGCATTACCGGCCAGCAAAATGTCCTCTGATTTGATAGTCAAAATAAAAATTTTGCTTGTAAATAGTTAGTTGTTATAATAAGGGCCGACTATTTAACGGAGGAGAATGTTCATGCACAAACCAATCATTGGCATATCCGGCTCGCGGATTATTAATAACGGCGGGGCGCTACCGGGCTACTACCGGAGCTACGTCAACGAGGATTACGTTGACTCAGTCATCCAAAACGGCGGGATTCCTTACATTATTCCCTTTAATGATAACGAAGACGTGACGGTGGCTCAGGTAGCCCAGCTCGACGCCCTGATTCTTTCGGGTGGTCATGACGTCACTCCTTGGAACTACGGTGAAGAGTCCCAGCAAAAAATCGGCATGATTTGGCCGGCCCGGGACCGCTTTGACATGCGCCTGCTTCGGCAAGCTGAACAGAATCATATCCCGGTCCTTGGAATCTGCCGCGGTGCTCAGCTGATCAACGTCGCCCACGGTGGCTCCCTCTACCAGGACATTAGTTACCGGGAAGCACCGACCCTCAAACACAACCAGGGCCACACCCCCAACCTGCCGACACAAACTATTAACCTGCGCCAGGGCAGTCACCTAGCAGCGCTCTTTGACAGTCAGACAATTCACGTTAACAGTTTCCACCACCAGTTGATTAAGGACCTCGGTCAGGGCTTAACGGCGGACGCCAAGGCGCTCGATGGTGTCATTGAGGCCTTTGAAAACGCGGACGCTTCCGTCATCGGCGTCCAGTGGCATCCCGAAATGCTCCACCGCAGTGTTCAAGCGATGAATAACTTATTTACCGACCTCATCCGTCGGGCAAAGAAAGAAGGATTCTAAATGACAAAAACTAAACTGGGCTTCTGGTCAATCGTCCTCTTAGCTATCAACTCTATCATCGGCTCCGGGATTTTTCTGACCCCCGGCTCCGTCGTCTCGATGGTCGGCAGCAAGGCTCCCCTGGCCTACTTCCTGGCGGCGCTCTTTGCTGCCACCCTGGCAATTACCTTCGCGGCCGCGGCCAAGTACGTCAACAAGAGTGGAGCGGCTTACTCCTACGCCAAGGCAGCCTATGGGGAAAACATGGGCTTCTACATGGGGGTCGTCCGGTTTTTCTCCGCCTCCGTCGCCTGGGGCGTGATGGCCGTTGGGGTAATCCGGTCAACCTACTCCATCTTCGGCTGGAATCAGTCCTTTGGTAACATCACCCTCGGCTTCGTCGTCCTCATGCTGATTATTATGGTAGTCAACTTGCTCGGCCGCCGGGTCTTCACGATCATTAATGACCTGTCAACAATCGGCAAGCTCGGCGCGCTCATCCTGCTGATCATCGCGGGGACCGTGGTCCTCCTCGAGACGGGAGACAACCACTTCGCCGAATTAGACCAGCTGACCACCGGCGGGAAGCCCCTCATTCCGGCCTTCACCACCTCCGGCTTCGTTATGGCGGTGATTTCGGCCTTCTACGCCTTTACCGGCTTTGAGGCGGTTGCCACTGGGTCCGAAGACATGCAGGAACCGGAAAAGAACTTACCGCGGGCGATCCCACTAGCCATCCTCATCATTGCCATTATCTACATCGGGACGATTGCGATTGCCATGATGGTCAACCCGGTCGCCCTGGTTAAAACCAAGCAGGTCGTTGCCCTCGTCGCTATTTTCCACAACCAGTTCCTCCAAGACGTCATCCTGGTCGGTGCTATCATTTCGATGTTTGGCATCAACGTGGCGGCATCGTTCCACACTCCCCGGGTGCTGGAGGCCATGGCGAACGAAAACCAGGTTCCCCAGTTCATTGCCCGGCGGACCAAGCTCAACTTCCCGCTGGTTTCCTTTGCGATTACCCTCCTGTTGGCGGTGGGAATCCCGATGGCCTTCCAGTACAGTCTGCCGACCATTATCGTCATCAGCGCCACAGTGCGATTCTTTGAATTTATCGTGATCCCGCTGGGTGTGATCCGCTTCTACCGGGGCAAGAACCGGGAAGCCATCCTGCCGGCGAAGAAGAACCCCTTCACCGACGTGGTAATGCCGGTGCTGGCAGTGCTTGTCACCATCGTCCTCCTGTCCCGCTACGACTGGGTCAGCGAATTCAGTATTCACCAGGGCGGTCACATGGTTGCCAACTGGTACGCCATCTTCGGCATGGCTTTCGGCTTCATCATTCTGCCGGCCATCCTCTTCCTGCTGACGAGAAGGGAGCGGCAGGCGAACACGAATAAGGAAAACTAACGACACTATAAAGAGGCTGGAAATTAACTCAGCCTCTTATTTTTTTAATGCGGCGAATTTACAATTGAAATGCAACACAAAGTAAAAAAATAAACCCATACCGGGTAGAATATGTTTAACGACCAAATCAAACAATTCGAGGTATCCGGTATGAGCTATAAACATCTTACTATAAAAGAACGTGAAATGTTTATGTTTTTACAAGCTAAGGGGTTATCTATCCGGGCTGTTGCGTTACGGCTAGGGCGAAATCCAAGCACTATTTCACGAGAATTAAAACGTTGTGCAGGTCATTATTCCCCAAGTAAAGCAGAAAATGACTATCATCAAAAGCGAAAGAATTGTCACAAGAAGCGGCTATTAGACAGCCATCCACAACTACGCCGTCAAATTGTTCATTACATCTTAGATCTGCACTGGTCACCAGAGCAGATTACCGCTCGCTTTAATAAGGAACATCAATGGTGTGTTAGCTACAACACAATCTACCGTCATATCTATCAACACAATTTAGGTGAGAAGTACTCCTCACATGGCGATACCGGTATTCAGCGCCATCTCAGACATAAACATCGGCCGCGGCATTCAAAGAATACTAGACGACATCGAGAAGTACAGACGGACTACATCTCAATTCATGAGCGCCCTGGTTTTATCAACCAGCGTCAACGTATTGGTGACTGGGAAATCGATACTGTGATTGGGCGAACGGGTCATTCCATCCTTTTAACGGTTGTCGATCGGCTTAGTCGGCTTACTCTTATCAAAAAGGTTGCGCGAAAGGACTCGCAGGAGATAAATAAAGGCTTAGTTGAACTGTTAGGGGCCATTCCTAAAGAATTTGTTCATTCTATTACACCAGATCATGGGACCGAATTTCTTCATCTTGATGAAATCAGCGAAAGATTAGGTGTTACTGTCTATTGGCCCGATCCATATTCCCCTGAACAGCGTGGAACAAATGAGAATACAAATGGATTAATCCGGGAATATTTTCCCAAGCGAACAGATATTGATAATTATACAGAACAGGACGTTGAACACTGCCAAAAGCAGTTAAATTAACGTCCGCGCAAAGTGTTAAATTATGAAACCCCATATGAAGTATTTTTTGATAAACCGTTGCACTTAGTTTGACAATTCGCCGCAGACTAAAAAGAAACTGATTATTTCTTGCCAGGCACTCCCGGGAGAACACTTACACAGTTCTTTTATCATGTCACGGATGGCCCGTGCGGCTTCCATGGCGGGAGCAGCAGGTCTTCGCGCTAATTCGGTAGTGGACATTCAGGCTATTCAAGGCGAAACCGCGCTTCCAATTATTGGGATTGCGAAGGTTGACTATGATGATTCCGAAGTCTTCATCACACCAACCATGAAGGAAATGCGGGCTGTTGCTAGTACCGGTTGTCAGGTTGTTGCCTGTGATGTTACCGGTCGGCCACGCCCACACCATGAAGAATTAGCGGACATTGTTAAACAGATGCGGGCTGAATTCCCGGATACGTTATTAATGGCAGATACTGACCGTCTTGAGAGCGTAGAGATTGCTAATGAGCTCGGTTTTGATATGATTGGAACAACAATGCATGGCTACACTCCAGCTACCGAGGGCCTAAATGTTGCTGACAACGACTTTGAATACCTAAAGGAAGTTATTGACCTAGTAAAGGCTCCAGTGGTTGCTGAAGGTAAGATCGATACACCGGCAAAGTTAGTGTCTTGAATTAGGCTGCCATACGGTCGTTGTCGGCGGAGCAATCACCCGACCGTTGCAAATTGCACGGACCTTTATTGACGTGCTCGATTAGCCAAAGGATGGATTGGAATGTCAGAGGAATTTTTAAAGTCCATTAAACTCATTTCTGTAGACCTCACGCGGCAAGAAAAGAAAATCGCGCGGGTCGTTTTGAGTGATCCCGAAAAGGTGCAAACAATGACCATTTTGGAATTGGCAAAGAAAGCTAAGGTTGGCACAGCCACCATTTCACGCTTTGCCAAACACGTTGGTTGTGTAGATTTTGCCGACTTTAAATCCTACCTGACGACTTCAAACCTTATCCAGGCCAAAAGGATATCCGAAAGTTCAATTTTGGATGAGGTTATCACCTACTACAAACAAAGTTTAGAAGAAACCAAGTCCTTAATTTCGCTTAATCAATTGAAAAAAGTAACAAGAATTATTAGGAAGGCTAACAAGGTCTATATTTGGGGCGTTGGTAGTTCTGGTTATAATGCCCAGGAATTAAACCAGCGACTCATGCGGATGGGAATCAATTCGTGTGCTATTTGTGATAGCAGCATGATGAGTATCATTGATACAATTATTTCGCCGAAGGATACTATCCTGGCCCTTTCCGTTTATGGCAACACAATTGAAATTTGTGAAGCCGTCCAAAAGTGTCGCGAAAGAGGCATCGTTATCACTTCCATCACGGCCTTTAGCAATAGTGTTTTAGCCAAGCGAAGCAATAACATTCTCTTGATCAAGAATACCGAAACGTCTCCTAATTATAATTTTATGAATTCTCAATTTACGATTAATTACATTATTGACCTTCTTACGGAAATCCTCTTGGAACACCCTACTTATCTTAAAAACATGAATAAAACAGTTGAAGAAGTTTTACGAATTAAAGAAGCTAGTAAAAAACAGCTGTAATGAAATTACCGTTTTGAAAGGAAACTATAATAATGCGTATTATTGTTGTTGCAAATGCAAGTGAAGGCGGTAAAACGGCCTCCCAAATTTTCAGCCAAGAATTGCAGAATGGTGCAAAGGTCTTTGGTCTGGCTACGGGAAGCACCCCGCTTTCGACATACCAAGAATTATGCAATAGTGACATGGATTTTAGTGATTGTACTTCAATCAACCTGGATGAATACGTTGGAATTTCAGCTTCTAATCCGCAGAGTTATGCCTACTTCATGCACCAAAATTTGTTTGCTGCAAAGCCTTTTGCACACTCTTTCATTCCTAATGGTATGGCTAAAGACATTGAAGAAGAGATTAGTCGGTACAACCACCTGATTGACGAAAATACCGTTGACTTACAAATTTTAGGGATTGGTCAAAACGGCCACATTGGTTTTAACGAACCAGGTACCTCCTTCGACAGCCTTACTCACAAGGTCGCCTTAACCGAGTCGACAATCAATGCCAACTCCCGGTTCTTCAGCGACATTAACGACGTGCCGAAGGAAGCATTGACCATGGGTCTCAAATCAATTTGCAAGGCCAAGCACATCTTGCTGATTGCGTACGGTCAAAACAAGGCGGACGCGATTGACAAGATGATCAACGGTCCGGTCAACGAAGAGTTACCCGCAAGTATTCTACGGAACCACTCCAACGTAACTGTGATTGTTGACGAAGAAGCTGCTAGCGGCTTAAAGACTGTAAGGTGACCAGAATGCAAACAGTAATTAAAAATGCTGATATTTATGTTGGCGATGGCGTAGTCCAGAATGGTTACATCCGCTTCGACAAGAAGGTTCTTGGCGTCGGGCCAATGGACGAGTACACGCCCCAAGAAGCAGACGAAAACGTTGTCGATGGTAGTGACAAGATAGTCGTTCCTGGCTTTATCGACGTTCATACTCACGGCGGCTACGGGATTGACTCAATGGACGATGATTCCGTGAAGGTCAATGAAATGATCTGTCAGGAAGCTAAGAACGAAGGAATCACGTCTATCTTTCCCAACACGGTTACCCAGTCTGCAAGCAACATTAGTCAGGCAATGAAAGTGCTAAAGGTGGTGGCCCAGGAAAACCCGGTCATGCAGGGAATTCATCTGGAAGGCCCCTTCATTTCAGCCGAGTACAAGGGCGCACAGCCAGAACAATACATTACCAATCCCGACGCCGGGCTGTTAAAGGAATGGAATGAGCTCTCCGGGGGACTGATCAAGGTCATTACGTATGCTCCAGAACAAAGCGGGGCCGCTGACGTAGAAAGCTATTGCCAAGCTCACCAGATTGTCCTTTCGGTTGGTCACTCCAGTGCTAAGCAAGCGCAGCTGGAGCAGTCCAAGGCACCCCACATCACTCACCTTTACAACGCGCAACGTGGTATGCACCACCGCGAACCGGGTGTTACGGGGGAGACACTGCTAGAAAAGAAGTTCTACACCGAAATCATTGCCGATGGTTACCACGTAGCTCCGGACATGATTGACTTGGCTTACCGGCTCAAGGGGGCCGACAAGATCGAGTTAATTACCGATTCGCTGCGGGCCAAGGGGATGCCAGAGGGTGTCTCTGAACTAGGCGGTCAAAAGGTGATTGTCAAGGATCACCAGGCCCGCCTTGAAAACGGCCACTTAGCCGGTTCCGTCCTCGAGTATGATTTAGCGTTTAAGAACATTATCAACTTTACTAGTTGTAGCATTAGCGATGCGGTCAAGATGACCTCGTATAACCAGGCACAGGAATTCAACCTTGAATCTAAGGGGGAACTAAAGGCCGGAAAAGATGCTGACATTAACATCTTAGACCGTGAGTTAAACCTAGAAGCAACTTACAGTTGCGGCCGCTTGTTAAATAGTAGTGACCCAAGCACGTCTTAAAACTGCCAGAGAGTATCTGTTGATTGCGTATCGCTCCATTTACGAACTGTACTCCTCTTAATCACCTATTTTCAGATACTCTCTTCTTGGTATTTCAACCAACAACCTTAAAAGCCACCTAGCTCATCCTCAAGCTAGGTGGCTTTTGCTATTAAAATTATCAGAACGGCGGACTAAATCAGGTTAGTAAAGTTTGCCTCATATAATTTTTTATCCCAGGTTTGATTAACATTTAAGGAACGGTATTTTTTAGGACTCGTCCCTACATATTTTCTAAAAAAGCGACTAAAATTCTGCGGATTCTTATACCCCAAAATAAACGAGACACGTTCAATATTCAATTGTGGCTTCGTCAATAAGCGCTTAGCATAGGTTAATTTCAACTGATTGATATAGTAACCAGGACTTGACCCATAGTATTTTTTATAAATCCGATTACAGTAACCAACGCTTAGATTTAGGTCACTACATACTTCAGAGATGACGTTGAGCTTTACTGGTTCAACTTGCTCTCTGTCTCTAAGGTTGCAACCAATATTGTATTTCAACATTCGTTTAATTTTAACCTTAATAGACCTTGCATAATCTAACGCAGAAGGGTTATTAGATAAGGTTACCTTGGCTGATTCCCGATACAAACCTAGGAGAATATGGGAAAGAGTAATCTGCATCCCCATCTTGTCTGCAAAATCATAATCGCCCTTGGGTTTAAGAGTGTTAATCATCTTGTCAAAATAAGCAGTTAATTCTTTAGTCCGTGCATTTTTGTTTTGAAAAAGTAACCGTGATGTTACAAGCAGCCGTTCTTCCAAATCCGGTTCATCTAAGTCAAAATGAAAACAAAAATAAGTTAAATCTTTAATTGCAGAGACCGTATGGCGCATACCAGGCGTGATAATAACAAATTCACCTTGATGTAAAATAATCGTTTCATCATTTAAGACAATCTTTTCTAAACCGTGAATGACATATATCAATTCATATACCATATGCTCCTCTTTTGGATATATCCATGAATCGGCTACCCGCTGAATATGTCCTCCTAACAAAATAAAATTCCAATTGAGTATTGGCAAAAAGATTGCATGTTGAAGATCCTTATTTTGCGTAGATACGTTAAAATTCACCCTTACCACCTTCTAGTAACTTCACTTATCACGAATAGTAATGTCAAAAAATGATTAGTCGCGGTTTAAAACTGGTATAAATGTCAAAATTTGATTTAAACCAGCTAAATTCGGTTATACCAACTTTTTGCTATCCTCACTATACTAAAAGTGTATCATAGTTAAGCGCTTACAATACGATATTTGATACATCGTCAGATAGAAAGGGGAATCATGACATTGCTTAAAGATAGAATCCTGTTTGGTGCTGCTTATTATAACGAATACGAACCAGTATCAAAACTTGCTGATGACATTAAGTTAATGAAGCAAGCACATATGAACACCATTCGAGTCGGCGAAGGTAGTTGGTCACATTGGGAACCCGAGGATGGCAAGTTTAATTTAGACTGGCTTCAACCTGTTCTTGATAAAGCACTTGCAAATGATATTTACGTAGTCTTAGGTGTTCCTACCTTTGCAATCCCACAATGGCTAGTTAGAAAGTACCCAGAAGTAGCATTACACGACAAACACGATAACAGGCACTTCTTTGGCTCACGTGAAGAGCACAGCCTAAGCCACCCTGTTTTTAAATACTATTCAGCACGATTAATTAATAAGATTGTTGACCGCTACCAGGACCATCCGGCAATTATCGGCTGGCAGCTCCACAATGAGCCTGGCCTATTCATTAATTATTCCCACGATGCCTTTGAAGGTTTTAAAGACTACTTGCGTAACAAGTACAAAACTGTAGAAAAGCTAAATAAGGAATGGGGACTGGTCTACTGGTCACACGAATTATCAACTTGGGATGACCTTTGGGAACCTGAGGGAAACGCACAACCACAATATGATATCGAATGGCGCCGCTATCAGGCTAACTTAACCGACGACCTTTTAAAATGGCAAAGTAACCTTATTAAAAGCAAAATTCCTAGCAAACAATTTGTCACCGTTAATTTAGCAATGGGACGGTCAGCACTTGATGAAGCTAAAGCTGGTAAAAGTTTGGACATCGCTTCATCTGATATTTATTACCATATGCAAGATGGAATGAAGCTGCCGACACCTGACGAGCCTCATTCCTGGTTCTTACACGGCCCATGGCAAATCGCCCGCGATGCTGACCGTACCTACTCCATCAAACAAAAGCCCTTTAACGTCGCCGAAACAGACGGCGGGCCAATCGGTGGCGCGGGTGATAATTATCCTGCCTTTCCTGGCCAATGGAAGCAGGCTGCTTACCAAATGATTTCACGAGGTGCCAACATGATTGAATATTGGCACTGGCAACAACTTCATTACGGAACGGAAACGTACTGGGGCGGAATTATTCCGCAAGACGAAAAACCAGGCCGGGTATTTAATGAGGTTGCCGAGCTTGGAAAGAGCTTCGAGCAATACGGCAAAAAGATTGTTAGCCTTGTTCCTGACGAAGATATTGCAATGTTGTACTCCGTTAAATCACGTTGGGGGTTAGAATTCGAACCCTATCATGCTGCTAATGCCGAGATGGATCCGCATAAGACACGGAACCCTGAGGCTTACGACAACCTGTTTGATAGATTCTATGCCGGAGCTTTTCTTGCTAATAAGCAGGTTCGAATCATCCAAGATTCAACAATTTACGACGATGATAACGACAAGGTACTAATCAGCGCTGAAAAATTTGCTAGAGAGCACCCCTACCTGCTTGTGGTTGGCGCGTATATTACCTCAGATCAATTTCTTGAATGGATGAATAACTATGTACAATCTGGCGGTAATTTAATAATCGGTCCCCGGACTGCCTTTGCTGACGACCTCGCACGTGTCCGTCGTAGTGTAAAACCTGCTGGTCTTTCAGACATTGCCGCTACAAACTATCAAGAATACTCCAACTTGCGTAAAAAAGTTGACATTACTGGTTCTCAAAACTTTAAGGTACTTGAAGGTTCACAAGCTATTGAATGGATTGACATGCTCAAAACAGACCCCAATGTTCAAAAACTCGCTTGTTATAATGATCCATTTTTCAAAGATTACCCAGTTGCCACCTATCAAAATATTGGTAAGGGCAGTCTTACTGTTATTGGTGCTGTTCCTAATAGTCAATTAGCTCAATCAATTTTTGAAAACTTGCTTCCTAAGTCAAAATGGAATTTTAAGAGTAATCATGTCACTGAATCATCTGCTACTAATACCGATGGCGAACACCTTCACTTTATCTTCAACTGGAGTTGGGAAGAAACTACTCTTGAACTTCCAGCCAGCTGTACGTTGTTAGGAGAAGATCAAATTGTTAACTCAATTACCCTTCAACCCTGGGATACTGTGATTCTAAAAGAAAATTAGATATTGAGAGATGAAGTAAAATGGATAATGAATTAAAACCTTGGGAAACCCCCACAGATGAGCAACAGCATAAATTACCTGTAAGAACAGCAATTGGATTAGTCGTTGGCGTCTTACTCTGGCTTGGCCCTTATCTAGGTTTGGTCGGCGTTTTAGTTCCACAAGCAATGGCTAGAATTACCCCAGACCACAAAGCTGCCGCAATTGCTCTAATGTCTGGTTGCGCAATGGTGGTTTCAACAATTGCTAACATTATTGAGGGTGCACTATCAGATCGAACCCGTTCTAAACATGGACGGCGGACTCCGTGGATCGTCTGGGGGTCTATTGGGACTGCTATCACCATTGTATTTTGGGGAATGTGCACGACTGTCTGGCAAGAAGTTCTTGCGGACTGTGTATATATGATCTTTCTAAACATGATTGTCGCACCACTAGTTGCTGTAATCGCCGATCGCACCTCGCCTAAATATCGCGGAACCATTTCAAGCGCCTACGCCCTCGGTAATGATATTGGTCAATTTGGCGGCCAAGTTGTTGCTTCATTTTTCCTCCCGGTGCCAAAAACTGGTTTCATCGTTATGGCTGTTCTAACCCTCTTCTCTGGGCCACTAGCTGCTTTGTTCCTAAAGGAAAAGTCAACTATTGATATGCCTGTTACAAAAGTTACTTGGAAAAACTTCTCACAAAACTTTGCTTTTCCAACCAAAAACGCCCTTAACTTCTATCTTGCCCTTATTGGCAAACTATTTATCGTCACTGCTACTTTCTGTATTTCTAGTTACCAGCTCTATATTCTTACTGACTATATTAAACTTACGGGAAGCAACGTTCAAAGATATGTTAGCCTAATTTCAATGGTTATGATGGTATGCTCAATTATTTGTGTTCTTTTTGCCGGTCCTCTTTCAGATAAGATTGGCAAACGGAAAGCCCCTGTTATTTTTGCTTCAATGGTTATCGCTGTGGGTTCTCTCCTGCCTATGTTTACCAATTCGGCATACATTATGCTTGCTTACGCAGTAGTTGCAGCCCTCGGTAAAGGAATGTATGACTCCGTTGATCAGGCATTAAACATTGAAGTTCTGCCTGACCCTAAAACTGCTGCCAAAGATCTTGGGCTCCTAAACATGGCTAACAATGGTGGTCAAGTGCTCGGTCCAATCTTTTCTGCGTCAATTATTGGGATTGTCGGCTATGCCGGAATTTTCCCGATAGCTGCAATCACAGCCGCCATTGGTGGTATCTTAATTATTTTTGTTAAAGGGATTAAGTAATTAACTCCTAATTATTGCAATTCAAAGATTCATCCCCTGAAAAATCTTCACTCCATTTTTCAGGGGATTTCAACCAACAACCTTAAAAGCCACCTAGCTCATCCTCAAGCTAGGTGGCTTTTGCTATATTCTAATGTCACAACGCGGTCCGGAGACCCATCACGATGATGAAGGCCCCCATAAAGAGTTTGATAATCCGTGCCCGGGCCGGCTTAGCAGTCATCCAGAGGACAATCGGCGGGGCCAGAAAAGCACCGACCAGCGAGCCGGCAATCAGGCCGCCTGCCGCGTGCCAGTCAATACTGCCGCCACTGATGTGCAAGAGGGCGCCGACAACCGACATCCCGACCAGGACGTAGGCAGAGGTGGCAGACGCGGCGGCCATTGACGCGCCAAGGAGCAGCAGGCCTGTCGTAATCGGGCCGCCACCACTCAGGCCGGCGATTCCCACCATCAGGCCGCCCATGATGCCGTACAGGACACTGGCCGCTTCCGGTGAAAGACGGCTCTGGTGCCCCGCTTTCGGTTGCCGGTAGAGTTTGACAATTAACTGGACACCGAGAAAGATCAAGATCAAGCCAATCACCAGCTTGTAGACCCGCTCTGGCAGCCAGGGCGAGATGAAAAACCCGACAAAGATACTTGGGATCGCCGCAATCAGCATCCGGTTGCCAAGCCTAAAATTTATCAGCCCACGCCGGTAGTAGGACCAGGAGCCCATTATCAATGCTGGCAGCGACGTAACAATCGACGTGGCCGCCGCGGCACCTGGCGACAGTTGAAAAATGGCGGTTAGAACCCCCAGGTAGATGGCACCACCGCCACCACCCAGGGAGATTACGAAAATTCCAACCGCCAAACCGACGATAACCATTAACAATAGATTTCCCATTAGTATTACCCTCTTATGCGTTTACTCGGTTCAAGTGTTCCAACCCAACGGTAATGATAAACGAAATCGCCAAAAATACAATTACGATCCAGTAGGGGTACTGGTAATTAATATCCAGTAAAGCCCCGGAAATCAGTGGCCCGATAATGTTCCCAACGCTGGTCAGCGACATGTTGACCCCGTTGAGCAGGCCCTGGTTGTTTTTACTCATCTTGGTCAGGAGGGTCGTAATCGCCGGCCGCAGCATATCAAAGGCCTCAAAAACGACCAGGGTGGCTACAATCAGCTGCCAGTGGGAGTGGTCGTAGATGACAAAGGCCGTCCCGATGGCGCTGGCAAAGAAGCAGTAGCGGATCACCCGCACTTCTCCCCACCATTGCACCATCCGGTCAAAGAGGAAGACCTGCAGGATTAGGGAGATAATTCCGTTCAGTGTTAAGACCAAGGCAATGGATTGCAGGTCAAAATGGTGGACCTCGTTAACATACAGGCTGTAAATGCTCTCGAAGCCGGCCAGTCCAAACGCCATGATGAAAATCATCAGGAAGAGCATCGTCATCACCGGGGTCAGCAGTGATTTCACCTGGGCCCAGCCCCCCTCAAGCAGGGCGTCCTCCGGATTCTTCGTGCTGCTCTTAAACCGCTCGTCGCTGTCCTTCGGCAAAAGGATTACCGCTACCACCGTACTGATAATTCCGAGGATCCCGGCCACCCAAAACGGGAACTTGTAGCTGATGTTAGCTAAGATTCCGCCCAGGCCAGGGCCCAAAATCAGCCCGCCACTAAAGGCCGCCGATAGCCAGCCGATAACCTTGGCGCGGTCCTTAACGCTGGTCAGGTCCGCGGCCAGGGCCATCGAGGTCGGCACAAACATGGCGGCGGATAGCCCGTCAACCGCTCGCGACAGGTCGAAGAGCCAGAGCCGCTGGGACAGGGCAAAGACAAATTCCGCGATGGAAAAGACCAGCAATCCCCAGACCAGCATCGGCTTCCGCCCCGTCTTATCCGAGATCCGGCCGACAATCGGCGAAGCAATAAACTGGACAAAGGCAAAGAGGGACGACATTACCCCCATGTCAAAGGCGGAAAAGTGGTACTCGTTTTTGATAAATGGCATCACTGGGAAAATCAGGCTCATCCCCAGACAAATCAGGAATTCGCAGAAGATTACCACGGCGATAATGCGCTTGACTTCTTTGCTCACGATTAATACTCCTTTCCGTTATCTTGATCGCAAAAGAAAGGGAGCGTGACAGAAGTCATTTATGACTTCGTTTTCACGCCCCCGCGAGCGTAAATAGGGTTCCAGAGTTCGGTTATACCGGACACTGGAACCCATTTGCGTACCGCGCTGTTCGTATTTGAACTTAGTAAAAGTACTTACGTCACAGTCCCTTTTATTTAATGTTCTAATGGCTTAGTTTATCACCAACCAGCCCTTCTGGCCAGCATTATGCTTGCTTGTTAGCGGCCAAACTTTCCTGGTACTTTTCCTTGATGAAGTCCGCGGAGGTCTGGAGTTTCTTTAGTTCCTCGTCCGTCAAGTCGAGCTGGGCTTGTTCAACAATCCCGTCACGGCCAACGACGGCTGGGTAGGACAGGTAGCAGTCGTATTCCTTGCGGTAGTTTGATACCGGCATTTCAGTCAAGGCATCGGACAAGATGGTATTGACTAAGCGCACCGCGGCGGTCGCGACCCCGTAGCTAGTGTACTTTTTGCCCTTGAAGACGGTCCAGCCGCCCATCTTGGCCTCCTGATCCAGCTTATCCAGGTCGAGGCCCTTTTGCTTTGCCAGCTCCGTAATTGGCTGGTCAAGGACGCGGACGGTTGACCAGGCTGTAAACTGGGAATTCCCGTGCTCCCCAAGGTTGTACCCAGCGACGGAGCGGGGATCGACGTGGAGGCGGTCAGCCACGGCCCGCTTCATCCGGGCGGAGTCGAGCAGGGTCCCGGTGCCGATGATGTGTTCCTTCGGCAGACCGGTCACGGATTGGTAAATCGAGGTAATCACGTCGACGGGGTTGGTAATGACCACGATTTTACCGTGAAAGCCACTCTCCTTAATCTTTTGGGCAACCGCCGGAACCTGTTGGCGAGTGAATGGCAGTTCAGCGAACCGGTCGGCATTTGGGTTGTCCTGGAGCTTAATGTTACCGAGGGCAGAAACGATGACGTCGGTGTCCTGGAGCTGTTGGTAATCATTAACGTAAATATTGGTGTGGTGAAGTAGGTTTGCCATCGCATCCTTGAAGTCCAACGCGTCGGCGTTAACCTTATCTGCGTTGCTGTCAATCAACACCAGGTCATCCGCGAAGCCATTCGCAACGATGTAGTGGGCAACTGTGGAACCGACATGGCCCATCCCGATAACTGCTACTTTCCGTGTCATTAAGAAGACCCCTTTCATTAATCGATAATGCGATTATTTCTCATCGAAATCTAATATAACATATGAGCTAGGGCTTGGCTAGGTGCAAAAAAATAGGGAAGCCCAGCACCACGCTCGACTTCCCTGCTAAAAGCGGTTAATTATCTTATTTTTTCTATTTATTAAGCGTCTTCGCCGGCAACCTTGACGATTGCCTTAGAAATGTTGCCGAGCTTGCCACTGACAAAGTCTTCGACGTGGGCAAAGTCCAGCACGTTGGAAATCAGCGGCAGCGGGTCCACGTCACCGGATTGCAACAGGGCAATGGAGTCTTCAAAGGTGTACGGGTTGATGAAGGAGCCCTGGATGTGGAGCTGCTTTTGGTAAACCTTGTAGGTGTTGACCTTGAACTCTGAGTCTGGGTTTCCAACCCCAAACATCAGAACCTGGCCGCCACGCCGCGCTGCTTCAACGGCTTGTTCCTGGGTCTTTGGCAGGCCGACCGCTTCGACAACGATGTCATAGGAATCCGGCTTGATAGCATCTGGTTCCTTAATATTATTGATCGTCTTAAAGCCAAAGTGCTTCCGGTTGTTCTCCAGTTTTTCATCAACGGTCCCGGCCAGGGTGACTTCCTTGACACCCCGGGACTTCAGGATTTGGGCAATCAATTGACCTTCAAAACCATCACCGATAATCAGCGCTGTCTGGTACGGGTGCGTTTCCAGCAGGTCAACCCCGTGGGCAGCACAGGAAATTGGTTCGATTACGGCCGCTGCTTCAAGCGAAACGTTGTCTGGAACATGGTAAACTACTTCTTCCGGAGCAGTGAAGTATTCCGCAAAGCCCCCATCCCGGGTAACACCAACAGCGTCGAGGTGTTCACATAATTCGGGGCGGGAAGTCCGGCAGTAGAAACACTTGTGACAGTAGATGTTCGGATCAACGCTGACCCGGTCGCCTACCTTGAAGTCCTCTACTTTACTGCCGACTTCGGCAACTACCCCCGAGTTTTCGTGCCCCAAGACAATCGGTGGAACGGCATCGGCTGACCCTGGCAGTCCATTGTAGAGGGCCTTGTCGGTCCCACAGATTCCGGCCCACGCGGTGTGAACCAGCACCTCATTCGGCTTCACCGTTGGCTTCTGGTAGTTGTCATCGACTTCTAATTGTTTCTTACCCGTCATTACTAATGCTTTCATGAGATATACCTCCTCAAATCATTCCTACGAGGCTGGGTATTAGCTCAGCTTCCTCACTGCTGTTAACAAATGGTGCGCCAGCACAGTTTAAACGGCCGGCCCAAATTCTGACTAGCCCTTGACTACTTCACAAAATTCAACCGTTTCGTCGTTTGGCCCAACGATGTTAAAGAACTTGATGCCGTGCTTCCAGAAATCGAGGTGTTGCACTTCATCTTCCTTGACGTTGAAGCCCTCTTCCTTAGCCGCCTTGAACGCGCCATCCGCATCCTCGACGTTCAGGGAAATATGGTTAATCGCCCCGGTTTGGTGAACGGCGCCATCGCTATCCCAGATTTCTAACATTAAATGACCATACTTCATAAAGACTACCTGGTGGCCCTGGTCATCGGTGTCAAACTGCCCCTGCTTCTTAAAACCCAGTTTTTCCCAAAAGGCAATTGTCTTTGGCAGGTCATCGGTCGGAATCCCCACGTGTGCTAAATCATCAAAATACCCGGCAAGGCTCTTATTGAATGCCATTGCACGACGCCTCCTTGAAATGTGTTTATTTCTTTCAACAGTTATTATGATAGGGCTTACATTTTAATATGTCAACCGGTTAACACTAGCGAAAACGTTTATCATTTTTATATATTAACCGGTTACCATCTATGGAATGCAGATTCCACGTGTGATTAGGAAGGGGCTGCTTTTTCAATAAAAAAATTTTATCGACCGCCCGGAGATCTTGGCAGCAAAAAAACGAGGCTGGTGAGAAAACGATGGTTTTCTCACCAGCCTCTTGCTAGTTCTTAACTATTATAAAGATAAAAATGCAACAGCGCAGTTAGTTCAAACGCTGATCAATCAGCATTTGCCCAACCCAAAATAGGCTTGCTGCGCGGCGACGGAGGGGGGATGACGAACTATCCTGTTCCACTCTCTTGTCTTGCCCCACTATTTATCAAGCTGTTCCCCCGTCAATTAGCTTAACTGGGAGCTGCACAGAACCAGTGGCCTGTTCACCGGCAATTCGTTTCTGTAAAAGTTCTACCGCCCGCTTCGCCATCTCGTCGATTGGCTGCTGAATTGTGGTTAACTCTGGCAGCAGGGTCCGGGTCATGTTGGCCCCATCGAAGCCGACTACCTTTAAATCATGGGGAATATGACGGCCCCGTTTCCGTGCAACCTGGATAATCAGGCTCGCGTTAGTATCGTTATCGGCAAACACGCCGTCAACTTCCGGATGCTCGGTAAAGAGCCGGTTAAAAATCGCCTGTTTCTCCTCATCGGTACTGTCAAAGTTGACCTCATAAGTAATCGCCGGGCGGTGCCGGGCCTGCATTAATTCTTCATAAGCCCGCCGGCGCTCCAGGTTTGGTGACGGCAAGCCGTGGGGATAATTAGTATGGATAATATGCTGGCAGCCATCATCTAGCAGCCGTTGCGTAGCCATCCTGCCACCGGCATAGTTATCCGCCGCCACCACCGGAATATCCTTGCTCACCCAGCGTTCAATCGAAACAATCGGCAACTGGGTATCCCGGTACTGCTTAATGCCTTCGTTGTGGGCCCCAACGATCAGACCATCGACCTGTCCATTGAGCAGCTGGCGCAAGTAGGCCTCTTCCCGCTCAGGATTATTTTGACTGTTGCCCATCAGGACCCGGTAGCCCTGCCGGTAGAGTTCCTGGTCCAGCTGAGCCTCCAGCTGGGCAAAGAAGGGGTTATCGACCGTCGGAAAGACTAGCCCGACCAGGTTAGTCTTCTGCTGGAAGAGCTGCCGGGCGATGACGTTAGGCCGGTAGTGGAGCTCCTGCATCGCCTGGTGGACCCTATCGATTGTCCCCTGGCTCAGGTAGCCCCGGTGATTAAGCACCCGGGAAACCGTGGTTTTGGAAACCCCAGCGACCGCGGCCACGTCTTCTAACTTTACTGCTTGTTTTTTCATATTACCCCAACCCGCTTTAGTATTTGTGCCTATTATACCGCACTGGTAAAATGATTAACCCCACCTTTTTTTGAAAAAAGATTAAAAAAGCCGTTGACAAAAATGAGAATAACATTATAATTGGTGACAATAAATTAATCAAACGTTAAAACATATCGAAAGGCAGAGTAAACGCCCAAGCTGTTCAGAGAGTTGCTGGTTGGTGGAAAGCAATGAGTCTAAGCGTTGAAGATGGGCCTGGAATGGTACCGGTGATTGTTAGCCGGTAACGGGTTAGCACACGTTACAAGTGCTGGGTAATTCTAAGAATTAACTTAGAGTCACCCACTAAGGTTAGGCTGGTGACGGCCTAACAAACAAAGGTGGTACCGCGAAGCATTCGTCCTTTTACTAGAGGACGGGTGCTTTTTTTGTGGCAACGGTTGGTTAATTAACATTATATTTTTTGAAAAACGAAAGGGA
The DNA here is from genome assembly GCF_025311495.1 of Limosilactobacillus oris. NCBI lineage: Bacteria > Bacillati > Bacillota > Bacilli > Lactobacillales > Lactobacillaceae > Limosilactobacillus > Limosilactobacillus oris. The sequence goes on along the minus strand of NZ_CP104398.1, from coordinate 1,632,879 downwards.
GTTTTGATTATGAAGAGAAGAAAGAAACGCAATGCAATTATTTGGGCAGTGGTCGTCGTGGTCGTTCTGATCGCGGGTTACTTTAGTTTTGTCCGGCCACAGCAACAGGCCGCTAAGACCGTGACGGTCGGAATCATGGCTAGCTCCAAGGCCGATGATCACATCTGGAATTCGGTTGCCGAAACCGCCAAGGACAAGTATGGGGTAACGGTTAAGTTCCGGCGCTTCACCGATTACAACCAGCCAAACAAGGCTCTGGAAAATGGCGATGTTGACCTGAACGCTTTCCAGCATAAATTGTTCCTGCAAACCTGGAACAAGGCTCACCACACCGACATCGTCGCTCTCGGTGACACGTTCATCACCCCAATCCGGGTCTACTCCAACAAGTACAAGAACATTAAGGACCTGCCAGACGGCGCAACCGTGGCAGTACCAAACGATGCTTCCAACGAATCCCGGGCCCTCTTCGCACTGAAGAACGCTGGCCTCTTCAACTTAAAGAAGGGAACTAAGCTGGCAACCGCCTCCTCCATCACTGATAACAAGAAGAACATCAAGATCAAGGAACTGGCTGCCGACCAAACTGCCCGCTCCCTGGACGATGTCGACGCCGCTGTGGTGAACACCAACTACGCTCAGGCAGCCGGCCTGAACTACAAGAAGGCGATCTTCGTGGAACCAATCAACCAGGATTCCAAGCAGTGGGTCAACATTATCGCGGTTCAGAAGAAGAACAAGAACAACAAGGCTTACAAGGACGTTGTGAAGGCTTACCAGACTGAAAAGACGAAGCAGCTGATCAAGAAGTACTACGGCTCATCCGAAATTCCAGCCTGGGATCTCAACTTTAACAAGTAGGAGGCAGCGTATGGCGAACCCAATTATTGACTTACAAGACATTGACGTCACCTTCAAGCAGGGCAAAGAAGTTGTCCACGCGGTCAAAGATGTGTCGTTATCAATCGAAAAGGGCGATATTTACGGTATCGTCGGCTACTCCGGGGCCGGGAAATCGACCCTCGTGCGGACTATCAACCTCTTGCAAAAGCCGACTGATGGCACCGTGACCATCGACGGCGACGTCTTTTTCAAGGACCACCAGCAACAGTTGTCCAACAAGGAACTGCAGAAAAAACGGCGGTCCATCGGGATGATTTTCCAGCACTTCAACCTCTTGAACGAAACCTCAGTGATTGAAAACGTCCTCTTCGCGCTCAAACACAGCGACCTGGACGACGATGCCCAGGAAAAGAAGGCTTACGAGCTACTCGAACTGGTCGGCCTAAAAGACAAGGCAGAATTCTACCCTGTCCAGCTGTCCGGTGGCGAACAGCAGCGGGTTTCCATCGCCCGGGCACTGGCCAACGATCCGGCCATCTTAATTTCGGACGAAGCGACGTCAGCCCTCGACCCGCAAAATACTAACCAGATTTTGGACCTGCTCAAGAAGCTCAACACCGAACTAGACTTAACGGTGGTCCTGATCACCCACGAGATGGACGCCGTCAAGCGGGTTGCAAACAAGATCTCAGTCATGGAACACGGGCAAATCATCGAACGGGGTCCCCTGCAAAAGGTCTTCTTGCAGCCGCAACGGGAATTGACCCGGCAGTTCGTCGGCGGGTCCTTGGCCGCCATCGACACCCTCAAGGCCTTCAACCTCGACCAGCTCGGCCCTGACGAGGACCTCTTCCAGCTGGTCTACAACGGCAACAACGTCACCAAGTCAATCATTATCGAGCTCTACAAGCAGCTCGGCGTGGAAGCAAGTATGCTTTACGGGAACATCGAAATCCTTGGTGGTGAGCCGGTCGGTACCCTGTTTGTCGTCGTTAAGGGCGATGAGCAGCAGCGCCAAGTCGCGGTTAAGTTCCTGCAAGACAGTAAGGTTACCGTAACGAAGATTGATGATAGGAGGATTTGGCATGAGTAGTTTTTTACCAAACGTCGTACAGCTCGGCTGGGGAGGCGATAACGGCTGGGGAACCTCCATCGGCCAAACCATTTACATGACCGTCTGGCCAGCAATTATCGGCGGCCTGATCGGGCTTGCCTTTGGGGTGGCCCTGGTCGTCACCGAACCCGGGGGCATTCTGGAAAATCGCCTACTCTTTAACATCTGTGACAAAGTGGTTTCAGTTTTCCGGGCCATTCCGTTCATCATCTTACTGGCCTTTATTGCCCCAGTGACCCAGGCAATCGTGGGGACCCAGATTGGGACCACGGCCGCCCTGGTTCCCCTGTCGATCGGCTTTTTCGCCTTTTACGCCCGGCAGGTCCAGGTGGCGCTCAAGAGCGTTGACCAGGGGAAGATTGAAGCGGCCCAAGCGATTGGGTCGACAAATAAGGACATTATCTTTGACGTCTACCTCCGCGAATCACGTTCTGAGCTAGTCCGGGTCTCCACCGTTTCCCTGATTAGTCTGGTCAGCCTAACCGCCATGGCCGGAGCAATCGGTGCCGGCGGCTTAGGTAACACCGCCATCTCCTACGGTTACGACCGGTTCAACAACGACGTTACCCTGGTTGCGACCCTGCTGGTCCTCTTGTTCGTTCTGATTATCCAAGTCATTGGCGACCTGCTAGCCAAGAAGCTCAACCACCAGGACCGCTAAAATTGTGAGGGGGAAAGGAAAATGAAAGCAAGCGAACAGGTGCAGGTTCTGCAAGATTTGATTCGGATTCATTCCGCCAATGGCAACGAAATTGAGGTAGCAACCTACCTGAAACAGCTACTGGCAGAACACGGAATTGCCGCTCAAATTGACGAATTTGGCGACCGCCGGGCAAACCTGACGGCCCAAATCGGCCGGGGCAGTGATGACCGGGTCCTCGGCCTGACCGGCCACATGGATACCGTTGCCGTCAACAGCCCCAAGAGCTGGCAGCACGACCCCTTCGGTGGGGAAATTGTCGGCGAGCGGCTTTACGGTCGGGGCGCGGCGGACATGAAGAGTGGCCTGGCCGCCGAAGTGTTAGCACTGATTGAACTCCAAGAGGCCGGCGAACTGCCGAACGGGACCGTCAAGCTGATTGCCACTGCTGGTGAAGAACTCGGCACCCCGGGAGCGAACCGCTTAGCCAGCCAGGGCGCAGCGAACGAGCTCAGTGCCCTGGTTGTCGGCGAGCCCACCGGCGGGAACGTTATCTTCGCCCACTCCGGCAGCCTCAACTACGAGGTTACCAGCACTGGCAAGACGGCCCACAGCTCGATGCCGGCCCAGGGAATCAACGCCATCACCGGACTGGTAAAGTTCATCGAAGCCGAAAGCAGCCTGTTCGCTGACGCTCCCGTTGACCCCTACCTCGGCAAGGTCCAGCACAGCGTCACCGTGATTGAAGGTGGGCACCAGGTCAACAGCATCCCCGATACCGCGAAGTTGGAGGGGAACATCCGCCCCACCCCGGCCTGTGATAACCAGGAAGTTGCGGCCCGGCTTAACCGGGTGATTGACCAGATCAACCACCAAACTCCCTTTCACTTGAAGCTAAATATTTTCTGGGACTATCACCCCATCAGCACGGACCCCAATAGTGACTTTGTCCAGTCAGCGCTCCGGGCTGCTCAGCGTTTCTTCCCCCACCCGGTCACGACCGGAATCATCAATGGGGCAACGGACGCCAGCGTTTTCCGTCGCCAACGGCCAGACCTGCCCGTCATCGTCCTCGGCAGTGACGCCTGGGACGTAGCGCACGCGACTGACGAGTACACGACGATTCCTACTTACCTCGCGACGGTGAAGACCTACAAGCAGATTATCAGGGACTTTTTCTAAATTTTATCAGGACGTGGGACAGCACTAGCCAGGCTAGTCGTTTTCCCACGCCCTGCTTTTGTTTATTAAGCAGCTAAGCAGATTTACTTTCGATTCTAAAGTACTGCTGGCACAATCCTTAACTTTCCCTAAGCAAATGATAAGCATTTCACCCTAATTGCTCAGAAAAAAATTAGCTAATTATTATCTTCGCGAAGCGCTATCATTGTTATAATATGAGTGTAAACAAAAGATTAATTAACTAGAAAGGGTGTTTACCATGATGTCAGCTTTAAGTAATGCAATTGCCGTTGTAAGTTTCCTTGGGATTCTGATTGCCTCTGCTGCTGGGATGTTTATGGGTAAACCACAAAATTAATTAACTTACAGAGCAATTATTCATTTTATACCGGCACCGGCCAGGAAAGTTCTTAGCTTTTCTGACCGGTGTTTTTGCTAATGACGTTATAATGGGGATAGTCTAAAGAAGGGAGCGTGCTTTTCTTGCTCGAATTTATTAATCACTTTTTTAATGCCTTTGGTGCCGCCGTGGTGGTCCCAATTATGATCTTCATTATCGCCCTCTGCCTGCGGGTGCCGGTTAAAACAGCCGTCCGTTCCGGCCTTTACGCTGGGGTCGGGCTCACCGGCTTTTCCTGGATTATCGGCGAATTCACCCCGGTAGTCACCAAGATTATCCGGCAGATGGTCGATAATTCCGGTATTCATCTACCCGTCGTTGATATCGGCTGGCAGGCTGGCTCACTCGCCAGCTTCGGTTCCTCGGTTGGGCTGACCTTTTTCGTTTTTGGTTTGGTTGCTGAGTTTATCCTCTTCGCGGTGGGCATCACCAAGGTGTTTATGCCTTCTAACCTCTGGAACAATTTTGGCTTTATGATCTGGGGAACGGTTGCGTACTACGTTACCAAAAACTACTGGCTAGCCCTGGGCCTGTCGTTTTTCATGCTCCTCTACTCCCTGCTGCTGGCAGAAATTCAGGCTGATAGCTGGTCCCGTTACTACAAAGTCAATAACGCGACTGTCTGTGCGCCCCACAACATCGTCCAGACGGTCCCAGCCATCCTTCTGGACCCGCTCTGGAACCTGCTCGGCTTTAACAAGGTGAAGTTCACCCCGCAGAGTCTCCAGCAACGGTTGGGCATTTTAGGTGAGCCAACCGCGCTGGGGGCAATCCTCGGGCTGATTATCGGGATCCTCGGCAACCTTAACCGGCTGGGCAGCTACCAGGCCTGGGCCCAAATTTTACAGTTCGCCGTCCAACTATCCGCCGTAATGACGATTTTCCCCCTGGTCACCAACGTCTTTGCTAAAGCCTTCACCCCATTGGCAGATAGCATTGACCAGCACCGGCAGCGAAACGCTGGAAGTTCTGCTTCCGCTGATTCAGTCAACGATCGCAAGCGCTGGTTTTTGGCCGTTGACGACGGGGTAGGTTATGGTGAGTCAGCAACCATCATTTCGGGGATGATCCTGATTCCAATCATGGTTGCCCTGGCCTTTATCCTTCCTGGCAACCGAACTCTGCCAGTCGTCGACCTTATCTCCCTGCCGTTCATGGTGGAATCGATTGTCGCCCTCACCAACGGTAATATTCTCAAGGTCATCGCTAACGGAATCGTCTGGTTCAGCATCGGCTTGTACTGTTCCAGCTGGTCGGCTGCGATGTATACCGGAGCCCTCAGACACTACGGCGCCGTAATTCCCGCGGGGATCGTCCTCGTTACCAGCATCAACCTGATGGCCCGGCCGCTGAACGCCCTGGTTTTCGCCGCGTTCATCTCCCAAAACCCGTACCTGATTGGCAGCTGCATCGTGGTTTACCTAGTCCTCCTAGTAGCCCTCCGCCGCTACCGACCCCAAATCTGGCGCTACCTTCGCCGGATGGCCGATGCGAATGTCGGCACCGTGACGGCAAAAGATAAGCACGTTTAACCCCTGACCGGGCTGGACACCTTTTAAACCAGAATGGTCTCCAGAAGTTGGTAATGTCCACACTTCTGGAGACCATTTTATAAATCATTGTTTAAATAAACGCACGTACTCACCATAACCGGCAGCTTCGAGCTGGTCAGCTGGAATAAAGCGCAGTGCCGCGGAATTGATGCAGTAACGCAGGCCCCCACGTTCCTGGGGCCCATCGGTAAAGACATGGCCGAGGTGCGAATCCGCCTCCCGACTGCGCACCTCCGTTCGTTCCATCCCAAACGACTGGTCGCGTTTTTCCTTAACGGCACGCCGGGCCAGCGGCTTCGTAAAGGCCGGCCAACCGCAGCCAGAATCATACTTGTCCAGTGACGAAAACAGCGGCTCACCGCTCACCACGTCGACGTAGATCCCCGGCTGGTCAAACTGGTCGTACTTGCCAGTAAAGGGCCGTTCCGTAGCGGCTTCCTGGGTAACGGCATACTGGATGGGGGTTAACTTTTCACGCAGGTTCTTTTTCTCCATCGCAATCCCTCCTTCTGCCTAGCTTACCATAAATCCATCCCCTACCCCACTATCCTGCTCAGTGCAAATTAGTTGTCAAAGCGACCCGTTCAAGGATAATAGAAGGAAAGCGTTAAGGAGGAGCTAATGTTTGAATTACCAGCTGGAATCGGTCAGGTCCACGCGATGAACGAGTTGTTTAAAACGGATCCGCGGGTAGCGATTCTCGTCTTAATCCTAATCATCGCCCTGGCCTTTTACTTTAATTCCCGTCGCTAAAGAGCTGTCCCATAAGCTAAATGAGGCTGGGAATTAACTCAACCTCTTAAATATTTTATAGATTAATAATGCCTCAGCGCAGTAGCTGGCTGGCAGTTCAAGCGCTGATAAATCAGCGTTTGACCAACCCCAAATAGGCTTGCTGCGCGTCGTAGCCATCCTTGCGGAGGTTCGAAGAGGCTAGCTGCGCGTCGAAAGACAAACGCCCCAAATCAGCTCGCTAGCCGATTTGGGGCGTTCTTTCTCACTCTCCATTGTATTTTCTAAAGCAGCAAGGAGCGGAAGCTGTGACCGTAACCGCGCGCTTGGTCGTCAGCTAAGCCAAGAACGTCCTGAATCGTTGCTGCGATGTCGGCCAGCGTTGACCTGTCCGCCAAGCGCCCGCCCCGCAGGGATGGCGAGTATGCCAGCAATGGCAGCCATTCCCGAGTACTCCCCTCACCAGCAAAGGCCGGATCATTACCGTGGTTAGCCGTGATTAATAATAAGTCGTCAGTGCGGACCAACGGTAGTACTTCTGCCAAGTGGCGGTCGACTTCCATCAAACGCTGACCACTTTTCTCCGGATCCCGCTGGTAGCCAGCCCGGTCAATTTCATGAACGGGGACCATGTACAAGCCGGTGGCTGTCTCTTCCCGCAATGACGTTTGCAAATCAGAAAACGCCGTCATACCAGCAATAACTTTTACTGGCTGGTGGGCAGCCCAGATCCGTTCAACCACTGTCGGTTGGGGCGGCCGCATATAAAAAATCTGTTGCTCTGTTGGGCGGTAGTAATACCGACCCGGTCCCCCAGCAAAGGGGAGCATGGTTACCTGCTGGAGGAGGCCACTGCTCTCTTCATCGAACCAGTGACGAATGAACCGGCCAAGCCGGGCAAACTCATCGCCCGTAATCGTGGCCGCGTGCGCGCTGACTACCATGTCTGAACCTCCGCTAGTGCTGACCAGCAGGCCGTCAGTGGCTACTTGGATGTCACCATAGTCTTCGAGCAGGTGCTGAAGCTGGTAAGGAGCATTGACTAATACCGGCCGGTGAAATTGCCGTTCCAGCTGGTGAACGAAGGTGGCTGAAAAACCGCTGGGATAGGCGGTGGGTTCCTGCGTGCTAACAGCCCCCAGCAATTCCCAGTAGTCCTCAAGCGCTGATTTCCCAGAAGCCATCTGCCTTAACCGGCCGTAATAGCTGTGACCCTGAACGGCCGGCTGAGTGAAAGCCCCTGGGTGGAGAGCCATCAAGCCCAGGCTCTGTAAAACTGGCAACTGGAGACGGGCACGGAAATGTCCCGCTAAGTGACCAAGGGTATCCGCACCGCTGTCCGAGAAAGCGGCGGCGTCGGGAGCCGCGCCCAACCCCAGGCCCTCCACAACTACTAAAATGACTCGCTTGAATTTAGTCATTTACCCTCCCCGTGCTTTTTAAGCCTTTCTACTGCTTGCTGGTAATACTTTTCCGCCTCAGCAGTCGGCATCCGGCGAATAGTGGTCAAGAACTTAATTACTTCATCCGCAGACTGACCACTTCTGATAAGGTCACAAACAAGGTTGAGGCGTTCATCGTTGGCACCCTGTTCATGACCCTTTTTAACAGCCTGACGGCGATCATGCTCAATCTCCATCTCGTAAACCGTTCGTAACATATATTCTCTCCTCCATTTCCGGTTCTGCTTAACAAAGGCAACTCGTTTTCTTAATTGTACGATGAAATCATCACTCTCATCAACATTACGGCCGGCTAGCAAGTCCAGAAAATTTTGCAGTGGCTGACTAACGGTGTGCGATAGGCTGGTTACGTCAAAGCATAAACTCACTTCACCATCGCCGAGCCGGTGGCGCCAATCAGTTACTTGCATATCATCCATCCTTGGTATCCCTAGTTAATAAATACGGGAAGTGATGATTTTCTGCACTAAAATAAGTCGTTCTTAACTTGCAAGCCGGTATAGCCGAACTTTTAATTCATACTTTGCAAAATTTTTAATGAAGTAGATTTTATATGAGATTTATATGAGATTAATAAAAAAACAGAGCAAATAATAATCTTAGCTTCCAGAAGCGATTTGATTGTTTTTCCATCGCAAAAATACAATGGTAGCTGTTTAGGCCTGAAAAGTCACCTTTTAAAACACATTGCTGCAAAATTGAATAGATTGTCAATATTATATACGATACAATCATTTTTCAGTAAGCGCTTACGTAATCAACAAACAATACCATTTTCAATTAGAGGTGATTATGATGATTTATGACTACCAAGGTAAGACCGCAATCGTAACTGGTGGCGCTAAAGGGATTGGGAAAGAAGTCGTTCAAGGAATTATTAACGGTGGCGGGAAAGTTGCCCTATTAGACATTGATGATGCAGCCGCTCAAGCAGTGGCAGCAAAGTTTGCCGGTAAAGTTAAAACTTACCATGTCGACCAGGGAAACCGGCACGAAGTTAACGAGCAATTCAGCACAATTATTGATGATTTTGGCAAGATAGACGTCTTGATCAACGTTGCCGGGGTCATCAGCGCCAAGTCCTTTGACAGCCTTCCACCAGAAGAATGGGTCGAACAATCAAAATTAACTTAACCGGTCCATATAACACCGTTCACGCAATCTGGCAGCATTTTAAAGCCAATGGCGGGGGCCGAATCGTCAATGTCTCCTCTGTTGCCGGCAAGATTGGTGGCGGCCTGTTGGGCACTGTCGCCTACGCTTCCTCTAAGGCCGGCTTAAACGGCTTTACCAAAGTTATTGCTAAGGAAGGCGGGAAGGACGGTATTGCTGCAAACGCAGTTGCCCCTTCATTCACTCACACCTCAATGACGACCTCACTAGTAGAAGACCCGGATAAGAATGCTAAAGTCATTGGCATGATCCCGCTCGGTCGTGCAGCGGAGCCAGTAGAAATCGCACAAATGATTCTCTTCTTTGGTTGTGACGCGGCCAGCTTTATCACTGGAGAAATTGGTGACTGCGATGGCGGGCATCGTGATGGATGGTTAAAGAAGGGACAGGTTTTCATGAGTTCTACTAAAAAGCAAAGAAAAAATTTTCTATCCCCGGTGGGAACATTATTATTCCCATGTTTATCGGAGCGTGTATTAACTCCCTCTTCCCTTCATGGCTGAAAATAGGTGGTTTTACCACCCCGTTAGCGCAAGGGTCTGGCGCGCTTGTCGGGGCATTCCTTTTCGTTATTGGTGGTTCCATCTCGTTCCGGTCTACCGGTGCTGCAATCAAACGCGGTGGAACGATTATTTTAACCAAGGTGATTGTTGCGGTCGCCCTCGGCTTATTCGTCGGCAAAGTTCTTAATAATAATTTTCTTGGCCTGAGTGCATTAGCAATTATTGGCACAATGTCTTGTGCTAATAACGCCATGTATGCCGGAATCGTCCACGACTTTGGCGATAATATCGATGAGGCTGCCGTTGGAATTACCATTCTAGCCGTTGGCCTGTATATTACAATGATTGCTTTAGCCTCCTCGGGCTTGGCTTCGTTCTCACTTATTACACTGGTCGCCACCATCCTCCCCCTGCTAGTGGGGATGGTGCTGGCTAACCTCTTCCCGGCGATTAAGAAAATCCTGAATGATGGCATGAATGCCTCAATCGTTGTCGTTGGCTCTGCGTTAGGGTGTACGATGAACTTCCAGCAAATATTCACTGGTGGTTTATCCGGCATCCTCCTAGGCTTTGTCGTTACCTTTGTCGGTGGTATCTGCGCGATTCTTGCCGACAAATTAACCGGTGGTTCTGGGGTCGCTGGTGCCGCAATTTCTAGCTGTGCCGGTGCAAATATGGCGACCCCGGCTGCGTTAGCGGCAGTTGATGCTAGTTATAAATCAGTAGTCGGGACCGCAACCGCGCAAATTACTGCCGCTGTTGTTGTTACCGCCATAACAAGCAAAAAGCAGCGCAATAGGTTCAAACACTGATAAGCCAGCGTTTGACCATCCAAAAGAGCCTTGTCGCGCACTGAAAGACAGACACCGAAATCAGCTTGCCAGCCGATTTTCGGTGTTTTTTTCACTCTCCCAACCACTTTTTTGTCACAAAGCTAATCTTAGGAAATCCCGTTGACGGTTTCGCCCTAAAGCCACCCATTTCAAACTGAAATCAGTGGGATTAGAAATACATACCGCCCCATTCGGCCACCCAGGTAGCTGCCCATACCTCCGGGAAATTAATCCTTTTCAAATTCACAAAATCTTCATATAATATTCAAGAGAATTTCTGACTTAGCTCAGAAGCAATTTTAGACCAGAAAGGAAACATCCATATGTCTTTCAAAAGCTCTGTCGCGGCAGGAGTTGGACACCTCTCCTACTCTGTCCTCCACGACGTTTTTAACCGTGGGAGCTCCCTCCCCGGCCTCATCGCTCTGAAAATCGATCCGGATATTTTATACCACTACAAGGACCGTTACGACTTTGTAATCGTTGGTGGAACGAACGGTAAAACGACCGCCACCGCCCTCGCCGTCCAGGCCCTCAAGCAAAAGTACTCGGACGTCCTCTACAACCCGACCGGTTCAAACATGAAGCGGGGAATCGCCACGATCTTCGTGTCCGCTCCTAAGCCGAAGAAGAAGGGCCTGGCCGTCCTGGAAGTCGACGAAGCCAACATCGTCCGGATCGTTAAATACTTTAAGCCGAAAGCCTTCGTCTTTACCAACCTTTTCCGGGATCAGCTCGACCGGTACAGCGAACTGTACGCCACCTGGGACCGGATGCTGGAAGGTGTCCGGATGGCGCCGAACGCAACGATTATTGCCAACGCCGACGACCCGATCTTTAACTCCGTCGACCTGCCAAACCCCCGCGTGTGGTACGGTTTTGACGACCAGCCAATGGGTGATTTGGAAGCCCCATCTAATACTGACGGGGTCGTTTGTCCGAAGTGCCACCACATCATCCACTACGGCTTCATCACCTACGGCGGGCTCGGCGCCTACTTCTGTCCTAATTGTGGTCACAAGCGGCCAGCACTGGACTACCGGGTTACGGCCGTTGACGAAATGACCTCAGCGGACTCCACCGTCAAGTTTGATGATTACGAATTCAAGATTCCGGTAGGGGGCTCCTATAACATTTACAATGCCCTCGCCGCTTACTCCCTGTCCCGCTTCATGGGGGTTGACCAGGAAGCAATCAAGACGGCCTTTGAAAAGAGCCCCGAAATTTTCGGTCGGCAGGAACGGGTCCAAATTGGCGACAAGGAAATGGTCATTATCATGGTCAAGAACCAGATCGGGGTCGACACCGTCCTGGATATGATTAAGACCGACAAGGATCCCTTCTCCTTTGCCTTTATGCTGACGGCTTTGCCTGCCGATGGCGAAGATACCTCCTGGATTTGGGACTGTAACTTCGAAACGTTAAAAGAACACGATATTCCTTACTACCTGGTCGGCGCGTCGAATTACAAGGACGCCGCTACCCGGTTCAAGTTTGGCGGCTTTACCGACGTTAACGTGGAACCCGATCCGGCCAAGCTGATCGACCGCATTAAAGAGATGCCAACGAAGCGTCTCTACGTGGTCACCTGTTACACCGCGATGCGTCAATTGCGGAAAGCCCTGGCCGAACAAAAATTAATCGATGGGGGGATGGAATAATGGCGACATACCAACTGCAACTTGCCCACCTCTACGGCAACCTACTGAACACCTATGGCGACCTCGGCAACATCATGGCACTCAAGTATTACGGTAGTCTCCTCGACATCGACGTCGCCAGCCGTGTTGTCAGTGTGGAAGACGATTTTAAGGCCGCTGATTACGACCTGATGGTGATTGGCGCCGGACAGAAGTTTGAGCAGTCAATCGCGCTGGAAGACATTCCAAGCAAGCACGATGAACTGGCAAAGTACATCGAAAATAACCAGCCGCTGCTGGCGGTCGGTGAAGGCTACCAGCTGCTCGGCCAATCCTATATTGACCAGCACGGCAACAAGGTAGCTGGTGCTGGCCTGCTTTCCCACCGTAGCGAACTACCGGCTGACCAGGAGCCAATCCAAGACGACCTGGTAGTCAAGACCAAGTGGGGGCTCAACTACCACGGTCACGAAAACCACGACCTGGTCACCTACTTGGGAAAGGACGAACAGCCTCTGGGCAAGGTCATCGAGGGCGTCGGGAATAACCAGGATGACGATACCGAGGGTGCGATTTACAAAAATGTCTTTTGTACCAATATGCACACGGTGCTTGACCGTAATGGCGACCTGGCAAAGCGGATGCTGATCACCGCCCTGGTCAACAAGTACCCGGATGCCGACCTGACACCCCAACGTGAATTCAAGATTGAACCAACCTACTAAAATATTGACGGCCCGTGACCTAGCGCTTGCTTGGTCCCGGGCCGTTTTTATCATAAAATCGCGGACAGAATTCTTCTGAACGCCTGATATCTCCATGCAAGTAAACTATAATAGGTACGTATGGAGTTTATCAAAGGGAAGTTAAAATAATGCAACGCTTATCAAACAAACAAAAACTATGGCTAACTATTATCATTGCGGGAATCGCCCTCATCTTACAGTACGGCTTCCACTACCCGCTGCTCGCCCAAATCATTGTCACCATCGCCGGGGCAATTGTTGCCTTGACGATGCTGGTTGGGATGGTTAAAACCCTGCGGTCCGGCAAGTACGGAGTCGACCTCCTGGCAATTCTCGCGGTCGTCGCTACCCTCGCGGTCAGCGAATACTGGGCCGCCATGGTCATCCTCGTTATGCTGACCGGTGGGGATGCACTGGAAGACTATGCAGCCAAGAAAGCCAATACCGAGCTCAAAGCACTGCTGGACAACTCACCACGCTTTGCCCACGTCGTCACCCCGGATAGCAGCAAGGACGTCCCGGTCAACGACGTCCCGGTGAGCGCCAAAATCATCGTTAAGCCCGGCGAGCTCGTTCCCATTGATGGCCTGATTATTAAGGGAACGGGCGAATTCGACGAGTCCTCGTTAACTGGTGAAGCCCGGCCAATCGCCAAAACGGTGGGTGATACGGTCATGTCCGGTTCTATCAATGGCGATGAGGCTATTACGCTGACGGTCACCAAGCTGGCCAAGGACAGCCAGTACCAGCAGCTGGTCAAACTCGTTCAGGAAGCAGAGCAGACACCGGCCCACTTTGTTCGTTTGGCCGACCGCTATGCCGTGCCGTTCACGGTTGTCGCAATCCTGATTTCACTCCTTGCCTGGTGGCTGTCTAAGGATCCCCGCCGCTTTGCCGAAGTCCTCGTCGTGGCTTCCCCCTGCCCGCTCATCCTCGCGGCACCAGTCGCGATGGTTTCTGGAATGAGCCGTGCTTCCCGGAATGGAATCGTTGTGAAAACCGGCAGTGTTCTTGAAAAACTGGCCGGTGCCCGGACCGGGGCCTTTGATAAAACTGGGACCATAACCAACGGCCACCTTACCGTTGCCCAAATCCTCCCTGCCGGGACAATTACTAAGGAACGGCTCCTCCACCTGGCCGCCAGCGCCGAACAAGACTCTTCCCACATTCTCGCCCGGTCGCTGCTCGCCTATGCTAGCCAGCATAACATTTCTCTAGCAGCGGTCTCTGGCTTGACCGAGGAAACAGGTAAGGGAATTACGGCAATGATTGAGGACCACCAGGTCAAAGTCGGCAAGCGGCAATTCGTCGCTCCCCAAAACCAACAGGCCGCCCTCGACACCACTGCCATCTACGTCAGTGTTGACGGGAACTATTACGGAGCCATCGCCTTTACCGACCACGTCCGGCCCGAAGCTGCCCAAACCATAGCAAAGCTAAAGGCCGCGGGGGTAACCAACCTGATTATGCTGACCGGGGACCAACGCGCCATTGCCCAGCAAGTCGCTAAGGCGGTAGGAATTTCCACGGTGAAGGCCGACCTCCTACCCCAGGATAAAATTGCGGCTCTCCAGTCCATCCCCCAAAGCGAGCACCCGGTCTTCATGGTCGGGGATGGGGTGAACGACGCACCTTCACTAGCCACGGCTGATGTTGGAATCGCGATGGGAGCGCACGGTTCGACCGCGGCGAGTGAAACGGCCGACGTTGTCATCTTAAAGGATGACCTGGCAAAGGTTGCCAAAGCGGTCACCATCTCCCAGGACACCCTCCGCATCGCCAAGCAGGCGGTCCTCATCGGAATCGCAATCTGCACGGTTTTAATGCTCATCGCCAGCACCGGGGTCATCCCCGCCTTTGTTGGTGCCATGCTGCAAGAAGTCATCGACACTGTTTCCATTTTATGGGCACTCAAGGCCCGGCAGTTACACAACTAAAGTGAGGAGTCGCAGAATGAAGAAGAACGGATTACTATTAGTCAACCTGGGTTCGCCCGCCACACCAACTACGGCCGACGTCAAACACTACCTCAACGTCTTTCTCAGCGACCGCAACGTGGTCACCATGCCGCCCGCACTCTGGCAGCCCATCCTAAAGGGCTTCGTCCTCCCAATGCGGTCCTGGCGGTCGGCAACCTTTTACCGGGATATTTGGACGGCAGAGGGGTCCCCACTCATCGTCTATACAGCACGGCTGACAAAGCGGGTGCAGGACCTCCTGCCTGATTGGGATGTCCGGATGGCAATGACTTACGAGCAGCCATCCATTCGGGAAACCCTGACGGCCATGCTCAACGCTGGCGAAGAGGTCCTCGTCCTGCCCCTCTTCCCCCACTTTACGCAGAGCACCACCCAATCGATCATTGACCAAGTCCACGCGGTCGACCCGACAATTCCGGTCATTGACCGTTTTGCTGACGAGCCGGCATACCTCCAACTGCTCGCCGACCACATCCAAGCGGCCTGGCAAAAAAAGAAGTACGACCGGCTCCTGATTACCTACCACGGGATTCCGACAGCCATGGTCAAACACGGCGACCCCTACCAGGAAGAAACCGAACGAACCACCGCTCGCCTGCGGCAACTGCTAGACATCCCAGACGAGCAAATTAAGATGGCCTACCAGTCGAAGTTTGGCCCGATGCCCTGGTTGAAGCCCTACCTACGCAATACCCTGATGCAGGAGGCCCAGCTGGGCAACCGCAATGTTTTGCTTGCGGTGCCGTCGTTTGTGACCGACTGCCTGGAAACTTTGGAAGAGGACGGGGTGCAAAACTACCAGGTCTTCCGGTCCAGCGGCGGTCAGGAGCTCGATCTCGTACCCGCCCTCAACGACCAGCCCGCCTTTGCCCGCTTCATCGCTGACCTGGCCCAGAAACGGGGCGTTCAAGCATGAAGAAGAAAAGTCTCGATGAAATCAACGGCAGCGTAAAAGTCCCGACGGTCTATGAATCAGCCTTCTGGCAAAAGTTCCTCGCGTACAGTGGCCCGGGGGCCCTGGTCGCGGTCGGTTATATGGATCCCGGCAACTGGCTGACCTCCCTCTCAGGGGGCGGCCAGTACGGCTACCAGCTTCTGATTGTCCTCTTCTGCTCCATCCTGATTGCAATGGTCATGCAGTCGCTGTCAATCAAGCTGGGCGTCGTTACCCGGACGGACCTGGCCCAGGCGATTGCCAGCCGGGTCAGCAAGCCCGTCCGCCTCACCCTCTGGCTCCTCAACGAAATCGCGATGATGGCGACGGACCTGACCGGGGTCGTGGGAACTGCGGTTGCCCTCAAGCTCCTCTTTGGCCTGCCCTTGGTGGTCGGGGTCCTGCTGACGATCGCCGACGTGCTGGTCGTCCTGCTCTTCCTCCGCTTCGGGATTCGAAGAATTGAATTTATCGTACTCTTCGCGATTTTAACCGTCGGTGTCATCTTCGCCGCGGAAGTTTGCCGGGCCCATCCCGCCGTCGTTGCCATTTTGGAGGGCTTTACCCCGCACGCCCAGATTCTAACCGACCACGCAGAGTTAGTTCTCAGTCTGGGAATCATCGGGGCCACCATCATGCCTCATAACATTTACCTCCACTCGGCCCTGGCTCAGAGCCGACGCTATGACGAACACGACCCCAAGCAGGTGACCGAGACTTTGAAGTTCGCCAACTGGGATTCAGTCATTCATCTAATTGCGGCCTTGATTGTCAACGCCCTCCTGCTGGTCCTGGGAGGAACGCTCTTCTTCCACCACGGCGATTTAACTAGCCTGCAAGAAGTCTTCTACGCGCTGAAAAATCCGGGAATCGTCGGCCACCTGGCGAGCCCGCTGATGAGCTGGCTCTTTGCCTTTGCGCTCCTGATTACCGGGCTGATTTCATCGATTACTTCGACCCTGTCTGGGCAAATCGTCATGGAGGGCTACATCAATATCCGCCTCCCCCTGTGGAAACGGCGCCTGCTGACCAGGTTCGTGACCCTGATTCCGATCCTCATCATCGGTTTCATCATCCGTTTCAATGAAAACCAGTTCGAACAGCTGATTATCTACGCCCAGGTAGTATTGAGCATCGCCCTGCCCTTTACCCTCTTCCCATTGGTTGCTATCACCAGCAACCGTGATCTGATGGGGCCCCACGTTAACCGGCGTTGGCAGATGGTTGTTTGCTACGCCCTGGTTGCCCTGATTACGGGGCTGAACTTGTCGGTCCTGTTTTAAAAAACCCGAAATGTCAATTTAAATTAGAAAAATGTTGAAAGCTGTTCATCTGTGACATGACTTAGGAATACTTCAAGTGGTGTGCGGTAGTGAAGTGACTTCCGTGGAATAGTATTTCGTTTGTGCATCAGCTGGGTGATTAGTTCATCTGGTAAATTACGGAAGTCTAATCGTTTACTGAGACCGTCACGACGTAAGATACCATTATTGTTTTCATTCAGGCCGCGTTGATTGGGCGCTCCAACCTCCGCAAAATAAGTATGAAGGTCATGTTTATTGGCAATCTCACGCCAGCCCGCGAATTCCTTACCATTATCAAAGGTAATCGACTTAACGAAATGACGAGGCATTTTAGAAAGCCATTTATCCAAGTGATAGTTAACTGCTTCATCAGTTTTACGATGAACGTTAAGCACAATCATCACCTTAGATTGACGTTCCACCAAGGTCATGACCGCACCACGATGAGCTTTTCCTTGAACAGTATCAGCTTCAAAGTGACCAAACTCGTGTTGGTAGTGAGGAAAATCATGGTATCGCTGGTAAATACTCCGACCGAGATGCCCCGCCTTACCACGTCGTTCGACATAGCCATTGGGGTGTCGCTTGCCTTTCATCGGTAATTGCTGGACGGCAAAATTGTACTGTCCACGAGCAAACATCCGATAAAGTGTCCGCATACTACAGCTAATTGTCCGTTCTGCTCGACCAATGATCGTATCAGGTGTCCAGCCCGCTTTAACCTGCTCATTGATGTAGCTGATCTCATCCTTGGCTAGCTGAGCCTGCTTACGACCACAACGCTGCTTATTCCGTTGGTAAGCCTTAAGATACTGTGCAATGGTCTTACCGCTATCAAGAAATCGATAGACGCGGTAAATAGTTTCTTGGCTTCGTTTAAGCAGTTTAGCAGCTTGATAAGCCTTCGTACCTTGGTGCCAAAAATTAGCTATGAGGGTTAGTTCACGTGTGGTAAGATGTTTATAAGTCATTTGTGATGTTCCTTTACTTTTGTTTGTGGTTATTCAAAAGTCTATCACAAATGGCTTTTTTATTTTTCTAACTTAATTTTACAAACGGCGAAACGAAAAATAACCCCTAGTCATTTTCGAGATGACTAGGAGTTATTTTCTTTAATCCCGCCGCAGCTGCAGGCGGTCGTTGAAGAATTTGGTCAAGCCAAGAACAATCGCGAAGTAGACTAACCAGAGCACGTAAGGAATCACCGGATTATTAAATACAACTGCCATTGCGGTAACAAACTGCTTATTTTCCACTAATGCTGTAATCTGGTTGTTCAGGGTCAGCATCGACCGACCCAGCATCACGCAGAGGATGATAAACATCACCGGCAGGCCGATCCCAACGATCCACTTCCAGGTCCGGTTCAGCAGGCCGAAGCCGTTACCAATTGCCTGACAGGTCACGACCACGGTCAGCAGGATTAGGAAGTTGACCAGCAGGGTCCGCGGGCTCATTACCGGCTGGTTGGCTAGTGACAGCAATTCATCGAGGATAAAGATCACCAGCGTCGCCAAGAACAGGGCCAGGGCCCGCCCGCGCCACATCGTTTTCCGGGAAATCCCGTTCTGAATGGCCCATTTAAAGTCATCGTAGGGCTTAACGATAAAGTAGGCAAAAAGAATCAGGTTGATAAAAGATGCCAGGGTAGATGGGATAGCCTGCAGCGTAACCAAGAATGATTCAAGGTTGTGGTTGAACCCTAGCCCCATCAGGGAAACGACTACCTCAAAGCCGACGACCCAGCCGACCGTAATTAAAATTGCCTGTCCAAGCCGGTAGAAGACGTTCGTCATCACCAAAGTCATTTTCTGCTTACTCATTCTTACTGCCCCCATTCGTTAATTCAATAAAGAGTTTCTGTAAATCATAGTGCCCGAGCTTAACCTGGTCAGGAATTACCCGCTGGTCATCGAGCCGGTCATAGACATAGGCAGTCTTAACCGTCCCCAACTGGTCCGTGGATAGGACCCGCAAGCCCGCAACATACTGGTCGACCAGCTTTTCCGGTCCCGTCACCGTGTAGGCCCGGTCCAACATTTCCTCGACGTCGGCATCAGCAATCAGCTGGTGGTCCGCCAAAATCAGCACGTGTTCCACCAGTTGCTGGATTTCGTCAATCAGGTGGGTCGAAAGGACAAAGGTCCGCGGCTTCTCCTGGTAGCTCTTGACCAGTTCCTTGTAAAACAGCTCCCGGTGGTTAGCGTCCAGCCCCAGCGTCGGTTCATCCAGGAAAATGTAGTTAGCATTGACGTTCAGGGCCACGACCAGCTTGACAGCGGTCTGCAACCCGGTCGAGAGCTTGCTCAGTTGGGTCTTGGCATTAATTCCAAAAGCCTTGAGCAGGCGGTCAGCATTTTGGTAATCGAAATTGCCGTAGGAACCATCCGCCAGGTCAAACATCCGTTGAATCGTTGTCCGCTTCGGATAGAGGTTGCTTTCACTCATCAGGTAAAACTGGCCCAACACCTGGTCCTGGTCGTTGGTTCCCAGTTTACCAAGAGAGACAGTCCCGGCCGTCGGGAAAATCCGGCCCGTGATGATATTGAGCAGGGTCGACTTCCCTGCCCCATTTCGGCCGAGCAGGCCATAAATCTTCCCCGGCGCTAACTGGCAGCTTAGGTCTTCTAAAATCTTCTGCCGGCCGTATTTTTGGCTGATGTGACTAATTGTTAACTGTTCCATCGTTCTCCCCCCGTTCAATCAGTTCTAGTAAGTGCTGCTTAGTAATCCCCAGTTTGTGGGCTTCTAATAGCAGGCTCTTCACGTAATCTTTGTAAAAGCTCTCTTTGCGTGTCTGCATAATATTCTCCTGGGCGCCGGCAGTGACAAACATTCCCCGGCCACGACGCTTTTCAATCAAGTCTTTCTCGACCAGCATATTCATCCCCTTGAGGACGGTTGCCGGGTTGATGTGCAACTCGGTCGACAGCTGCGTCGTTGATGGGACCTGACTGCCTTCCGGAAAGACACCGGTAAAAATCATTTCTTCTAGTTGAGCGGCAATCTGCTGGTATAACGGCGCCGATTCGTCAAAATGAAACTGCAAGAGCGCACCTCCTTAGTTATTCGGTTAATTACTTATGTGACTAAGTATATGGGTAGCTAATAAAAAAAGCAAGCATAATTTTGCCTGCTTGTTAATTTTCTTCAAATAACAGCCGCCGCAGCCGAACCGACAGGGGTCGCACGAGTTCCAGGTTCATTCCAACGGCGGCCTTTTGTTTGGCCCCCAGCCGTTCCTCCTGAACTGACCCCGGCTGAATGGTTGCTGGGCCCAGGTAGTAAAACTGCTTGCCCACCGCATCGCTGCGTTTGACAAAGAGGTGGATTTGAACCCGCGGGCGACCATCCGCGTTCGTTGCCAATAGCCGCTGCACTTCCGGCGAGGACCGGTGACGGGGACTTCGAGTGTACCAGCGAAGTGACCGCCCGTTCTCCAATTGGTTATCGTAAATCGCGTTGCGGCGCTGGTCGTCCTCCTTGCGGTAGGTGATAAAAATTGGGCACTCCTGGTCACCCACCCGGTAGCCATACATGGGCGCGCTGACGTCCAACGGCCAGTTCAAAAGCCGGCAGACGTCCTTACGATCATACTGTTGATACAGGGTAAACTGGTGGCTGGCATCATAGTCCTTGCTCAACGCCAAGCCAGTGTCCACCGCGTCCGTCAGCAACGTGCTGAATTGCGGGTCCGCTTTAAGTGCTGCCGCCAGTTCAGGGGCAAGTCGGTAATCTACCAGACCGTCATGGACGACCAACGGGGCCCCGCCATACTGTTCACGACGGGTTTGCTTACCCGCCTTGACCGCAAAGAAGCTCAGGGACAAAATGTCGTCAATTGACTGGAGCACGGCCGGGCTAACATAGGCTCCCCGGTCCCGTAAAGCCGCAATTAGCTCTTCCTGACTGCACCGGTGCCCAGCATTCGCCAACAATAGCTTGAGGAGGACCAGCTCATGGGGCCGCTTGCCGTTAACCAGTTCCTTAGTAACGAAGGAGAGGACCGCGTTTTCGTGGTCGGATAGCTGAACCGGTTCTCCCATCTTCGCCAGGAACTGCCCGTAGTTAGCTAGCCGGCCGTTCTCGGCGAAAACTAGCGGTGATACCTCGCCATAGCGGTAAAAGTCCAGCAGGAGGGGTGGCCGCCCCAGACGCTGGTGGAGGTCCTGGTAGGCCGTCCGCAGTTCCCGCAGCGAGTCCAGTTTGACGGCGGCCAACGACTGCAAGATCCGTTCAGCCGCCACCCGCCGGAAGCTAATCGTCGACACCCCGATGGTCGGCGGCAACTGCACCTCTTGGCAGGCCCGGTCAACCTGCCGGCTGGTATCCTGGTTCAAGGCCAGTGGAATCAGAAAGTTATTCTGGTAGTTGCCAATAAAGTCCAGGACGGTCACGTAGTCCTTCCCGGGAAATTTCCGCAGGCCCCGCCCCAGCTGCTGGGTAAATACCACCGCCGACTGGGTGTTCCGGAGCATGATGACCTGGTTTAAGGATGGAATATCGACCCCCTCGTTAAAGAGGTCAACCGTCACGATATATTCCAGCTTTCCTGCCTCCAGCTGCTCCACCGCCTGCTGCCGGCGACGGGGGGAGTCTTCATTCGTCAGCGCGACTGCTGGGTGCCCCGCCGCACTAAACTTGCTAGCCAGCTCCCGGGCCTCTTCCTGCCGGGAGCAAAAGATTAACCCTCGTGGCTGGTCACCACAGTAGCCGTAGTAGTTCATCTGTTCCAAAACGTACTTTACCCGCTGGTCGCTCACCAGGTAGCGCAGGCCCGTTGTTTCAGTGATAAGCTCACCATCCTGCTCATAGTCCTGCACGCCGACGTAGTGAAAGGGCGCCAGCATCCCCGCGTCCAGGGCGGCCTTCAAACGGACTTCGTAGGCCAGGTGGTAGTCAAACAGGGCGTAAACATCCTGCTTATCCATCCGTTCTGGCGTCGCCGTCATTCCCAGCCAAAACTGTGGTTGAAAGTGGTCAAACAGTCGCTGGTAGCTTGGCGCTGCGGCGCGGTGTGCTTCGTCAACTAAGATATAGTCAAATGTCTCCGGTGCCAGCTTCGCCAATGTTCCGGGCTGAGCCAGGGTTTGAACGGTCGCAAAGAGGTACTTGGCATCCCAGTCGTGCCGGTTACCGGTCAATAAGCCATAGTCACTGGCAGGCCCGCCGATGACCCGGCGAAAACTTGCCAATGATTTCTTAGCAATCTGTTCCCGGTGAACCACATACAGGAAGCGGCGGGGATGAAAGTCCTTGACCGCGAATGCTCCCAGGTAGGTCTTCCCCGTCCCGGTCGCCGACACGACTAAGCCCCGGTGCGCACCGGAAGTACGCAGCTGCTGTAACGCCAGGAGAGCAGGACGTTGCATTTGGTTAGGGGTGATTGGGGCGGCCGAAGTCCGTAGCCTTTGCCGAACGGTGGGAAGTGGTCGCCAAGCAGCCTGGTACTCCGCCAGCCAGTCAGCCGTCAGGGAATGGCTGGTCCGGGCCAAGTTTGCCAAGCGGGCGCTAAGCTGCCTAGTCAAACTGGCATCCTGGCGGGAACTGACCCGCAGTGCCCATTCCGTATTCTGAAGCAGGGCCGCCCGGGTAAAGTTAGCACTGCCGATTACTGCCGTCTGGTAGTCACCATGGTCAAACACGTAACCCTTGGCATGAAAACCCTGTTGGTCCACGATTTTGACGTTGAGGTTGGGAATTTTCATTAGCTCAGCAAAGGCCCGCGGTGAATTAAAGCCTAAGTAGTCACCGGTCAGCAGGGTGCCACTAACTCCCCGGTCTGCTAAGTCAGCCAAGAGCGCCTTTAGCGGCACCAGCATATCGGTGGTGATAAAGGCAACCGCCCAGGTAAAGCGCTGGCAGTGCTGCAATTCGTCTTGAAGGGTCTGCCAAATCGTGCCGTCCGCCTGGTTAGTCACCAGCTGGGGCGTCAGAAGGTTATGCCCCGGATAGTCCTGGCTGTATAAACCATTGAGAATGGCCTCCTGCATTACCGTCTTCTTATCCATACCGTCTTCCTTTCACTAACATAGCCACAGGCACGCCCCACAAATCACTCCGCAAAGCACACCCGCGATAATATCCCGGGGATAGTGGACTCCCCCGATTATCCGCACCAAACCTAAAATTACGGTCAACACTAAGAGGACCACCCCAAGCGGCCAGGCCACCCGCCAGGCCACCAGGCTAATTACCGTCGCGGAAAAGGCGTGCCGGCTCGGCAGCGAATCCCCGTGCTTCTCCCGGCTAATCAAGGGGTCAATCGCCCACTCATCGTAGGGCCGGGGGGCATTGAGGCGGTGGCGGAAAAAGCTCACCAGGAAAAAGCCGAGCCCTGGGATGACCACTAGCGGGGCTACCGTGCGCAAGCCGACCAGCGGGACTGCCCGCAACCGCCAGCAAACACCAGCGAGGATTAACAGGTAGGCCACGTACATCGTCACCACTACCGCCCGGTTGGTCCAGCGCAAGATGGTAATCAAGCGTGGATAGCGGCTCAGCCAGTTACTCAGGGCGGTATAAAACTGGTAGTAGTTAAACTTTGAATCCATCATCACTAGGGCAACTCATTTCCGGCCGCCAGGTACAGGTCGTACCACTCCTGCTTGGTCAGGGTGACGTCACTGCCGGCGGCACTGTCCAGAATATGGGCCGGGGTCATGGTGCCGATCAGGACCTGCATGTGGGCCGGGTAACGGAGGATCCAGGCCACCGCAATCGCATTTTTGCTGACCTGGTACTTCTCCGCCAGTTTTGCCAGCTCACGATTTAGTTCAGGGAACTGCGGATTGCCAATGAAGGTCCCTGCAAAGGTGCCGTATTGGAACGGCGACCAGGTCTGAATCGTCAGCTGGTGGAGGCGGCAATATTCGAGCAGGCCGCCGTCATGGTCGACCGAACCCTTATCGGTCATGTTGGTGTGGAGGCCAAAATCAACCATCCCCGTGTGGCCGAGGCCAAATTGCAGCTGGTCTACTAATAGGCGTTGGCTGACCGCCGATTGCAGCAATTCCAGCTGCTGGGGGTTGAAGTTGGAAACTCCGAAATGACGGACCTTGCCACTCGCCTGCAGTTCATCAAACGCGGCGGCAATTTCTTCCGGCTCCATTAGCGGGTCCGGCCGGTGAATCAAGAACGAATCCAGGTAGTCGATTCCGGTCCGGCGCAAGATACCATCGACCGCGGCAATCAGGTGCTCCTTCGACGAGTCATAGCGGGTAATCTGGTTGGCGGCGTTGGCATATAAGCCGCCCTTCGATTGAATATAGAAATCATCCCGGGAGAGGCCGCTCTGCTTGAGTACCTGCCCAAAGTGAATTTCTGACGACCCCCGCCCGAGTTCGGGGTCGTTGCCGTAAATATCAGCGGAATCAATCAGGTTAATTCCGGCCTCGTGGGCCGCCTGGAGGGCCGCTACCGATTGCGGCACGGATAAGGTTCCCATCCGCATGATCCCCAGTGCAATGTTCGACGTCTGCCAGTTCGTGTTGCCAATTTTGACCGTTTGCATTTTCTTCTCCTTAATAAAATCAACTTTGGGGTAACAAATTCTTTCTTAATTATACTTCAAGGCCCGCCCTGCTTAAAGAAAACACCGCCTCACCAGCAGGGGTGCAAGCCCCTAAATATCCATGTTATATTAGTTGCAATGTTATTTTTAGGGAGGATCAGATGAAAAAGCAAAGCAAGGGTATCCTGCTCGCGGCTGGGGGAGCCTCACTGTGGGGAATTTCCGGTGCCGCGGCCCAATACCTCTTTTCAACCACGAATATTTCCAACACCTGGCTGGTGGCCCTGCGTTTGCTGGCGGCAGGGGTCCTGCTAACCCTTTGGAGCGCCATTAAGTTTCCTGGGGAAAGCCGGCAATTAGTTGCCAACAAAGCTAACCGCCGCCTGCTGTTTCTGTTCGCCATTTTGGGGATGGCGAATTCACAACTATCGTACTTCTTAGCCATTAAGTACAGCAACGCCCCGACCGCCACCGTCATCCAGTACCTCCAGCCAGTCTTTATTATCCTGTGGCTGGCGCTGGCGAAACACCAGTGGCCCCGGCGAGTCGACTGTTTTAGCATCGCCATTGCCCTCCTCGGTACCTTTTTTCTGGCAACTGGCGGTCGTCTCGACCAGCTCAGTCTGACCCCCGTGGCCCTCTTTTGGGGGATTTGGTGTGCCGCTGCGGCTGCGCTCTACACTCTGCTACCCCGGCCCCTTCTCCAGCGCTTTGACGCCTTAATCGTTTGCGGGCTGGCCATGCTGATCAGCGGCCTCCTTCTTTCACCGGCCCTGGTCATTATTCCCGCGCCACGACTAAACCTCCTAGACTGGCTACTCGTTGCCTACATCGTTATCGGAGGGACGATGTTCTCCTACACCCTATTTTTACAGAGTATCCGCTACATTTCCCCCGCCGCGACGGGAATTCTCAGCGCATTTGAACCCCTGGTCGCGACGATTTTAGCGGTGGGCCTGCTCGGTACCCAGCTTACCTGGGCTGCGGTTTCAGGTTCCGTGCTGATCCTATTCACTACTATCTTGCAGGCGGTACCCCTTCGCCAGGTTGCCCGCCTTCTTCACCTCACCCGGTTAAAATAATAAAGTAAGCGTGGGCCTTAACTATCAACCTACAAGTTAATCACACCGCGAAAGACAAAAGGCAAAAAGGGCTTGTCTGCCGGTTATAATGCCCTCTAAGTATACAGATGAAATAGAAAATTCATCTTATACTTGGAGGGCATTTTTCTATGTCTAGGAAATCAAAATATAACGCGGAAGAGAAACTATTAATATTACATGAATTAGATCATTCAAGTATTAAAGAAGTTACATGGAAGTATGCAGTTGGCAAGAGCACTGTTTTGTCTTGGCGACTTCTTTATAAATACCAAGGTATTGACGGACTGCGATCTGATCACCACAATCATAGTTACTCAAGAGAATTTAAGTTGGCTTTAATTCAGCAGTACCAGGAATCAACCGATTCCCTTCGAGTATTCGCAGTTAAACATGGATTAAAATCAGATAAACAGTTATCAGACTGGATTATCCAGTATAATGAATCAAAACTGAAGGCTTATACGCCAAGAAAGCGAGATTCAATTATGCCAGGACGCAAAACTACTTTTGAAGAACGATTATTGATCATTGAGGACTTAATCAAGCACGACGTTAATTACAATTGGGCCGTCAATAAATATCATGTGAGTTACCAACAGGTTTATGGATGGTATCAGAAATATCGTAAGAGTGGTAATGACCCGCAATCACTTCGTGATCGGCGGGGTAAAGCTAAGCCTAAAGCAGAGTGGACAGAACTAGATAAATTAAGAGCGGAGAACCGGCTATTGAAGGCTGAAATGAAACGGAATGAGATGGAGGTCGCCTTCGCAAAAAAATTAATGGAAATTCGCAGTCGGGAGGCGAAAAGTTCTTCAAACAACAAGTCATCAAAGAACTAAATGAAGAGTACGGGTGGCCAATCAGCACTTTAAGCGAGATCGCGGGTATTACTAGAGATGCTTACTACAAGTGGACTCATCGAAAGCCAAATGCCCATGATAATGAACAAGCAGCATTACTTAAGGCCATTTTGGAATTAGAAGATAAGCATAAGTGGACCTTGGGGTATTTAGGTATGACGACACAACTAGCTTTTGAAAATAAATTGAATTTCAAGGTCGGCTTAAAGCGAGTTACTAACTGTATGAGAAATCACGGGATCAAGGCAAATGTCCGTAAGAAGAAACATAATCGGATTAAACGTCACGAAGAATATATCAATGACAACTTACTCAATGAGCAATTTGATCGTCAGAGTAAGAATGAGGTTTGGGTAACTGACACGACCGAAGTCCTATATGGTAGTGAGCAGGTAAGGAAGGCGCGCGTACATGTAGTAATGGATCTATATGGTCGCTATGTTTTGAGCTACAACATTTCAGCTACTGAAACGGCCGCATCAGCGATCGAATCCTTTAAGCGCGCCTTCAAAGTAGAACCAGACGCCCATCCGCTGATCCATACGGATCGCGGATCAGCATACTGTTCAATGGTTTTTAATGACTATTTGGCTAGCCAGAATTGCATTCACAGTATGTCACATCCGGGCCATCCTTGGGAAAACTCGCCAATGGAGCGTTGGTGGAATGACTTTAAGCTCATCTGGTTAGCTAAACGCTCTCGACCTAAAACATTGGAAGAATTAGAGCAATCTGTAAAGGACGCCATTAAATATTTCAACACTCAACGAGCCTACGCAACCAAAAACGGCTTGACCGCGGAAAAATTCCGCGCTCAAGCCGCATAAATAATTTTTCTATTTGAACTGTATACTTGACAGGCAATAGTGCCGCCCAATTTGCCTTTTTTATTATCCGTAGTTAAAGCTATTTTACCCGTTTAACCCGATAGTTTTACCTAATTTACTGCTAGTGTTTTACTTCCCGCCGCGTTACAATATGTGTGAATTTTTTGGAAGCGGATTCATCTACATGGGAGGTAATTGATATGTACCAAGTTCGACGCGTCACCATGGCCCTTTGTGGCGTCATCCTCTGCGGCTTTTGTGTCGGAATGTTGCAAAAAGCTAACCTGGGAGTGGACCCGTTTACCTGCTTCGTCACGGGAATTGCCAACCTGTTTAGCTCAACCTATTCAACTTTTTACCTCATCCTAACGGGCGGTCTCCTGGCGGTCGTTTTAATCCTCCGGCGGCACTACATCGGGATCGCAACTATTTTCAACCTGCTACTGACCGGCGTAATGGCTGATTTCATGCGTGGCCTCCTTGACACCGTGATCCCCCATCCCGGTCTCATGGCACGGGGCTGCCTAATGCTCGCCGCAATCGTCTTTACTTGCCTGGCCGCGGCCCTGTACTTTACCGCTGACTTGGGAGTGTCGGCGTATGACGCCCTCGCCCTGATTGCCGCTTATAAGTATCAATTGCTCCCCTTTAAGTATTGCCGCATCATCACCGATAGTATTTGCGTCCTGGTCGGCTTGGCCTTTGATGTGACCCTCGGGATTGGGACGGTAATTACCGCGCTCTTTATGGGTCCCTTGACCCAGTGGTTCCGCGTTAACCTGGCCGAACCACTCCTGACGGGAGGCTTGCGTCCGGCCGACTGACATTAACTCTGTATCTGCAAGCTGTTTCCCCGGTGGTGGTGACGGTGATGGTGGCTGCTGGTTTGCAGCTGTGCCCGCAGCTCAAGCTGGATTTGCTCCAGACTCTTACCCTGAGTTTCTGGAACAAAGCTCCATGAGAATATCCAGGCTACGGCATTGAAAGCAATGAAGAAGGCAAAGGTCCCTCCACCACCCCAGTGAGCCATCATCAGTGGAAAACTAAAGCCGACCAGAAAGTTTGCCATCCAGAGACAGAAGGTGGCAATTCCCATCCCGAGTCCTCGGAGCTGCTGGGGGAAAATTTCTGACAGCAGCACCCAGGTCGTCGGCGAGACGCAGGACTGGAAAAAGGCCAGGAAGGTCATAGTAGAACCAATCACCACCAGAGGAAGGATCCGTGATTGACCCAGAAAAAGGATGCCGAGGGTGATGACCAGCAGTGAGCAGCCGGTCCCCGTAATTCCCACTAACAGCATCCGCCGCCGAGCAACTGTATACATCAGTCGCATTCCAACTGCGGTCGCGATAAAGGAAGTTAGGCCGTTCCCAATATTGGCAACAAGGGCGGCCCGGTGGCCAAAACCAACTTTCATCAGGATGCTGGTGCCGTAATACATCATGATATTAATGCCGACAAACTGTTGAATTATTCCTAGGCCAGCCCCAAGCAATACCAGGTGACGCACCCAGGGGTGGCGAAGGTCCCGTAAACCCGCGGCCTTCGTATTCCGGTGCCGTCTGAGAATTGCCGTCACACTCTGGACCTCTGCCAGGCTCTGCTGGTGATTGGGCCTGATCCGATCAAGAATAGCAATGGCTGCTTGGGGCCGCCGTTTCATAATCAGCCAGCGCGGCGATTCAGGAACAAACCAGGTGCCACAAAAGAGGAGGAATGCCGGGAGCATCCCAAAAGCAAGCATTTCCCGCCAGATACTTGTGACCCCGGGAAAGCAGGTGCCCAGGATGGCGTTAACCGTAAAGGCGAGCAGTTGGCCGCCAGTAATCATCAGCTCATTTTGGGTCACCAGCCGGCCCCGCAAACCCGCGGTCGCCACTTCGGCAAGGTAGGTCGGCACGATGACCGATGCCCCACCCACGGCCAGGCCAAGGATAAAGCGGAAACTAATCAGCCACCAGGCATTCGGTGCGGTCGCGCAGAACAGAGTCCCAAAGAAGAAGAGCACCGCTAGGTAACACAAAATTCGTTTCCGGCCGTCACGGTCCGCTAGTTTTCCCGCCGTTAGAGCCCCGATGGCCGCCCCGAGAGTAATTACTGAAGTGACTAGACCCTCTTCCGCTGACGTTAGGTTTAGCTGTTGGGGTGCGGCCATGTATGGCAAGGCCCCGTTAATCACCCCCGTGTCAACACCAAAGAGCAGACCACCTAAGGTTACAACCAACGCTATTTTCCTTAATCGTTCGCTTGCTTGACTATGAATAATTAACCATCCTCCTTTTACTGAGGGAAAAACAAAAACTCCCCAATTTTGCTTCAAATCGAGGAGCCATTATTTCGAGGGAAAATTTCCACTCGGTTAATCACTAATTTCAGTATAGCACATTTGTAAGCTAATTGTTTCTTTCAGCCTTTGCCAACCCCGACTCGCAAGCGCTGGCAATTTTTTAAACTACTGGTATAATAAACATGGAACGGGCCATTAGTTCAGTTGGGAGAATGTCTGCTTCGCATGCAGGAGGTCGCGAGTTCGAATCTCGCATGGTCCATAAAAAAATGCGTCTGGCTACAACGGTCAGACGTTTTTTAGTAAGGAGGATAACTAATGACTAAAGCATACTTAATTCACGGTACCTCGACACGGGACGACGACTGGTTCCCCTGGCTAGAAGAGGCAGTCGCCCCGGCAATTAGCCTTGACCGGATTTGGCTCCCGGAGCCCTTTAATCCTTCGCCTACCGAATGGGCACGAGCCATTGACCAACAGGTTCCAGCCGAAAATAGGCTAGTACTAGTGGCCCACAGTCTGGGATGCATCAGTGCCTTACGTTTTATCGAACGTCAACAGATAAGGGATGCCCGGCTCCTGTTAGTCGGCGCCTTTGACCAGCCGCTGCCAACCTACCCACAACTAGACGGGTTTGTTACTCCACTGCTTCAATACAACCAGGTCACTCCCAAAGTCAGCCAAGCAACGGTGATTGCGGCCCAGGACGATCCAATTGCCCCGTTCACGGGAAGCGCTCAGGTGGCCCGCGCCCTCAATGCCAAGTTCATCGGCCAGGCTACCGGTGGTCACTTCCTCAGTAGTGACGGTTTCACCACCTTCCCGCTGGCTGCCAAAGAATTACAACGAATTGCCAAATAAAAAGTGAAATACGCACCCACTCCCGTATATAAAGAGTAGGTGCGTATTTAGTTAACGAATTTGCTCAAAGTTGGTTGCCTTCCGGTCAACCCCTTGACCAGCATTCGCAATCTGGTAGCTGAAGCTGCTCGAGTGAATCTTTTTACCGAAAGCCAGGACGTGGTTATATTGCCAGAGTGAAACCTTATTATCCTGCGTCTTGGATAAGGTCAGCTTGCTGCCCTTGGCTTCGTAATTCCACTTGCCTTGGTCAGCCTCATCCTGGTAGACAGTCTGGAAAGCACTATCACTATCATTAGCCTTAAGTGCTTTGTCCCTGCTTGGAGTTACGACAACTTCATCGCCGCTCTTGGCAAAAGTCATGTAGGCCTTCTGGTTTCCAGAAATCGAGGTGTATTCGTAAACGTGGCCCGGCACGTGACGGGCTACTGAGTGACTAGCGTAGAGGTAGAATCCGCCCAAGACGACTACAATAGCAACAATTACCGAAATAATAACTTTAGTTTTCTTCTGCATCGTTTATCCCCTACTAGTCGTCATCATCGGTCGTGTCAGTCTCTTGATTGTCGTTGGTAGCTTGGCTGTTGCTATCATCATCGTTGTTGTTGCTTTGACTGTCACTATCTCCATCGTCTTTATTACTGTCTTCACTGCTGTTACCATTATCACTTTCTACAGCGTAAACGTTGATCTCGTTACCATCCTTTTCAATGTAGACGGTCGTGCCATCCTTAGCCTTGTCACCAAGGGCATCCTTAATTTCGGAAAGGACCTTCTCGTAATCACCCTTCTTAGCAGCTTTCAGGATTACAGCAGAATCAACATCAACCTGGTCAGCGTCCTCACCGCCGTCGCCTTCCTCAAAGGACAGCTTAGAGTCGCCCGCAACGCTTTCTAGGCCGCTAACAATATCAGACGCAGATACTGATGAGGAGTGATGCTTGCCGTGGTTAGTAGCTGCCGCGTTTCTCGTCTTGGTTTTGGCACTAGTGCTACTTGATTCTTGGCTGTCAGACTCACTGTCGCTTGTCGAATCAGCGCTTTGCTGACTTTGTTGATTATCAGAAGTACTATTCTTAGCATCAGCCGGTGCCGCAAATACATTGTTCTCAGAATTGTTTGAATGGTCATCAGTCTTTGAATTATCAACTTGCTCGTTGTAAATCTTTTTAACTGACTTTGGTGCATAAATGTTAACGGTCTTTGGCCCATTGTTGATGGTTACCCGCGTTTGGGCAACTGCGTTCGGATTAACGTTGGGATTGTAACCTGCTGGAACGTCCCCATTACGATTAAGGATCAAAACGTCACCTGCGTAAATCAGGTTGGCATTTTGAATATTGTTGTCATAGCAAAGTTTGGCAACAGAAATGCCCGTTGCAGCAGAAATACTGGACAGAGTGTCTCCCCACTGGATAATGTAACGCGTTCCATTCAGGTTGTTCATGTCAATGTGCTGCATTACCATGTTGTTAGAAACCTGTTGCGGCGTATTGGCAATCCAGTTGGTAATGTCGGCTTGTTCTGCTGGGGACCCAGTTGCGTTGTCGGCCATTGCCACTGAAGATGCTAGTACCGGACCGGCTAAGACAGCAGTCATGAAAACTGCTACCAGCCGTTTCTTATTACTAATCTTCATAAATATTCCTCCCAGAATAATAACGTTATTAAAGCAGGTTTATTTTAACACTTGCTGGGCATTCGTTCAATGGTTGGCAGGGATTTATCCCCATTAACGGCGCTTGTTTTACATTAAAAGACAAAATTAACCAGTAGAATGTAACAGAGCGTCCCCAGGGTAAGCGAAAGGAACATCTTCCGTTGCCACAAGTGAACCCCCACGGTGACCAGCCCAGCCAATAATTCAGGCAAACTTTGGTTCAGGTGCACAAAATTTAAATTTCGGTAGCAGTAAACGACCAGCATGGTCATGATCGCCGGCGGCAGGAACGCCCCTAATCCTTTAATAAAGGGCGCTGGCTCCTGGCGGTCATCCTTGCTGTGAGTAAACAACTGGAATGGCAACCAGCGAGTAATAAAGTTGGTTACCACCGCAAGGGCAATCGTGACAAGCTGTTGAATAACACTCATCAAGCACTGTCTCCTTTCCGGTAGCTAAACCAGTAGTATTCAAGCACGAGCAGCAGCAAAGTGGTAATCATAAAGTACGACTTACCGAAGACCAGTAGACAGCCAATGGTAATTACTAGGCCGCTAAGTGAACTCCAGTGATTCTTTTCTTTTAAAAACTGCTCCACGGCCAGTACCAGGAACAATGCCGTCATCACAAAATCAAGGCCCTTGACTTGTAAGTTCAGCACTCCGCCCAGACAGCCGCCACAAAGGGCACCGAACGCCCAGTAAAAATAGTCCAGTACCGAGATCCACGTGCGCACCACGGTGGAGTCGTAGCCGGCCGGAATCTTGGTATAGTAGTTCAAGACAAAAGTTTCATCACTCAAGCCAAAAATCAGGAGCCACTTTCGCCAGCCATGTTGCGGATACTTGCTTAACATCGCGACCCCGTAGAAAAACTGCCGAAATCCCAGCACCGCCGTTATCAATAACACATTGAGCGGGTTAAACTGCTGAAGGAGTAAGTTAGCGATAAAAAATTCAACCGAGCCGCCGTAAATTGTCATCGCCATCAGGAGAGGGTACCAAAATGAAAAACCAAGGTTGTGCATATATAACCCATAGGCAAAGCCCAGCGTGACGTAGCCAAAAAGGACCGGCAGACTCGCGGTCCAGGCATAACGAAAATTAGAAGGATTTCTTTTCACCAGTTTCGCCCCATTCACTTTGCAAAGTAATTAACTGCTTTTCCAGTACCGGGACGGTCGCCAAGATTTTAGCAGCGCCAGCAGTCCTTAATTCCTCAACAGTACCATAACCATAACTAACGCCCCAGCAATCGAGCTGGGTGACCTTCGCACCGTTAACGTCGCTTGCTGTATCACCGACCATTAATACTTGCTTACGGAGGTCCACTAATCCCAACCGCCGTAAGGCCTCTTCGATAACGGCGGCTTTTTTACTGCGCTGCCCGTCCATACTAGCACCCACCACCTCGTCGAAATACTGTGATAAACCAAAGTGGTCCAAAATTTGCCGAACCAGGATTTCCGGTTTTGAGGAGGCCACCGCTAGCTTAACATTGCTTGTTCGTAAGTCCTTTAACATTTGACGGATTCCAGGATAAACCCGGTTATCAAAGATTCCCTCCTTACAATAGTAAGCATGGTAAAGCTCAACCGCCTTCTCCGCTTCTTCCTGGCTAAAAGGCCGAAAGCGCAACATTGAGTCAAGTAATGGCGGACCAATAAAGAACCGGAGTTTTTGCGGGTCAGTTTCCGGACAGCCCATCTTATTAAGAGCATATTGAACCGCTTTGATAATTCCAGGTCCCGATTCCGTTAAGGTTCCGTCGAGATCGAAGAAAATTGCCTGCATAATTACCATTCCCCTTAATCTAGGTTTGCATAATACTAATTTTTTACTACCATCTAAGCACAAAATCAAGTCATACCTGTCATAATTGGCGGTAGGACAACCGACTTGAAAGGTGTTCTTCCTACCAAGTCTACTAATTAGCGTTTGAGCTACCAGTCATTTTCTGTACTCCTGACGTTTGCCAGCCGTCCTCTGGAACAATCGGTACCACATGGTGAATTATTTTTAAAACAAAAAAAGTGGCTGGAAATTAATTCCAGCCACTTCTAATTGCGTGGCAACGTCCTATCCTCGCAGGGAGCGATCCCCCAACTACTTTCGGCGTGTTGAAGCTTAACTTCTGTGTTCGGCATGGGAACAGGTGTATCCTTCAAGCCATCATCACCACACTTCATCTCTTCCGAGATGAGAGCTTGCGCTCTCAAAACTAAACAATATCTATCCCTTTCCAACAAACCTTTCCGCTTTGCCTTGGTTAAGTCCTCGACCGATTAGTAATGGTCCGCTCCATGCATCACTGCACTTCCACTTCCATCCTATCTACCACATCATCTTTGTGGGGTCTTACTTCCCCGAAGGGAATGGGAAATCTCATCTCGAGGCGAGTTTCACACTTAGATGCTTTCAGCGTTTATCTCGTCCATACATAGCTACCCAGCGATGCTCCTGGCGGAACAACTGGTACACCAGCGGTATGTCCATCCCGGTCCTCTCGTACTAAGGACAGGTCCTCTCAAATTTCCTACGCCCGCGACGGATAGGGACCGAACTGTCTCACGACGTTCTGAACCCAGCTCGCGTACCGCTTTAATGGGCGAACAGCCCAACCCTTGGGACCGACTACAGCCCCAGGATGCGATGAGCCGACATCGAGGTGCCAAACCTCCCCGTCGATGTGGACTCTTGGGGGAGATAAGCCTGTTATCCCCAGGGTAGCTTTTATCCGTTGAGCGATGGCCCTTCCATGCGGAACCACCGGATCACTAAGCCCGACTTTCGTCCCTGCTCGACCTGTCTGTCTCGCAGTCAAGCTCGCTTGTGCCTTTACACTCTCCGAATGATTTCCAACCATTCTGAGCGAACCTTTGGGCGCCTCCGTTACCTTTTGGGAGGCGACCGCCCCAGTCAAACTGCCCACCTGACACTGTCTCCCAGCACGTTCAGTGCTGCGGGTTAGAGTGGTCATAATGCAAGGGTAGTATCCCACCAGCGCCTCCAGCGAAACTAGCGTTCCGCTTTCTACGGCTCCTACCTATCCTGTACAAGCAGTACAAACACTCAATATCAAGCTACAGTAAAGCTCCATGGGGTCTTTCCGTCCTGTCGCGGGTACCCTGCATCTTCACAGGGATTTCAATTTCACCGAGTCTCTCGTTGAGACAGTGCCCAGATCGTTACGCCTTTCGTGCGGGTCGGAACTTACCCGACAAGGAATTTCGCTACCTTAGGACCGTTATAGTTACGGCCGCCGTTTACTGGGGCTTCAATTCTGAGCTTCGCCGAAGCTAACCCATCCTTTTAACCTTCCAGCACCGGGCAGGCGTCAGCCCCTATACTTCATCTTACGATTTTGCAGAAACCTGTGTTTTTGATAAACAGTCGCCTGGGCCTTTTCACTGCGGCTGGCCTTGCGACCAGCACCCCTTCTTCCGAAGTTACGGGGTCATTTTGCCGAGTTCCTTAACGAGAGTTCTCTCGCTCACCTTAGGATTCTCTCCTCGACTACCTGTGTCGGTTTGCGGTACGGGCAGTTGAATACTCACTAGAAGCTTTTCTCGGCAGTGTGACATCGGCGACTTCGTTACTTTAATTTCACTCCCCATCACAGCTTGTCAACTCGCAACTAAGCATTTGACTCAGTTACTGACTTACTGCTTGGCCGCACTCTTCCAATCGTGCGGTTCGCTTAGCCTCCTGCGTCCCTCCATCATTCAAACGCATTCAACTGGTACAGGAATCTCAACCTGTTAGCCATCGCTTACGCCTTTCGGCCTCGGCTTAGGTCCCGACTTACCCTGGGAGGACGAGCCTTCCCCAGGAAACCTTAGTCATTCGGTGGACAGGATTCTCACCTGTCTTTCGCTACTCATACCGGCATTCTCACTTCTAAGCGCTCCACCAGTCCTCACGGTCTGACTTCGCCGCCCTTAGAACGCTCTCCTATCACGTGCACGTAGTGCACATCCACAGTTTCGGTAATATGCTTAGCCCCGGTACATTTTCGGCGCAGGATCACTCGACTAGTGAGCTATTACGCACTCTTTAAATGGTGGCTGCTTCTGAGCCAACATCCTAGTTGTCTATGCAACTCCACATCCTTTTCCACTTAGCATATATTTAGGGACCTTAACTGGTGATCTGGGCTGTTCCCCTTTCGACGGTGGATCTTATCACTCATCGTCTGACTCCTGAGTATAAATCGATGGCATTCGGAGTTTATCTGAAGTTGGTAACCCATGACGGGCCCCTTGTCCAAACAGTAGCTCTACCTCCATGATTCTTTTCCTCAAGGCTCCCCCTAAAGAGATTTCGGAGAGAACCAGCTATCTCCAAGTTCGTTTGGAATTTCACCGCTACCCACACCTCATCCCAGCCATTTTCAACTGACACGGGTTCGGTCCTCCAGTGCGCTTTACCGCACCTTCAACCTGGACATGGGTAGGTCACCTGGTTTCGGGTCTATAACTACATACTTCATTCGCCCATTTAAGACTCGCTTTCGCTACGGCTCCGACTTTTCCGTCTTAACCTTGCATGCAATCATAACTCGCCGGTTCATTCTGCAAGAGGCACGCCGTCACCCTTTAACGGGCTCCGACTGCTTGTAGGCACATGGTTTCAGGAACTTTTTCACTCCCCTTCCGGGGTGCTTTTCACCTTTCCCTCACGGTACTGGTTCACTATCGGTCACTAGGTAGTATTTAGCCTTGCGAGATGGTCCTCGCTGCTTCCGACGGGGTTTCACGTGTCCCGCCGTACTCAGGATCCTGAACGGAGAATGTGACGTTTCGTCTACGGGGCTATCACCCTCTCTGGCACAGCTTCCCAGCTGTTGCGACTACGTCGCATCTTGGTAACTCCATTGTTCAGTCCTACAACCCCAGCAAGCAAGCTCACTGGTTTGGGCTCTTCCCCTTTCGCTCGCCGCTACTCAGGGAATCGATGTTTCTTTCTCTTCCTGCAGCTACTGAGATGTTTCAGTTCACTGCGTCTTCCCCCTGCTAGCTATAGATTCACTAGTCAGGTAACCAACGACTAAGCTGGTTGGGTTTCCCCATTCGGAAATCTCCGGATCAAAGTGTACTTACCACTCCCCGAAGCATATCGGTGTTTGTCCCGTCCTTCATCGGCTCCTAGTACCAAGGCATTCACCATGCGCCCTTCATAACTTAACCTTGATGATCACTTCGTGATCACCCTGATTAATTGAGTTAGCGATTATTTCGTTAATTAAACTCAAATAACGCGGTGTTCTCGGTTTATTGTTTTCAATAAAAAGAAATTAGATATTATTTAGTTTTCAAAGTACAAGCTCTGAGGGTAAACCCCTCAAAACTAAACAAAGTTTCAACTATGTGCAGGTTCCGTTTTATTCCTTAGAAAGGAGGTGATCCAGCCGCAGGTTCTCCTACGGCTACCTTGTTACGACTTCACCCCAGTCATCTGTCCCGCCTTAGGCGGCTCCCTCCAAATGGTTAGGCCACCGACTTTGGGCGTTACAAACTTCCATGGTGTGACGGGCGGTGTGTACAAGGCCCGGGAACGTATTCACCGCGGCATGCTGATCCGCGATTACTAGCGATTCCGACTTCGTGCAGTCGAGTTGCAGACTGCAGTCCGAACTGAGACCGGCTTTAAGAGATTTGCACACCCTCGCGGGTTAGCTGCTCGTTGTACCGGCCATTGTAGCACGTGTGTAGCCCAGGTCATAAGGGGCATGATGATCTGACGTCGTCCCCACCTTCCTCCGGTTTGTCACCGGCAGTCTCACTAGAGTGCCCAACTGAATGCTGGCAACTAGTAACAAGGGTTGCGCTCGTTGCGGGACTTAACCCAACATCTCACGACACGAGCTGACGACGACCATGCACCACCTGTCTTTGCGTCCCCGAAGGGAACGCCTCATCTCTGAGGTTGGCGCAAGATGTCAAGACCTGGTAAGGTTCTTCGCGTAGCTTCGAATTAAACCACATGCTCCACCGCTTGTGCGGGCCCCCGTCAATTCCTTTGAGTTTCAACCTTGCGGTCGTACTCCCCAGGCGGAGTGCTTAATGCGTTAGCTTCGGCACTGAAGGGCGGAAACCCTCCAACACCTAGCACTCATCGTTTACGGCATGGACTACCAGGGTATCTAATCCTGTTCGCTACCCATGCTTTCGAGCCTCAGCGTCAGTTGCAGACCAGACAGCCGCCTTCGCCACTGGTGTTCTTCCATATATCTACGCATTCCACCGCTACACATGGAGTTCCACTGTCCTCTTCTGCACTCAAGTCGCCCGGTTTCCGATGCACTTCTTCGGTTAAGCCGAAGGCTTTCACATCAGACCTAAACAACCGCCTGCGCTCGCTTTACGCCCAATAAATCCGGATAACGCTTGCCACCTACGTATTACCGCGGCTGCTGGCACGTAGTTAGCCGTGACTTTCTGGTTGGATACCGTCACTGCGTAAACAGTTACTCTTACGCACGTTCTTCTCCAACAACAGAGTTTTACGAGCCGAAACCCTTCTTCACTCACGCGGTGTTGCTCCATCAGGCTTGCGCCCATTGTGGAAGATTCCCTACTGCTGCCTCCCGTAGGAGTATGGACCGTGTCTCAGTTCCATTGTGGCCGATCAGTCTCTCAACTCGGCTATGCATCATCGCCTTGGTAAGCCGTTACCTTACCAACTAGCTAATGCACCGCGGGCCCATCCCAAAGTGATAGCCGAAACCATCTTTTATTGGAAAACCATGTGGTTTTCCAAGTTATGCGGTATTAGCACCTGTTTCCAAATGTTATCCCCCGCTTTGGGGCAGGTTGCCCACGTGTTACTCACCCGTCCGCCGCTCACTGGGAATCCAACGTCAAATCAGTGCAAGCACGTCATTTCTGTTGGGCCAGTGCGCTCGACTTGCATGTATTAGGCACACCGCCGGCGTTCATCCTGAGCCAGGATCAAACTCTCATATAAAATATAAGAACTTGAATAGCTCTATTTCAAATTAATTAAGCGAATTGACTTCGCAAATGTTTTTGCTTCAATCACCGAAGTGACCGAAGACCCTACACATTTGATTCGTCGAAACTTTGTTCAGTTTTCAAAGGTCTACCATGTAAGTTAAAATTAATCTAACTTACAAATTTATTATACCAACTTATTAAATGATTGTCAATAACTTTTTCGAATTAGTCATCAACTGCTTATCAATAAGTCAGCTTATTTATAATATCATCTCGTCAAATACTCGTCAACACTTTTTTATATATTTTATGAAGTGCTGCATTCAGGCTATCGTTATCAGGTTTTGACGTGTTTAACAGCAAATTCATTTTTCTATTCTCAAATAGCTATCTCCATCTAGTTATTGAAACCAGATTACAAGAATTCCACTGAGATAGTTTGTGAACTTGCCAGCGCACCAATCAAAAGCAGATAACTTATTTGTCAGAGACAACAGTTATCTACTTTAGTTTATTTTATAGTTAATTGCAAGAATTATTTTTGATTTTCTGGTTCCCGAATCATTAATTACGAAGACAAATGCGATAATTGCCAATATTAATGTAAAGCAAAAGCCATAATGGGCACCAGTGGTAAAGCGAGCAGCCGCGGTACCAGCCGTCCCCTGTCTTCCAAGCTCAAGCA
This sequence comes from Limosilactobacillus oris, assembly GCF_025311495.1. NCBI lineage: Bacteria > Bacillati > Bacillota > Bacilli > Lactobacillales > Lactobacillaceae > Limosilactobacillus > Limosilactobacillus oris. The sequence goes on along the minus strand of NZ_CP104398.1, from coordinate 1,593,083 downwards.
GGCTTGTCGCTACCGCCGTTGCAACTGCTCCAACAATTTGCTGCATAGTATTCAAAATTGTGCTCCCGTCGTTTGATGATATTCCCGGCAGCGCATTTAGGGCACTGGTCTGCGAAGGCGCCATAAAGAGCGGACACCCAATCATCAAAATTACGTGGGCAGCGATAACAAAGGTCACCGTAGTCCGCGTACTCGTAGTCAGCGTACTCGTAGTCAGCAACATTAGAACCCCAACTAGGGCGAGTACAACGCCAACAAGCGCAGGACGCTTTGCCCCAACGTTGTCATAAAGACGCCCCGCAACGGCAGAGGTAATTGCGTTCGTCACTCCCCCAGGCAGCATAATCATCCCCGCCATTGCAACCAGCAACAGGAGGCCATTTTGAATGTACATCGGCAGTAAATACATTGAGGATAAAATAATACCAAAGTCAAGCATTACTAACCCCGTCCCAATAGCGAAAGCACGGTGTTTAAATATCCGTAAGTTGAGGATTGGATCTGCTAAATGCAGCTGACGGTGGGTATAGAACGCCAGGACTACAACGCCAGTGGCCAATGCTGTAATAACAGGAACGGACAGCCAACCAAAGCGGCTTGACAGTGAGGCCCCGATTACTAACCCCGAACACCCAATTGCTGATTCTACTATGTGATAATCCATCTACGTGGGGACGGGTAATGTTGCCAACGTTCTCTAATGAGGTAATCGCAAAAAGCAGGGCAATTGCCAGAAAGGGAATGAAGAGCCAAAAGATCCAGTTCCAGGAGAGCTTTCCTAGAATCAGCCCGGTCAAAGTCGATCCAACTGCTGGCGCAAACATAATTACCAGCGCGCACATCCCCATTACGGCACCAATCTTTTGTGGCGGGAAGATTTGCATAACCACCGCAAACATTAAATGGAAGAATCAATCCAGTACCAATCCCCTGAATCATCCGGCCAACCAGTACTACCGCAAAACTGCTCCCCAATGCGGAAATTGCTGCTCCAATGATGAAGTCGCTCAGAGCAAAAATAATTACCTGGCAAGTAGTAAACCAGCGGTTAATCAAGCTCGACAACGGCAAGACGATTCCAATCACTAACATATACCCGGTTACCAGCCACTGAATGGTTCCGGTATTTACTTGGAGGGCTTGCACCAGAGTCGGCAGGGCAATATTTAATGACGTTTCACTAAACATCCCCACAAACGCACCAAGCAGCATGCTCACCATCGCTAGTTTCGGATGGTGAACGCTTATTAGCGGACCATTCTTTCGTATTTTTTCCATATAATAACCACTCTCCTCTTCTTTAATATGCACAAGTGGTTACTCTAGCAAATTCAGTTAATTTTCGTAAGTATTTTCTATAATCTCTTCAATAATAAATAGCTCCCATTAATTAAATTAAGTTCGACGCTAAAATTAAATTATAGTTAGAATTTTAATTGACTTCTCACTTCACCCATGATAAATTATTAACCATCAAAAAGAGGAGGCAGGACAATGTCATTTACTAACCGTCATCAATTAAACGTCATTATTATCCGGATCATTAACTAGGTGATACGGATAATTTGACGTGTTCGTATCACCACCACGGCGATACGAACGGTGACCAGTAATTGACATTCCCCTGTCAAGCCGGTGAGCTGTTCAGCAGCACACCGGCTTTTTATTTTCTCAAAGGTGGTGAGCAAGATGGAAAGCGACATTAGCAGCCCTTAACTTCACAAGATTAATTAATAGAAAGAGGTATTAAAATGGAAAATTCAGTATTAACAACCACAACCCGCCCCAAATTCAAACGCGACCCCGTGAAGACCGTCATTCTCGCTTCGATGATGGGAACCGCCATTGAGTTCTTTGACTTTTACGCGTACGGTACCGCTTCGGCAGCCTACTTCCCGCGTGTATTCTTCCCCCAGATGACTCCCGTCCTGGCGACAATCCTAAGCCTGTTGACCTTTGGGGTGGCCTTCGTTGCCCGACCTGTCGGCTCCTTTCTCTTCGGCCATTTTGGTGACCGGCTAGGACGAAAGAAGACCCTCGTCCTTTCCCTCCTGGTCATGGGGGTTGCGACCGTTGCCATTGGTTTTATCCCCGGCTACTCGGTCATCGGTGTCTGGGGAGCCGTCCTCCTCTGTCTCTGCCGGTTTATCCAGGGAATCGGCCTCGGGGGTGAATGGTCCGGTGCCGTATTGGTAGCAACTGAAAACGCCCCGGCTAACCGGCGGGCCCTCTACGGCGCCTTCCCAGAAGTCGGTGCGCCAATCGGGTTCTTCATCTGTAATGGCTTATTCTACCTATTAGAAAACTGGCTCACTCCCGCCCAAATGACCGCGTTTGGTTGGCGAATTCCATTTTGGGCGTCCGCAGTCCTCGTCGTCATCGGGCTCTACGTTCGCCGGCGACTCCAAGAAACGCCCCTGTTCAAGCTCGCCCAGGAAAAGAACAACGTTACCAAGTCACCGCTACGGGCGGTTTTCAAATCCAACTGGCGGGAAATCCTCAAGGGAACTTTCATCATGGGAGCTACTTACGCCATGTTCTTTACCCTGACGACCTGGTCGCTTTCCTACGCCACTACGGCCCTTGGTTTTAGTCACGCCGAATTTCTCCTGCTCCTAATGGGGGCCATCGTTGAATTCGCAGTTCTGATCATGCTGACCTCAGTCCTTGCCGACCGGGTTGGCCGGAAAAAAGTCCTGCTCACCGCGTCTGGTGCCCTCGTTGTTTTCTCCCTCGTCTTTCCGTACTTCCTCCAGGGCCAGCACAACATGAGCGGAATGCTCCTCTTCCTTGGATTGGGCTTTGTGATCATGGGAACCCTCTACGGTCCGGTCGGCGCCGTCTTGCCAGAGCTTTTCCCGACAAAGGTTCGCTACTCCGGTGCCGGAATCACCTATAATCTGGCCGCCGTAGTTGGTGCTGCTGTAGCCCCCTCCGTCACCACCTGGCTAATCAGCCGCTTTGGCCTTTACTCGGCCGGCTACTACATGTTTGCCCTCGCCGTGGTTTCCGTGATCGCCTGGCTGCTGACCAAGGAAACTAAAGACGTTGATTACACCAAGTAGCCGTTTGACCTTTTTTCTTCATTAAAGAACGCTTATAATAGTCAGCAATCATACTATTGGAGTGAGAGTTTACATTGAAGAAAATTATTTATCGGTTTCTAGCCACGCTCGGTGTGGGCGTTTGTTGCCTCGGCTATGCGGCAAACGTGCATGCTAGCCAGATGCGCACCCCGATCGACTGGCAAAAGTCATCAGAAACGGGTGCCTATCCGGACCTGGCTAAGACGCCCGACCTCTGGCTCAGGGTCAGTCTCAAGCACAACCGGACCTACGTGTACAGTGGGCATAAGTTAATCTACACGATGTACAGTACCGCTGGAAAGTTTCAAAAGGACCCGAAAAGCGGCAAGGTCAAGAGTGTTACCCCCACTGGCACTTTCCAGGTTCAGCCGACCCGTGGCGACTGGGTTTACAACCCGGACCTGAAGCTCGGGGCCAACTACTACGTTTCCTGGAACGGTAACTACCTCTTCCACACCGTCGTTACCGGCCCTGACCACCACTATATCAAGTCGGAAGCTGCCAAACTCGGTAAAAAGCCTAGTTCTCCCGGCTGTGTCTGCCTCTCCGTCCCAGACGCAAAATGGTTAGAAAGCAGCTTGCCGACCGGAACCAAAATTGTTGTTGATAACTAAGAATGCACCCGCCTTTTAACGAAAAAGGCGGGTGTTTTGTTGTCAACCCAGCCTTAATTTAAAATAAATTTATTTGTTTTAAGCGATAACCGATTAATGAAATTTTCCATTTGTTTAAACAATGATTAAGTGTTAACCGAGTGTGTCCACAAATTGGTCCGACCAATTTATTACAAGATTTTATAGCAGTGAAATGACGATTCATGCACTGAAATGACAGCATTTAAAGCTCCTGTCCACCATTCAGTCAGGATTACCTTTGCCACCATTTTGGTCAACCATTGACCGGATGGTGGTCTTTTTATGTTCCCTTTCACTTGATTACTCAATCCAGGCTTCCTTCGTTTAAAAATGAGCAACTACTTATCGGTCAATATAAAAGAATTTATATAATAGCCCTATATTATTTAACGAATCGGCATATAATCATAGTTGAAGAGTGAATTTCAGTTTATATTTCGTTCACAAATTAACCAGGGAGATTATACTATGATTAGTAAAAAAATCGCGAGGGAAGCCCTCTCAACAATTGCCGTTTTGACCACTGCCACCGCGCTGGGTATTGCCACCAGCACCAGTGCCAAAGCTGATTCTAATAACAGCACCCTGATAATAGCGCAGTAACTACTAATACAAACGAAGCGCAAAGCCAGCAACAGGCCACTGTTAGCGCGCAATCAGCCGCTAATACTGCCGTTGCCACTGCAAACACCATCCAGCAGCAAAAGACCGCCGTTGGTGATGCCCAGGCATCCCAAACCACGTCCCAGAAAAATCTCGCTAATGCGCAGGACGCACTAACAACTGCCAACCAAAATTTAGCCGCCGCACAGAATAAAGTTAATCAATTGCAAAATAAAATTGATTATTATGCTAACACTAGGGCAATGCCAACGTTTACTTTTACTCCAGAGCAAACGGCAGCGACGCAACGGTTCATTAACGACGTGGCGCCAATCATGCGGAGTGGCAACTTCAACTCAAATGACTTTTATCGGCTAAGCAGTTTCGCCGCTTAGCAGGCAGCAATAACCACACGCCAGGGACTTAACTGGCAGGATCAAAACGGGGACGACCAAAAGATTATCCTCGACCTGGACCACCTCACCGCGGACCAAGTTAATACCTTATCAAAGTTTACCGCAGCCATCCTGAACCAAGTCCGGCAGCAGCTCGGCATTGCCGGAACGGTTGGTACGGCGGTTACCACTTCCGGAATGGGCGACGTTGCCCAAGAAGTCGCAACCTTGTACGGTGAGCGGACCGACACTGCTGCCCACCACTACATCTACGCCCTCAAGAAAGCTGCCTTTGATCACGGCATGACCAACCAGTACGCTACTGCCGCAGATATGGTTACCCGGGGCAGCAACAGCCTCGGTGAAAGTTTGCTAACCGACGGGAACGTTAATTACACTAACCGGATGACGATGGCCCAGGCAAAGAATGCAATTGCCAGGGCTGTTAACGACATGCTGTTTAATGACCGCGGTTCCGCGATGGGCCACGCAATGTCGCTGCTCGGGGTCTACTCCATCCTTCCTGATTCCCAGGGGCGGACGGTCGACTACGTCGGCACTAGCATTTCCTACAACAACATCAACTTTAATACCGACCGGCCTGACAAGGCCCCGAACGTTTATCCGTCCCACCTGATTCACTTCATGCAGTACACGTCTTAGGAAATTGCCAGCAACAATTCCGCCAGTGAACGTGCTAAGCAGGCCCAAAGCGGTCTCACCCATGTACTTGATGAATACGGCGACATTGCCGACCCGGCAGCTCTGGAATAGGCACTCGACGACATCGCAGTCGCCCGGGGCGAATACTACCGGGCACAAACAGCCCAAGCAAACGGGACCGGCTCCTTAATTAATTTAAAATTAAATGTTGACAAGTTAAAATGAGAATGTTTTAATAATATCAACATTAACGGAAAGGAACGAATAATCATGACTCACAACTCATTGAATAACAGTGTCAAGTATTATAACAGCTATGCTTACTTGTAATGTCTGCGCCAACTTAGGTGCGGACAGGGACGTTCGCACCTAAGCAGAGCTGTATTCAGTGAGGTCTTTGCTAGGTGTCTACAATCTAGCAAGGGTGAGTGCTTTTTTAGAAAGTCGTTTATTCATTTCCCGTGAAATGAACACCAGCTAGGTTGAGCAATGTCTCAAAGTCTAGCTGGTGTTTTTTCGTTTAAGCATAGGGAGTGAAATCAATGTCAATCTTTAAAAAATCATCTCAAGATGCCGAACCTACCTTTGGCTTCGGCGAAAGCCTCGCGGTCCTGATTGTAATCTTATGTATCCTTGGTTACCTGATTATCTTTAAGCAGCAAGAACCCCAGGCGCCGCTGTTCATCGCCTTCATCCTGCTCGCCGTTTACGGTAAGCTGCGCGGCTTCAAGTGGGACACCGTCATGGAGGGAATGCGGAGCGGACTCCGGGCCGGGGTCGATCCGCTGGTTATCTTTCTCTCCATCGGGGTCCTGATTGCCACCTGGATCTTCTCCGGGACCATCCCCACCATCATGTACTTTGGTTTTAAGATTATCTCCGTCCAGTTCTTCCTGCCGACGGTTTTCATCGTCTGCACCTTGGTCGGGGTGGCCTGCGGCAGCTCTTTCACCACGGTTTCCACGATGGGGATTGCCTTCATCGGTATCGGGGCGACGTTAAAGATTAACCCGGGGCTGACCGCCGGGGTCATCGTCTCCGGAGCCTTCTGCGGTTCTAACATCTCCCCACTGTCCGGAACGACTAATCTCGCCGCCAGTGTCGGCCAAATCAGTATCTACGAACACATCCGTTCCCTGCTGATCACCGATATTCCAGCCTGGGCAATCTGTGTCGTCCTCTACACCGTCCTCGGTTTGAATTCCAAGCAGGTCAGCCTTAACGCCGTCCACCAGATGATGAACGGCCTGGCAGATGGCTTCTGGATTTCCGGCTGGGCCCTCCTCCCAGTCGTCCTCTTGATTATCCTGGCAATTTTACAAGTACCGGCCATCCCCTCCCTGGGTCTTGGCTCCCTTTTCGCCGCCGCCCTGGGCTGGATTCACGCCCCGTCAACTAGCATTACCGCCATCACCAAGACGATTATGATGGGCTACGTTTCCCACACCGGCAACAAAACAATCGACGCCCTGCTTTCCAAGGGTGGGATCTCCAGTATGCTGACCTCGCTGGCCTTGATTGTCTTTGCCCTGGCCCTAGGTGGTCTCCTGATTAAGTTCAACATCATCAACGCCATCATCGACCACCTGTCCGGAATCGTGAAGACCGCTGGCCGGCTGACTCTGGCAACCGCCATCACCTGTATCGGCGTCAACCTGATGGTCGGTGAACACTACCTCGCCATCATCTTGCCGGGGCAGTCATTCCTGCCCGCCTTTGACAAGCTCGGGCTGAAGCGGAAGTACCTCACCCGGATCCTCAACGATGCCGGGGCGGCCGTCAACGCAATCGTGCCGTGGAGTGTTTCCGGGGTCTTCATCGCAGGTGCCCTGCAGATCAACCCGCTCAAGTTCATCCCCTGGGCCTTCTTCCCGTTTTTGGTTACGATTTTGACCATCATCGTTGGCTTCTTCCTCAAGCCAAGTAAGCAAAAAGCAACTGTTTAAAAGCAATAACAAACTCCCCCATAGTTTCCGGATTAATGGGGGAGTTTGTTATTTTGCAATTAGCTAAAATTCAAATGGGGTACTGGTTTCGTAAAGAAAGCGGTTTGGTAAAGCAAGATTGCGATCCCTACTAATAGCCAACCAAGCCCAACAAGCTTTGCGCTAAGAGCTAAGTTAAGGAAAATCCATAAACTTACTCCAAACCCGATTAAAGGTGAGATAAGGTACCTAACCACATTGTTTAAACCCTTATTTGGATTCTTAATAAAGAACCGCCAAATTACTGCTAAATTAAGTAGCAAAAACCCAAAGAGTGCCCCAAATGACACTAAGTTAGAAACGGTATCTTGATTTAGTGTTAGTGATAATACTAATGATGCTAATCCGACAAAGATGATTGCCACCCAGGGTGTCCGGTACTTAGGATGAAGAAAGGCTAACTGGCGAGGAAGAATTCCATCACGGCCCATAGCATATAAGATCCGCGAAATGGCGGTCTGCCCTTCTTGTCCACCGGCTAAACCAAATGACAATACTACTACGATGTCAGTAATTCGTACTAAGTTAGGACCGCCAACCGCGTTTAAGATGCTTGAAAAAGCTGTATTAGGGTTAAGTGCCTGATAATTAGGCCACACCCATCCTGCAAGCAAAGTCGTAATTACAAATAATAATCCAATTCCCAAGATTGCACCAACGATAGCCCTCCCCACCGAATGACGAGGATCATTGGCTTCCTCAGCCAAAGTGCTAATGGCATCGAACCCTAAGTAAGAAACAATCACAATCCCCGTTGCTTGCAAAACACCATTAAAGTTAAACTGGGTAGGATTATACACAGCAACCACGTTAGGATGGATCTGTCCTAGGACTAACAATCTGACTACGCCGACCAAATAAATTCCCAAAACTAAAATCTGCAGGCCAAATAAGACCCAGGAAAACTTGGCAACGATGTTAACCCCGGCAAGGTTAACTATTGTATTAAAAACAACAATTCCAACAACCCAAACCCAAGTAGGGATTAGCGGCAAAAGTTCGTGACCAAAGGAGGCCGAAATTAAATAAGTGATTGTCGGGATTAAAATATAGTCAAGCGTAATCCCCCAGCCACCTAAAAAGCCTAAGCTCGGATTAGTTCCTCGTTGAACATACGTATAGACTGAACCAGCATAAGGATAATGTTGAGCCATCGTTGCATATGAAAAACCAGTAAACAGCATTGCAATCATTCCTACCAAATACGCTAATGCAACCATTCCATGGGCTGGGGTAAGAAATGAACCATAAAAGGCCACTGGAGCTACTGGAATCATAAAAATAATCCCATAAATTATTAAATCCTTAGTTGAGAGCGACCTTACTAATCTTACTTCCTCTTTGCTTTCCATTTTCCATACCTCCTCAAAAGAAAAACGTCCCAATAGCCAAACAGCTATTGGGACGCCCGTAACGTGTTACCACCCATTTTCTACACTATAAAGTGTACTCTACCAGAACAATTATTCTGCAATCAGTGATAACGGTGATCAACCCGTTAGCCATTTACGAACCTAGCTCGCTCATAGCCAAAAATCCTCAAGTAAAGGAAACCATCTTCACTAACTCCAATGTATCCGGCATCTCAGCATTCACCGTTCTCTGTAATAATTAAAAGTAAGTTACTCATTTCCTAATGTTTTTTAATGTATGGCCCATATCATAATCACTACTTTGATGCTTGTCAAGCACTATATTAGAAATATTATTCTTACTAGTTTTTCCTACCTTTAAGTAGCAAAATAGTATTATTTTTTATTAGCTATTTAGTTAAAAATAATTTCAAAAAGGGGTTGACGATCCGGTTTCAGGCAGGTATGATAATGGCAATTCAATTAGAAAATGCTATGAAAAAGATGAGTAATGTTGACGAGTGACCCCCAGCGAGTCGGGAATGATGGGAACCGATGGCACGACCAACATGAAGATGGTCTTGGAGCAAGTAATTGGGTGGCGAGCGGCAGCCGTAAGCGACCCACGAGTGGCGACCGTTATCCCGCCGGGGTTTACCCGCTAACGTTGCGGGTGTACCTACTGAGGATCAGGCTGGAAAGCCTGGTTAAAATAGGGTGGTAACACGTTAATTTCCATAACCGGAGTGACGTCCCTAGGAAGAGCAACAGAATGCTTTTCCTAGGGACGTTTTTTTGTTCTCGGACTTGAACCCATCTATCTTGAAAGGGGTAAACAACTATGACTCAATCAACTTTAACCGCACCATTTCGTTATGACATCGTTGGCAGTTTTCTCCGTCCCCAAGCCTTAAAGGACGCCCGGGCAAAGTTTCAAGCCGGTCAACTCAGCCAGGAAGAATTGACCGCCGTGGAGAACCAGTGGATTGCCGACCTCATCCAAAAGGAAAAGGCAGTTGGCTTGCACGCGGTGACCGATGGTGAATTCCGCCGCAGCTGGTGGCACCTCGACTTCCTCTGGGGCCTAAAGGGCGTCAAAAAGTACGACTACCGGGAAAGCTACAAGTTCCACGGTGCTAAGACGCGGACGGACAACGCCGAACTTTCTGGCCGCGTCGCCTATAACCCTGACCATCCCTTCTTTGCCGCCTTTAAGTACACCCAGGAGCAGGCCGGCGACGACGCCATCGCCAAGCAGACGATTCCTTCACCGACCCTGCTCTTCCGTGATAACCGTTCCGACAACTGGCCCCAATTCTATGACCAGCGAGCCGACTACCTAACCGACCTCGCCACGGCATACCGGAAAACGATCCAGCACTTCTACGACCTCGGCTGTCGCTACCTGCAAATCGACGACACCACCTGGGCCTTCCTCATCAGCAAACTCAACGAGACCAAGGACCTGCCGGAAGAGCACGCCAAGTACACCAGCCTGGCGGAAGATGCAGTGACCGTCATCAATGGCGCCCTCAAAGACCTGCCAGACGACCTCACCGTCACCACTCACATCTGCCGGGGGAACTTCAAGTCAACCTTCCTCTTCTCCGGCGGGTACACCCCCGTTGCCAATTACCTGGCCCAGCTCAACTACGATGGTTTCTTCCTCGAATACGACAACGACCGGTCAGGTGACTTCTCACCACTGGCCACCATTTGGAATCAGCGTCCTAACGTCCGGATCGTACTCGGCCTGATCACCTCCAAGTCTGGTGAGTTGGAAGATAAGCAGAAGATCATCGACCGGCTCCACGAAGCCGCCGAGCACGTCCCGTTGACGAACCTCTGTCTGAGTCCGCAGTGCGGCTTTGCCTCCACGGAAGAAGGCAATATTCTGACCGAGGAGCAGGAATGGGCCAAGTTAAAACTGGTTAAGGAAATCGCCGATGAGGTTTGGCAATAACAGAAAGGAATGTTGAAAATGTCAGTACAAGCAAGTTCAGTTCAAACATTGGTTAATAAGTTAAAGGAGCAGACCTGGGTGGACTTAACCCATTCGTTTGGCCCGGAAAGCCCCCGCTTCCCCGAATTCCAGCCGGCTGAATTTAAGACGCTGTTCACCCATGCGGATGGCTTCTTCGTTAAAGAATATACATTCCCTGGCCAGTACGGGACCCATATCGACCCACCCGTTCATTTTTACAAGGATGACGAACGCTACGTCGAGGATTTAGCGCTCAAGGACCTGGTGCTCCCGCTAGTCGTCATCGACCTTCACCAGGAAGTCGCGGAGAACCCCGACCGGAGCCTGACCGTTAAGGACATTCAAGCCTGGGAGAAAAAGCACGGTGAAATCCCGGCCGGCTCATTCGTCGCCCTGCGGACCGACTGGGGAAAGCGCTGGCCATCCCAAGAAAAGTTTGAAAATAAGGATGCCCACGGGCAAAACCACTACCCCGGCTGGTCACTAGACGCTCTCAAGTACATTTACGAAACTCGGCACGCCACTGCCAACGGTCATGAAACCTTCGATACGGATACCGCGACCGAGCAACAGGACGGCCTGGTTGGTGAATATTACGTTCTGTCCCACGGTCATTACCAGGTCGAACTGCTCGACAATTTAGACCGGGTACCCGCCACCGGGGCAGTAATCTTTATCTCCGTTGCCAAACCAGAAAAGGCCCCGGGCTTCCCCGTCAGGGCGTTTGCGGTCTTTGAAGAAGGCAAAAAATAATTTTATTGACAGCACTCAATCACTTCTATTAGAATAGCTATGTAAATAATTTTTCATCGGAGAACAGTGCCTCGTAAGGCGAACCCCCATCTGGGGACTGTTGAAGAAGATGTCGAGTGAGCTCGGTTAGTTAATGCTAGCCGGGCTCTTTTTATTTGAAAGGAGCGAATTTAGATGAAAATTATTCAAACTGCATTTGACCAGACTCGCAAGGACGTTTTTGAAGGACTCAGTATCTACTTTAGCAAACAATACGGTGCCACGGACGTTTCAGAACTACCGCAGCAGTTCTCTCAAGAGCTCGCCTTTAGCGCCACAGACGGCGATACCAGCATGGACCAAATCTATGGGCACATTGATAATGTCAACCTCTCTGCCGTTATCGAGGGGCTCTACGTCAACCCTAATGCCCGGGGCAGCAAAATCGGCCAAAAGCTCATCCACGCCTTTGAAGAGGCCGTTCAACAGGAAGGCTGTGTCATCAGTTTCGTTGACACAACCCAGGCCAGTGCACCCAAATTCTACGAAAAACAGGGCTACCAGCTAAATGGGATTATTCCTGACTACCCAGTTAAGGGCGATACTTACTACAAGTACTACAAGCGCCTTTAATTCACGAATCACCCAGGCAGCACTTTAGCTGCTTGAGTGGTTTTTGATTAGCACTGAATACTAAAAAAGCACCCCTAAGCGAATCACTTAGGGATGCTGGTTAATTAATTTAGTTAAAGCGGGCGGTTAGACGTTCAGAGTCTTACCGTACTCGTCGTTGATGGTGTCGACAACGTCCTTGGCGGCCATGTCGTCTTGGACAATTGCGTCGCCATCCCGCAGGGTGTACTTGACGGAGTTGTCCAAGTTGCTCAAATCGACATCGTTGCCTTTAGCATCAACAAAATTGAACTTCGAACTCTGGAAGTTCTGAAGGGCATCTTCATTAATTTCCATGATTATGCTTCCTTTCACCCTCTATTATAGTCGTTTTTCAGAAAGTGAACGGGTTAATTTAAACTTTTTTCCTAGAGGACAACCCTGATTGAAATCTTGGGGAACACCAGTATAATTGGTGATGAGGAGGGGAAGAAAATGTCATTAATGCAAAACACTTCTAACATTAAAAAGACGAGCCAATCCGTTTACTTGATTACCCTGGTTCGGCGGAGCGCCGACCGGCCGATGTACTTAGACCACATGGTTTATGATTCAGCTGCCGCGGGGCAAAAGTTTATGACCAACCTCGCCGCCGCGTTTGAACGGGCTGGCTACCGCTTAAACAAGGACGATGCTGACCACTACCAGCTCGACAACGGTCTGGACAAGATCACGTTAACCGGTAGCACCCAGAGCGTCTTTGAAGATTAATCCCCAACAGTTACAAAGCACCGCAAGTCATGGTTTCCCCATGACTTGCGGTGCTTTACTATTTTAACTTCTAATGGTTGTGCGCCGGTGTCTCATCATAATTCGGCAGCTGGAAGGAAGAAGAGTCCACGTCTTCTGGATTCCCTTCCCGGCCCGGCTTCATCTTTACCAGGCCGAGCTTAATTGCCCCGACCGGACAAACAAGGGCACAGAGCTGGCAACCAACACACTTGCTCTGGTCAAAGGTTGGAAGCCGCTTGTCGTCATCCCAACCCATCGCCTGGTGGGCACCATCCTGACAGGAGATGAAGCAGCGACCACAGCCGATACACTTATCCCAGTCAATCTTCGGGTAGACCTTGTAGTCCCGGTCCAGCTGGTTGGTTGGCACGATGTTCTTGTTGGCAATCCCGACCAGGTCCTTAAGATGGTCAACGTGCTGTTCATCCATGTAGTGCATTAAGCCGTTGGTCAAATCGTCAATGATCCGGTAACCATACTGCATGATGGCGGTGGTTACCTGGAGGGTTGAAGCACCGAGGAGGATAAACTCAGCGGCATCCTCCCAGGTTTCAATGCCCCCAATCCCGGAAACTGGCAGCTGTTCCAGCCCGGCAGCAGACCGAATCTGTTGCAGGAAGCGGAGAGCAATTGGCTTAACCGACTTCCCTGACAGTCCGGAGACGGCGGACTTACCGTTGATATTTGGCAGGGCCACCTTGTTGTCCAGGTCAATGTCGGTGATTGACTTGACGGTGTTAATGGAGGAAATTCCGTCCGCACCGCCAGCCAGGCAGGCCTTGACCACTGGAATCATCGTGGTAATGTTCGGCGTCATCTTAGCTAAGACGGGCAGGTCGGTCCCCCGCTTGACCGCCGCACAGTTGCTCTTGCATAATTCAGGGTTGGTCCCAACATCAGACCCCATCGTGTGGGAGGTCATCTGTGGGCAGGAGAAGTTCAGTTCAATCATGTCGGCCCCAGCTGCGGTAACCAGCTTTGCCAGGTCCGTCCAGTCCTGTGGCGTTTCACCCATGATGGAAGCAATCAGAACCTTGTTTGGGTACTCCTTCTTCAAGCGCCGCATCGCGTCCAGGTCTTGCGCCAGCGGGTGCTCGGCCAGCTGCTCCATGTTCTTGAAGGCGATAAAGGGCGTATCTTCCTTAGTGAGTTGGGCAAAACGCGGCGAAACTTCATCGATAACGAAGTGGTCAGGAGAAAGGGTCTTGTAGACGATCCCGCCCCAGCCAGCGTCATAGGCGTTCTTACACATTTCGTAGCAGTTGCCAACTGGTGAAGATGACAAGCAGAACGGGTTTTCAAAGTGGACCCCTAAAAAGTCAATTGACAGGTCTTTCTTAATCATTGTCTTGTCCCCCTAACACACGATCGATTTCTTCGGCAACTTCTTTCCCCTTTTGTACGGCAACAACCACGGTCTTATCACCGTCAACGATATCTCCCGTAGCGAAGACCTTCGGATCCTTCGTGTGGAACCGGGCTTCCCGGAATGGGATTTCATTGTGCTGAATGTCAATGTCCAGGCCATCTGCGTCTACCTTTTGGCCGACCGCTAGAATGATCTTGTCGGCGGTAATGGTCATCTCACTGTCAATCTCGCGGTGCTTGAAGGTTACCTTGTTTTCCCGGACCGCGGTTGGTACGTAGCCGTCCACGATTGTCACGCCTTCTTGCTGGGCACCGGCCAGCTCTTTCTTAGAAGCCTTGAACTCCTTAAACTCTTCGTAAACCATGTCAGTGACATAGTCGACACCCAGCTTCTTGAGGGTCGTCACGACGTCCATCGCCACGTCACCACCACCGATGACCAGCACATTATTTGGCAAATCGTCCAGGTGGCCCTGGCTTTCCTTGGCGCGGGCCAGGAAGGAAATAGCAGACTCCGTGCAGATGTTGTGTTCAAACATTGGAATCGTCTTGGCGGCACTAGCACCGATTGCCACAATCACCGCGTTGTAGTGCGTCTTGAGGTAGTCCATCGAAACGTCCTTGCCGACGGTCATGTTGTATTTAATGTTGGCACCGAGGTCAACAATCCGCTGAACTTCGTAGTCCACGATTGCTTCCGGCAGCCGGTATTCAGGAATCCCATAAGTCAGGTAGCCACCCGCCTTAGCGTTCTTTTCGTAAATATCGACCGCATAGCCCTTTTGCCGCAGGGTCGTGGCTGCCTGTAAACCGGCGGGGCCGCTCCCAATGATGGCAACGTTCATCCCGTTATCCTTGCCGGCGTGAAGGATCTGCATCTTTTCCTTGCGTTCCATGTCGGTAACGTAGCGTTGAATCCCGCCAATGTCAATCGGGTGGTCAATTTTGGCACGGGTACAAGCCTTTTCACAGTAACGTTCGGTCGGGCAGACCCGGGCACAGATCGCACCGAGGGCGTTATTCTCCCGGATTGTTTCCGCGGCCCCCTTTACATTGCGAAAGCGCACACTCCGGATAAACTTTGCCGGGTTCGTGTGGGCCGGGCAGGCCTGGGAACATGGTGCGTCTTCACACAGTAGGCAACGCGCCGCCTCCTGCATGACGGTGGTCATCGTATAGCCTTTCGCTTCCGTTTCATATTTTGAAGTCATTGAGATTGCCTCCTCTAGGTCATCGCTTCAGCATTGAGAAGTATTGAACAAACTTTATACTATTATGATAGCGGTGTCATATATCAATTACAATAGCATATTATAAATTCATTTTTATTACCAATACCGGTAAAACAGCATATGATTTAAGAATATAGCAATATATAATTTTGGAATATAAAAAGGGTTGAGAATTAACTCAACCTCTTTAATATTTTAAAGTTAGTAATGCCTCAGCGCAGTAGCTGGCTGGCAGTTCAAACGCTGATAAATCAGCATTTGACCAACCCCAAATAGGCTTGCTTCGCGTCGTAGCCATCCTTGCGGAGGTTCCCAGAGGCTTGCTTCGCGTCGAAAGACAAACGCCCAAAATCAGCTGTCAGCCGATTTTAGGCGTTTTTTCTCACTCTCACTGTTACTTACGGAAAACGAAGCTTAATTTCTTTACGCGTTACTTGTTCATAGCCGCCGTTGGCACGCATCACCGCTGGACGGGGCCGGTCAGCCGCCGTTCCCGGCTTATCCACCCCGACCGACTCCCGAACAAACTTGGCCGGGTCTTTAATTACGCTGACAGCCAAGGGCGCAACACTCTTCCGCAAAACTTCGGTCCCCTTAAACGGCTCATCACGCAGCGTGGTCTCATAATCGACCTCGTCCAGGTTCGTCAGCCAGGCTGGCCGAATGATTGTGTAATCGAGGTCACTCCCCTCAATCACGTCCGCAGCTAAACGATAACGGCGGTAGTAATCACCCATTACCTGCTGGTTCCAGCGGCCAAATTCTCCCGGGATTTCATTATAGATTCCCAACGACGATGTCCAAATCAGGCGTTTGACACTAGCCTCATCCATTGCCTAGACAAGCGTTGTGGCCGCCGCCTTCGCAATGTGGATCGGTTCCCTGAGCGGAGCAATAATTCCGGCGGTCCCCAGGGCAATTTTCTTCGTCTTTGCAGCCAGGTAACCCAACGTTACGAAGGGGTCGAGCCCCTGTCTAACATCGCCAAAACGCGGATCATAAAACGGCACGTCCCGGATCCAGAGGGCCGCGAATCCCGCTTTCTCCGCCAGCCGGGCTGTCTCCCCCAGGTCGAAAACGTCAGGAATCGGCGTATCCGGGTATCCCTTAAAGGGAGCGATTAAGCCAAAGGTCAGCTTTCCCGGCTTGAACACCCGCGCAAAGCCGGGGTGCTTAGACATTTCTTTAGGCAGCTGGGCCTGGCTGTCCTTACTAGCCGCTTGCGGGTGGAAAAGGTCACTGTTATCAGTGCCTAAGATTGAAAGCCGGGGAATGTTCAGGTGGTGGTCAGCGAATTGTTCAGCCATGTTAGCTCCTCCTTTTATTTTGCTTGCGCACGCAACTAAAAAAATAGGGCAATTCCTATTTTAAATACTCACTGTACGCCGCAAGCGAATCTTCAACCTCTTGTAAAACTCGTTTCAGCAACTCCTCACCGTGGCTCGTCAATACCAGGTAAGCAGCCCGTTTATCAGTCTGACAGGCCTGTTTCTCGATCACCCCACAATTTTTTGCTTCTAGCTTGGCAATCATGCGGGAAATTGCGGACGCTGACAGGTGCAGCTTGTCTTGCAGTTCGTTTTGCTGGAGCCGGTGTCCCGTGGCCTGCTTCAAGAAATATAGCAACAGGAACTCGTTCAGCGTCAGTGTGGACCCATCAGCGCGCAAAATCGCCTGCTCAATCTCTTCCTTCATCTCTAGTTGCCGGTCGGTGTAATCAAACCACCGTTTTAAGTAATCCACTAGCAGGCCACCCTTCATTTTATATTAATGCTTGCGCACGCAACTATTATAACATGACCGCTATGGGTGTCACCCCACGGCTTGCCCGCCAAAAACAAAAACCGCGCTTACCGTAGAAATGCCGTAAGCGCGGAAATATTGGGATTTAATTACTACTTCACTGCCTTAGCAACCGCTTGTTGTCCCAGCAGGTTGATGAAGTTAAACGGCCGGTCGAAGTTCGGTTGGAACAGCATGTCAACCATCGCCATGAAGTTAATCGTGTTGTGGTTTTGAATCATCACGGAAACCGCGTTCGCGTACATGGAGATGTCCAGCTTGCTCATAAACTGAGCACCCAGGATTTGGTTGTTGCTCCGGTCCCAAACTACCGTCCCAATCACCTTGGCGTTAGTTGGCATAAATTCAGGCCGGTAGTTATCCTCAAACGTCACGGCATCGGCATCAAAGCCAGCTGCCCGGGCGCTTTCCAGGGTCATTCCAGTCGAGGACATTGAGTTATCGTACAGTTGCAGACCAGAAGTGGATTGGGTTCCCATGTAGGTCATGGTGTTGCCGTAGAGGTTCGTGCCGGCAATGATCCCCTGACGAACGGCATTCGTCGCCAACGGAACGTAGGCTTCCTGATTAGTTGGGTTGTAGTGAACCGCTACTGAATCACCCGCACCATAAACGTCCGGGTCTGAAGTCTGCATGTATGCATTCGTCTTAATCGAGCCGTCCGCGTTAAATTCGAGTTGATCCTTGAAAAGTCCCGTGTTCGGCCGGAAGCCAATGCAGAGGATTGCGATGTCGGCATCGTAGCTTCCCTTGTTTGTCTTAACGACCACACCCTGGTCCTTGTGTTCAAAACCGGCAACTAATTCATCAAAGGCCAAGGTTACCTGGTGGTCTTCAAAGTCCTTGGTGACGATGTCGGTGTACTTAGCATCGTAGTACTTGCTGAGCAGGCGATCATTGCCATCAATCAGGGTTACTTGCTTGCCCTGCTTGCTGTAAGCCTCAACTAGTTCAACACCGATGTAGCCCCCACCAATCACAACGATCTTCTGCGCGTTTTTGGCGACCTCGAAGAGCTTCTTAGCGTGGTTGTAATTCTTGCAGAGGTAGACGTTCGGGTCGTCAATCCCCGGCAGGTTTGGAATCACCGGCCAGGAACCGGTCGTTACCATTAACTTATCATAGTAGTCTTCGCTTTCTTCACCGCTGACCAGGTTCTTAACCTTCAACGTCTTCTTTTTCAGGTCTACCGCAGTCACTTCATGTTGCATGTGAACAGCCGCACCAAGTTGAGCCAGTGCTTCTGGACTTGAGTAGAACATGTCATCAATACTCTTGGCGACCCCGCCTAAGTAGGTGGCAATCCCACAGGAAAGGAATGACACGTTATCGTTCTTTTCGTAAATAGTAACCTCAGCATCCGGGTGCTGACTGAGCACCTGACTAGCGGTAATGGTTCCAGCATGTGTACAACCGATAATAACGACCTTCATAGTTATCCTCCTATATCAACTGATAAGCAATGATTATTATATGCACTATAATTATAGCAACCTATAACTGCTTGTCTAGGACAAATTGTGAATTTACTAACTATCGTTATTTGATTATCTTGTGATAATTACTGCTGATTAGCCGTTAAGGCCCTTTTTTATAAATTTGTCATTATCACTGATTTATAGTAAGAATCTATTTTTCGCCAAAATAAAAAAGACGTTCATCCCTGGATCGCGCCCTGGGTTCCCGTCTGACTAGATGCTATCTTTCCCGCTGCCACTGGCCTCGACCTGGTCAAAGAACTGGTAGAGGTATTCACGGTAGGCAAAGGCCATAATCACGTTCCGGAGCATCTGCTTTTGCTTAGTCTGCTCGTGCCCCACCCGTTCCAGGCGGCTCTGCAGACCAAAGACGTACCGTGACACGTTGCCCAATTCTTCAACGAAGTAATCATAGGCCACGCTGGTTTGATAGCTTTCCCGTTGAATCTGGATTGCCTTGTAGAGATTGCTCTGCTCCATGACGTTTTTGGCAACTACCACAAAGAGTAGCTGGGCAATTTGTTCACGCCGGTACAGTTTTTTCTGCGGACGGGTCACTAACTGGTGCTTCACGTAATTGCTGACCATCGAGCTGGTAACTTTGACGCTCGCGAACGGCGCTACACATTCCTGGAGATAGGTAACGACCTGGTTTAAATAAAGTCCCATAGCGGGTAATTCTTGGTACCGTGGCAGGTTAAATTTTTCGTTGACTTCGTCTGCACTCATTGTTTTCCGCCTCCCAAACCTTATTTTACGGGCGAACCAGCTTTAGTGTCAACATCCTCCTAATAAAGAGTTTTTTAAAAACCGTTGACAAGTTTTACTAAAATGGCTATGCTGTTAAAAAATGATTAACGGGGTAAACAAAATGACAAGTAAAATCATTACAGATTCTGGTGCAAATTCATTTGAACCAGTCATCGGCGGGGTCGCCCACGAAAACGTTCCTTTGACCGTAGTCGTGAATGGTCAACCGTGGTCTGATGACCAGCAATTAGACCTCGCCAACTTTCGGCAAGCTCTGAAAAACACGAAAACGGCCACTTCATCTGCCTGCCCAAGCGTGGGAGCCTGGCTCCAGTCCTTTGCCGGTGCGGATGAGGTATACGTTTTAACCATTACCAGTGCCCTGTCCGGTAGCTATAACTCCGCCGTACAAGCAGCAGACCTATACATGGCGGACCACCCGGAAGTCCAGATTCACGTGTTCGACACCAAATCCGCTGGCCCCCAGATTAGGCTGCTCGCCTCTCAGCTGGCGACCCTCATCAACCAGCAATACGCTTTTGACGAAGTCGTCGAACTCATGAACCAGCAGATTCAGCAAACGGACCTGCTCTTCGTCCTGGAAGAACTCGACAACCTCGCTAATAATGGCCGGGTAAGTCCGGCGATTGCAAAACTGACCCACTTTCTCAACCTTCGCATCTACGGCACCGCCAGCGCTGAGGGAACTTTCGAAATGCTTGGCAAGTTGCGGGGCGGAAAGCAGACGGCCCAGAAGATTGTCAAGGTCATGGAAAAGCAGGGCTATATTGGTGGCCGGGTCTTGATTGACCACGTCGACTGCCGCGAAAAGGCTGACCGCCTGGCAGCCGCAATCAGCGAGCACTACCCGAACGCCATCATTAGCATTACGGCCTGTGGGGCCTTGTGCTCCTACTACGCAGAGAACGGCGGTCTCATGATCGGCTTTGAAAAGTAGGGCGGTTGCCAAAATACTCAAAGTGAAGAATGCGAAAAACGTCTGTGTTTGATTTTCCAACCAAACACAGACGTTTTACCTTATTCTCTAAAAATAATTTTCAACCGTAAGCCTAAAGCTAATTGCGTGCTGGATCGGCCAAGCGGAAGACATACTGGTACTGTTGCCCGTGTACTCTCCAGTGCCAATCATAGCCAACTTCCTGCACGGCAGTACCAGGTTGGCCCTGGGTCAGCCAACAGACGGAAATTGCCCGTTGATTATCAGAAGAACCGCTAGCAATCACGATGTGGCGGATTTCCCACGGATTATTGATGTGGCCCCAAATGACAATATCACCATACTGGGGGATAAATTCATTGGCGCCTTGGTAAATCAGCCGGTAGCCATTTTGCAGCAGATACGGCGTAATGTTGCTCGTGGCATAAACCCGCGCCGGGGCAGTCGCGCCTGCTGACTGCAGGGCCGCGGTCATCGAACCGGAGCAGTCCGCAGTCCCATCACTACCGTTCCGTGCCCCATGCTGGGAATAGGTTAGTTTGCCTTCATGAGCCACAAACCAATTGATAATCCGGGCGGAGAACTGGCCGTTGGTCATCCGGCCATCCGCACCAAAGTAGACTCCATCCACCCACCGGTTTGTCACCGGCTGGCGGGTTGTCGGGTCAAAGTAGTAGGTATTCCCAGCAAAGCGCTGGATTCCACGTGGGTCGGCCACTGCTGCCGGAATATAGACCGGCGCTGCATACCAATCAGTATAGTGACCATTCCCGCCTTCATCATTAGTATAACGGTGAATCAGCTGCACCGTTTGACCATACATACTGTTCGGAATGGTAATTGAAGTGGCAAAACCAGCTTGGTCGTTTTCCAAAATGGCGGGGTTACTAGCTATAACATCTGGTCGTGCATGGAGATCAGTCAAGCGCCAGCGCTGGATCTCCCGGCCATTCTGCCCGAGAGCGATCAGGTACTGGTACTTTTCCCCCGCCGTCTGGTCGCTGACGTGCCAGCCGCTAATAGTCAAATTCGTCGGCGACAAGCTAAACTGGTCCAGGTAACCCGCATTAGTCGGATAAACCGCACTGTACTGGTCATCAGCGTTGCCATTGCCGGCCGGGTCATCCGTAAAGCGTAAGATGACCTGCAAATTATTGCCAGCCTGGGCTGGATTAAGGGACACGAGCGCATCGAAGCCACTGTTCAGGCTATTAAAGTTAGCCGGATACAGGCGGGCGATGTCCGGCCGGGCGACCATGTGAAGCCGGGTCCGGCTGATTTCGCGGCCATCGCTGAGAACAATCGCGTAAGCATACGGTTTGTCCGCTGCATTGCCGTCGACCATCCAGCCAGCCAAATGCAGACCGTCATTCTCCATCTTAATTCGGTCCAGGTAGGAGGCCCGTTGCTGGCCCATCGTCACGCCAAGCCAGTAATCAGTATACTGACCAGCGCCACCGTTGCCCTCCGCCGAAGTCGAATAACGGCTAACAACAGAATACTGATGGTGCGGGTCCAGGCGGGCCGCCGTTAAGTCAAACGTCCCGGTAAATCCGGACCGGCCAGCAGTCGTAATCTCCGGGAAGGCCCGCGCTACATCTGGGCGTGCGGCACCCTGACCAGCAGCCACTGCTACCTGCCGATTAGCGGTATTATCAAACAAAATCAGGTAGTGGTGACTTTCTAGCTGAGAAAGATCATTAGCGTGCCACCCCGTTACCTTGAGCTGCTGTCCATTCGACCAATCGACCCCGTCCAGGTTAGCCCGGTTTTCTGTCGGGCCACCAAACGTGGGGAACCAGTAATCAACATAGTCACTATTGCCAGCTGCACTCCCGCTATAACGACTGATGACCTGAAGACGGTGGTTAAAGTTCACTTTCCCCAGGTCAAAGACACCCTGAAAGCCAGATTGTCCCGCATTATTAACCAGTGGATAGATCCGGGCTACATCGGGACGGGCAAGCGGATCCTGAACCTTAACCCGGCCCAGTTCACGGCCGTTGGCGGTCTGGTCTAAGAGAATCAGGTAGTGGTAAGGGTGCGTCGTGGCCTGGTTAGTCGCGTGCTAGCCGCTCACCACCAGCTGGTTATTCTGGACGTGAACATTATCCAAGTTGGCAACGTTTTGCTGGCCTAGTTGAACCGGCGCAAACCAGTAATCAACATAGTCACTGTTGCCATCAGCCGACGAGGTATAGCGGCTGATGACATTTAAGGTGTCACCGCGGCTGATCACCCAGTCCGGCAAAGTGAATTTACCAGTAAAGCCGGAATGAGCGGCATTGATAATTCCTGGAAAGACCCGCGCCACATCGGGACGGGCGCTGTTGGTCACATTAATCCGCCCCAATTCACGATTGTGGTCACTGGTGTCCAACACAATTAGGTAATGCTGGGGCTTATCTGCCGCCAGGTTGGTCGCGTGCCAGCCGCCAACCACCAGCTGGTTATCCGTCAGCTTAGTTCCTTCCAAGTAGGCCTCGTTGCGCGTGTCAATCTTAAACGGTGCAAACCAGTAGTCAACAGCATCACCATTGCCTGCGGAATCGGCCGTATAGCGGCTGACTACCGTGATACTGTCACCATTTGTAATCGCTGCCGGAGTAAGGTTCAACTGCTCATGAAAACCGGAATTAGCCGCGTCATAAACGTTGTGGACCCGCGCTACATCCGGACGGGCAACAGGAGTCTGCACCTGAATCCGGTTAAGCTCTTGCCGAGTGGTCTCGTCATAGGCAATTAACCAGTGATTAGGCCGGTTCACTGCCGCGTTGGTCGCGTGCCAGTCGCTTACCTCTAATTGTCCCTGCTGGTTAAGCTGGACGCTGTCGAGGGCCGCATAGTTGCCCTGATCCGCTTTGTTATAACTGCTATTTTCAGTTTGTGGAGCGGTTTGGGCAGCCACGTTAGTTTGTTGCATGGTCACCTGCTGGGCCGGCGTTACCGTATCAGCAGACGCGTCTGTAGTACCCCCAATTTGAATTCCGAGGGCCAGCACAAAAAGCGTTGCCGCTACCCATAATTTGCCCCGTTTATACATCTTTTTTATGTTCTTTCAATTCAAACTCTCCCCTTTAACCGACGATTGACCGGGTTACCCGTGCTAACTGTTCAATTACCGTACGGGCATTTGCTAGCGGCCTGCCCTCCGTGTAAATTGCAATCGTGTACTTATCTGGAATATAGCCAATGCTGCTGACATTCCAGGCGTACGGATTATCAATATAGTTCCAGCCGTCCTTAATATAGAAATTGCCGCTACCGGCAGAAATTCCCCAGTTTTGGGCTGGTGACACGGTATTCATCAGGTACTTAATGTAGTTCCGGGAACCATCGTTTAAATAGTCAGAGTGGGGTTTCAGGAAAATTTCGTTGAGCAATTTTAACTGGTCGCTGGCCGTCGTCAACGTCCAGCCCCAGTGTTCGCCAGTGTAGGAAGAGTTCATCCCCAGCGCGTGGAAGATGTTATTAACTCCGGCATTACCACCGAGGTAACTAGCGGTGATCGTTGAGGTGGCGTTGTTGTCACTGTAACGAATCATCCGCTGAGCCAGGTCCTGCTGGTAGCCATTGAGGTTGCCACCAGTATTGTGCAGCAATAGTGATAAGATGCTTACCTTGACCGAACTGGCCGTGATGAACTGGTGGTTGGGGGCGTTGGTCCAGGAGATTACCTGCCCAGTTGCCGGCATTTGAATAGCGATGTCAACGGGGGCGCCGAAGTTATTAATAATCTGGCTCCACGCTGCTATTAACCGTTGGGCATAGCTGTTCACGTCCACTGGACCCGACCAGTAATCGGTACACTGGCCGTTGCCGCCCGCATCATTACTGTAGCGGTGAATGATCCGGACAACGTGATGTTGCATCTGGTCTGGAATTGTAAAGCCAATCTGGAAGCCGGAGTGGTCACTGTTGTAAATTGCCGGGAAGGCCCGGCCAACATCCGCCCGCGCCCGATTAGCATCAGGAACACTGATCCGGTATAACTCCTGCCCATTTTGGGCATCGACGAAGATGAGGTATTGGTACTTTTGGTTTACAGACGCATTAGCTGCATGCCAGCCGCTGACGTACATCCCATTACTATTGACGGTGATTGTGTCAAAGTTCCCCGCGTTGGCAGAATAATTGCTGCTCCACTGGTCAACGGCATTCCCGTTGCCGCCATTATCATCGGTAAAGCGCAAAATCACTTGCAGGTTGCCATTGACAGCTGCGGGATCCAAACTCACCACGTCATTAAAGCCGCTGTACAGGCTTCCAAAAGTCGTTTGGTACAGTTTTTGAATGTCCGGACGGGCCTGTAAGGTCAGCCGCTGACGGGCAACTTCCTTGCCGTTATTCATGACAATGGCGTAAGCATATGGCCGGCTGCTATGGCCCGCGGCAACCATCCAACCAGCGACGTGGAGACCATCCTTGGACATCCGAATGTTATCCAGCCAGGAACCCTGCCGGTCAAGCGTCACCGGGGCAAACCAGTAGTCAGTGTATTGGCCATCCCCACCATTGCCGTTGGGATCCGCCGAAGTCGAGTAACGGCTCACTACGGAATAGCTGTGTCCTGCTGGCAGTTGCACACCGGTTAAGTCAAAGGCCCCATTAAAGCCAGCCTGCCCCGAAGTTGCCAGATTTGGCAATAGCCGTGCTATATCAGGACGGTTAGCCGTCTTCGCCATCGTGACCGCAACCTGCCGGCTGGCGGTATTATCAAACAGGATAAGGTAATGGTTGCTTTCTAAGCGGGAAATGTCATTGGCGTGCCAGCCAGCTACCCGGAGCGAGTGTCCGTCTGACAGGTCAAAACTATCAAGGTATCCCTGGTTGGTTTCGTTACCAGAAATCGGGTTGAACCAGTAGTCAATGTAGTCACTGTTGCCATCAGCGCTCGCACTGTACCGACTGATAACCTGAAGCTGGTGGCTAAAGTTCATTTTGGCCGTGCTGAGCTGGACGGCAAAGCCAGCCTGTCCTGCATTATTGACTAATGGATAGACCTTTGCCACGTCGGGACGGGCCACCGCGGTAGCAACTTTGACCCGGCCAATTTCCTGACCGCTCGTCCGGTCAAGTACGATGAGCCAGTGGTTCGGTCGGCCAACCTGGGAGTTAGTCGCGTGCCAACCGGTTAATTGCAGCTGTCCCTTGGCAACACACACCCCGTCAAGGCTCGCGGCATTTTGCTGGCCCAGCGCAACTGGGTTGAACCAGTAGTCAACATAGTCGCTATTACCGTCCGCACTACTGCTATACCGACTAATAATCGTCAGGGTATCACCACGGGCAATCACGTCGTTCGGTAAAGCGATTTGCGCCTGGAAACCGGATTGACCAGCTTTCATGATTCCAGGATAGACCCGTGCCAAGTCAGGGCGTTTGCAGGGGTCGACCTGAACCCGCTTAATTTCCCGGTTATGATCACTGCTGTCAAGGATAATGATGTAATGGGTGGGCTTATTTGCTGCCTGATTGCTGGCGTGCCAACCGGCAAGCGTTAATTGACCATCGGCAAGCGCAACCCGGTCTAGCCAGGCCACGTTTCGATGGTCCAGTGCAAACGGGCTAAACCAGTAATCAACGTAGTCCTGGTTGCCGGCCGCATCCCGACTATACCGGCTAATAATAGAAATCGTGTCGCCACGGGCAATCGGGTCCGCACCCAGCTCTATTTGACCGTGGAAACCAGATTGATTGGCATTATAAACATTGTGCACCTTGGTAACGTCCGGGCGGTCATCGGGGGTCTTAACCTGAACCCGGTTCAGTTCGGTGTGGGTAGTTTGATCATAAGCAATCAGCCAATGATTGGGCCGGTCAACGGAAGCATTAGTGGCGTGCCAGCCGCTAACTTCTACCTCCCCTAGATTGTTCAGCTTTACACTATCTAGGCTGGCATAGTTGCCCTGATCCTGGTGATCATAATTAGTACTTGGTGTCGGCGCTGTTTGATTGTTAGCAGGCGTGCTGAGATTACTGGCAGCTCCAGCAGCAGGTTGGTTTACAGTAGCGGTCACCGCTGGCTGGTTATTGTTCGTATCAGCAGCCGCGGTTCCGCCGCCCGCGGCGATTCCCCATGCTAATGCCAGGATGGTCGCCGTTAGCCACAGCTTACCTTTTTTATATAACTTCTTGTGTTCTTTAGTCATAAATAATTCCCCAATTTTAACTTTTCCGTTTATTCTACTATAGATGCTAGATTTTGCCGCTACTTTCTTTAATCTGCCGATTTCTTCAGTTAACGGTCGACCTTCCCCGGTCTGAAATCAGTTAGCCCAGCGTTGGGATGTCCAGCGCGCTAAGCTGGTCGACAATTGCGGTTTTCTCCTCTTCCGTCAGCCCGTCAAGGAAGGTCGTCCCAATAATGATGTCCAGCGGGTCAAACCGGGCTGCCTTGATTTCGGCAACCACCGCGGGTGTTAAGCCCTTGTGTCGTTTAACCTCCTCAATCACCGCCAGCCGTTGTTCACGCTCGGGCAGTGTCAGGCCACGGTTGACAAACAAGCGGAGGCCAGGCACTAGGGCGGCCAGGGCAGCGTGCCACCGTTGCCGGGCCGCCGGACTATCCCATGTATAACCCTCGGCTGCCATTTCCCGCTCCAAGTCCGCCTGGTTGTCGGTAAAGGACCGGTTGAACTGGTCGTTAAAGAGGCGGCGTACCCGTGCGGTCCACTTCAGAGTTTCCTCTCGCGGTACGTGAACGTCCTCCACGAGGCTCTGCTGGTACTTCCGCACCGCCAGACCGTCCTCCTGATAGGCAGAAAAGCGGTACTTCAGCAACTGTTCCTTGTTCGGCAAGTAAAATGGCAGCCCGAGCTGGTCGGTCAGCAGGCGCTGCTGCAAGTCCTGGCGGTAAATTGCCGGATGGATAATTGAGCCGTCACCGCCAATCTCGTCAATGGTAAAGGAGGTCGCCTGGTCGCCACGGTGGGCCTCAAACCAGTCGGCCAGGCGGTGCGGTCCCACCGGCAGCTGGGGATTCTGCTTCATGATGATCCGGTAGGCCTGGTCGCAGGAGATTACCCCGTACAGGTTGGCACAGGCCGCGCAGTAGCTGGCAAGCACCTGCTCCGTGTCCGCATCAAACAGCGGGAGGGTCAGCTGGGGCGGGTTAAAGAAGCTCGCAAAGTCAAGGTTGTCCCAAATGTTGTGCTCCTCCATCGACTGGTCCACCAGCTGGTAGCGGAGCTCCTCCTTATCCTTTTGCAGGTCGTCATCGCTCAACACTCCCTGCTCATTCAGGTACTGGAAAAACTTCTTCAGGGCCGTCCGCACCTGGCGCATTTCATTAATAGTGGCGCCGTGGGCCAGTGGCTCCTCCAGGTCAGTTACCAGCGGACCGTAAATGGTGCTGAGCTGGTAGGCCACAATGCTGTTTAAGAAGAACTCCAGCCGGTCCTGGTGCCGGTGGAGGGTTTTGGCACTAAGCCCAGCCGGATTAGCCGCAACGAAGGCATTGATCAGCAGCTGGTTTAGTTCGCTAATCCGCGCTACGGTCTTTTCATAGTCCTCTTCCTTAATTTTGCCGCGGTGGTCCTCCAGATAGTGGAGCTGGTTAGCAACGTTTTGCAGACGGCGGTTCCCCCCGGCAGCTTGTTGTCCCTTTGCCGCGCCCTTCTGCCAGGCCGGTAAGTCGCCAAAGATAACCGTTTCTACCAGCGAATTGTCTGCCTTGACCGCTTGCCTGATTTGCTGGGCTAGACCGGCAAGCGTCTCCCGGCCCTGACCGCCGATTAGCGGCTTGTTATCCCGGATGGCCTGGGTCAGGTTACCAACGATCTGGCGGTTAATCGTCCGGTTGATTTGCCAGGGGCCAGCCTGTTTCAGATACTGGTGGATCTGGCGGCTCGTTAGTCCCAGGCGGTGGAGCTGGTCGCTCAGCTGGTCCTCAAATAATTTCTGCAAGCGCCGGTAGTCGTGCGAGTAGACGTTGGGCAGGATCACCAGTAGGTCCGCCGCGTCATTGATGAAGGCAACCTGCCGGTGGTGCTGGACGGAAAAGTAAGTGGCGTGCCAGGAATATAGCGGGTTAGCAAGGGCCTGCGCTTTGGCTGCTTCCGGGTCCGCAACCTGCGGATAAAAGCGAAAGACTGACTGGGCCTTGGCGGTAACGTTAATATACATGGATTTAATCTCCCCTCAACCAATCTCGATTGGTACCGTTTTCGTTTATACCAGAATAAGGCATTGGGCCGCTTTCGGCAAGCCAGTCTTAAAGGGTTTGTTCATTTGGTCCATCTCCCGTTTTATATCTCTTTATATCTTCGCTCGAATACCAAAAACAGCGGCGCCACCGTCTTGACCTTTTCCCCGCCGCTTGGCATGATTATCCCAGGAGGTGAACAGCGATGAAAATTGCCGTTAGCAGTGATAACCACCTGGACGTCAACCAAGTCCCCGTTGACACAGCACTCGACTTACAGGCCGACTGGCTAGCGCGGCAGTCAATCGACTACTACCTATTCGCCGGGGACCTCTTCAACGATTACCTGAAGACCCGGGACTACTTTACCCGCCTGCAAGCCCGGGTACCGCAAACCCACATCTACTACATCCTGGGCAACCACGACCTGCTCAACCACGTCACCGCGGACCAAGTCGAGCACGCCACCGACCCGCGCTACCTGCACAACCGCGCCGTCGACCTCCCCGGCAGCGACTGGCGCCTGATTGGCAACAACGGCTGGTACGACTACTCCTTTTCGTCCTACTACCAGCAGCCAGCCGCCGTGGAAAGCTGGAAGAAAGTCTACTGGCTCGACGGCTCGATCGACCAGCACGAAACCGACCAGGCCCGGATGGCCCGGGTCCTCCAGCAAACCACGGTCCTCCTCGACCAGGCCCAGTGCGACCACAAGCGGGTTCTCTTCCTCACCCACTTCGTCCCCTGCCAGCACCTGCTCGCACCGAAGGCGGCGGGGATCAAAACGGCCCGGATGGAACGCTTCTACCAGATGATCAACGCCATGCTCGGCAGTGACCGCTTGGGCCGGCTCCTGGAAAACTACCCAAACGTCAAGACGGTCTTCTACGGGCACGTCCACGGGGTTCATCCCCCGCTGACCCGCGCCGGCCTGACCTACTTTAACCAGGCGGTCGGGGTTCACAAAAAGCGTCATGACGAGTGGCAGGCGGCGACCTTCGCCGGCCAGTGGGAACGAACAGTCCGGGTAATCGAGCTTTAGGATATTTTGCGACCCGGGATATTTTCGACTATTATATATTTAGCAATTATCTGACGCAGGGGGAGTTTTGATGGATCTTAAAAACGCAATTCATGAATGCTGGGGCAAAATCGGCGAAGGGCACGTGGCAACCTATATTCCCGCCCTCGCTAACGTTAACCCGTACCAGCTGGGGGTCTGCCTCTTCGACGTAACCAACGACCACAAGGAGCAGGCGGGCGCGTCCCAGGTTCGTTTCGCTGTCGAGAGCGTGTCCAAGGTAATTTCACTGCTCTACGCGATTGACCAATTGGGTCTGGAAGCTGTCAGCTCGCAGGTTGGCACCCGGCAGACCGGCTTTCCTTTTGACACCATCCTAAACATGGAAATCACCGGAGAGAGCCAGCCGCTCAACCCCTTCGTCAACAGTGGCGCCATCCTGATTTCCTCGTTGATTGAGGAACAGGACGGCCAGTCGCCATTCGACCAAATTCTGGACTTTAGCCGGAAAATCTGCAACGACCCGGGGATTACGCTGGACCAGGAAATTTACCTCTCGGAACTGGAAACTGGGGACCGCAACCGCTCGCTGGCTTACTACCTCAAGGCCCGGGGGACGCTCAACAACGACGTCACGACCAGCCTCGATACTTACTTCTGCCAGTGCTCGATGATGGTCACCTGCGAAAGCCTCGCCAACTTGGGCGCCGTGCTGGCGAATGACGGGATTGCCCCGTGGAATGGTGAACGGATTATTTCAAGCCAGGCCGCGACCTACACCAAGTCCGTGATGATGACCACCGGCCTGTACACCGAATCGGGCACCTACTCGGTCCAGATCGGCGTGCCAACGAAGAGTGGTGTCGGTGGCGGACTCGTGGCCGCGGCCCCGAGCCACTGCGGCATCGGCATTTTCAGCCCAGCCCTCAACCCGGTCGGCAATAGCGTCGCCGGCCTCGCCCTGCTGGAGATGATCAGCAGGGAACTAAAATTGGATATTTTCAAGTATTAGCTAGTCAAAAAGCCATTGGCAACGGTCTGGACCGCCGCCAATGGCTTTTTTTCGTAACTATTTCTTTCTAATAAACAAGCAGGCTACTGCGGCCACCAAGGCACTGATGACCAAGCCGAGGAAGGACGCCGAGTAGGAGCCGGCAAACTGGACGAGCCAACCAATCAACAGCGGCCCAATGAAGCCGCCGAGCTGGCCGCCGAAGTTGACGATCCCAATCGACGAACCATAAGTCTTTTCGCTCAAGATTTGGGCGGTAAAGCTGAAAATCCCGGTAAAGGCCAGGGACTTCACAAAGTAGATCAGCACGTCAAAGGTGACCACCGCGACCAGCGACGAGGACTTGAACAGGCCAAACATGAATGCCAGGGTCAGGAAGGAGGCAATGCTGATCATCCAGCGCTCCCGGCCCTTGAACCAGTGAACCATCACGAAACCAGAAATCAAGGCGGCAATTCCACCCGAGATCACCGGCAGTGGTACCAGCCAGGTCAGGTTCTTGAGGTTGATCCCCCGCTCCTGCAGGAAGTAGACTGGCATCCAGGTTTCCAGCCCCTTG
This sequence comes from Limosilactobacillus oris, assembly GCF_025311495.1. NCBI lineage: Bacteria > Bacillati > Bacillota > Bacilli > Lactobacillales > Lactobacillaceae > Limosilactobacillus > Limosilactobacillus oris. The sequence goes on along the minus strand of NZ_CP104398.1, from coordinate 1,561,917 downwards.
GTGATGATGTTCAGTGCCAGGCCGATGACCACGAATACCCAGACCCGCGAGTCGATGTTGCGCCACTCGATTTTCGGCCGCTGGGCACCGCTCGTCGCCGCCTGCTTAATCGGCCGTTCGACCAAGTAGTAGGCCACCATCACGACCAGGCCAATCACACCGAGCCAGACGAAGGCGTTCCGCCAGCCGGCACTGGCGATAATCGGCACAATCAGCAGCGGCGCCACCGCTGCTCCGGCGTAATTTGATGAAATCAGGGCCGAAGTGGCCTGCGACTTTTCACTCTTATCATAATTCTCAGAAATCCGCTTCAATGCGGCCGCTGGGTACGGCCCCTCCGCAACTCCAAAGAGGAAACGGATGGCAATCAGGGCAACCAGCGACCAGGCCCAGCCAGTTACCATCGTCAATAGCGACCAGGCCAGCAGTGAAATGATAATCAGTCGTTTACTGCCAAAACGGTCAGTCAAGTAGCCGCCTGGAATCTGCATCAGCGTGTAGCCGAGGAAGAAGGCGCTGGCCGTGGTCCCTAACGCGGCCGCCCCCACGTGAAAATCCTTGCCGATGTAGGCCAGCGAAATGTTCATGACGGTCCGGTCGGCAAACAGCAACATGTAACCAAGGTACAGCAGCGCAAACGTCCCCCAGCGCTTAACAGCTGCGTGCTTATCTACATTCTTCAATTTGTAATCTCCACCTCATTATAACTGGTATTTTCCAGTTCTCCATTATACACGGACTGCCTACGGCCGCAAACTGACTAGAAAGCGGTTCAGCCCCCGCCGCCCTACTTAATATGGCTGCTGGTGAAGTGCTCAAAGTGGTCAGCAAATTCAGTTGGGACAAAGGGTTGCTGGTAGATGTACTCGAATAACGCTTGGTACTGTGCGTAGAACTTCTGTTCCGCCTGGTTCGGCGCCGGTACGTAATAGTGTTTGCCCACCAGGTTCTTTGGAAGGTACTCCTGCCGGGCAATCTTATGCGGCGGGTCAAACATGTTCTGCATTACCCCCGCACCCCGCAACTTAGCCGCTCCCTGGTAGTGTGAGTCCTGCAAATACTTCGGCATCGGGTGGTTGGTCGGGTGCTCGGCGTCCTTGGCCGCCTGGTAGTAAGCCTGCATGGCCGAATCAGACCGGGGTGCCACCGCCAGCAGAATGGTTGCCATCGCTACATGGGTCGAGGCCCGGGGCAGGCCGATTTCCAGGGCAGTATTCGCCAGGGTAATTACCTGGGTCGCCCGGGCCGGGTCCGCTAAGCCCACGTCCAGGACCGCGGAGTCCTTGAGCCGCCGCACTACCGACTCCAGGTCCCCGGATTTCAGGATGACTGCCAGGTAGTAGAGGGCCGCATCGGCATCAGAACCCTCAATCGAATCCTGAAAGGCTGACAGGTAGTCGTAATGCTTGGTCGCATCTTTATCAAAGGCAAAGTGCTGGTTGCGGGCAAAGTCCTCGATGTCCTTCATTGTCAGCTCTGTCGGGTGCATCGCGTGCAGGGTGTCCAGGATATTCAGCGAAACCCGGACGTCCCCGTTGCCGCTGTTGGCAATTGCGTGGGCCTGCGCTTTCGTTAGCGCGAAGCCCAGGTGTTCTTTGGCAGCCCGGACTAACACCGGTTCAATTTCCTTGGCGCTGATCGGGTAAAACTCAAAGATTTGGCTGCGGGAACGGATGGCCGGCTGGATTGCCATGATTGGGTTTTCGGTTGTCGTCCCGACTAAGAGGATGTGCCCATTCTCCAGGTGGGGAAGCAGGTAGTCCTGGAGGGGCTTGGTCAGCCGGTGAATTTCATCGAGCAGGAGGACGAAGCTCTCGTCCGGGTGGGCGTCAACGAGCTTTTGCAGCTGGCTCTTATTCTGAATCGACGCGTTAAATTTTTCAAAGGGCAGCTGGAGGGTCTGCGACATCACGTAGGCCAGGGTCGTCTTCCCTGAGCCCGGCGGCCCCCACAACAGCAGGCTAACCGACAGGTGTTCCGTAATAATCTGGTACAGTGGCCATCCCGGGGCCAGCAGGTGCTCCTGACCGACCATCTGCTCTAGCGTTGTCGGCCGCATTAAGTCGGCCAGTGGTTGCTTAAATGCCATCTTAACCTCCCCTTCCTCTTTTAGATAGTTCCACTTACTAATGATAAGATGAACCGCTGACGATTGCCACTGATAACCCATCTCTATGCTATATTAATTAGTAATTACAAACGAACGGGGAGGATTGATTTGTTCCATCAAATTATTTTCGTCATTATCCTGTGCGGAGTGATGGTACTAGACATTTTTACCGATATTCGTCTTTACTACCACCTCTTTTTCAAGCAGGATTATATAGAGTGGGTAAGCCACGGCAAAGACGACTTTCAAGACTCACGGACTTTTCTTGGCGAACGCCGGTTTAAAATTTTACTAGCCGCGACATACGGTATTACGTCTATCTTGGTCATCTTGGTGCGGTTTGCTTTGTTCTGGTTATCCAAATCGTTTAGTGTTCCGCTGTTAACCCACGTTGCCGCAACGTCTCTCCTCCTGACCATTCTAGGAAATTCCATGGTAATTTTCATTTATCCCATCCCTGGTGTCACCAACGTGCGCTTAGAGCGCCCGAAAGTCCTCCTCGACCTATTGATGGCAATCCTTAACTATGCTTGCCTGATTTATATGTTAATCTTGGTCATTAATTTTTACCTTTGAGCTGGTTAGCGGCAGCAGCCCTTAGTTTTTCTCTTCCCGCGTCAGTAAATAGTGGCGAATGTTGCGAATGCACTTGTTGAATTCGACCCACTCGGCGAAGGTCATGTCAACGTTGATTACCTGGTAGCGGTTGGGTGGCGTGATAATTGCCAGCGTTTGCCCCTGACGGACCAGGCGGTAGGAATCGCCATCTGATAATAACTGATATTTCCGGCCCGTGAGCCACGCTGTTAAAGCTTGATACGTTTCTGGATTCATTTTCTCACCTCATCCTTAATGATACAGCATCACAATCCGCGAACAAGCAATGTCGGACAAAAGAAAGTGGTTGACGAAATCGCACATTGATTTCGTCAACCACCTTTTATTATCTTCTTATTGATTACCTAAGAAATTAGCCGCGCTTCTTATTCACGCCGGCCAGGCCAAACATCCCCAGCAGGCTAGCGGCGCCTAAGCCCGCCAGTGCGAGACTGTCATTGTTGCCCGTTTGTGGCAGGCGCTTAGCAATTTGTCCTTGCGCGTTCACGGCAACGGCGCTCCCGTTCCGTACTGCTTGACCGTTCACAACCGTCCAGCCAGCTAATACGTTCCCGTTGGCGTCAAGTACTTGGCCTTTCACAATCTTGGCACCGGCTGGTAATTGAGCACTGGCATTGTGATCACTACCCGTAGATTGGTTTGTACCCGAGTGATCATCTGTCGACGAATTAACTGCCAGAACTGGCACTTCAATCATGTCATCCTGGTCACTGATGGTCAGAGTCAAGCCCGGCATTGCCAGCTTGTAGCCCGCTGGCAGATTAAGCTGGCTTTCGCTAAAGTCAGTTCCCGCCTGCCCATTCAATACTTGGGTACCAACAACCTTGGTAATTGGAGCACCCATTGGTTGGTAGCCAATCGTTTCAATGTAGTGAACTGTCAGGGTATGAGTAGCATTCGTTGGCGTAGTCTGATGACTATCATTGCCGGAATTAGGTTTAGCGGCAACCACTAAAACACCTGGCACATTAAAGGCCTTCGACTTGGTCCCATCTGGGAAGTCTAAAATAACCTCTTCATCATAAGTTCCAGCTGTTTGAGCATCTTTTTGAACCTTAGCAGGGTCTGCCCATTCCACCTTGGTACCTTCTGGGTAGACACCATTCGTTTGTGCCAGGACCATGAACATCGCGGCAGAGGCAGTACCGTTATCGGTATTCTTAATGTAGGCACCGGCGGCCAGCGTTGGTACCGGAATGGTGGTGTCCCCAGCAGTAACGTTGACCTTGACCACTAGGCTTGGGTCGAGGTTCGTATACTTTTCATTATCCGGCTGCGCTTGCGGCTTTTGGAGCTCTGCTAGCTGTTGATTATCCTGGGCCAGTTTAGCCTGGGCAGCCGCAAGCGTCTGGTTAGTCTTTTCGATGGCGCCCTTCAAGCCGGTAACCTGGCCCTGCAGGTCCGTTACCCGGCCCTTCGCGTCACTGACCCGCTGAGCCGTCTTGGCGCTGGCACTGGCCTTCACCGCCACTAAGGATTGTTCAGCAGCCGCCAATTCTGCCTGGGCTTGGGTAAGCTGGTCATCAGCACCCTTCTTGGACTGCTGAGCGTTCGTGACGTCGGTGTTCGCCTGGTCCAGCTTGTCCTGAGCCGCCTTAATTGCGGCGGTATTGTCCTGCTTAGCTTCCTTGATGACCGTCTTGTCAAATGGGTGGGCCGGGGTACCTTCCAGCTCATCGACATCATCGTAGGTCGGGATAAAGTGAATCATCATCCCGTTCGTGGCGTCCCCACTAACTGACATCCCCAAGTAGGACTGCGTCGCCGGGTCACTTTCATTATTCAGGTCCGTGTCATTCAATAAACCAAGCAGCGTCCGCGCGTGACCCCAGTCCGGAGTATCGTGGAAGATCATGTCATCGATGGCACTGAAAATAGCGGCCTTCAAATCGTCCATGTTATTAATACTGGTATCAAGACCTTCAACCGCTTCCCGGAAGGCACGGGCATTGGCAACTTCTACTTTGTTTAAGCCCGGGTAGTCGTGCCCGCTGTAAACCTTGTCCGCATTATACTGGTCGGCCACCGCTTGCGCTAAGTCAACGGAACCCTGGCTGACAACGAAAGGCTGGGCACCGATTTTTTCCCGCAGGGGGTTGAGTAGGTCGATAACGAACTGGCTGATTTCAATCCGTTGCTGGTTCGTCAGGTGGGCGGGATCAACCGCTTCCTGCTTGTCCTGCGCGCTATGAACGTACTTAAACTTCATGTAGTTTTGACCAGCCATGTTGTCCCACGCATCGCGGACATCCATGTTGCCATCAGCCAGAGCGTCCTGGAGCTTGTGGTAGTTTTCCCGGGTGTAGCCATCCGGCAGCTGGAAGCCAGTTTGCTGGCTACTGCCGCTCTTGGCCTGACTTAATTCATCATTGGCCTGCTGCTGCCGGGTTTGCGCGTCTGATAAGGCCGCGGCTGCCTGCTTAGCACCGTCCTGGGCCGTGGAAACCTTCTGCTGGGCCTTGTTAACGGCAGTCGTGGCGGCTTGAACATCAGGGTCGTTTTGGGTTGCCTGGTCCTGTTCAGTCAGAGCCTTTTGGTAGTCCGCCTGGGCAGCATCAAGCTGCTTTTGGGTAGCCGTCAGTTTCCCTTGCTGGGTTGCCAGCTGGGACTGGGCATCATTGATCGTGGCCTGCTGCTGTTTGGCGTCGGACTGCAAGGCAGCGATTTGACTGTCCTTGTCACTTGCCTGCTGCCCGGCCGGTTGACTGGTCGTATCCGCGTGGGCCGTCGTAGTGGTCATCGTAGCACCAGCAGCAACTGCCAGCACCGTCGCCGTCAGCCATAACTTGCCAGACTTGTACAGTTTCTTGTGTTCTTTCATTATTTTCAATCCCCCAATATCAGATAGTGTCTTATTAACACCGCTTATTGTACAAGGAACTAAAAATCGATGATGCAGTCAACGGTCATATTTATCATTGAACGGATTTCTATAAAAAAGAGTGTGGGGCAGGATAAACCTATATGCTCTGCCAGCTACCACACTGCTGCGTTTTTACTTTTAAAATAGCTAAGAGACTGGTTTCTACTCACTCTCCCATCTCTTACCACTGAATCGAGGAGTAGTTGTTCAAAATTTCCATTAGTTTGCGCATCTTGAGCCGCGAAACCGGCACCGTGAGTTCACTCGCAGCGAAACTCACCTCATGTTTTTTCACGTTCAGGCTACGGATGTTGGCAACGTTGACCAGGTAGCTCCGGTGAACCCGGAAGAGCTCGTCAGCCTGTTCCTCCAGCTCACGCAGCGACATATTAATCGGAATCCGCTGGTTGTTAGTGGTATACATAAACGAAGCATGGGTATTATCCGGATTGCTCTGGAAGCAGAGGATGTCATTTACATAGACCTTCATGATTTCATAGTGGCTCCGCAGGGTAATTGTCCGCCCCCGGTGCGGCATTTCTAGTTTTTTCAAGACCTTCGTTAAGTCCCGGGCCAGACAAGCCGCGACCTTTTCAGGGTTTTTCACGATAAAATCGAGTGCTTCGACTTGGTACCGATAAGTTGTCGGCAGTAATTCGTCGTGGACCGTCAGGAAAATAATTGATGCAGCCAAATCATACTGACGGATCTTTTGGCTAAATTTCAGCCCGGCCTGGTCATCACCACCGATTTCAAGATCTAAAATATAAACGTTGCGCAACGAAGGCTCCGGCAATGACTGGCTAATTTGTGCCAATGTTGAAAACAGGTGAATATTTAACTGGATTTTCAGCTGCTGCCCAACCTGACGAACGTAGTTATCAATCTGCGATAATTCAACCGGATTATCTTCTAAAATATAGACGTCTAACAATTCGTCATTACCTCCTCCCACAAATAAGTCAATTAACCATAATAATATCAGACTATTCCTGCTTTAATCGGGGTTCGGATTTAACTTCTTGTTTTTTTACAGCTCAATGAACTAAAACGTCAGTTGAATGCATTATACTGACGCTCAATGCAGTTTAAATTGACTATGGCAACCAGAATCCTAGGCAAGCAGCGGCCTGAAGTATTATCACTTAATAGACGAATTATAGTCATCTGTATGACTGTGAAGAAAAGACGACCAGCGGCTTAATTATCTCTTGGACTGCTTAACTATCCCTTTAGATCATCGGCAAACCACCCTCCCCAGTCGTAAAGCTGGTATAGTTAAACCATCGACAGAACACCGGTAAGACAGAAAGGAGTGAGACCGATGGCAGCATGGCAAAAATGGTGGGTCACCCTGCTATTTTTAATCCCGGCGCTAATCGCCGGCAGCGGGATCCTGCTATGGTACTTTCAAAGTGAAGCGGCGGCCCAGCTCGCCATAAACTGGCTGGCAACACCGGGAGGCCAGCTCACACTGGTGGTTTTCGCCATCTACCTCATCATCTTAACAGTGGGGACAATCGCTACCGCCATTTTTCGGCCAACTACGGTCAAACAACTGACCATTGTCCGCGATGGTGCCTACCAGGTTAACATCGACCGGGGAGCAGTAGAGAAAAGTCTCCGCCTCTCACTGGCACCGTACGACCTATACAATGCCGCGGCGAGAGTTAAAATGCACCGGCGCCACCGGCAAGCTGACGTCACCATCACGGCGATGCTTTCCCAACGCAGTGACGCCCGGCACTTGCGGGCAAGTCTCCACCACACCATCGCTAACGACTTAAAGCAGCAGTTCAACATTGACCTGCGCAAGCTGCGGGTCAAGCTCACGCCGTACGACCACCAGCAAAAGGTCGCAATTGTCTAGGAGGTGCACGATGAAACTCACGGGAATTTTCGCGGTGGCTGGTTTAATCATCAGTGTCAGCTGGGTCACCTGGGGCTTTCTCCCCATGCTGGCAATCCTGCTCACCACCTTGTTTTTGGCCGCAATTGGCTACGCATTAGACATTCTAGGATACTCGCTCAACCACTTTACACGCAAACTACTGGACAAGTGCGGTAACTAACCGTGCCACAAGGAGGAACTACCATGCCTAACACTAACCAAAGTACGACCGCAACCGTTGACCAACAACTGACTTTCGACGATCAGGTGCTTGAGAAAATCGCGGGAATTACCGCTAGTCGCGTTGACGGCATTATCTCGCTGGACGGAAACGTGTTCAGCGAATTCGCTGATAAGGTAACGGCTGGCACGGATATTACCAAGGGAATCAAGGTTGACGCCGGTGAAAAGCAGGTCGCAATCAAAATGGACGCCACGATTGAATACGGCAAGGCGGCTCCCGAGATTTTCAAAACTACCTGCAAGGAGATTGCCAAGGCAGTCGAGCAAATGACTGGACTGCAATTGGTTAAGTTTGAGCTCCACATCAATGACATCAAGACTAAAGCTGAGCTGAAGGACTCTCAGAAAGCCGGCAAAGTCGCTTAAATAATCAGCAGCATAGCTCAAAATCCTGCCCGAAAGCAGCCCATGGGTCACTTCCGGGCAGGATTTTTTGATTTTAATATTGAGTCAGTGTTCGAAGCCGATAGTAGCGAATATCGCTTTTGCCCGGATAACGGCAGGTCCCGCTATCATTGTATTGGTCCAAGAACTTCATCCGGTCCCGCTCGCTCGAAATCAGCTTGACTGTGAGGTGCCGAGAATGTTCAATCAGGGTCACGTTTTGTTGCGGACCAATTTGCTGGCTCAGGGAATACTTGGCAAGGGGCCGGGCCCGCCGCTGCCGCCAAAGGTTATCATACCCCCGTTTTCCCGCGCCATAGTAGTAAGCGGTGCTCTTAAACACCCGCTGATGGTGCCAGTAACTATGCTTGCCGCCGAAATAGTTGGCGTAGTCGCGGTTTCTCGTACGCACATCGTAATATTCGCTAAGAACCGTTTGCCGGTGCTGATTCTGGTAGCTAAGCTGAATTTTCCGTACGGCCGACGCGTGGAAAATATAAGTGGAATTGCTTAGCACCCCCACCAGGCTTAGAATTCCTACAATAATCAACAGGGCTACACCCAGCTTAACAAACAACTTTTTGTCGCCCAGCCAACTTTGGGGTGACAATAGTTTCAGTTTAGGTTTACCATTAGTGGTTGGAAGTTGGGTCCCGCAATTAGGGCACCGTTTTCGGTCTAACGAACACAAGCGGCCACAGTGAGGACACCTGATTGTTAGCTTATACTGGAGCTGTGCCCCGCACAGGCGGCAAAATTCCGCCTGGTCTGAGTTGATTCCATTACACTTCGGACAAATCTTCATCGCGCCACCCGCTTCCGTAAATTATTTTTAGGAGGAACTCATGCAATTTTTCAATATTCCAGCACTGCTCCCACAGTTTTATCCGTCAATGTTGTACTGGTTTTTTAGTGCTATCATCTTTAACTTATTATACGGCAGCGCCTACCTGCTGCTGTTCAGTCGCCTCAGTCATATCCACTTCCGCTGGTGGTACTTTATCATTGCGGGCTTCCTGTACGCCTTCGCCATCAGCCTGGTCGGCAACCTGCTGGCAATTATTTTGATGCTTATCATCATCTACTATCTTATCATTCACCGGCGGATTTCGTTTAACATTATTGGAATCCAGTATATCTACGCCAATTTTATCCTGCTAATTACTTTCGGTTGCGTTGGCTCGCTGATTACCGCCCTGTACAACGTCGTGGTCGAAGTTCCCGACTACAACTTTGTTTACTATATCCTGGGAACCCCGAAAATCATCGTCTCCTTCCTGGTCGCGTACGGGATTATCGTCGCCACCGAGAAGCTCTTCGCTCGGTATACGGACGTCGTGGCAATCCAGTACCCCATCCTGGCCTGGATTATTAACCTCCTGATGCTGACCTTCCTCTTTTACATGTACCGGGTCAACGGTGGTGGCCACCCTGCTAAGCTCCCGGTAACGATTGCGGTCACGGTTGGTTACGGAGTCGTGGCCCTGCTGGCAATCAAGGCTTTTACCAACTACTACCACTACAAGGCACTGGCCGTCAGCTTGCAGGATGAAGTTGATAACCTGCAATACTACACCAGTCATATTGAGGAAATGTACGATGAAATGCGGCACTTCCGGCATGACTACAAGAACATTCTATACAGCCTAACCGGTAGTCTGGAAAACAATGACGTGGCGGAGGCTAAGAAGGTGCTGAACCAGGTGATTACCCCGTCCGAAAAGGCCGTCACCCAAAAGGAAAGTGTCCTCGGGCAATTGAAGAACGTCCTCAACCTGGACGTTAAGAGCTTGCTCTACAACAAAGTGCTCGGGGCACTGGAAGACAACTTGAACGTCGCGGTTGAAATCAGCGAACCGGTCAAGTTCACTAACACCGTGGCGCCACTGGACCTCATCCGGATTTTATCGAACTTAATGGACAACGCGATTAAGGCCGCCAAGCAGTCGAAGGATAAGAAGGTCAGCGTCGCCCTGTTCGTTAAGAACCACCAGCAGTGGATTGTGATTGGCAACTCCACCCAGGAAAAGGCACTGAACTTACAGCAGCTTTCTAATAGCCACGGCAATCTGGAAAGCAGCCATGGCCTTGGCCTAAAGAATTTACAAATGATTTTGGCCCGTTATCCCCAGGTCCAGCATGAAGTCAGCTCCAACAACTACTGGCTAGAACAAAGCATTATTATTCCGCAGAAGTAGTTGCTGCGGCCGCTTCACTATTATCTAAAAACAGGTCCCCAGTGCTCGGTAGTGCCGAACTCTGGAGACCTGTTTGCTTTTTCTAACGGCTAGTGGGGGAAGTGCTGTAACTCCCCCTCCTCATCCCACCATTTACTTGCCCGTGTTAACCACGGTAAACCGCTCCTGGTGGAACTGCGGCACGAGGATTTCCTTCACGATTACCTCCGCCATCGTCCCGGTGGTTACCTTCGATTCACCCTGACCATTGTAGAGTAATGTATCCTTACCAAGTTGATAGCTGGCCGCCGGCCCCGGCTCAAACGTTGCCGCTGGCGAAATTCCGACCCAGTCGACATCCGTGATTGTTTCTAGGTACTGGAGCTCCTTTAACTGCTGGCGCGGCGTATTGATCCAGCTGGAGGAAGCCGGTATTTTTTCAAGGTCATCCACGAAGAGGTACTCGTCCTCCCCAGTTTGCAGGCTCCCCGCACCCAAGATGAAGATTAGCCGAATCTTATTTTTGCGGGCCAAATTAACCAGCTTTTCGGCCAGCCTGAGGTGCCGGTCCGCGTCTGCCGGATTGGTTCCGAAAGCATCGACAATTACGTCAAACCGTGACAGGAGGCTATCCGTCATCGCGAAAATGTTGCCGCTGAGGAGCTAGACGTCATCCCCCAGGACCTCCTTCGCCTTCTTCTCATGGCGAACAATTCCGATCGGGTTCAGGTCCTGTGTTGCCGCCGCCAGTTTGTAAATCGTGCGCCCGGCCATGCCCGAAGCACCAATTATTCCAACTTTGATCATTAAACGTTACTCCTTATTTTTATAATTATCGTTATATAAATTTTATCATCTAGCGGCTCGATTTCAAAAGAAAAGGCCTTAATAATCGGCTGGCCGCCGAGCCGGAACGCAAAAAAGGAGCGTGACGACGAAGCCATCTAGTGGCTTCCGTCACGCTCCTTTGCCTGTTCTAAGCTAGCGTTTAGTTTTTCTTCCGGTCACGCTTGCCAAGACCAAATAGTCCCAGCAGGCTAGCAGCGGCTAGGCCCGCAATCGCCAGACGATTAGTATCATTACCAGTTTGTGGCAATGTTGCTTTCCGATTGGCAATGTTGCCTTGGCCCGGCAGTTGTGCCCCAGCGAGTTGACCAGCGGATTGGGCAGTCCCATAGGAAAAGAACTACGTAGTCTACAAGTGCATACCATTTATTGGAAAAACGCTCGCTGATAAAAAATACGTAAATTTCGCCACTAGGGTAATTACACGATAAGTATAACCTATACATTTTTGACTAACAACCATCCCGCCTTTGATAGTTCACATAACGAGCATGAAAAAGGCACTGTTTAGCTGACCGCGGCGATAATCAGCACTTCTAACTAAGGTCATTCTATAAACGAACCACCACATTAGCCCAGCAACTACTGGCACGACACCGCCCCTCGTTTTCTTATCATTTTATCATCAACAATTGTGCCCTCCGGCGGGCGAGCCAATGCCAACACTCATCAGCCGAAGTGTCCGTTTCACGTCCTCCATCATTAAAATATTAATTGACATTGATTAGGATTATATTATAATGCATATAATCAAATTGAATGGAGCTTGTAAAATGACAACGTTAGCAACGGTAAAAGCAAACAACGTCTTTTTCTGGTTCTGGAATTCCCATTCCTAGAGCCAGGGCTTTTTGTGACCGCTTCTAGGAGGAAGACATCCGGAAGCTGGTCCAGCTTGATTTGGTAGCCAACCATTAAGAAAACCAGGACTTCCGGGTGTTGTAGAATGCTGCAACACCCGGTTTTGTTTTTAAAGGAGGATTGCCAGAACCATGACCCGACCCTGGATGAAATAATGTCCCTCGCTCCCCTAACATTAACAAAGCTAAGGAGAAGATCGTAACATGAAAGTCAAACTCAAAGAATTAGCGATGGCCACGCTCAACGGTAACGCCAGTGCCATCGTAATCGCGTTAATCCCCAGTGCTCTGCTGTCCCAGCTGCTCCACTTTTGCCCCATCAACCCGGTAACGACCAGTATCTCCTATATGATTACCCTTGCCCAAACCGCCTTCCCCTTCATTGCAGCCTTCGCGGTCGGCATGATCTTGCGGCTTTCAACTTTGCAGGTCGGTTCAATGGCGCTGGCAACTTTTGTGGCTGCCGGGAATGCTAGCCCGCAAAAAGCCGTCTTCCTGCTTAATGGTTCGGGAATCATCCTTAACATCATGCTTACCACCTTTACCGCCTCAATCCTGGTAATCCTCCTCGACCGTTTCCTCGGTCAATTCAAGATTATCTTAGAATCACTGCTGGTCCTCTTAATCGCTGGTGGCCTTAGCCTGTTTACCAAGCCGGTGATGGTCGCAATTCAAACTGCCATCGGCCAGGTTGTTCAGGCGGCAACGACGATGTCCCCACTGCTTATAGGAGTCGTCCTTGGAATGATTTTTGGCGTCCTAATTGTCTCGCCGATTTCTTCCGTTGCGATTGCCATGGCGATTTCGCTCTCGGGAATTGGTTCCGGGGCCGCGAATGCCGGGATTGTCGCCTGCTCCTTCACGCTCGCTTGGATGGGGGCCACCGTTAACCCGCTCGGCGGAACCCTGGCCCACTTTTTTGGTTCGCCTAAAATTCAAATGGCTAATATATTGGAGCGGCCACGACTATTCGTTCCGGTCATCATCGCTTCCGGTGTCGCGGGTTTAGCCGCGGCGCTCCTTCGAATGACCGGGACGCCCTTTTCCGCTGGCTTCGGTTTTGCAGGATTAATCGGCCCGCTCACGGCTTACCAGCATTCGGCGGGCGACCTCCTCTTACTACGCGTTACCCTCGCCTTCGTCGTTGTTCCGGTGGTCAGTGCCTGGCTGATGAACCTGATTTTTGTCAAACACTCTTCCTTCATCCAGCCCGCTGATCTCAAGCTCAGCCTGTAAGGGTTGCTTTGATAAAAATCCCCGTTTACTGAACCAGACGGCGTTTTAGCGCTTTGGGCGCGGCGGATAGCATAATTTAAAAACAAAAACCGAACCACAATTGTGCCAAAATTGATGGTTCGGTTTTGCTATATTATTAGCTCGGACGGTTCCCAAGTTCCCAAAACGCCAGTGCCGAGGCCGCCGCAACGTTCAAGGAATCGACCCCGGTGGTCATGGGAATCTTAATTGTAAAATCACTCTCAGCGATTGTTTGTTCTCTCAACCCCGGACCTTCCGAGCCCAGGATAATGGCCAGCTTGTCGACCTTCGCCAGTTGCGGAGCGTCAATCCGCACGGTGTTGTGGCGCAGTGCCATGGCGGCCGTTTGGTATCCCAACTGATGGAGCAGGTTAATCCCTTCCGTCTGCCAGGTTTGGGCATCGATATAGGTCCAGGGGACTTGAAAAACGGTTCCCATTGCAACCCGCGAAGAGCGCCGGTAAAGGGGGTCGGCGGAGTCGCTGGTGACGATGATCCCATCGATGCCAAGGGCCGCCGCCGAGCGAAAGATTGCCCCGATGTTGGCTGGGTTAACGATTCGTTCAAGGATTGCAATCCGTGGGTGTGCGTGTGGGATTGCAGCCAAAAAGTCATTGAGGGTGGACCGGTGCACACGGTACATTGCGGCCAGCGCACCCCGTAAAAGATTATAACCAGATAGTTGGCGAAGCAAGGTGTTGTTGACAACGTAGATTGGCGTTTGGCCTAGCCCTTCCGTCTGATTTGTCGCCATTTCATGGTCTAGGTCCGCTAGGTCACGATTTAAGAACTTCTCTTCTACCAGCAGGGACGCTGGGCGGTACCCCGCTCGTAAGGCCCGTTCGATCACCTTTGGGCTTTCCGCAATAAATAAACCCGGCTGCGGACCCCGGGCATGAAAAAGCTGGGCCTCAGTGAGCCGCACATACGGGTCCAAGTCAGCACTTTCTAAATCTGTCAGAAAAATCAAGTTATGCATACTGAATTTACCTTTTTACTCAGGATGTGAGAATCCCTAATTTCTTGAATGCCTCAAATTAAATGGACTACATTTAAAATTCTCTTACTTGTCTTTTAAAAAGGGCAGATTGTAAAATTTAAGTTGAACATTTAAGTGGTCAGAAAAACCCATCAAGGTCTTTAATGGTGTTACCTCAACATTCCATTAGCAAAGAAGGAACTTGATGGGCACCACTATTTTATCATTCCAGCACCGCGTTGTCATTGAAACGCTTCATAATGAAGGACGTTCCTTGCGATATATCGCTAACTACTTAGGCTTTAGTAAGACCACGATCTTTAATAAACTTCACCGACTAAATGGTGAGTATCAGGCTGAGCTAGCGCAAACTGACTTTGAACAAAAGGTTAGTCAACGGGGGCGGAAGTCTTCGCTCACTAAAAACCTTAAACACTTGGTCGAGGAAAAGATTCAAGTCCAGAAGTGGTCTCCTGAACAAGTTGCCCATGTGGTTGGGATTGCCTACAAGACGGTTTATAACTGGATTGATCAAAAATGGCTTGATGTGCAGTTATCTGATTTGCCTGATCATGGAATTCGTCGCCATCGCGCTAAAGAAAAGCATGGTACGTTCAGTCACGGCCGCTCAATTGAGGAGCGTCCTCATAAAGTCGAAACTCGCCAGGAATTCGGCCACTTTGAAGCTGATACCGTACTTTCTGGCAAGCGTAAAGGTCAAGCTGTGGCTACTTTTGTGGAGCGTAAGAGTCGCCTGACAATTGTTAAACGGCTCCATGGTCGCGATAGTCAATCCATGACTCAAGCCGTGCTTGAACTAGCTAGTCAACTTCAAGACAAACTCAAGACGCTGACCGTAGATCATGGTAAAGAGTTCGCTAACTACCAGGCAATTGAGCAGCTAACTGGTACTCCGGTTTATTTTGCCCATGCTTATTCACCACATGAACGCGGTAGTAATGAGAACCGTAACCGAGTTTTACGGCGCTTTATTCCCAAAGGCCAAGCTATTGAAGAGCTGAGCAATCGCCAGCTGGTTCAAATTAATTGGTATCTGAATTCCCGGCCACTTAAATGTCTTAACTGGCGCACACTAATCGAGATCTTCCTGCTTAATTTACGTCATTAAATTCGTTCAAGTTATTTCTTGCAATCTGCCATCTAATTAAAAACAATCATCAACAATTAGGAATTCCTGAAAAGCTTTTCTATAACAATAATTACCATTTTGAGTATATCGACAATATTGATTTCCTAAGCAGAATAAACAGTTTAATGAATGCTTCAGAAAAATAGTAACTCCCATTTATCCGGCAATGACGGACTTTTTTATTCCATGATAAGTAAGCAGGTAAGCACCGAATAACAACACGTCTATATTTTCAATTTGAGGTCTCCTATACTGATTACCAGAAATTCAGTTAGGAGACTTTTTATGGAAGAAAAACATGAAATCATTGCACCCAATTTTATTTTAAAGCCATCTTCGATGTCGTCACCAACCCATGCGCCATATAAGCATATTGCGGCGAAGGTGGAGCTTAAAGGGATTCGTTTAACCATCTTAACGACTGGCCGCGATGAAATTTTGGCCTTACTAACTGGCTTACCTTTGGCTTTGAAAACGGGTGCCACAATATCATGCTTCTCTTCCATAAAGAAATCCTCCTGTACTGAATCTTATGCCTTCAGTATAGGAGGATTGGTCGACCGCGCCTAGACGTGTTGTTATTGACTGCTTACGTTATGCCGTGTTTACTCACCACCCTAAAAGACGGGTCCCCCATTTCCTGAGGAACCCGCCTTTAGTGCGATTAACTATTGAATTAATCTTCCTTCTTGCGCTTACCGCCAAGCCCGAGAAGCCCGAGCAACAACATGCCCAAGCCACTAGCGGCTAACAGGGAACCTTGTTCATTCCCGGTTTGTGGCAGCGTCTTGGCTTGTGACTTTGCTGGTTGCCCAACCTTATCAGTGTTAGGCTTCGTCGTCCAACTATACTTTGTCCCCTTTGGCAAAGTGTCTTGGTTGGTGACTACGCTGTTTGGATCAACTTCCGCGTTTTGATCAACCGTTGGCGTGTTGTTATCTGCTGCGCTGTTGACGTAAACCGGCACCGTAACTGTTTCAGAACTACCATCTGGGTAATGAACCGTTACTTCACCAGTTTTGTCGCCGGGCTGCGTTGTGTCTGGCTGCTTACTCCACGTGTACGTTGTGCCATCTGGCAACTCAGAGTTGTTGGCAATCGCGTCCTTCGCTTGGCCATCCGTCAAAGGCGTGTTTTCATTCGTCTTGACCGGGTCCTTAACCGCCGTTGGCGTGTTGTTATCTGCTGCGCTGTTGACGTAAACCGGCACCGTAACTGTTTCAGAACTACCATCTGGGTAATGAACCGTTACTTCACCAGTTTTGTCGCCGGGCTGCGTTGTGTCTGGCTGCTTACTCCACGTGTACGTTGTGCCATCTGGCAACTCAGAGTTGTTGGCAATCGCGTCCTTCGCTTGGCCATCCGTCAAAGGCGTGTTTTCATTCGTCTTGACCGGGTCCTTAACCGCCGTTGGCGTGTTGTTATCTGCTGCGCTGTTGACGTAAACCGGCACCGTAACTGTTTCAGAACTACCATCTGGGTAATGAACCGTTACTTCACCAGTTTTGTCGCCGGGCTGCGTTGTGTCTGGCTGCTTACTCCACGTGTACGTTGTGCCATCTGGCAACTCAGAGTTGTTGGCAATCGCGTCCTTCGCTTGGCCATCCGTCAAAGGCGTGTTTTCATTCGTCTTGACCGGGTCCTTAACCGCCGTTGGCGTGTTGTTATCTGCTGCGCTGTTGACGTAAACCGGCACCGTAACTGTTTCAGAACTACCATCTGGGTAATGAACCGTTACTTCACCAGTTTTGTCGCCGGGCTGCGTTGTGTCTGGCTGCTTACTCCACGTGTACGTTGTGCCATCTGGCAACTCAGAGTTGTTGGCAATCGCGTCCTTCGCTTGGCCATCCGTCAAAGGCGTGTTTTCATTCGTCTTGACCGGGTCCTTAACCGCCGTTGGCGTGTTGTTATCTGCTGCGCTGTTGACGTAAACCGGCACCGTAACTGTTTCAGAACTACCATCTGGGTAATGAACCGTTACTTCACCAGTTTTGTCGCCGGGCTGCGTTGTGTCTGGCTGCTTACTCCACGTGTACGTTGTGCCATCTGGCAACTCAGAGTTGTTGGCAATCGCGTCCTTCGCTTGGCCATCCGTCAAAGGCGTGTTTTCATTCGTCTTGACCGGGTCCTTAACCGCCGTTGGCGTGTTGTTATCTGCTGCGCTGTTGACGTAAACCGGCACCGTAACTGTTTCAGAACTACCATCTGGGTAATGAACCGTTACTTCACCAGTTTTGTCGCCGGGCTGCGTTGTGTCTGGCTGCTTACTCCACGTGTACGTTGTGCCATCTGGCAACTCAGAGTTGTTGGCAATCGCGTCCTTCGCTTGGCCATCCGTCAAAGGCGTGTTTTCATTCGTCTTGACCGGGTCCTTAACCGCCGTTGGCGTGTTGTTATCTGCTGCGCTGTTGACGTAAACCGGCACCGTAACTGTTTCAGAACTACCATCTGGGTAATGAACCGTTACTTCACCAGTTTTGTCGCCGGGCTGCGTTGTGTCTGGCTGCTTACTCCACGTGTACGTTGTGCCATCTGGCAACTCAGAGTTGTTGGCAATCGCGTCCTTCGCTTGGCCATCCGTCAAAGGCGTGTTTTCATTCGTCTTGACCGGGTCCTTAACCGCCGTTGGCGTGTTGTTATCTGCTGCGCTGTTGACGTAAACCGGCACCGTAACTGTTTCAGAACTACCATCTGGGTAATGAACCGTTACTTCACCAGTTTTGTCGCCGGGCTGCGTTGTGTCTGGCTGCTTACTCCACGTGTACGTTGTGCCATCTGGCAACTCAGAGTTGTTGGCAATCGCGTCCTTCGCTTGGCCATCCGTCAAAGGCGTGTTTTCATTCGTCTTGACCGGGTCCTTAACCGCCGTTGGCGTGTTGTTATCTGCTGCGCTGTTGACGTAAACCGGCACCGTAACTGTTTCAGAACTACCATCTGGGTAATGAACCGTTACTTCACCAGTTTTGTCGCCGGGCTGCGTTGTGTCTGGCTGCTTACTCCACGTGTACGTTGTGCCATCTGGCAACTCAGAGTTGTTGGCAATCGCGTCCTTCGCTTGGCCATCCGTCAAAGGCGTGTTTTCATTCGTCTTGACCGGGTCCTTAACCGCCGTTGGCGTGTTGTTATCTGCTGCGCTGTTGACGTAAACCGGCACCGTAACTGTTTCAGAACTACCATCTGGGTAATGAACCGTTACTTCACCAGTTTTGTCGCCGGGCTGCGTTGTGTCTGGCTGCTTACTCCACGTGTACGTTGTGCCATCTGGCAACTCAGAGTTGTTGGCAATCGCGTCCTTCGCTTGGCCATCCGTCAAAGGCGTGTTTTCATTCGTCTTGACCGGGTCCTTAACCGCCGTTGGCGTGTTGTTATCTGCTGCGCTGTTGACGTAAACCGGCACCGTAACTGTTTCAGAACTACCATCTGGGTAATGAACCGTTACTTCACCAGTTTTGTCGCCGGGCTGCGTTGTGTCTGGCTGCTTACTCCACGTGTACGTTGTGCCATCTGGCAACTCAGAGTTGTTGGCAATCGCGTCCTTCGCTTGGCCATCCGTCAAAGGCGTGTTTTCATTCGTCTTGACCGGGTCCTTAACCGCCGTTGGCGTGTTGTTATCTGCTGCGCTGTTGACGTAAACCGGCACCGTAACTGTTTCAGAACTACCATCTGGGTAATGAACCGTTACTTCACCAGTTTTGTCGCCGGGCTGCGTTGTGTCTGGCTGCTTACTCCACGTGTACGTTGTGCCATCTGGCAACTCAGAGTTGTTGGCAATCGCGTCCTTCGCTTGGCCATCCGTCAAAGGCGTGTTTTCATTCGTCTTGACCGGGTCCTTAACCGCCGTTGGCGTGTTGTTATCTGCTGCGCTGTTGACGTAAACCGGCACCGTAACTGTTTCAGAACTACCATCTGGGTAATGAACCGTTACTTCACCAGTTTTGTCGCCGGGCTGCGTTGTGTCTGGCTGCTTACTCCACGTGTACGTTGTGCCATCTGGCAACTCAGAGTTGTTGGCAATCGCGTCCTTCGCTTGGCCATCCGTCAAAGGCGTGTTTTCATTCGTCTTGACCGGGTCCTTAACCGCCGTTGGCGTGTTGTTATCTGCTGCGCTGTTGACGTAAACCGGCACCGTAACTGTTTCAGAACTACCATCTGGGTAATGAACCGTTACTTCACCAGTTTTGTCGCCGGGCTGCGTTGTGTCTGGCTGCTTACTCCACGTGTACGTTGTGCCATCTGGCAACTCAGAGTTGTTGGCAATCGCGTCCTTCGCTTGGCCATCCGTCAAAGGCGTGTTTTCATTCGTCTTGACCGGGTCCTTAACCGCCGTTGGCGTGTTGTTATCTGCTGCGCTGTTGACGTAAACCGGCACCGTAACTGTTTCAGAACTACCATCTGGGTAATGAACCGTTACTTCACCAGTTTTGTCGCCGGGCTGCGTTGTGTCTGGCTGCTTACTCCACGTGTACGTTGTGCCATCTGGCAACTCAGAGTTGTTGGCAATCGCGTCCTTCGCTTGGCCATCCGTCAAAGGCGTGTTTTCATTCGTCTTGACCGGGTCCTTAACCGCCGTTGGCGTGTTGTTATCTGCTGCGCTGTTGACGTAAACCGGCACCGTAACTGTTTCAGAACTACCATCTGGGTAATGAACCGTTACTTCACCAGTTTTGTCGCCGGGCTGCGTTGTGTCTGGCTGCTTACTCCACGTGTACGTTGTGCCATCTGGCAACTCAGAGTTGTTGGCAATCGCGTCCTTCGCTTGGCCATCCGTCAAAGGCGTGTTTTCATTCGTCTTGACAGGGGTCGTAACAGGCTTTGGCGTGTTTGCCTTTACATAAACATAAGCATCGTGGTGCGTCTTTGAGTACGTCCCCGTGACGTCACTGGTAGCAACTTGGTCATAACCTTTTGGCACCGTGTAGGTAAAGTTGTAATTTTTCCCAATGTTGCCATGAATGGTCTGAACTTTATCAACATCAAGTTCTGGCCCATCGGACGGTGCGTAGGAACTGTTGTTAACGCCCGTCACATCAATGAAGTGCAGCCGCATTTCGCTGCCGTCGGGATCGCTGTCCTTGGCGTAGTAGTAAATATAGCTGCCATCGACCTGACCAATTCGGTTGGTGTAAGTATAGAATTTACCATCCGGGGCACCAAAACTCATCTTATCGTTGTAGCTCTCACGCCCCAAGACCTTGCTGGCATCCGTCGATGGTAGACGACTCCCATTATAGTACGCAGTCGCCCGCACGGTCCCATTGGTATCAATCACCGTTTGCTTAATTACGACACTATCCGACAAAGCTAAATCATAAGTTTGCCCAACTTTATATGGCGAAATCGTACCGTCTTCATAAGCTGAGGCTTTATTAGTTGAGGGCAGGAACTCAGGTGAGGATACCAAATGATACCCCGTAACCGTTGGAGCATCACCCTTAACTTTGAAGCCTTGATAACCAAAGCCACTAATTTCCATTGGTTGAACAATGTCTTTTCCAGTTGCTTGGTCCACGTATCTAACCTTGGTCGAAGTTTTCTGTGGGATCGCACTTGCCCAGAAAGCGATTGACTCCGTTTGGGCCGCCTTATCATTTTGATCTAAAGTATTAGAGCCGTACGTAGGGTCCAATAAGCCTTCATCAAAGACCGGTAACAGCCCATAGCCGTCTGTAAGGCGGCCACTTAACTTAACTGAGAAGGAGTCACCATAGTTGTGGAAAATTAAATCATGGGTACTGCCACCGGTCCCAGTATATTGCTCTTTGATGCTTTCCCCGGGCTTAGTCGTCGTCGTGGAATTGTTTTGCGAATAAGTGTGAATCGTGTAGCTGTACAGATTTTTATCACTTGGATCTTGGCCCCGCGCTAACAGGATTACCCGGTGATATTGTTCACTATAATCAACGTACGCCGCAAAGAAATACTTGTCGGGATGGCTGGTAATGATCCCCGGCTTTGAAGTTGTTCCAAAAATCGTATCCAGCGTATAACGAGGATAATTCCAGACCCCCTTGGCCACCGTCTTATCGACCCATGTCTTGCCATCCCTGGTTCCCGTCGCAGTGTGGAGCAGGTAATCGTATAGCAACGGTTGTTCCACTTTGTCATACGTCTGCGTCGTTGTTGGCAACGTCGTGTCAGTCCCACTATTCGTTACGACAGCCAAATTAGTCAACAGCATTGCCGCTTGGGGCGCTGGAAGCGTAGTTTCATCCACCGTCACGGTTTGATCACTTGAAGCCGGTGCACCAGCCGTACTGGTGTTTGAAGTCTGGTTAGCCGATACCGTCCCCGCTTGGTTGGCCGTTGAGGAGGACGCATTGTCCGAGTTCGCCGGCGCTGAGCTCTGACTGGCCGCAGGCGCCGTTACTTGGGTCGCCGAGGTCGTTTGACTGGCGGTCGCAGCAGAGCTGGTCGCACTGGTGGCCTGACTGTTGCTGGCCTGCGATCCATTTGCTACCCCAGTCGCTGACGAACCAGACGAGCCCGAGCCAGCGCTAGTCGCAACTGTGCTTGTGGCCGCGTGGGCAACCGGCGCTTGACTGGCCAGATTATAACCAAAAATCGTAAATCCTAACAGAACGGAAGCCACCCCGATATTCAGCTTTCTTAAGCCAAACCGTTGCTTCTTGCGTAACGTTTGGAATTCCTTATTCATTCATCTAATCCCCTTCCTTTTGAGTAAGCTATCCAAATTGACTTATCATCAAATAATCTTAGTTCATTATACACCCGTTTCGTTATATTTAATAGTTCGCTCAAAAGTAAACACGGCATAACAGACCGTCTTTATTAAAAGCTCACTGAGATATCCTAAAAAAGGATATTTCGGCGAGCTTTTTTTCAATTGGTGATGCAAAATCTTTCCTGAATTTCTGGTGCCCATGGCAAATAGGCTTTCCAATCGGGCTGATCAGTCCATGCAAAGGCTTCTAACAGATATTCTAAGTACTCACGTACCCTGAGTTTATTTAATTTAGCGGTTTGAATGATGCTATACCACATTGCGTTAGCCTTGGCGCCCACTTCACTCTTTGTGAAGAGATAGTTCTTCCGCCCAATTGTAGTTGGCCGGATTTGCTGCTCATCGTGATTATTATCCAATGGCATCTCTCCGTGATCAAAAATTTGGTACACTCGCTGTTTCTGACTTAACGCGTAGTTAATCGCTGTTTTTAATCTGCCAATTGGTTTCTTTATCTTGCTGATGAATTCGTAGAATTCATCTAACAACGGTTTGACTTTTCGCTTTCGTTCCTGAGCTTTTTGGACCGCTGTTGTATAGCTTAGACCATCCTCGGTGTGAAAGACTTTCCCCCAATTTTTCGACTGCCTTTGCAGCTTTAGAGTGCTCTAAGGCTTTTGCTCCTTTGCCAATTTTAACGAGTTCCTTGAATTTACGCATGACATGAATTAAGCAGGCCCCAAGGAATCCATTGGGCAATCTACTTTGTTGATAAGCACTGTGCCCATCACACATCAAACAGCCTTGGTAATCTGGGCCAATAATTTGTGGGATTACTTCGCCTCCACGGGAAGCCGCATAATGGAAGTGGGCAATCATGCCGAGAGTTAGGAATGATTGGAGGAATAAGCACGGTCCAGTTGGCTGTGGCTGTTTGGATTTTAGCCCGTGCAAGCTTGCTGTTCGCAAAAGCTTACCAAATAGTAAAAGAGACTAACCGCAAAGGCTAATCTCTTTTCAAACCCAAAAATCATCCAAATTCACGATTGAGGGTAGTGAAGTAGGAGCTCACTGCTCTCTTTTCGTATATTATGATACTAAAAATAATGCTTAAATTTAAATTATAACTCTAAGTCGTTGCCTTGATGGGATAACGGCTTTTTAGTTTGCACCTTAGGTACAGCAATAATTCTTCGTTGCTTTTTCCGCTCAGTTTCGGCTTCCTTATCCTGCTCTAGTTGTTGCTGGTGGAGCTGAAGCTGATGAATTCGCTTATGCTCTCGTTCAGACTGCGTATTTTCCAATTTCCACGTTGGAATCCGTTTTATTGAGTGAAGCATAGCATCAATTTGTTGGTCACTTGCAATAATCACATCAAATGCCATCATTAGCAACCTTCTTCCTATACAGAATATAATCAAAAATACCACTAACACCAATTAGTACAGCAAACGTGAGTAGTTTCCACCATCTCGGTGTCAAAGACACGCTTAATAGTAAAATAACCATTTCAACCCCAACAACCATAATAAATTTTAGAAAAGTATCAAGAACTATGGACATTTTATCAACGTTTTGCTGACTAACCTTTGCACTCATTCGCGCACTTAAACTAGCTTGCTGAGCATCCTCGCGATCTTGTTTGAATTGCTGATTAACGGTTGATTTAACCACTTCATCAATTGTTTTCCCAGTATCATCTTGGAAATGTTGATATACATCATTAGTAACCTCACTAGTATGATGAGTTATCCCATTTTGTATAGACAAAATAAGATTCCGTAAAGTCGGCACTAAACGATTGTTTACCGTTTGAGTGTAATGCTCTAGGTACTTGCCAGCCTCATTCAAGTCGGCTGCTTTAGCAATACACTCTTGAGTTTTTTGATCAAGATTTTGCTCCCTTAGGTTAATATCAGACTCAAGTCCATCAACCTTCTGTTCAAGGCTATCAACTCGGTCAACTAATCCATCACTATACCCAATTGCTTGAGCATCACTTACTGCTTTGAGTACGTCAGAGTTCTGGTCCCTCAGCTTCTTTTGAACTTCTTCGTTGTTCTTGTCCACTTTGTCGCTGAGTTTTTGGAGCTGGTTGGTTAGACTTTGCAGTTCGTCTGGTTTCACGTTGTTCTTGATTAAGTAGTCGAGTTTTTTGTTTAACTGCTTTTCGCTTCTCGTCATACGTGGCTTTTTCAAGTCGCTGTTGAGCAATTTGGTTAATTCGTCGTTGTCGCTGGATTCGGACTTTAGCATCTGCCGCCATGGTTTTGACTTTTTCGAGTCCGTCGTCTTCTCTTCGTCCATTACTATAACGCTCCTTTTCATTTTCTTTCTTCCTACTTAAAATAATCTTCAATTGCTACTTTCGAGAATGATCGGCCCAGACCTCTAGTCGATTTGATTTCTCCAGTTTGTTTGTTCACCCTTTGGTAAAAGTCCCGCACTTTCAATTCTCTAGTACCCGTCTTAGTTTCAACTATTTGATGATATGTCCAACTTTTGCCTTTTTGTCGTTTTGTGACCGTTACACCATGTTGTTCAAGTTGCTTCAAAAAGTCAGCAATGTTATCAACTTTTACCTTAATTTGGTTAATTAACTCTTTTAGTTGCTGTTGCCACTCAGATTTAGTCGTCAGATTATGTATGTCTTGGCGATTTGATTGGTTATGTATGGGGTTGGTCCACTGACGACCGGTAACTTTCTGATAATTGGTTTGCATTTCTTCATCAAAATCTTTACGAAGTTTTTGAATATTAAACCTGTTTGTAGCTACTGTCTTACCCGATGGCCTGATAGTGTTCATCACGACATGGGCATGTAATTTACCGCCTTCACCGTCGGACTGAATAGCTATTGCGGACTGGCAATCGGCAAAATGCTTACGAACATAATGCTGTACAAGTTGTAATGCTTGTTGTGATTGAGTTTTTAAGTCTGATGTGTCAAATTCCGATGGATCAAAAGAAATAATTATGGTTTGAGCTTGATAGCGGCGCTTCGGATTATGGGCACGTTTTAATACTGTCCTAAATTGTCGTTCAAGGTAGGCACCATTTTGAGTCACCGAAATCCTACCATCATTGTCATGCAACATTTTAATGTTAAAGCCAGTTGCAGCTAAAACACGTTTATCAGTTTTCTGATATGAATGGACAGGTTCATTAAATACATACTTCAGGCGATTGTAACTAGAATGGCAACTGTGTGTCTGCAGGATAGACATGCGTTTCATCGTCCCTTTTTTCTAATCCAACTTCAACCTTAAAATCAGCAATTTTCTTTTTGAGAACTGACAAATATCGTGAATCTTCAAATAGTCGTGATGAAATCCATTTCCAAAGATCTGTGTCTGTTAGGTCTTCGTCTTCTTTAGCTGCTGTATTCATTACTTTAGCTATTTGGTTAAGATTATTGCCCATTTGCGTTACCGACATCATGATAGCTTCTAGTTGCGACTGAATATCACTAAACTGGCTTTGTAAGATGCTCAACTGAGATGATGTTTTAGTGTCCGTAATACCCATTAGTGCTTCAACCAGCGGTAAACGACCTTCATCAGATAGTTTGGTTACCAGCTCTGTCACCATATCAGTATTACCTTTCTTCCATTCTTCCTTAGCTTTCTTTAGCATCATCTCATCCTTGATCATCCGGCGAACTGTTTTAGAATTGTTTTCTTCACCCAACATCTTCTTCACTTCATCAAAGTCTGACAGTTCATCTTCATCTAAACGGCTCTGAATTAATTTATCTCGTACCGGCTTCATAGTGCAATGACCCCTCCTCATGTTTGCCGTCCCGGCAAAAGAAATTTTCAGCCTTCGGTTGCTACCGACAACGGCTGACTAAATTTCAAAATTCGTCGGGTTAGTTCCTGCTTAGCATTAATTGGTCTATACCAATTTATCAACTATATTATATACTAAGCAGTACCTAACTTGCAAGCAATTAAAAACGTATGATAACAAAAGTTTGTCATACATTTTATAGCTTGGCGGGGAGCCTGCACGCTCTCCCTGCACCCTGTCGTTGTATCGTCTGCTCCATTCAAAACGGTGAGTACCTTGAGATTAACATTCAAGGTCACCTTTTGAGATTCCCCAGCCGATTTACTTATAACTTCACTATAAGTAACAACAGTGACCAAACTGACTGCTCCGTTTGGATTTCAGCATTTCTTTTTGTGGCAACAAACAGAAGCAAAAAATTCCCCACTTATCAAATGACGATAAGTAGGACAATAGTCACTATCTTGAATTGACCACGATAGCAAGTCACTTACTTTTCAATAAAAGTAAGCAAAATATCTAAACAGTCTCTATAAAATAGCGTTTGGTACCTAATTAGAACCATAAGATACCTTTCGACTACTATTTTGGTAGGAAAGAGTTATAAAAAAATAGAAAAGGCTTTTTCAGCCTCTCCTATTTTTCTCTCAATATCTATACTGATAACATTCAATACGCCGATTGCCTTTCACCAGCACGACTAATGATTCATCGGTTAATTTCAATTAACACTTCCTCAGTTAAACGTTCCATGTTCACTTATTCTTGAGGAAGTCTAATATTGCTTGATCTTCATTTAAACTCCGATCTAAAATTTCAGAAAAATTATTATGAACCTCATTATCGGTATCAGCGGCCTTAATCACAATACTGCCATCATGGGAATCAAAAGTCACATTAATTTTGTCATCCACTTTTAGCCCTGCTGCATTCATAATATCCTTACTAATTCGTACCGCACCAGAATTACCTGATTTAAAAATTTTAGTTGGTGACTTAATAACCATTATTAAGACTCCTTATTGTGCCAATTTAGCAACTATTATTAACAGCTAAATATCTTACTATAATTTAGAATAGGATAAACAATCTAAGAACAATATCATAAATAAAAAGGGCGCTTATTAGGCACCCCAACTACCGGTACGGTTTAAGTAACCAACTGAAACCATTTTGCACACCGGCATCATAATCCTGATACGTACATTATAACATGTTTCTTTTATGATACAATATTTAAGCACACTGTTGAATCTAACCAATTCACAAGTTAGTGCAAAAGGGAGGTGTCCCAATTGCATTGGTGCATTATAGTCCTGATCGTGCCAAATAGGCTCGTTAAGCAAGCTTTCTGTTCTTTGAAAAAAGAATTTAAGTTTGCAATCAAAAAGGTTGTTAACTACCTTCTTAATTGGCTCTTGAAGTAACATTCAATCCAATTAATTATGGTAATCAATAACTATTTCAGCGGTGACTTCGGTCGTCGCTGTTTTTTTATTTTGCACCTATTTTGAATTATCAGTACAAAAATACCTTAAATTCATTCATGTCATACCTTTCTTTAGTAATAGACTGTTTATTTCTCAAATTGGTCTAAATTCACTGCCCAAACACACAAAAATATCACGTTAAAACGTTGATATATCAACCTATATGACCTCTTGTATTTTCTCTCAAACACACAGAACACAATTTTTAATTCTGTGTGTTTATTTATGTGTTTGAAACAGTAATTCAGAACATTTCAGAAGTAAGCAGTCAATAACAACACGTCTATGAATTATTCAATGTGCCTTCTATACTGAGACTATCCCAGTGTAGGAGGCATTTTTGATGGAAGAAAAATCTGAAATTATTACCCCAGTTTTTAAAAGTAAGGATACCTTTAATAAAAGCAAACGCATGGCCTCGCGGCCCGCAGTAAAAATGGAAGTTAATGATATAAGATTAACTGCTTTCCGCGGAGCTAATCCTAATTTGGTAAGTGAAATAGCTAAGGTGATTGTTCGTTATGCTCATTGATTGGACGGTCCCGGATTATGTCTATCTGGTATGCGGTAAAACGGATTTAAGAAAAGGCATTGATGGTTTAGCAATGGTTATCGCTGAGAACTATGGACTTGAGCTATACAATAATTCTTTATTTCTTTTCTGTGGAAGTAGAAATGATCGGTTCAAAGGATTATTTTGGGATGGTGAAGGATTTATCCTTTTGTACAAACGCTTTGAAAATGGCCGACTTAAGTGGCCCAGGTACAGTCAGGAGGCAAAACAACTATCCAGCAGACAAGTTAAGTGGTTATTAGCAGGACTTAATCCGCTTCCGGTAAAGCAAATTAAGCCTGCCAAACCCGGTAGTTTTTATTAGATCACTCCTTTTTAAAATGATGGTTCTTTGGTATAATATCAAGGACATCAAAGGAGGTGACGCACGATGACTGATTCAGCCGAGAAGAGAATTAAACAGTTAGAAGAACAGTTGGCAGAAGCAAATAAGAAAATTGCCCAATTAATGGCAATTATTAAGCTTCAACAGAATCAAATGTTTGGGAAAAAAACTGAAGTTATTGATAAAGTAGCTGAGGGCCAACAATCACTTTTTAATGACCAAATCTTAAATCAGCTACAAGACAGCGATGTATCAATCACTGAAGTGATTGAACAAATACCAAGGAAAGTAGTGCGTCACCGCAAGCCCAAGGCAAGTGGTCAACGGACTACTTTTTTGAATAATTTGCCTCAAATTAATCATGTTATTCACCTTGAAAGTAACCTTTGTCCAGATTGTCATCAAGAAATGAAACTAATTGGAAAACATCTGTATAGTCGTGAACCAAAACTAAAGCCAGCAGAACTTTTATGTGTAAACTACTATCAGGAAAGTTATCGCTGTAAAACGTGCCACCGTCGTGGTGGCGATAAAATTGTTAGTAGTAAGATGCCACAGAGTCTCTTACCGCATAGTTATTTTTCCAGCTCAATTTTAGCGAAAGTGGCGGAATATAAGTTTAACTTGGCGTTACCATTTCATCGCCAAATTAAGCTCTGGCAAGCCTTAGGTTTGCCAGTCAAAGGGCGCCAATTAGCAACTAATATTATCAAAGTAAGTCAAACTTATTTAGAGCCCCTATATCAACGGCTACTTAATCTAACTAAGCAAGAGGCGGTTATTCATATGGATGAAACACCGTTTAAAGTAATCGATGAGCGTAATGAAACCAGCTACTTCTGGGTAACTAGAACTACCGAAGAGTTTAGTAAGCATCAAATTGCGTTGTTTCATTATTTTAATACTCGTTCGGGTAAAATAATCGGTAAGCTTATGGGGCACAATTACAATGGAGTTATTATGTGCGACGGCTATGGTGGTTATAGTAATCGACTATATCCTAGGGCAAAGTTTGGTTCATGCCTGGTTCACATTCGTCGTGAGTTTTACCGAATAACACGGCTACTGAAAAAGGAGCAGTTGAAGCATTCCAAGGCTTATCAAGTGCTAAAATTGATGCGTCCGATTTTTTATTACGAAAATCGGTTAAAGTATCATAATCAAATTGAAAAGCTTCAACAACGAAAGTTGTTGGTTAAGCCTTTAGTAGACCAACTGTATGATTATCTGGAAGAAATTAACTTTCCCCAGGGTCAATTAAAAGCAGCCATTAATAATGCCTTGAAACTTAAAAAGCGAGTATATCGAATCTTTGAAAATGGACAAATTCCATTGACCAATAATCCGGTGGAACAAACAATCAGACCATCAACTCTGATTCGTAAAAATAGTTTATTCGCTAAAAGTATTGATGGTGCACAAGCCAGTGCAGTTTACTACAGCTTAACTGCCACTGCAAAATTAAATCATTTGAATATCTATAAGTATTTTAAATACTTATTTGATCACCTACCAAACCGCGAGGACGAAGGCCTCGAGGCTTATTTGCCATGGGCAAAACAAGTACAAAGAAATTGTCATGAATAAACAAGAAGGCGTCCAAGACTAGATCAAAAAGATTCGGCCTTGGACGCCTTTTTGTCAATACGTATCAATAACGACTGCTTACTTTCAGAACCATTCACTTTACTTCTTAAGTGTACAAAAAAGCCCACAGATTAAGCTTTTGCAGCTTTTTCTGTGGGCTTTTGAATTCTATCTAGTGCTGACTAGAAGCTTATAGGTTTATCTTTGTTCATCCCTTATTTATCAGTTATCTAGTTAGCTTTTTTACCAGTTCGTGTGCAATATTGTGTGCATTCTCTTCACACCATTTAAATATGTGTAATAAATTATCGTGGCCCCATAAATCTATCACCATTCATATGAATCATATGATCTGGAAAATCTGCTATCCATATTTCTGTTTCCCACGCAATCTTGCTAACAAACTTTTTGTAGACACTCCAATTTTGGAACGCCGTAACAAAGATTAACCCTGCATTACCTTTATAATTATTCTTTATCTGAGTAACACGATCTATCGACATTGGTCCAGTACTTGATACTGCTTCAACCAAAAACAACCATCGTTTCTTCTCATTATATAAAATAATATCTGGAATAATTTTATGCATTGTAATTGGAAATCCCAATTGCCGCAATTTACTTTTCTCAAAAATCAAGCTTTTATTTGCAGTATCCCCCACATAAAGCAATTCAGAACCGCCCGCAAATTTAGGTGCAAACTTTTCAATAACTTCTTTATGGAGAATATTATGAGCACCCGGAGTTAATTTAAAATTATGACCTTGGTACTTAATAGGGATCATAGTTTTTTCTCTTGTTGACCTTAATAGCTGGATTCTTGATTCCCTATTGGGTAGAAATTTTTGTAATAGCTTTTCATAGCTACTTGTACCATAGCTTTTAACAAGATCAAAAAAATCATCATTCAAATACCATTTAAATTTACTAGAATTAGTTGCTATCCCCTCAGACTCATTGTTTCTAGCAAGGCCCACCGTTTCTAATTTCTTTGCTCCATTTTTTCTTAATGATTCTCGTGTATTCTCTTTTAAGTTAGTATCATAGTTACTATTTAAGAATAGACGAGACTCATGCATACTTATTCCATCATTAGTAGCATTTTCCCATTCCATTTCATTAGTAATTCTAGTTGCGGCAACAATAAATCTCACTGCCATATTGTTAGTGTTTATGTCATTACTAAATTCAACATCTTTTAATATTTCACATACATCGTCTAGTTTATTATTACTCATCATAGAACCTCCGCTTTTAAACTTATATATTAGAAATTAATTTATCTATCATATTCTGTTCCATACTCTCTAGGTGTTGAGCATCGTACTCTTGTCCTAGTTCAATAAGCTGTTGTTTACTTGGACATTTCATCGTATTTATCTCAGTAGAATTTACCTGAGTATTGCTTCCTAAAAGACGATAGTATTCATCAAATTTAGTTGATGATAGAAATAAGTATGCTCCTTTTAAAAGGTTATCATTTTCTGCAATAACAAAATTTAATTTATTATCAGTACTGATTTGATCATATTTGCTAAATCTTGAAGAATTATAGTATGCGGTTTGAATTCTTCGCTTTTCTTCTTTTGAGGAGAACCGTTTTACAAAGATATAATCTTGATTGTTTTGGAGTAATCCGTTACGTTTCTTTTTTAAAAATTGGTCTTTTTTTCTATTAAGATGAACAGAATGCTTACTGATATTATCACTAAAAATAATAGGTACATTTTCACTTGAACCTTCATCCTCTAATAAACTTTTATTACGGAAACATACTGTTAATCCAGTCTTCATTTTTAAACCAGACTTTTCAACCGTACTTGAAAATCTATTAGCCCATTTTAAAGTTTCAATATCCTTTTTACTATTAACTAAGTATATTCTTTGCTCTTTTCCAACAACTACATTGGCTTTATCAGCCATTATATAGTTTGTCTTGTCAAGCAAAGAAACACTATTATGTGTAAAGTATCTAATCTGATTAATCGCTGACCTTTTTTTAAAAACAACAATAACCAATTCCTGTAAAACCTTTGCATTCCCGAATTTATTTTTTCTTGCCTCGAAAGAATGTATTTCACTTATATTTCCTTGAGAAAAAATAAACTGACGCAATTTAGTAAAATAAGAACCGCTCATCCATGAACGGGGAATAATAAATATAGAATTTGAATTTGGCTTTAATTCAATTATTGATTTTGCCCAAAACAACCCATACAGATTAGGAGCTCCATGTACAATAAAAGGCATTGCCGTAGCTTCTTCACTATCCTTTCTTAGTTTTTTATATGGAGGGTTTGAAATAATTAAATCATATTCATTTTCGTGATTATTAATTCCATAATCAAATAAGTTATATCCGTCCAAAATATAATTTTGTGGTTTTATTGTATATGTGAATTTTAAATTATTATTTTTAGCCCATTTAAATATTAATTTATAGTTATGCCTTAAAACTTTTAAAGCATTGTTATCATTTTCATAAGAAACAATTTGGACAATTGCATTACTATTTATCGAAAATATTTTCTGCACAAGTGATATTCCTAACACACCCGTACCAGCACCTGGATCTAATATTTTAAAAGTTGAATGTTTTTGGCAAAAATTATTTTCCAATAGTCTATCAGACATATAATTTGCAATATTTTGCGGTGTAGTAAATTGACCAATTTGCTTTTGTTCCTGACGACTAAGCGTACTTATAAATTTCTCCTCAGCCTTGTTCAGCATGTTTTTCACCTGAACATTTTCTAATGCCACATCCATTTACTGCCATTCCTTTCATGAAGTAATTAGGTCTAACTCTTATATGTAACTATATTAGAACCATTATTCCTCAATTTTTCATCAGGAACTCCCAATAACTCTGAAATTACATTTAATGGAAGTGCAAGACCATATTTCTCTTCTAATAGTCCATTGATTACGTTACCATCAAAAAGCTCAATTTGATTTATTAAATTAAATGCTTGCTCCATTAAAACTGGCTTTCTTATAACAAAATCTTTATCAAACGGTTCTTCCTTACGCCAATGATTATAACTTAATCGCTTCTGTAAATTACGAAATTCATTAGGAGTAAGTAACCCTAATGAATTAGCACGATATATCATACTAGAAATGGAAACCTTCCATTTACGTTTTAAAATAATATAATTATTAAGGCTTGTTTCTTTATGTAAAATATCTTTTTTAAATTGCAACGACGGTAATAGAAAGTTAGCAGCAAAAGAATTGGCTTCATTTTCCATAGTCCTATATTCAACTGAATCTAATTCTTGAGGTTGTAACTTTCCCGAATGCAAAACCCAATGTCCAAGTTCGTGAGCTAAGCTAAATTGTTGCCTAAAATAAGAATTATTATCCGAATCTATTAAAATACAATAATAATTTTTACCATTAATTTCAATCTCACTACCAAACGCATCAACTTTACCTGAATAGGACGATATCAGAGCAAGTTTGAATCCATGTCTTTCAAGTAAATCGGTCATATCAGGAACTGGTCCTTTTATTTCCCAAGCGTTTCTAAGCTCTTGAGCAGCCACAGCAGGTTTAGAAGAAAAGTCAATATTATCTTCTAACAGTGGGAAATCAACATAGTCTTCAAATAAATTTGCTAAAATAGCTAAATACTTTTTCTTTAACTCACTTGGTTGTTTCTCAACTTGTGTAGACGTGAGCCGGCTTCTATAGAATGTTCCCAAGTCTTCTTGACTATACTTATCTTCTTGTTGGAAAAACGCTAATGGAAATTTTAAATTGAGCACTATTTTTTGATAATTACTAGCGCTTGGTATAGAATCGCCATGTTCATATCTTGAAATCATTTGCTTTGAGACTTTAATATTTTTAGATAAATCAGTTATAGATAGTTTTCTAAACCTTCTTGCTTCTTTTAGTCTCTTACCATTAAATGGCATAGACATAGTGCATCACTCTTTCTTATTTTGCTTCTTTTTTAAGGTTACTAGAGGCTTATGTTGCTTATTATCAGTATTATCCATAGCACCATTCAAATTCTTATTGTCATTATCATTCTCATGAAGCAATGGAGTCAAATTAACCTCATCTACCGTAGCATATTGATCATTGAGCAATAAACAGCTTGCCTCAATAGCTTCATCAACTACGTAATCGACGATTACGATATAAACTTTCTTTACATTCTCATACCATTCACCCAACATTTTTTGATTCTCTGTAATTCTTTTTTCATCATCGTCATTATTTTGGAACAAGGTTACTTCACTTGTCAAAGGCAATAGTCCAGAATTATAAATGAGTAAATCATAAGTGTAGTGAGTTGAAGTTCCGTTTTTTAAATATTTATTTTTTATATTTTTAAAGTTATCCTTGGATGATAATAAATATAGCTCTCCAGTTTCAGTATTAAAAACTGGATTTATTTCCCAAAAGCCCCTCTTAATATGTAACACTTTTATTCTATCATTGTGCTTAAAAATTTTTACTAACACTTTAGCCCTGCGTGCCCACACTGCTTGTGGCAACCCGTTAGTATTTACATCCGAAATTGCTTCCCTAAAATCGTCAATAACATCGCGTCGCGTAACCTTCATTACTTGTAAAATCGAATCAATTACTTCTTCATTTCCCATTCTGAGCACCGCCTTTATATTATTTAAAGCTAATTTTACTCTTATAGTTGACTTTTTTCTATAATTTTCGCACAAAAATTACAAAAATAAGAGACTGAAAAACAGCCTCTTATTTTATTTATGACATCCAATTATCCATCATCTTGCGGTTCACATCACGATCTGCCTTGACGTATACTCGCATAAAAATTGAAAGACTATTTCCCATTCGTTCAGCCGCCCATGGATAAGACATCCCTGGCTTATTAGCCAACTTAGTACATAAAGTATGCCGAAATGAATACATTGATAACTGTGAACCATTACCACTAATACCTAATTTCTCACAAACCTTCTTTAACATCTCATTCATGCTCCGCTGCGTGATCGGGATATTATTAGCACAAGTCTTATAGTCATGTAGGTTTAGAAAAATCAAACCCTTAGGATTAGTCAAATCATGGCGCTCCAAGAAATTCTCCTGTTCTTCCTTAAAAACATTCACAAAATCTACCAACGCTTGCGAAATTGGTAAGCAATAACGCGCATAACCTTTTGGCCGTGCCTTAAGGGCCCCATTGAACTTCTTAGCATAATCCGACCAACTATCACTAATTTTAAAGGTTGGATAATCATCTTCTACTACCAAGTTCTTGAATTTTAAAGCCTGCACCTCACCAGGGCGCATTCCAGTTTCAAGATCAATCCACAGCGCTAATCGGGTACCCCAATTAGCAATAGTAGTGTTGTTTAGTTCCAACTGAATTTGTTCCTTGATAGCTTCTAATTCATCATTAGTAAATAAATACTGCTGTTTACCAACACTGAAATCACTCTTACGAAAGAACTTATCCAAATACTGTTCCGGCACAGGATTTTCCTTAACAACCTTACCTACCAGTTCCTTAAAGAAACTTCGCATATGGGTCAAGCGATGGTCAATTACGGTAGCACGTCCAACCGTTGCCTTATGTTTCCGCACAAAGTCATGAGCAAACTGTTCTACTAATCGTTCAGTAACATCCTTGATCTTAGTATTCTTAAAATACTTCTTAAATTCCGTTGCTGAATTTTGCCAGTCACGGTAAGTAACGGGCGAAATTGCATTTTTACGCTGGTTGACGTACTTTTGAAACTCATCCGCAAAGATAGCATTACCGTCACATAACTGCATTCCATCTTCATAATCAGCCCACATTTGCCTTTCCAAAGCCTTAGCGGTTGAGCGATTAGAAGCGTAATCTACTGGCCAGCTTTCCCTTTTACCTGTGATTTTATTAATTGGTTGAATTCGCACTTGGTACTCTCCTTTGTGCTTACCAGTTGCTATTTTTTTAATCATTTTTATCACCTTCAAAAAAGGAGTCAGCACAAAGCATGACTCCATCATTATTATCTATAGTTACTTTGTCCATACAGTTTTCTGCTGGTATCCAGCATTTACCAGCCAATCCTCAACTTCAGTTAAGATGTAATATTTTCGACTGGGTGTTGTTAATTGATGAAATGGTAGTCCATTATCTAATAGTCGATATAAGATTGTGGTACTTACGCCTAGTTTTTCGCATAATTGCTTTCCATTTAAAATTTCTTTTCCAAACATTAATAATGGTCTCCTTATGGATTGGATTATAACTCTGCACATTGCAATTCTGAATAAATATCATGCTTTCAAAAGTTCTTCATCTAGTTCTTCAGAAAGTCCTACATTTGTCGTGACGGAATAATGCCGTGTACCATATGTCTCACTAGTTTTATCCTGCTCCCAAGTCATTTTAATATCATATGTTGGCAACTCGTTATTCATTGAGTATTGTTTCTTAGCTAACTTTTTCATTTCGTCAAAGGAATCGAATTTAGCAACATTATATTTATCACGTTCAGAGTCAAATTCTTGATACCTAGCATTAAACGCATACTTTTTCGATAGTTCCAGGGCTTGAATATCTACCAGCACAATTCGGCAAAGTCCTGGAATAGAGTTCTCATAATTCAAATAAATTCGTTTTCCACCTACTACAATAAATGGGTCAGGATTAAATACAGGGCCATCAAAATAGCCACCAACCTCTACGATCAGGTAATTATCTTTCATGTGCGAGCGATTATATTCTTTTAGGCCCTTAAATTTACCAATCCATCGTTGTCGTAATGCTGGTTTCCACGTCGTTCCTTTAGAATTTGTGGCCTTTTTTACAAAGGTGTTGCCGATTAAGTCTTTTGTTTCCATAATATTTACCCCCTATTAATTTTCTTCAGAATCAAAATTTCTTGTTTCATTTCCTTAATTTGTTTTAATAACTTGTTATACGCCTGAGTAGAATAAAAGACACCAACTTGATGATCAGAATGCATTACTGTAATAGGCAACGCCATTGCTTCACTTAACTGATTTGCTTGCTCAAAATGTGCTGAGAAAGTATTTTTCTTCATTTTAATTGACTGTTCCCACTCAAAGTTAGGATTGCTAAACATACTATCGTTCCTTTCTTGTATTTCATAGATAGTTTTAGACCATTTAATTTAATTTCAATTCAATTCGTGCGATAATAAGTAGGATAACAATATTTGTTAGCATTATTTTTAGTTCTGCAATGCTTTGGTCGGCTGCAGAACCTTTTTATTATCTTTGATTTCCATCACCCTCACCCCCTTTCACTAAAGTCAAATGGCTTAAACATGATAGTATCCTTATTTTTATCGTATTTTTCTTTGAGGTCATTAAAGCCATAGTGCCATGTTTTTAATTCACCAATAGTCATCCGTTTGAATCCATCCCACTTCTCTACGCAGTCTGGATAAACATCAAAATTGTCACGCATAATCCTCATTTTGGCGGAAGTTAATTGAGTACTGTTAGCGCAGATTACTTTTTGATAAGTTTTCCCGCCAAAGTTTTTACGCTTAAGAACAAGGCCAAGCATTTCAAGCTGATTTGTGAATGAACGATACGAAACATTATACGAATTGCTTTGTTGTTTATAAACTTCAAACAATTTGATGGTCTGCATTCCGATAAAATCATAAGGTGCTGTAATTTCATTTTTTTCAAGGAACGTGAGGAACGAATCACTCAATCGTGATAAATTCGTTGCCGCTGAGTGATTACGGTCGAATAAATTGGCACGCTGCTTTTCATTCATCTTCAAAATTTTTGATGCTTCCTGCATGATCAAATAAAACAATGCTTCTTTAACTTTAGAATTGTTGACAAAGTCGGAAATACTAATTGTCTTTCCTTTTGCTTTAATACTCCTGTCCCTAAGAATGCTAGGGCTATCAATAACAAACATTCGTGCAGCAGTTCCTTCTTGTGTAATTTGTGGCATAGAATTAGTAGCGATCACAATTAAACTTGGTAACTTAACAGCGTGTTCTTTTTCATATTTAGCAGCACCAGTTTGAGTTACGCCAGTAATTGCTCCATTAATAACGGTCCCTGCATTAGCTGTAATGATATTCGTTTTACTATTTGACTGGAAGTCATCAAACCACAACATAATTTTTCCTTTTTTAGTATCATTCAAATCTACATAGTGCTCATCAAGCAACGCTTTATTAACATTCTGTGCGCTAGAAATAATATTAGATTCTGATTGAGTTTCATCATCAAAAATCCCTTTGAGTAATTGCGCTAACGTACTCTTACCAGCTCCACTTACACCTTTTAGGATAAAGAAAGTTCGAATTTCTTTCATAATATCAGTACCCTGTAAAGGAATGAGTCCTAGCATTGCCTTTAATTGCTTTGTTTGATTTGGAGCTAAGTGACTTAAGAAGCTATTAAGTTGTTCATATGCAGGATCATTAACAATTGAAGGATTATAGATCACATTTACATGATGAGAAATTTTATGTTTGAACGGAGAATCAATCTTAATATTGCCGTTTTTATCCAGCAAAATAGACTGATAATCTGACTTGAAACCTTGCTCTAGGCTATCTTGATATTTTTTATCCTCTAGTAAGGCCAATACATTATTCTTTTCCGAAGTAAAATGTTGTTTTTGTCGCTGATCAAAATGTTCCTTGAGCAGATGATTTACTACTGACGACCTAGCAGTATAAATGTTCCTATCATCTTTAACCATTAGTTGACCATCAACGATCAATGTTCTAGGATCATTCGCAATAATTTCACCCATATCTAATTTTTTTAAGTAGTTAGTCGTTCGTAGCTTATTAATAAGGTTCAAGATTGAATTGGGATTCTCTTCATTTTCATTCGCATAGATTTGAGCAGTCAATGCAAGTAAATTGTACTGATAAAGCTTATCTTCATCACTCTTTTCGATTTTCTCCGCCTCATTCTTCACCCAGCTTTGAATTGACTGGTTCTTTTCGATTTCGTCAATAATAGACGGGATAAAATTATTAACTATCACCACATGATTGGCATTAGCGTAATCGTCAGGATTAACTTCCTTCACTCTTACTAATTGGTCTAACAAGTTAATTCGATTTCGTAATAACTCCGTAGACATAAAGAGCTGTCCATCTAACACTCGTTTTGTAAGTTGATTAATATAATCATTATTTTGATCTGAGTTCTCTAAATCGAGAATAAAAGAATAATAATGTTGTTTTTCTGATACGAAACTAGCATCAATCACTCCGGCTTTGTGCAGAACTTCTTTAGCCTCATTTAAATCTTCCAACTTCTCGTTTGAACCATATAAGTTTGGCTCCTGATCGTTAAACAAATTATTATATAAAGTCATCATTGCCACCTTTTCTTTTTCTTGTGCATACTTAAATGCATCATTATCAATTTCACTTTGTTTTAGTTTATCCAATGACTTACCAGTCGCTTGATGATAGAACGCTTTAGTGCTTAATTGACTACTTCGACACTTGTAGTCGTTAGAATTGTTAATCAAGATATAGTCCTGAGTTCCATTAATGATGGCATATTTCCAATGTTTCTTTGAAAAAGTTAACAGCGGAAATTCTGACTGCCATTGCTGTTTAAAATCTTGGTACTGTTTATTAAAGTCCCCATCGTCCTTAATCTGTAGAATGTAGCCATCATTAACGCAGTTCAAAACATTTGATAATCCCCAATAATGCATTGAATCGAAAATAAAATTCATACCTGAATACATTGCAGCAAGGCGATTAACATAACGACCCTTGCCTGTGTCATTGGTAGAGCAATAAATATTGAGTTCCAGTTTAATTGCTTCTCGTTCTTCAATTAGCTTCGGGTCTGACTTATAATCTGGCATATTTTCGATTTCTTTCTTGCGTAGAAACAGTTGTTCATGCTTCTTATCCATCAGTCCTAGATAATACATAAATGTTGGTAATTGTGAATGAGTATCGATCTGAACAACATCTGTATAGATACCCTTTTTCGCTGCATAAATACCATTATTGGTAAAGTTAAGAATTTCCTTTTGACTATGCCCAAGTGCGCTCTGCACTGTGACAGTATCAATAATCTGTTTTGCCATTAATTTAATTGACGAATCTTTGCCATTTGCATCGTCCTTATACTTATGGTCGAATGAACTACTTAAGTGTGCTACTTCAGCTAAAATTACCGAAGTTGGAGTATAATGACCAATTAATAATCCTGACGGATCTTTGTACATATTATTTACCTCCTGTAAGCATTAAAATGAAATGATAGTTAGAAGATCGTGTTTCCCAGCCTAATGTTGACATCATTTTCTTAATTACTTCATGTACATACAGCTGTTTATTCTGCTATAAAGAGCTTGAGAATCTTCTTCATTGATACTAGTGAATAAGTTTATGCAATTTATTTCGTATCAATTGTGCAAAGTATATACTTTAATTTTCGAAACTAAAAGCGCAATAGTGCGAAATATTGTTCGCACTATTGCGCTTGATTTTTCTACGTAACTAAATAATAATTTATACTAAAACTAACCTCCCTAACTATTACTAAACTCAAAGCGAATCCATAGTAAAATAGGGAGTAAAATTCCCAACACAATTTTGCACAGAAGAAATTATTTTAGGAGGATAAAATGACACTTGACGTAGAGTTACATTTAACCAGCGAAAACGATGATCCAGCAGGGGAAAATAGTTTTCTATACAGAGAATGGATGAAAATAAAAAAGGAACAGGGCGGATACTTTATTCTTGCTAATAACATCCTACAGTATCTACCATTGCTAAAGAATTCGGCTGCGATAAACCTATATTTGTATTACACAGAAGTTGCCCGAAACCTAGAAGGTTTTTCATGGCATAGTATTTCAACCATATCAAAAAGGTTACAAACTAGTGAAAGAACTATCAATAATTGGAATAATGTTTTACTAGATGCTGGACTTATTCTAAGAAATTCTGGAACTAAAAACTCTTACGTAACTCAGCTTCTACCACTTGAAGATTTTCTCCTTAATATTGATCACTTAAAACGAGATAAGGTAGAAAAGTACTTAGATAATGCTGGTTTTAAATTTAAAACATCGATTTCTATTAACTTAAAGTACCTAAATTCAAACCATAAAACTTCATTTTCTCAGAAAAGGTATAGTATTTATGCTAAAGAGTGTTACAGCAAAGGAAAGGAAAACAACAGTTTTTATCGTTATGTCGTATTAGAAGAAACATCAAATGGTAATTCTGAATTATTCAAGAATAAGGAATTAAAAAAAGACGTCCTATATTGGAATGATGATAACGATAAAAATAATTCATTAACTTTTCTTTGCAATCTATCTAAAGAAGATGAATTAAATTACGATAAATCACTACGCCTAGCTTTGCAACTGACCAGAAAAGGACTAATAAGTGAGTACAAGGCAACACATAAAGAAAAGAAAATTATATTATAGTTTGCTATAAAAAAGTGCACTGGCTACCGCCAATGCACAAGTTAGTCTAAGGAGCTGATACCCTTGAGGATGTACTCTGCAGCACTTAGCTGGTCGTGTATTGCCGCACACCAGAACAAGAGTGCTACCGTTAAGCTATCAGCATGATTATTGAATATAATATATTCTCTATTATGATTATATTATAGTATGGTTTAGCGAACTTGACGACCATCTGGCTTTTTAAGTTGGTCGGTTTTTTGATTTTAAAAAGCCACTACTTAATAAAAAAGTGTTTTCTACCATATACCATCGACTCTTTTTCAGATCTACAAATAAAAGTTCCTGTTAGGTTTTCGTAGTCTATACCATACTCATCCATAATATTTTTATCCTGTAATATAGACACTATTAACGTTACATCACCAGATACTTGATCGCCTGGTTGATAACCTTCTAATATAATAATCGTTTTTGCATCTTGGACAGTTACACTAGTACTTCTTTCTTCTCCACCATTAATTTTGTATGTAATAAACAGCTTCGTACCCTTTAATAAAT
This sequence comes from Limosilactobacillus oris, assembly GCF_025311495.1. Classification (NCBI taxonomy): domain Bacteria; kingdom Bacillati; phylum Bacillota; class Bacilli; order Lactobacillales; family Lactobacillaceae; genus Limosilactobacillus; species Limosilactobacillus oris. The sequence continues at coordinate 1,520,130 of NZ_CP104398.1, read as the reverse complement.
TTGTACATAACGTCAAGAATTCAGAAGACTTCTTAATATCCAGATTAACAGTTATAGCATTTTTTGAAACAGCTAAATGTTTAGCCGGCATATCAGGATGATTGTAATAATAAGCACTACATACATAACCGTCTTGTCTATTTTCAGATAGGATTAGTTCACCATAGTCCACAATTTCATCATCTTCACTATCTATATTAATAAAGAATGACTTTAAGGCTCGCTTAAACCACTGCTGAGTCACTATATTAATACCATTAGGGGCACCATCTCTCTTAAACCAAATCCATACAACGTCAGCTTTGCTCTTTAATGCAATTTTATATCCTATTTTTTGCATTTCACTATACGTCAATAGCATATTAGTAACCGCTGTAACTGAATATTTCTTTTGATAACCACGAAATTTAGTTACCCTAGGATTAATTAGTTGAATGACGTTTTTATCAGTATTTATATATTGTATTTCTTCATTATTCTCTCCTAATAAATTTTCTCTAGTGTAACCTCTATCTTCTAGTTCTTTACGAATTTCTTCATGACATTCAAAAGGAATAACTACTTCTTCATAAGAACCATCATTTTCAAATGGAATTATTTCCACAATCTTATCATCTTTGATTTCATTGCCTGGAATTGCGAAGGTTCCTTTTTGTTTCAGCATCCGTTTATTTTCTTCATCTACCACAGTATTGGGTTGAATAAATAATCCCTTAGATATAATTTCCTTTGCTCGTGTTAAACTTAATGATTCGTGAAAATCGTCATTAAATTTATTGACAATAGTTGAAAGGTTCCGATTTTGCTGTGTGGCAATAAAAGAAGAAAATTTAATTTCCAAGGAATTGGCATCAATATTTGGCCTAATAAATATATAAATGCTAGAGTCTTCTCTAAGAGATTCTTGCGTAGCAAAAAATAAAGCCACAAGCGGATCGGTAGTAAAGTCTAATAATCTCGTAGGAACTCCATCATGCTGCATTCTTGCTAGGTTTTGAATAATACTTTTATTAGCGTTACGATTTTCTTTATAAAGTTTTGCTTCATTTTTCAAGTATTCATTTTTACGTGCAACTGATGGTTTCATATCAATAAATTTGGAAAGCTGACCTCGGAAGTATAGATTTTCCGACGCTCCATATTTAGTATACCGTTTCAAGTAATCCAAATAATCTTTAACAGAATTCACTTGGTTTTCTTTCACTAAAATCCACCTACATTCTTTTATAAATCAATCTGTTGACAAAAGCTTAAATTCAATTTTATTCATCAACTTAAAAGTACCTGAATAAGACTTCCAATCCAATGATACCGGAGTTACTCTGTGTTCAACAAGTTTATTCAGAAAGGGATTGAATAAAATGACTGAATATGGATACGCTAGGGTATCAACTAAGGGGCAAAGTCTTGATGATCAGATAAGCCAATTGAAAGAAGCAGGTATAAGTAGTAGTAACATCTATTTTGAGAAATTTACTGGTACAACCACTAATAGACCCAAGTTTGAAGAGTTAACAAGTAAAGTTAGCAATGGCGATGTTATTACTGTCACTAAATTAGATCGTCTTGCCAGAAATACAAGAGAGGCATTAAATATCTTAGACCCGTTAATGTCTAAAGGTGTCAAGTTCAATGTACTTAACATTGGTGTGCTTGAAAATTCAACCATTGGCCGATTAGTTAAAACAATATTATTAGCCGTTGCTGAAATGGAAAGAGATATGATTGTTGATCGTACACAGGAGGGTAAAAGATATGCAAGACTACATAAGAAGGATTATCATGAGGGACGTCCAAAAAGGATGATTACTCCTCACTATCAAGCTGCTTATAATTATCTTTTAGATCATACTTATAAAGACACTTCTAAGGCATTTAATATATCTATTTCAACGCTACAAAGAATAAAAAAACAGGTTGAGAAAAATATTTCTTGATAATTATTGGGAGTACTACACATGTTTCAAAGTATGTGTAGTACTCCCTTTTTATGGGAATGATTGTGAAAAAAGATATTGTGAGTATGGTGTCAGGTGTGTCAAGTTCTTTGGAGAAACTATATATATTATTACCTATCCATTATTTCACCTATTTTTTACACTATTTTATTTAAAAAATACTTATTTGAAAAAGTTAGGCTAAAAATCTGACACACCTGACACTTTCTTCAATAAATGTTGATATAACAGCATTTCAATCAATAATTATTGTTGACACACTTTTCCCTTAATTTTTGTCAAAATTTCTCTTATCCTTACTCTCAGTAAGGTTCAACTAAGTGTTAGCCTAAATGTCAATTTTCACTAATAAAGTGACACATTTGAATAAGCCAAGAATCTTACCTAAAAAACAGGAATTCAATACCTAACATATATACCAGCTATAATTAGAAACCTGACACAAAAACTGACACGCTGAATTACAGTAATAGTATCAGCGCTGAGAAAATAATATGTATAAGAATCCTAAATTAGTATATTATTTTCCTACTCTACTCCGTCCATACTTATTCAATCCTATTTTAATTGATAAGTTTTTTTAGTTAGAACTTCAATTAACTAAAGAATAAGGAGTGACCATTACTATGACAAAATATGGTTATGTTTCTGGCTGTCTAAAAGATGAAGTCAGCAAACAAGATAGTTTTGAACACCAAGCAAAAATCCTATTAAGTATGGGTATACCATACGATCACTGTTTTGCTGACGTCTTTAGAGGAAAAAACAAAGATCGTTATCAACTCCGTAAATTCCTTAATACCATTGCTAAAGAAGGAGATGTCTTAGTCGTCCCTACCCTAACCTGTGTATATAGCAACGTTAGAGAGCTTTGTTGTCTTATGTACATCGTTGAGGACACAGGTATTACTATTCAGTCAGAAGACATTGATCTTAGTAATGATAGCGATAGCAGTGATTGGATCATTGCATCACAGCTTGCTCACCTTGATTACGCCCATTATTTGCACCAGAGGCGTGCTTCTAAGGCAATTAAAAAGTCCAAGTATCAATTGTCCTTAAATAAAGGTGGGCGTCAAAAACGCGTTATCACACCCATTTATAGGCAAGCATATGAATACTTAAGAACTCATACATATAGTGAAACACAATTGAAGTTTCATCTTTCAAAGTCCACGTTGTATCGTATTAAACGGCAAATCAACAATAAGAAGCAGCCTATTAATACGCCACAGAGTTATGATGCCAGTCGAGGTGATTTGCAATGAAGAATAGAGAACTAGTATATTGGGTAGATCTTACTGGACCTGCAGCTCTAGATGAAATAGTCAGGCTTACTATCATGGACACTAACGATAATGTATTATTCAATCATACATTTAATACCAAGCTTGTAGATTGGTGGTATTCAGGTCTGAATGGTATTAGACCTGAGGAAACTTATAATCAGCAACCATTTGAGAATTATAAGAAAGAAATCCAATCAATATTCAATAAAGCTAGCAGGCTGATTACTTTTAATTCATTCACTTTCTTTTTAGATAAACAAGGCGTAACAATACCAACTAATACTACAGTCGAGGATTTAGCAGATCCCTTTAGAGTATTGGGGGATGCAAACGACACTATAGATAATCTATGTGCCTATTATGGATATCCATTATCAGATAACATATACAATCGTACAGGGGTTGATTACGCAAAAGCGATCAATTATTGTTGGCATGAGATGGAAAGATACAAAGAAGCCCAAGAAAATAAATAACCCCCACAAAAAATAAGCAACGAATGCCTAATAACGTTCGTTGCTTATTTTTTAAGGACTAAATTCCTGTAAGCATATTCCAATAATATCTAGTAGTCTCTTCTCATTAATAATTTTCTTGGAATAAAAAAATTATTTCAAGAAAAATTTTTATTAGAACTTATACAGAAGGAGATGATTAATATGGCTAAACACAAAAACTATACTACTTCTGTTAGCCTAAGTAACGTTGCACGTAACAAACTGATTGCATTAGCAAACATGGAAGAAATAACTCAAAAAGAGTTATTGAATAAGCTTATTGATAAAGAAATTGATCAATTAAACTCTAAAGATAAAGGCATATATGCGTATATTCTTAAAGCTATCGAAATTAAAGACGAATTTAGAAACAAAAAAGAGAGGTAATAACAATGTATAAAACAATAACCAAAAAACACGGTAACATTGGCGTCGACATCGACGTTCAGAACGAGATTAAGGCATTAGTAATGGTATCAGGGCACAAGTTTATCCGTGGTTATATGAGAGACCTTATTGACGAGCAAGTGAAACATCTTAGTGCGGGCGAATATGAAGATTATCGCACTTTCCTGCGACGCATTGAAGAGCAAGAAAAGGAAAATAAGGACAAGAAAAAGAATAAGTAATAATTCAAAAGGATTACGTTGCAACATAAACGTAATCCTTTTTCTAAATAAAAAAACAATGGGATTCCTGTGAAAGAACACCAAGCAGAAGTCCCATTGCTTTAATAACGGATATATTATGTCAGAACAAATATATACTAATTAAAATTCTTTTTTACCCTTACTTGCTAAGCCTAATCCAAACATACCAGCCAAGACGCCCAAAGCAACAACCGCTTTACTGTTTTCGTTACCAGTTTGTGGCAAGTTAGCTTGTTGTGCCTTGTATTCTTCACGAGTCATCATGGTACCTTCCTTAGTACCAAACGTTACGCTGGTAGTTTCTGGAGCTGCAGGTGCTTGAATACCAGCTTGTGCTGCAACGCTATCCTTAGAAACAACGTTGATGTATTGTCCTTGGGTAGCTGCTCCACTTTCCTTACCATTTGTTGGTAAAACAATGGTTGGCTTGTGAGCAGCATTGCTATCAGTAGCTTGGCTACCATTATTAACGGTACTGTACCCTGTCAAGTTTACACACTAAATAATAAAAATTAATTGGCTTTGCCGTAACGAAATTCCGTTGCAGTAAGGTCATTTCTTTTAGCTGAAATAAATGTATTTGTAAAGTATTCAATTCCTTCAGCCACTAGTGTTTGAAGTTCATCAAGTGTTTGTGGCTTAGATGAATGCGCTAGCCAAATTGCTTTAAAGTCGGCCCATCAGTGCTCGATAACTGCGTTATCTGCTGGTGTGCCAGGAGCTGAATAGCTATGTTGACTATTATTGCTAGTTAAATATTGATTGAACGCCTTAGAAGTATAAGCAGCTCTGCGATCAGTATGAATAAGTGGGGCTAATACACCTTCTTGTTTCTGAGCTTTCTTGAATACTTGAATTGCTCCCTCACTAGTTTCTGTTGGGGTAATTAGCCAGCTAATTGGAAATTGACCATATAAATCAAGAACCACATGTAAACGAACTTTATAATTATGAATATTGTAGGCGAGTTCTGTTGTATCAGTTACCCAAACCTGATTAGCTGCTTCCTGTTTAAATTGACGATTAAGTATATTTTCAGCTTGATAGGTTTGACGTTCCTTGTCGCGTTTTCTTTTAGCTTGACGATAGTCAGCTTTAATCCCATGTTCCTTCATAATTCTAATAACTCGTTTTTTGTTGACCAAATATCCAAGACCTGCGCGCTTAATAAGACGAGTCATTTTCCCATATCCAATACTTTGCTTATTAGTTTTCTCAATTTCTTTAATCAAATTAAGGATCTCTTGATCCTGGATATCCTTAGTAGTTAATTCTCGTTTTAGCCACTTATAGTAGGCTTGCCGGCTTACTTTAGCCGCTTTAACTAGTTCTAATACTGTATAACCGTCTTTAATCATTTCTTGAATCGCTTGATATCGTCCGGTCGATGCACCTCCCGATTGCGTATTTCGACTAATTTTTTTGCGAACGCAATTTGTACCTCGCTTTCTCGTTTCTCAGCTTCTAATTCACGTACTCGTTTTCTCAACCGTTCGAGCTCATTTGTCGGTTCTTTCTCTTTATTTCTGCCACGATTATCTTTTAGTACTTCCCAATTATGATCGTGCAAATATTTACGTACCCACGAATAAACCCGCTGATAACTAATATCATACTTACTAGCTGCTTCTTTATAGTTGTTCTGGTGGTTAATCGTCCACTGCACAATCTGCTTTTTCTCATCAAAGGATACTTTCCGGCCCATTTTCTTAACTCGCTTTCTTGTTGCGTAAGTAACAGTTAGTTTGTCACTATTGTACTGGATAATCCATTGTTTTAGTTGAAAAATATGGCGTATTTTGTACTTAATTAAAACCTCACGACTAGCCAGTCCGTTAAGCTGATAATCTTTCACCGCGGCAATCTTTGTCTTAAGTGAATATTTTTGGTTATGTTTAGGACGAATTAATCCTGCCAGTCCTGCTAATAAAAATTGTTTAATCCATTTAGTCATGTTCGCTGTTCTCACTTCGTGATAGTCAGCGAATACTCCTAATGAGCAATCTGAATCCTGATAATTACTTAGTAATCTTAATTTTTCTGTTGTGGAATAACTAGAAACGAAAAACACCCCCTAGAATTGGCACTTTTATTATTTAAAGTGTCAACTCTAAAGGGTATTGTACAGGTTTAGTCTTAGTTCTTTTCTCTTGTTGCTTCAGCCAAGTGAACAAGGTTAGTAACAAAAGCATGTGTTTTAGCTTCGTAGTTATATTTACGACCTAATTTAGCAAAGTAACCATTGATGTAGTCAACTTCGACAGGACGATTATGACTCATGTCTTGGTACATTGATGGGTAGTGGTGAGGGTTGCCAACTTTTGATACGTAGTTAACACTTTCCAATTCTTCTGCTCGGGTATTAACCAATTGAACACCAGCCCGTTCACAGACATCGTATGCTTCATCAATTAATTGGCGAGAAAGTTCATCTGCCTTATCAAAGTTAGCATATTCACCCATTGTGATTTCAAACATTGTACATAAGGTATTAACAACTGAGTTAAAGACTACTTTAGCCATCAAAGTACCCATGAAATTATCTTTTAATGAAGGATTGAAGTTGGCTTTCTTCAATTCAGCCATCAGCTCTTCAGTCTTTGCATCAGGCTTTTCAGTATAGTTAGCCCAGTTGGTAGTTCCCATCCCTGGCTTACCAACGAATTCAACTTCACCAGGACCAGTTAAAATAGTGGCAACTAATGCGGTCCCCGCAACTAATTTTTCTTTAGGGAAGTATTTCAACAACTTTTCAACATGCCCCATCCCATTCATTGCTGTTAAGACATATTGATCCTTAAAGAAATGCTTACAACGTTGCAACATATCATCAAGTTGCATTTGTTTCAATTCAAAGAATACAAAGTCTGCGTCTGTCGCTGTGTATTCTTCGGGGGTATATACATTTACAGGAACTAAATGTTTGTTCTGGTGTTCCCGAGTAACGTAAACACCACCCTGTTCTTTCATCTTATCGTAATGTGGTTGCCAGCCTTCAACAAAATCAACTTCATTTCCAGCTTCTTGTAATAATACACCAAAGCGGAGTCCCATTGCTCCAGCACCAACGATTGTAAATTTCATAATAACGCAACTCCTTGTTTTCTAAATTTAATGATTATAAAAAAGCGCCCTCAGATTAATTGCTTAATCTAAGGACGCTTCTGCGTGTTACCACCTTTATTCGCCAGTAGTTCACACTACTAGCCTCAAATGTTCAATACTCTTTGTATTAAACACGGTAGCTATAATGGGCTACTCCCACCAGAAATTACTATCTTTCATCCTGGCACTCAAAGTGATTTTCACTATAAGTAAATCATCCTCTCACACCAAACGGGGACTCTCTTGCCATCTGCTAATAGCTACTCTTCTTTTCAACGTGTTTTTATAATCATTATTTAATTGTATTTTAATTTATCGCTAGCTAGTGGATTTGTCAACAATTATTTTAAAAGCTTTCAAAAATGCATTTTAAGTCCATTATCATTGCTTTTACAGAATCGATTTGCTTAACTTTTCAAATATATTTAAATCGGGTTCATTAACATCTCTCTCCCAATTCGATAGTGCCTGCCGGGTAACATTCAATTCCCCGGCTAGTTCTTCCTGTGTCATTCCCAATTGTGTTCGCAGATGACGTATTTGCTTTCCTGTTGTAATATTCGTCTGTTCCTGGTTCAAAATAGTTTCTCCTCTCTGATACTGATTTTATCAATGATATTTCGCAATAGCCAGCAATGAACGCTTGCATTGCGCAAGACGTTACATTATCTTCTGAAACATATAGCGCACCTTGTCCAGGCGGCTGTTTGGACGGCGGGGCTGGATGACTGGCTTGCCGACAGCGGCCTGATACCCTTTCAGTTCTGTAAGGCATACGCTCTGCCCGTTGGTGTAAAAGGCCAGATCAGTACGGTATGCCTGTATACAGCGGGCGGGAATCTCGCCAGTAAAGACAACTTCATCCTTTTTTACCTGGACCGTTTCGATGGTGGCACAGTATTTCGGTGCATCATGATAAGCCCTGGAAAGATATTCCCGGGGCGCATAGAGGGTGAAGGAGAGATAAGGTTCCAGCAGTTGCGTCCCTGATTCCTTCAATGCCTGTTCCAATACAATCGGGGCCAATGAGCGGAAGTCCGCCGGCGTGCTGACCGGACTGTAATAAAGCCCGTATTCAAAGCAAATCTTACAGTCCGTTACGTTCCAGCCGAACAAGCCCTGCTCCAGCCCGTAACGGATACCATCCCTGACAGCGTTTTGAAAACTCTGGTTCAAGTATCCCAGCGAAACCCGGCTCTCGTATTGTACACCGGAGCCAAGCGGGAGTGGTGTAACAGACAGTCCGATGGATGCCCAAAACGGGTTGGGCGGCACCTCGATATGGATGGTGTGGCTGGCTGCTTTGAGCGGCCGCTCCATATAAATGACGGTGGGTTCCTTTACCACTGTTTCAAGCTTGTATTTTTCCGACAGCAAAGCGGAAACAACCTCCAACTGCACCCGGCCCAAAAAAGAAAGAATGATCTCATGGGTGATGGAATCCACCTCGCAGCGCAAAAGCGGGTCAGTATCCGCAAGTTGCGTAAGAGCGTCCAGCAGCCGTTCTCTTTGCGCTGCCGTTTTCGGCGCAATCGACGTCCGCAGCATGGGGAGGGGGTCCTCACGCCACCTTTTACGAGGGAGCCGGGTTGGGTCCCCTAATACATCGTTTAACCTCACGCTGTCGCTGGGAAGGATAACAATTTCACCCGGATAAGCGGTGTCTGTCCGAACAATTTCCCCTTTGGATGGAATACGCATCTCTGTGATTTTCAGCTTTTCTCTCCCGGCCAGGGCCACCGTATCCCGCAGGCGCAGCGTTCCGCTGTATAGCCGTAGATAGACACGCCGCTGGCCGCAATCTGTATACTCCACCTTGAAAACGCTGCCGCATAGGGCGGCGCTCCCCTGTTCCCCAATCGGTTGGAACAGCCCTGTCACCGCATCCATCAACGGTTGAATGCCAAGGCCCTTTTTGGCGCTGCCATAATAGACCGGGAACAGGGAGGCGTCTTGAACCCGCCGCTGTTCCTCCCGCACAAGTTTTTCCCGGCTGATTGGTTCTCCTGCGATATACTTTTCCAATAATTTATCGTTATTTTCGATGACCGCATCCCATGCTTCTATGTCGGTATTTTCCTCCAGGACTATTTCCGGGGACAGCGACACCGTCTGCTTGATGATAATATCGGCGGAGAGCTTATCCCGAACAGACTGAACCACGCTCTGCAAATCAACGCCAGCCTGGTCGATCTTGTTGATAAAGATAACGGTGGGAATGTTCATTTTCCGCAGGGCATGGAACAGAATACGGGTCTGGGCCTGCACGCCATCTTTAGCGGAGATCACCAAGATGGCCCCATCTAAAACAGCCAAAGAGCGGTACACCTCCGCCAAAAAATCCATGTGGCCGGGCGTATCCACAATGTTGACTTTACATCTGTGCCACTGGAAGGAAGTGACTGCCGCTTGAATGGTAATCCCACGCTGCCGCTCCAAAAACATGGTGTCCGTCCTCGTTGTCCCTTTTTTGACGCTCCCCGGTTCTGAAATGGCTCCGCTGGCATATAGCAGGCTCTCCGTCAAGGTCGTCTTTCCAGCGTCTACATGGGCAAGAATTCCAATATTGATTATTTTCATGTGATTGTCCTCCCTTTACTGCCCCGAAGGGCATAAAAATCCCCAGCAGTAAAATACTTTTACCACTGGGGATGATAATTTGCGGACATACACATATACAGCATACACCTGTTTGTGAGTGCTGTTTTTGGGGATATGTCAAAATTGATAAGGCAAAAGTATTCTTTTGGGTACAAAAAACTAAGCCCCTACAAAAGGGACTATCATAATCCTTTGTTCCCACTATTTGATTATAGTTTTATTTAAGAATACCTTGCCGCATATTTTTTACTCCTTTTCTGGAATTGAATTATATCACATCAGTTTTAGGAAAACAAGTATCTAAAAGAAATTTTTCTTCCCCTTATATGTAACAATCATACCGGCTTCCTAACGTTCAGAATGGTTTCTACTGTCTGCTGCGGTGTTTGGTTGGAATTGTCCAGCCAAAAGCCGATCCGTGGTGTTGTCTGCATTTTACTAAATACAAATTCAATGTATACAGAAAGAAATATATAAGGAGTGGGAGGGATTCCGCCGTAGTCGGCATTGTAGGAAAATCCAAAAGTTTAGATTTTCTCAAAATGCTTATCTTTTGGTCTTTGGTTCGGAATAGTGTAGTGCTGGCGGTCTATCTATTGTTTTCGGTTGCTTGCTTCTTTACCGTACATGAGCATTCTTTTTCCGTTTCAAGAATACTTCCTTGTTCAATATGTTCTTCAACAAAGGCCTTAATATCATTTCGCCGCTTTTGTTGTGGTTGAAAATCAAATCCCTGTCGGTGCATTTCATCCACAAACTTCTTTCCATTGGCATCAGCGATATCTTTTACTTCGTCGTTATTAGCAATTCCTACAAAGTTCTTACTTCCCCAAAATACCGTTGGGAAACGACTTCCTTCTTCCTCAGCCATTGAAATAACCTCAAGGGAACGTTTTGGTTGGCCGTACTTTTCTTGAAGCATTTGGACCGCCGTTAGTGAAGCAACTACCCCAAACTGGCCATCCAATTTACCACCGTTTACGACAGTGTCAATGTGAGACCCCGTCATAATTGTTTCTTCCGGTAACTCGCTACCTTCGATCCGGCCAAAAAGATTCCCAACTTCATCAAAAGCTGCTTTCATTCCGATATTTTTCATCTGGTCTTGTACATAATGTTGTGCCGATAACCAACTATCAGAATAAAGTAACCGTGTTAAACCTCCAGTAGGATCACTCCCAATCGAAGACAACTTTTGCAGTCGTTCCTTTACAGTTTGTTCAACTTCCACGATACTAACCTCCTAACCTTGCCTTCAAAGAAGATTTCTTTAAAAGCATATGCGTTATCGCTTTAGTATGTCTTAATTGTATGCGCTTCCAACGGGTTGTTCATTGGCCGTTAATGCTAAATCAATTAATGATTTTGTGCAGTCCTGATAGTTTCTATCACAATAAAAAATGCCGATGGCTATTATACCTTCGACATATTTATCCAATAAATTCTATCTAGTTTTTAATAAATCTAAACAAGAAATAATTCCTAACTAAAAATAGCAGGTACTACACTTTGCGCAATTACGTAGTACCTGTTTTTATTTTCTTCTTGTTATGTTCAACTACAACTATTATGATTATTTAAGTATCACTACAGTGTCATAAACACAATGGAGGAGTTTATCATGAAAAAGAGTATCGTTATTGCTAGTACAGCTTTAGTTGCAATATCTTTAGCTGCATGTAGCAACCAATCATCAAGTTCCAAGAATACATCTGATAATGTTAAAACTGCTAAGAAAGTAGCAGCAAGTAGTTCAAAGCCACAAACTGATAAGTTCAATAATAACGAGTATGGTGTAATGGGCTATTTAATGCTTAGTCAAACGGATGCTTCAAAATTAGCAAATGCAGAAAAAAGTACTGGCGATTCTGATGGTATGAAAATTTCTAAAAATGCGAATACTTATACCTTTGAAGTCTTTCCAATGGGGCATTCAACAGATATTATTGTTAATAATGATAATGTAACAGTTAAATATGACGAAAATACTGATGGCACTGGCATGGGTAACAAGAATGGTAGTAAAACCTATTCTAAGCAAGAATTAGTGAAGAAATATGCCAACCAAAAAGATACGATTGATGAGATAGTTACTAAATATGATTTAAATAAAAATATAGATTCTAATAGCAGTAGCCAACAACCAGCTCCAACTGACCTTGATGAAAAAACTGAAGCAGTTCTGATTTACGCTAAAGCAAATGGCTTCGATACTTTAGATGTATCTGACAACAATGATGCTAATATGGAGTTATCTACTGCTGATAATGGTAGAAAAACTGTTGGTTATGGCTCTGATGGTGATGTTCAGTATCAAATTAATGGTAATAATGTTACCTATTGGACATTGGATCACAGTAATGATACACCAGCATATAAGCAAAAAATGATTGAACATACAACTACTCTTTCAGAATTAAAACAAGAATTCTATACTGCTGGTAATCAACGTCAAACAGTTGATATTATTACTGACAATATGGACGTAGATTAATCATGAATTAAAATAGGTACTACATATTTTGAATTTATGTAGTACCTATTTTACTCTATACCACATATAAGCCATAAAAACTATACTTGCTCAATTTTAAGAAATGCACACAGTTTTCAATTAATTATTTCTATTAAATCAACGTTTATAGGATGTTACTCAATTTTCACATGCACACGCTTTTTTTGTGTGCACAGCTGTGTGCATAATATTCTAAAATAAATAAAAATAGTCCTTGATACATCTCCGTAAAACGTTGATATATCAAGAACTAATAAACCTTGTAAGTTTTAATTATGCTGACTAGAGGATTCGAACCTCCGACCTCATCATTACTAATGACGTGCTCTGCCAACTGAGCTAAGTCAGCATCAAGCGTGGCAACGTCCTATCCTCGCAGGGAGCGATCCCCCAACTACTTTCGGCGTGTTGAAGCTTAACTTCTGTGTTCGGCATGGGAACAGGTGTATCCTTCAAGCCATCATCACCACACTTCATCTCTTCCGAGATGAGAGCTTGCGCTCTCAAAACTAAACAATATCTATCCCTTTCCAACAAACCTTTCCGCTTTGCCTTGGTTAAGTCCTCGACCGATTAGTAATGGTCCGCTCCATGCATCACTGCACTTCCACTTCCATCCTATCTACCACATCATCTTTGTGGGGTCTTACTTCCCCGAAGGGAATGGGAAATCTCATCTCGAGGCGAGTTTCACACTTAGATGCTTTCAGCGTTTATCTCGTCCATACATAGCTACCCAGCGATGCTCCTGGCGGAACAACTGGTACACCAGCGGTATGTCCATCCCGGTCCTCTCGTACTAAGGACAGGTCCTCTCAAATTTCCTACGCCCGCGACGGATAGGGACCGAACTGTCTCACGACGTTCTGAACCCAGCTCGCGTACCGCTTTAATGGGCGAACAGCCCAACCCTTGGGACCGACTACAGCCCCAGGATGCGATGAGCCGACATCGAGGTGCCAAACCTCCCCGTCGATGTGGACTCTTGGGGGAGATAAGCCTGTTATCCCCAGGGTAGCTTTTATCCGTTGAGCGATGGCCCTTCCATGCGGAACCACCGGATCACTAAGCCCGACTTTCGTCCCTGCTCGACCTGTCTGTCTCGCAGTCAAGCTCGCTTGTGCCTTTACACTCTCCGAATGATTTCCAACCATTCTGAGCGAACCTTTGGGCGCCTCCGTTACCTTTTGGGAGGCGACCGCCCCAGTCAAACTGCCCACCTGACACTGTCTCCCAGCACGTTCAGTGCTGCGGGTTAGAGTGGTCATAATGCAAGGGTAGTATCCCACCAGCGCCTCCAGCGAAACTAGCGTTCCGCTTTCTACGGCTCCTACCTATCCTGTACAAGCAGTACAAACACTCAATATCAAGCTACAGTAAAGCTCCATGGGGTCTTTCCGTCCTGTCGCGGGTACCCTGCATCTTCACAGGGATTTCAATTTCACCGAGTCTCTCGTTGAGACAGTGCCCAGATCGTTACGCCTTTCGTGCGGGTCGGAACTTACCCGACAAGGAATTTCGCTACCTTAGGACCGTTATAGTTACGGCCGCCGTTTACTGGGGCTTCAATTCTGAGCTTCGCCGAAGCTAACCCATCCTTTTAACCTTCCAGCACCGGGCAGGCGTCAGCCCCTATACTTCATCTTACGATTTTGCAGAAACCTGTGTTTTTGATAAACAGTCGCCTGGGCCTTTTCACTGCGGCTGGCCTTGCGACCAGCACCCCTTCTTCCGAAGTTACGGGGTCATTTTGCCGAGTTCCTTAACGAGAGTTCTCTCGCTCACCTTAGGATTCTCTCCTCGACTACCTGTGTCGGTTTGCGGTACGGGCAGTTGAATACTCACTAGAAGCTTTTCTCGGCAGTGTGACATCGGCGACTTCGTTACTTTAATTTCACTCCCCATCACAGCTTGTCAACTCGCAACTAAGCATTTGACTCAGTTACTGACTTGCTGCTTGGCCGCACTCTTCCAATCGTGCGGTTCGCTTAGCCTCCTGCGTTCCTCCATCATTCAAACGCATTCAACTGGTACAGGAATCTCAACCTGTTAGCCATCGCTTACGCCTTTCGGCCTCGGCTTAGGTCCCGACTTACCCTGGGAGGACGAGCCTTCCCCAGGAAACCTTAGTCATTCGGTGGACAGGATTCTCACCTGTCTTTCGCTACTCATACCGGCATTCTCACTTCTAAGCGCTCCACCAGTCCTCACGGTCTGACTTCGCCGCCCTTAGAACGCTCTCCTATCACGTGCACGTAGTGCACATCCACAGTTTCGGTAATATGCTTAGCCCCGGTACATTTTCGGCGCAGGATCACTCGACTAGTGAGCTATTACGCACTCTTTAAATGGTGGCTGCTTCTGAGCCAACATCCTAGTTGTCTATGCAACTCCACATCCTTTTCCACTTAGCATATATTTAGGGACCTTAACTGGTGATCTGGGCTGTTCCCCTTTCGACGGTGGATCTTATCACTCATCGTCTGACTCCTGAGTATAAATCGATGGCATTCGGAGTTTATCTGAAGTTGGTAACCCATGACGGGCCCCTTGTCCAAACAGTAGCTCTACCTCCATGATTCTTTTCCTCAAGGCTCCCCCTAAAGAGATTTCGGAGAGAACCAGCTATCTCCAAGTTCGTTTGGAATTTCACCGCTACCCACACCTCATCCCAGCCATTTTCAACTGACACGGGTTCGGTCCTCCAGTGCGCTTTACCGCACCTTCAACCTGGACATGGGTAGGTCACCTGGTTTCGGGTCTATAACTACATACTTCATTCGCCCATTTAAGACTCGCTTTCGCTACGGCTCCGACTTTTCCGTCTTAACCTTGCATGCAATCATAACTCGCCGGTTCATTCTGCAAGAGGCACGCCGTCACCCTTTAACGGGCTCCGACTGCTTGTAGGCACATGGTTTCAGGAACTTTTTCACTCCCCTTCCGGGGTGCTTTTCACCTTTCCCTCACGGTACTGGTTCACTATCGGTCACTAGGTAGTATTTAGCCTTGCGAGATGGTCCTCGCTGCTTCCGACGGGGTTTCACGTGTCCCGCCGTACTCAGGATCCTGAACGGAGAATGTGACGTTTCGTCTACGGGGCTATCACCCTCTCTGGCACAGCTTCCCAGCTGTTGCGACTACGTCGCATCTTGGTAACTCCATTGTTCAGTCCTACAACCCCAGCAAGCAAGCTCACTGGTTTGGGCTCTTCCCCTTTCGCTCGCCGCTACTCAGGGAATCGATGTTTCTTTCTCTTCCTGCAGCTACTGAGATGTTTCAGTTCACTGCGTCTTCCCCCTGCTAGCTATAGATTCACTAGTCAGGTAACCAACGACTAAGCTGGTTGGGTTTCCCCATTCGGAAATCTCCGGATCAAAGTGTACTTACCACTCCCCGAAGCATATCGGTGTTTGTCCCGTCCTTCATCGGCTCCTAGTACCAAGGCATTCACCATGCGCCCTTCATAACTTAACCTTGATGATCACTTCGTGATCACCCTGATTAATTGAGTTAGCGATTATTTCGTTAATTAAACTCAAATAACGCGGTGTTCTCGGTTTATTGTTTTCAATAAAAAGAAATTAGATATTATTTAGTTTTCAAAGTACAAGCTCTGAGGGTAAACCCCTCAAAACTAAACAAAGTTTCAACTATGTGCAGGTTCCGTTTTATTCCTTAGAAAGGAGGTGATCCAGCCGCAGGTTCTCCTACGGCTACCTTGTTACGACTTCACCCCAGTCATCTGTCCCGCCTTAGGCGGCTCCCTCCAAATGGTTAGGCCACCGACTTTGGGCGTTACAAACTTCCATGGTGTGACGGGCGGTGTGTACAAGGCCCGGGAACGTATTCACCGCGGCATGCTGATCCGCGATTACTAGCGATTCCGACTTCGTGCAGTCGAGTTGCAGACTGCAGTCCGAACTGAGACCGGCTTTAAGAGATTTGCACACCCTCGCGGGTTAGCTGCTCGTTGTACCGGCCATTGTAGCACGTGTGTAGCCCAGGTCATAAGGGGCATGATGATCTGACGTCGTCCCCACCTTCCTCCGGTTTGTCACCGGCAGTCTCACTAGAGTGCCCAACTGAATGCTGGCAACTAGTAACAAGGGTTGCGCTCGTTGCGGGACTTAACCCAACATCTCACGACACGAGCTGACGACGACCATGCACCACCTGTCTTTGCGTCCCCGAAGGGAACGCCTCATCTCTGAGGTTGGCGCAAGATGTCAAGACCTGGTAAGGTTCTTCGCGTAGCTTCGAATTAAACCACATGCTCCACCGCTTGTGCGGGCCCCCGTCAATTCCTTTGAGTTTCAACCTTGCGGTCGTACTCCCCAGGCGGAGTGCTTAATGCGTTAGCTTCGGCACTGAAGGGCGGAAACCCTCCAACACCTAGCACTCATCGTTTACGGCATGGACTACCAGGGTATCTAATCCTGTTCGCTACCCATGCTTTCGAGCCTCAGCGTCAGTTGCAGACCAGACAGCCGCCTTCGCCACTGGTGTTCTTCCATATATCTACGCATTCCACCGCTACACATGGAGTTCCACTGTCCTCTTCTGCACTCAAGTCGCCCGGTTTCCGATGCACTTCTTCGGTTAAGCCGAAGGCTTTCACATCAGACCTAAACAACCGCCTGCGCTCGCTTTACGCCCAATAAATCCGGATAACGCTTGCCACCTACGTATTACCGCGGCTGCTGGCACGTAGTTAGCCGTGACTTTCTGGTTGGATACCGTCACTGCGTAAACAGTTACTCTTACGCACGTTCTTCTCCAACAACAGAGTTTTACGAGCCGAAACCCTTCTTCACTCACGCGGTGTTGCTCCATCAGGCTTGCGCCCATTGTGGAAGATTCCCTACTGCTGCCTCCCGTAGGAGTATGGACCGTGTCTCAGTTCCATTGTGGCCGATCAGTCTCTCAACTCGGCTATGCATCATCGCCTTGGTAAGCCGTTACCTTACCAACTAGCTAATGCACCGCGGGCCCATCCCAAAGTGATAGCCGAAACCATCTTTTATTGGAAAACCATGTGGTTTTCCAAGTTATGCGGTATTAGCACCTGTTTCCAAATGTTATCCCCCGCTTTGGGGCAGGTTGCCCACGTGTTACTCACCCGTCCGCCGCTCACTGGGAATCCAACGTCAAATCAGTGCAAGCACGTCATTTCTGTTGGGCCAGTGCGCTCGACTTGCATGTATTAGGCACACCGCCGGCGTTCATCCTGAGCCAGGATCAAACTCTCATATAAAATATAAGAACTTGAATAGCTCTATTTCAAATTAATTAAGCGAATTGACTTCGCAAATGTTTTTGCTTCAATCACCGAAGTGACCGAAGACCCTACACATTTGATTCGTCGAAACTTTGTTCAGTTTTCAAAGGTCTACCAAACTGTCATCAGACAGCTTTTATATTTTATCACAGCTACCATTATCAAGTCAACAACTAATTTCAAGTAATTATTTGTTAGCTTTCAAACAAGCAGCTTAAATAATATATCATGCTGCCAAAACGATGTCAACAATAATTCACAATTTTCTTTTGCAAATCATTAATCGCTTTGACAACGTTAAATATGATACATGGAATCTCCCACCCCGTCAAGCACCATTTCACTACCCGCTATCCTCCGCATGAGCAAAACTGAATTTCCAGTCAACCTTTGAATGATATTGTTCCTGATTCTGCCACTTTATACCCAAAAAGGCGGGCCAGTGAGCTCCCCTGGTCCGCCTTTTCTTAACTATTATAAGACAAAATTATTTTACCCGTGCTAAGAAGTAGTGTTTCTTCCCCCGCCGAACAATGACAAACTTGCCATCAAAGTGAGTGCTCGGGTCTACTTCTGCCTCCACGTCAGTAACCTTTTCCCCGTTAATCCGGATAGCACCGTTAGAAACATCTTGCCGGGCCTGCCGCCGGGACGGTTCCATCCCATTATCCGTCAGCCAAACGACGATGTTTTCCTTCTTATCATCAACATCAACCGATGGCATATTCTTAAAGCCCTGTTCAATTTCTGCAACGGACAGATCGGCGACATCCCCGGAGAAGAGCGCCTTACTGATCCGCTGCGCTTCCTCAACCGCTTTTTCGCCGTGAACGAACTTAGTCACTTCTTCGGCCAGCCGCCGCTGTGCTTCCCGCTTCCACGGTTCCTTTTCGACTTTTTCGGCCAGGTCGTCGATTTCCTCTTTAGATAAGAAGGTAAAGTACTTCAAGTATTTGATTACATCCCGGTCATCCTGGTTAATCCAGAATTGGTAGAATTCGTACGGCGACGTCTTCTCCGGGTCCAGCCAGATTGCACCGCCAGCAGTTTTTCCAAACTTGGTTCCATCTGCCTTGAGCATCAGCGGAATCGTCAACCCGTAAACCTTCGCATCCGGGCCTTCTACCTTGTGAATCAGGTCAATCCCAGCCGTAATGTTGCCCCACTGGTCAGAACCACCGATTTGCAGTTGCACGTCATTGTGCCGGTATAAATGAAGGAAATCGACCGACTGTAAAATCTGGTAGGTAAATTCGGTAAACGAAATTCCCGCGTCCAACCGGCTGGCAACGACCTCCTTATTCAGCATCGTGTTAATGTTAAAGAGCTTCCCGTAGTCCCGCAGGAAGTCCAGCAGGCTAATCTGGGACAGCCAGTCGTAGTTATTGACAATCGTGAAGTTTTCCGTCCCAAAGAGCTTCTTCATCTGTGCCGTCAGGGCCTCTTCATTGTGGTGGACCTGGTCCATTGTTTGCAGAGTCCGCTCACTCTTCCGTCCGGACGGGTCCCCGATTGCACCGGTCCCCCCACCGATAATGATTACCGGGTGGTGGCCCGCCAGCTGGAACCGTTTCAAAATCATAAATGGAATCAAGTGACCGATGTGTAAACTATCCCCCGTGGGGTCAGTTCCACAGTATAAAGCAATCTTATCGTTTTCGGTCAGTTCCTTTAACGCGTCCAAATCCGTCGTCTGGTTAATCGCACCCCGCCATTGCAGGTCATCAATAATGTTCATGGATATCCCTCCTAAATTAAATCCCCGGATACTAAAAAATCCCCGGCTTCAAAAAACTGAAGTCAGGGACGATTTCACCGCGTTACCACCTTGAATTGCGGGCTACCAGGCTAGTAACCCACCGCTCTTCGTCGGTAACGGGACGATCCGTTCATTTAGACGGGCTCCGCGGATGTAATTCATCATCAGTCCTTGGCCAGGCTCACAACTACCGCCGGCTCTCTGAATGTCCAGCTGACAACTACTGCTGTCCGCTTCACTGCCCTTTTGTTGCCGTTATTGTACCGGTTCACGCGGGTCCCTGTCAAGCATTCACTAAAAAAAGGAGGCCGGGAATTAACTCAGCCTCCTTTGCTATTTTAAACCCGAAATGTCAATTTAAATTAGAAAAATGTTGAAAGCTGTTCATCTGTGACGTGACTTAGGAATACTTCAAGTGGTGTGCGGTAGTGAAGTGACTTCCGTGGAATAGTATTTCGTTTGTGCATCAGCTGGGTGATTAGTTCATCTGGTAAATTACGGAAGTCTAATCGTTTACTGAGACCGTCACGACGTAAGATACCATTATTGTTTTCATTCAGGCCGCGTTGATTGGGCGCTCCAACCTCCGCAAAATAAGTATGAAGGTCATGTTTATTGGCAATCTCACGCCAGCCCGCGAATTCCTTACCATTATCAAAGGTAATCGACTTAACGAAATGACGAGGCATTTTAGAAAGCCATTTATCCAAGTGATAGTTAACTGCTTCATCAGTTTTACGATGAACGTTAAGCACAATCATCACCTTAGATTGACGTTCCACCAAGGTCATGACCGCACCACGATGAGCTTTTCCTTGAACAGTATCAGCTTCAAAGTGACCAAACTCGTGTTGGTAGTGAGGAAAATCATGGTATCGCTGGTAAATACTCCGACCGAGATGCCCCGCCTTACCACGTCGTTCGACATAGCCATTGGGGTGTCGCTTGCCTTTCATCGGTAATTGCTGGACGGCAAAATTGTACTGTCCACGAGCAAACATCCGATAAAGTGTCCGCATACTACAGCTAATTGTCCGTTCTGCTCGACCAATGATCGTATCAGGTGTCCAGCCCGCTTTAACCTGCTCATTGATGTAGCTGATCTCATCCTTGGCTAGCTAAGCCTGCTTACGACCACAACGCTGCTTATTCCGCTGGTAAGCCTTAAGATACTGTGCAATGGTCTTACCGCTATCAAGAAATCGATAGACTCGGTAAATAGTTTCTTGGCTTCGTTTAAGCAGTTTAGCAGCTTGATAAGCCTTCGTACCTTGGTGCCAAAAATTAGCTATGAGGGTTAGTTCACGTGTGGTAAGATGTTTATAAGTCATTTGTGATGTTCCTTTACTTTTGTTTGTGGTTATTCAAAAGTCTATCACAAATGGCTTTTTTATTTTTCTAACTTAATTTTACAAACGGCGAAAGATAAAAATGCAGCTACGCGTCGACGGAGGTGGGGCAACGAACTAGCCAAGCTAGTTTGTTGCCCCACTCTCTCACGCACGCAAAGAATTAATCTTCCTTCTTTGCTTCTGCTTTCTTCTTTTCTTCCGGCTTAACAGTTGGCGATGGTTGCTCCTGCTCCTTCTTTGGTACATAAACCTCGTGAACAAAGGCTTCCCCCGTCAGTACGGCAACCGGCTTAAAAGTATCCCGGAAGTCGGCATCGATATCCGCTGTCTCCTTGCTCCGAACGTAGAAAAGGGAGCCCGTAGCAAAGACCACTGGCAAGTAGCAAATCAAGCCCAGGATGGTAATCAGCAGGCCAATGTAGAACAGCACATAGGTTGCCGTGTAGTTACCATAGTAGGCCAGGCCACCAAAGATGACCGTCCAAACAACCATTGGCAAGACTTCCACAAACAGGCAAATCAACAGGTAGTTCCACTTGCGGCCACCCATAAAACGCCGGCTCGCCGTCAGGGCGTGCCGCATTGACTGACCAAGGAACTGCGGCTGCTTGTCCCGGTACAGGAAGTACGCCTGAGCATACTCGATCCCCTTCCAGATGACAATAATTTCGTTCACAATCCGGATTCCGTAGAACCAAATTGCGTTGTGCGTCATCCCACCGACAATCCGGGCTACGATGTCCAGCGGCAGGCTCCAGAGGAAGATGAACAGCCCAGTGTAGAGAGCAATCCGCCACAGCTGGTTCTTCCGCAGGTGCTTAAAGTGCAGCCAAATGGAACCGGCGCTTACCGGTTGGTCAGGATTCAGCAGGTGATCCTGGTAGGTATACTGGACCGCCACGGTGAAGAAGCCGTAGAAAAAGGTTAACGCGGCCATAATTACCAGGCCGGCTAAAATTTCCAGCAACCCCAGTAACAGAGCCATTGGTGAGGCCATTCCGTACATGATCATCATTACACTCATCATCATTGACTGCGCAACGTTAGTCATCAGTAACGAAGCGACACACAGTAATGCAAAGTAGATAATCGTAATCCCACCGATTGACCACATTGCTGAAAAGTAATGTGGCTTTACTAATGCCTTGAGCGCCTGAATAAAGCTGCTCAGCGACAATCCTTGTTGTTTTTTCATTGAAAAACCGTCCACCTTTATCAATTAATTTACATTTAATCATAACACATCGACGTTTGAGCTCAATTCATTCCGCTAATCTTCGCACTTTTTTCAAAAAAGCAGGCGCAATCCTCGCTCAGAGCGCCAGCTCCCGTTCGCCATGCTTGGCAGTGGCAGCCCGTCCTTTAAAACAGCAAGAGGCCGAGTTGCTTCCCGACCTCTTCCAGACTAGCCGGCGCTGTACCCGCCGACCAGTTAATCAGTTATTAATACTTTTCCTTGCTCAAGACGTTGAGCTTGTCATCGAAGTCGTAAACGACTGGCTGACCAGTAGCCATTTCCAGGTTCATGATGTCTTCGTCAGAAATCTGTTCGATGTACTTGCTCAAAGCACGGAGGGAGTTACCGTGGGCTGCGATGATAACGTTCTTGTTGTCAAGCAGCTTTGGAGCAATTTCGTCTTGCCACAATGGGATAACCCGTTCCAGGGTCACCTTTAAGTTTTCACCGCCAGGAATCGTCCGTGGGTCCAGGTTAGCGTAACGACGGTCGTTAGCAGCAGAACCTTCGTCATCAGCACTCAGCAGTGGTGGCAAAACATCGTATGAACGACGCCAAATATGAACTTGTTCGTCACCGTACTTT
This sequence comes from Limosilactobacillus oris, assembly GCF_025311495.1. Taxonomy (NCBI): domain Bacteria; kingdom Bacillati; phylum Bacillota; class Bacilli; order Lactobacillales; family Lactobacillaceae; genus Limosilactobacillus; species Limosilactobacillus oris. The sequence continues at coordinate 1,497,301 of NZ_CP104398.1, read as the reverse complement.
TCAGCAGCCTTCTTCTTGTTGTGGCCCTGCAAAGCACCGTAGTGACGTTCGTTCAAACGCCAAGTCTTGGTTTCAGGAATCCAGAGTTGATCACATTCTTCCAGAGCATAATGCAAAGTCTTGATGGCCCGCTTCAAAACAGAAGTGTAGGCGTAGTCAAATTCAATGCCGTGTTCCTTCAGGGCCTTACCAGCGTTCTTTGCTTGTTCAACACCCTTTTCGCTCAGGTCCACATCAACCCAACCAGTGAATTGGTTTGACAGGTTCCATTCACTTTGACCGTGACGGATAAGTACTAATTTAGCCATGTTCAATTGACCTCTTTCTTCTTAAATAGTCGCTATGGTTAGCATTACTATATTATTTTAATCCATTCGCCAATAAAATCCAATAGCGAACCCCTAAATTAGCCCAGCTGGTCACCCTCGTGCTCCTGTCCGATTGCCTAAAATGACCTCATAGCAGGAGCATGAGAAAAGCATCGCCGCCTGATGGTTACAGGCGAATCTAGTCTCCTTGGTTATGAGCAGCTAAATCAGCTTGCTAGCAGGAATAAGCAGGTGCGGTTTAGCTATTCATGGCAGGTAACGCTTAATAGTTGTGGTAAGACTGACATACGCTTACCAGCTTCACCGTAATTAATCCGATTTGAGTTTTAATGCTGAGACCGGATGGGCTAAATATTAGCCGTTGTCTAGTTGCCCATTGGAAAACTAGTAAGGCTCTCTAACAGCTAAAAGTACTTCTAAATTTGCGAGCCTTATTTAAGATGCATACTGTCACAACACACATCTATCATTTCACATAGCTAGTTGAACGAGCCCGCCCTAATTTTCGGGTTCACATTCCCCAGCTAGCTAACGCGGTAAGGGATTTTCTTATTCTGGAGTTAACTTCTCACCTTACCGCATAGTTTGCCCACTGGCCTGACTAGTGCGTCCAATGGTTTCTTCAACAGCGATTTCTCAATAGTTGCAAAAGTTTAAGTTAGGGATGAGGTGTTTACTGTCATCATCCCGCTGTTCATACAAACAAGCCTCCAGAGGCTGGCCTTAACCAAACTCTGGAGTTTTTTTATTTATGGAACTCAAAAAGCGGCCAACCGCTGCTCTCATGCAGCGTTCGGACGCTTTTGCAAGTTATCAGCTATAATCCCGCCTTCGCACCAATGTCGGTCCGGTAGAAGCACTCCGGCTCATCCAGTGCCGCTAGGTAGTCGTAGACGCGGTCATGGGCAACCGCGAGGGAATCAGCTTGGGCCAGCACCATCAGCAGGCGGCCACCAGCTCCCCGCAAATCGGCAAGGCTGCCCGCCACGTTGGCATAGTCGATCTCAACCCCAGCCGCGGTCGGGAACTTGCCAAGGGCTTGGCCGTGGACCGGCTTTTGCGGGTAGCCCTGCGACGCCAGAACCACCCCGAAGCTGGCCCGCGGGTCCTCGACCACTTCTGGCAATGGTTGATCGTTTAACGCCCGGTCAACCAGCTCAAAGAGGTCGGTCTGCAGCCGGGGCAGGATCACCTGGGTCTCGGGATCGCCCAGGCGGACGTTATATTCGATCACCTTCGGACCGGTAGCCGTCATAATCAGGCCGATGTAGAGAATGCCGTGGTAGTGGTAGCCACCAGCCACCAGACCATTAACCGTGGGCACGACTACCTGGTCAACCATCGCCTGGCGGTCCGCAGCACTCAGCTGGGGCAGCGGACTGTACGCGCCCATGCCGCCGGTATTCGGTCCCTTATCACCATCATAGGCCCGCTTGTGGTCCTGGGCCATCGGCAGGATCCGGTAGTGACCATTGCTCAGCAGGACAAACATCGAGTATTCCGGACCAACCAGGCATTCTTCCAGCACCAGCCGGGCTTGGCCGCTGGCAAACATCTCCTTGACCGTCTGAACAGCCGTGGCGTGGTCCTGGGCGATCACAACCCCTTTGCCACCCGCTAGACCGTTTTCCTTGATTACCAGTGGAAAGCCAAACTGGTCGATTTCCGCGAGGGCCGCGGTCTGGTCCCGGTAGGAGGCATGGCGGGCAGTCGGTACCCCGTAGTTGTTCATGAAGTTGAGGGCGTAATCCTTGGAGCCCTCGAGCTGGGCGGCCCGGGCGTTGGGGCCAAATGCCTTTAAGCCGGCCGCCGCGAAGTCATCCACGATCCCGTCGACCAGGCAGTCTTCAGGGCCAACGAAGGTCCAGGCCACCGCGTGCTCTTTGGCAAACTTGATTAGCCCCGCAAAGTCGGTTTCTGCAATCGCCACCGGTTGGACGCCGACGGTCGGCATCCCCACGTTGCCGGGCGCGCAGTACACCTGCTTGACATGGGGACTCTCCTGGAGCTTCTTAGCAATCGCAAACTCCCGACCACCTTCGCCAACTACTAACACGTTTACTTGTCCTGCCATCTGCTTCTCCTCACAATCTTTTTAGTGGCGGAAGTGGCGAACCCCCGTCGTGACCATTGCAATCCCGTACTTGTTTGCCATCTCAATCGACTCCTGGTCGCGAATCGAGCCGCCCGGTTGAACTACGGCCTTGATTCCGTGCTGGCCGGCGTACTCAACACAGTCGCCAAACGGGAAGAAGGCGTCACTCGCCATCACTGCCCGGTCGTCAATCGCGTCACTGGCGTGTTGAACGGCAATCTTGAGTGAGTCAATCCGGTTAGGCTGACCTTCGCCAACACCCAGCGTCCGTTCATCATTCGCTACCACGATGGCGTTCGACTTGGCGTGCTTAACGGCCTTCCAGGCAAAGGCCAGTGACCGGAGCTGGGCCTCCGTCGGTTGGGCCTCCGTGACGCACTTCCAGTCGTGGTAGTCTTCGTCTAGGACGTCCTGTTCCTGCATCAGCATCCCGCCCATGACGGAAACAACTTCGTGGCGGATGTCCTCGTCCTTCTTGCTAAAGTCGACGGTCAGCAGGCGCAGGTTCTTTTTCTTTGCCAGCACGGCATAAGCATCGTCGTCAAAGCCCGGCGCAATGATAATTTCCAGGAAGAGTTTGTGCATCTTCTCGGCCGTGGCCAGGTCCACTTGACGGTTCAGGGCAATTACCCCACCGAAGATTGATACCGGGTCCGCTTCATAGGCCCGGTCCCAAGCCTGTTCCAGGGTTTCACCCCGACCAATCCCACACGGGTTCATGTGCTTCATCGCTACGACGGTTGGTTCGGCAAATTCGCGGATACACCGCAGGGCCTCGTCAGCGTCCTTAATGTTGTTGTAGGACAGCTTCTTCCCGTGGAGCTGGTTAGCCGAAAGAACTGAGAAGCTCTTTGGCAGGGCGTCCTCGTAGAGCCAGGCTTTCTGGTGGCTGTTTTCCCCGTAGCGCATCGTTTCCTTGAGGTTCCAGGTCAACGTCAGCTTCTCTGGGTCTTCCAACCCGTCCTGCTTGGTCAGGTATTGAGAAATCAGGGCATCATAAGCGGCGGTGTGGCGGAAGGCTTTGGCGGCGAGTTTCGTTCGAGTAGCGAGGCTGGTATCACCGTCCGCCTTGATTTCCGCCAGTACCTGGTCGTAGTCGGCCCGGTCAACCACGATAGTCACGTCCCGGTAGTTTTTCGCCGCGGACCGAACCATGCTTGGGCCGCCAATGTCGATGTTTTCAATTGCGTCGGCGAGTTTGACATCCGGCTGTTCAATCGTTTCCTTAAATGGGTACAGGTTGACACAAACCAGGTCGATTGGCGTGATATTGAGCTTTTCCAAGGTTGCCATGTGTTCTGGCAGTTCCCGCCGGGCTAACAGGCCACCGTGAACATAGGGATTGAGGGTCTTGACCCGCCCATCCAGGATTTCAGGGAAGTGGGTAACGTCCTCGATACTAATGGTCGAAATACCCGCTTCGTCCAAGACCCGCTTGGTACCCCCGGTAGAAACAATTTCGTAGCCGTTGTCGACCAGCCCTTGAACAAAGGGAACCAGGTTTGTCTTATCAGATACGCTTACCAATGCTCGTTTCATTCTTAATACTCCTTTTCTCCTGCTGCCAACAGTGCTTCTCGTAGTGCTAATGGGTATAACTGGTGTTCTGTCGCGTGAACCCGTTCTTCCAAGCTCGCCACCGTGTCGTCTGGCAAAATCGGCACGTGGCACTGGGCAATCACCGGGCCGGCGTCCAGGTCAGCGTCGATGTAGTGGACCGTTACCCCGGTCTGGGTTCGGCCATCGTTAAAGGCCCGTTCGATGGAATGGAGACCCGGATATTCCGGCAGCCAGGCCGGGTGCAGGTTGACAATCCGGTGGTCATATTCATCGAGGATCGTCGGGCCAACCACCCGCAGGTAGCCGGCCAGGACGATGAAGTCGATCCGGTACTGCTTCAGAACGGCCAGCACCCGCTGCTCATAGGCCAGCTTGCCGCCGCTTTCCTTGACCGTAAAGCTCTCGGCGGGGACACCGAGCCGCGCTGCCCGTCCCATCACCGGGGCGTCCGGGTGGTTGCAAAACAGCAGGGCTAGTTTCCCCGGCAGGCTCCCGGCCTGAAAGTGCTGGGCTAGTTCTTCAAAATTCGTTCCGTTGCCGGAAGCAAAAATCGCTACTCTCATGCTGCACGCCTCACTTAATTTCAATCTTTGCTACCCCAGCCGGCCGCTCTTGCAGGCGGCCAACCTGGTAGCTTTCCTGTCCCGCATCGGTCAGGGCCGCCTGCACCACCGCCAGCTTTTCCGGCTGGACAGCTAGGACCAGGCCAAGCCCCATGTTAAAGGTCTGCCAGCAATCCACTAGCGGGAGACCCCCGAGTTTTTGCAGGTAGGTGAAAATCGGTGGCACCGGCCAGCTGCCCGCGTTAACAACGGCCTGCAAGTGGTCGCCGAACATCCGCGGCAGGTTCTCAATGAGGCCCCCGCCGGTGATGTGGGCGATCCCGTCAACCAGCCCCTGGCGGACCAGCGGCAGGACCGGCCGAACATAGATTTTCGTCGGCGTCAGGAGGGCTTCACCGATTGTCTGCCCCGCTAATTCAGCCGGGCGCGCGTCCAAGGCCAGCTGGTGGTCCTTGAAGAGAATTTGCCGGACAAGGGAAAAGCCGTTGGAGTGGAGACCGCTGGACGGAAGACCAAGCAGGATATCCCCGGCTGCCGGGCGGTCTGCCGTCAGCATTTCACCTTTTTCGGCCACACCCGTCACGGTTCCCGCCAGGTCATATTCATCCCGGGCATACATATCCGGCATTTCCGCCGTTTCGCCACCAATCAAAGCAGCGCCGGCGTCCCGACAACCCTGGGCAACCCCAGTGACAATTGCCGCCATCTTGGCCGGGTCGTTGTGGCCAGTGGCAATGTAGTCAAGAAAGTAGAGCGGTTCGGCGCCCTGAGCCAGCACGTCATTGACGCACATGGCAACCACGTCGATGCCAATCGTGTCGTGCTTGTTAAGGCGTTGGGCAATCATTAATTTAGTACCAACACCATCCGTTCCCGAAACTAGGATTGGGTGTTTCACGTGTAACTCGCCCAGGTCGAACAAGCCGCCAAAGCTGCCGATGCCACCAACGACACCGGGTCGGTTCGTAGACTTCACGGCATTCTTGATCCGGTCTACTAATTCGTAACCGGCATTGACGTCGACGCCAGCTTCTTGATAACGGTTCATTGCCGCGCACGCTCCTTTCGTCCACGCTGCTCCTGTGCATTCAGCGATTTAAGGTAACCCGCCTCGTAATCATACAGCGGCGTTGGGTAGTCGCCATTAAAGTAGGCCACCGTCAGGCCGCCATACGGTGCATCCCCGGCGTCAGGAACGTTGATAGCCTTGATTAAGCTCTCAACGCTCAAGAAGCTGAGCGAATCCGCCCCCATCTGCCGCCGCATCTCTTCGACTGAGTAGTGGGCCGCAAACAATTCTGACCGGGTGGAAATATCAATCCCGTAGAAGCAGGGAAATTTGAACGGCGGTGACGCAATCAGCATATGTACTTCCTTCGCCCCGGCGTCCCGTAACATTTTGATAATCTGCTTGGAGGTCGTCCCCCGGACAATCGAGTCGTCGACCACGATGACCCGCTTGCCGTTGACCACCCCGCGAACGGCAGACAGTTTCAGGTGAACGCCCCGTTCTCGTAACGCCTGGGTCGGCTGGATAAAGGTCCGGGCAACGTACTGGCTCTTGATCAGACCCATCTCATAGGGAAGACCGCTGGCTTCGGCATAACCTGAGGCCGCCGAAAGGGAGGAATTCGGTACCCCAATGACGATGTCCGCGTCGACCGGGTGCTCTTGGGCCAAACGCCGTCCCATCTCCTTGCGGGCGTTGTGAACCGTCACCCCGTGGATGATGGAATCCGGCCGGGCAAAGTAGATGTACTCCATCGAGCAGATTGCCAGCTTGGTATCCGTCGTGTAGTGGTCGATGTGGAGGCCGTCGCGATCAATGATAATCAGCTCACCCGGCTGGACGTCGCGGACGAATTTGGCGTTGATAATGTCCAGGGCGCAGGTCTCACTGGCCACCACGTAGGCACCGTTAGCCAGTTGACCAATGCAGAGAGGCCGAATACCGTTCGGGTCGAGGGCCGCAATCAGGCGATCCCGCTGCAAGAGCAAGTAGGCAAAGCCGCCGTGGACCTGGTTGAGGCTCTTCTTTAAGGCCGGGATAAAGCCCTCCTTGATGTGTTGGCGAATCAGATGGATCAAGATTTCCGTATCGGAGTCGGACTGAAAGACCGCCCCCTCATCTTCCAATTGGCGCCGCAGGGTGACCGCGTTGGTCAAGTTGCCGTTGTGGGCCAGGGCGACGTCACCATCATGGAAACGAAAGAGGAAAGGCTGGACGTTGGCAATCGAGTTATGACCGCTGGTCCCGTAGCGAACGTGGCCGATTGCGGCGTCGCCCACCAGGCGTTTCAACTCGGCTGGATCCGCGAAGACCTTCGCCAGCAGGCCCCGGTCACGGTGCTGGTACAGCTGCTTGCCATCGCTAGAAACAATTCCGGCCCCCTCCTGTCCCCGGTGTTGCAGGGTATGGAGGCCGTAATAGGTCAGTTGGCTAGCGTCGGGCGCCCCGAAGACGCCGAAGACGCCACACTCTTCATTTAATCCTTTGATTTCAGCTGGCAAGGCAGTGCCTCCTCCCATAGTTTTTGCAGTTCAGCCACGCTCTGGTTGACCTCCGCGTCTGCTAGCCGGGCTTGCAGCCAGTGGCTATTAGTAACGGTCCCCACCATTGCGGCATCCCCGCCCATAGCACTTTCAAAGTCCGCGGCGGCTTCCGCTGGTACAGTCACAATTAGCCGGCCCGGAGTTTCGCTAAAGAACTGGTCCGCGGTCAGATGACGCAGGTCGAGGTCCATCCCCAGGTCCGTCTTAAAGAGGGTTTCGCTCAGGGCCACCCCGAGGCCGCCCTCGCTGAGGTCATGGGCGCTGGCAACCTTACCAGCCTGCATTAGCTTGAGCAGGCGGTGCAGGTAGTCACGGACGGTTTCCAGGTCGAAATCAGCTAACGTCCCGCTGATATCCCCCTGGAGCATTTTTTGCAGTTCGGAGCCCGCGTAGTCGTCGCCGGTCTGCCCCACCAGGTAAACACGGTCCCCAGGATGCTGGGCAAAGGACGGGATAACGTGGTCGAGGTTCTTGACCAGGCCGACCATCCCTACCATCGGGGTCGGGTGGATAGCCTGACCGTTATTTTCGTTGTACAAGGAAACGTTCCCGGAGATGACCGGGGTATCAAAGACCCGGCAGGCATTTGCCATCCCCTGGACGGACTGGTGCAGCTCCCAGAAGATTTCCGGGTCGTTCGGGTCACCGTAGTTAAGGCAGTCAGTAATCGCCAATGGTTCGGCCCCGCTGGCGATGATATTGCAGACCGCTTCAACTAGGGCAATCTGCCCGCCAACCTTCGGACTCAGGTAGACGAAACGGCCGTTGCCGTCGGTGGTCATTGCCAGGCCCTTATGCGTCCCCCGCACTCGGATTACCCCAGCATCACTGCCGGGACCGACAACGGTGTTCGTCCGCACCTGGGAGTCGTACTGCTGGTAAAGGCTGCTCTTGTCGGCAACCGTACTTTGCTGGAGCAGGGAGTGGAGGGTTGCTTCCACGTCCGTAATCTGGGGCTGCCAAGCTGGTTCCTGTTCAGCCGCAATGATCCGGGCGGGCTTCTTTTCCTCACTGTGTTCTTCCAACACGTCGTCGGTCAGGCTGCTGACCGGAATGTCACAGACTACCTCGCCGTCATGGTGGAGGACGTACTGGTGACCAGCCGTGATCCGGCCAATGGTGACCGCCTCAAGGTCGTAAAAGTCAAAGACCTTCTTGACGTCTTCCTCGTGGCCCTTGTTAACACAGAGCAGCATCCGTTCCTGGGACTCGCTGAGCATGATTTCATAGGCCGACATCCCGCTTTCACGCTGGGGAACCAGGTCCAGGTCTAGTTCCATCCCACTGTTCCCCTCGGAAGCCATTTCGGCACTGGAGGAAACGATTCCAGCGGCCCCCATGTCTTGAATGCCGACCAGCCAGTCGGGGTGCTTCGTGATTACTTCTAGGCAGGCCTCCAACAGGAGTTTTTCCATGAAGGGGTCCCCGACCTGGACAGCGGAACGCTGGGTCGCGTTTTCGTCGCTAAAGTCCGCGGAGGCAAAGGTCGCGCCATGGATTCCATCCCGGCCAGTCTTAGCACCGACGTACATGACCGCGTTGCCGATTCCGGCCGCCTTCCCCTTTTGCAGGTCTTTCTGGTCCATCAGGCCGACACTCATGGCGTTACAGAGGACGTTGCCCTGGTAGCAAGAATCAAAGGTCGTTTCCCCAGCGACCGTGGGAATCCCCATACAGTTGCCGTAGTCACCGATGCCGCGGACGGTCCCGGTAACCCGCATCTTCGTCTGCGCGTCCGTCAGTTCGCCAAAGTGAAGGGAGTCAAGCGATGCTACCGGGCGGGCACCCATACTAAAGATGTCCCGCAGGATACCGCCGATTCCGGTTGCGGCCCCCTGGTAAGGTTCCACGGTCGTCGGGTGGTTGTGGCTTTCGGCCTTGAAGACAACCGCCTGACCATCATCAATGTCCACGACCCCGGCGCCTTCACCTGGTCCCTGGAGCACCCGGGCGTTTTTGTTGGGGAAGAGCCGGAGGACCGGCTTGGACTTCTTGTAAGAACAGTGTTCACTCCACATTGCGGAGAAGAGGCCGGTCTCCGTGTAGTTTGGCAACCGCCCCAGGAGCTGTTCACTGATGTAGTTGTATTCCGCTTCGCTCAGGCTCCAGTCCAGGTAAGGCTTTTGGGCTTTGATTTCTTCCGGTGACATTGCTTGCTTCATCGTCTATTCCTCCACTTTCACACTGCCGTTTGCTAACAGGGACTTGAACAACCGCAGCCCATCGGTATTGCCGAGGAGCGCTTCAACGGCCCGCTCCGGGTGCGGCATCATGCCGAGCACGTTGCCCCGCTCGTTGCAAATTCCAGCGATGTTCCGCAGACTGCCATTCGGGTTTTCTTCGGCATAACGGAAGACGACCTGGTGGTGCGCCTCGAGCTGGTCAAGGGTCTCCTGGTCGGCATAGTAGCTACCGTCTGCGTGAGCAATTGGTAGGGCAATCCGTTCGTGCTCTTGGTACTGGCTGGTAAAGAGGGTCCGGTTGGAAACCACCTCCAGCGGTACCGTCTTGCAGACAAACTGTTGGCTATCATTGCGCTTCAAGCCGCCAGGCAACAGTCCCGCCTCAGTTAAAATCTGAAAGCCATTGCAGGTCCCAAAAACTGGTTTTCCAGCCCGGGCCATTTCAACCACGGCCCCCATCACGGGTGAAAAGCGGGCGATTGCTCCGGCCCGCAGGTAGTCGCCGTAGGAAAAGCCCCCGGGAAGCATCACCGCGTCGTAGCCTGCCAGGCTCTCCTGCTTGTGGGAAACGTAGTCGACGTCCGCGCCACAGACCGTGTGCAGGGCCTCGTAAATATCAATATCACAATTGGAACCTGGAAAAACGATTACCGCAATTTTCATTGATGATCCTCCATTACTTGGTAGGTGTAGGTTTCCATGTTGAAGTTGACCAGGAGCTGATCGGCGATTTGCTTGACGGTAGCGGCAACTTGGTCGCTGCCCCCGTCAACCATGACGTCGAAGAACTTGCCGACTTGAACATCCTGGACTTCATCGTGTCCGAGGTTGTGAATGGTCTTCTTGATCGTGTCCCCCTGGGGGTCAAATACGGACGGCTTGTAGGTAACGAAAATCCGAACTTTAGTCATTAGTTTTCCTCCGCAATTGCTTGTTGTAACCGGGCCAGCACTTCATCGTAGGTGGTCGTCAAGTCGGCGAGGCCCCGCCGGTAAACGTCCTTGTCCAGGTGGTCGTTCGTCTTGAGGTCCCAAAGCCGGCAGTTGTCCGGCGAAAACTCGTCAGCCAGAATAATCTTGCCATCACTGAGGTGGCCAAATTCCAGTTTGAAGTCCACCAACCGCATTCCCGCCTGGGCAAAAAGGTGGGTCAGCAGGGTGTTGACTTCCCGGCAGACACCCCACATCTGTTCGAGTTCTTGGTGGGTCGCAATCCCGAGCGCAATCGTCGCGGACTCGTTGATGAATGGGTCGTCAAGCTGGTCGCTCTTGTAGAAAGTTTCTTCCACTGGTTCGGTTAAAGAGTCCCCTTCATGCAAGCCGTAACGGCTGGCAAAGTGGCCCGCGATCACATTCCGGGTCACAAATTCCAGCGGCACCATCTGACACTTTTTAACCAACTCTTCCTTATCAGACAGCTTCTTGATGAAGTGGGTCTGGATACCATGACGGACTAAGTATTGGAAAACCAGGGTGGAAATTGCGTTGGCGGCCTTCCCCTTACCAGCAAAATGGTCCTTTTCCTTGCCGTTCAGTGCCGTGGCCTGGTCCATGTAAACGACCCGTAAAACCTCGGGGTCGTCGGTTTGCCACATCTGTTTTGCCTTACCGGTGTACAATAGTTTTTCCATCTCAGTCGCGTCTCCTTTACCAAATCACGAACTATGTTAAGCAATAGGCGGAATTCATTCGCCCTTTTATACTAACAATATACTATCGGCGGTGCTGTCTGTCAACGGTTTTCGTTAACTTTAGCCATTCATTCCGTGATATTGTTCGCTATTATTGCTAATAGAAAGGGATAGTCACCTAACTTTGTCCGTAAATAAAACGGTGCCGACCAGATAACTGGTCAGCACCCGTAAGAGCGTCTACAATGATTCGTAAAGGAGATCTTACAATGACAAAAGCAACAATTAAGATTCGCCGGGCAGAGGCCAGCGACTGGGAAACCATCATCAACATCTTTAATGAGGCCGTTGCGGCCGGCATTGCCACCGACGAAAGCAGGCCGATTACCGTTGCGGACCGCGAAGAGTGGTTCGCCCAGTTTGACGACCGCCACCCCCTCTGGGTAGTTGACAGCGATGGCAAGGTCAGCGGCTGGTGCGCCCTGGAATACTTTTCCACCCACCCCGCTTACACAGACACGGCAGAAATTGCGATTTACATCCACCACGGCGCCCACCGGCAGGGCCTCGGCCGCCGGCTCCTCGCATTTGCCGACCAGCAAATCAAAGAAGAGCTCCACTTTAAGACGGTCGTTGCCTACATTTACGAACGCAACCAGGCGAGCCAGGGGCTCTTCAAGCAGAGTGGCTTTGAATACTGGGGCCACCTCCCCGCCATCGCCAAAGTTGCCGGCGAATACCGGGAACTCAAGATTTATGGCAAGAACTACCCTAGCGTTCGCGTTTAATAAGGGACGCAATCAGGAAAAGCAGGCCAAAAAGCTGGCACCCATAATTGAGAATCTTCCCCACCGGGTCCTGACTAACGGCTAGGTTGACGAGGGGCGCTAATACCAGGGCCCAGCCGAAGTAGAAGCTGCTTGTCTTATAGAATTGACGGTTAAATTTCATCTGAGTATTCCTCACTACAACATAATTGTCCTTACCATAACAAAAAGCGGTCCCGGATAAAAGTCCAGGGCCGCTTTTTACTAATTAGTCTAAGCCAATTCGCTTGTAAATGTCGTCGACGTGGCGGAGGTGCCAGTGGTAGTCGAAGGCATCGTCCAGGTCTTCCTTGGTCAGCTGCTTTTGGATAGTCGGGTCAGCTTCCAGCAACGGACGGAAGGCAATCTGTTCGGCCCAGCACTTCGCAGTGTACGGCTGAATCAGGTCGTAGGCGGCCTCCCGGCTCATCCCACTGTTGACCAGTTTGAGCAGGACCCGGCCGGAGTAAATCAAGCCGAGGGTCTTGTCCATGTTCTTCTTCATTGTTTCTGGGAACACATCCAGGTTCTTCAAAATACGGCCGAACCGCCGAAGCATGTAGTCCAGCAGCGAAGTAGAGTCCGGCAGGATCATCCGTTCCGCACTGGAATGGGAAATGTCCCGTTCATGCCAGAGGGCCACGTCTTCATAAGCCGTGACCACGTGGCCGCGCAGGACCCGGGCACATCCGCAGATGTTCTCCGAGCCAATCGGATTCCGCTTGTGCGGCATTGCCGAAGAACCCTTTTGTCCCTTGGCAAAGTGTTCTTCGACCTCGTGGATTTCCGTCCGCTGGAGGGAGCGGATTTCCGTCGCCATTTCTTCCAGGCTGGTCCCAATCAGGGCAATCGTCGCAATGTATTCGGCGTGCAGGTCGCGCGGCAGTACCTGGGTAGACACTTCCTGAGGACGCAGGCCAAGCCGCTTGCAGACGTATTCTTCAACGAAGGGGTCGATTTCGGCGAAGGTGCCGACCGCCCCGGAAATCTTACCAGCTTCAACACCCCGGGCCGCGTGTTCAAAGCGTTCCTTGTTCCGCTTCATTTCAGAATACCAGCGGGCCGCCTTGAGGCCAAAAGTGGTTGGCTCGGCGTGAATTCCGTGGGTCCGGCCCATGCAGACGGTGTACTTGTACTTCTCCGCCATTTCCTTCAGGACCGCCATAAAGTTGTCGATGTCCTGGCGTAAAATATCGTTGGCCTTCTTGAGCCGCAGTCCCTGGGCGGTGTCCACCACGTCAGTACTGGTCATTCCATAGTGCACCCACTTCTTTTCCGGGCCAAGGGACTTGGAAACGTCCCGGGTAAAGGCGATGACGTCGTGGTGGGTGACGGCTTCGATTTCCGCAATCCCGTCAACGGTAAACTTGGCATTCTTCTTAATCTTTTCCACGTCTTCTGCCGGAATGTGGCCGAGCTTGCTCCAGGCTTCGTCGGCAGCAATTTCGACTTCCAGCCAGCACTGGTACTGGGTTTCCAGGCTCCAAATCTTTGCCATTTCCGGACTTGTATAGCGATCAATCATCAGTTCAAAATCCTCTCTATTTTGTTCTCCAGTTATTATCGCACAGGCACTGCCATGCCGTAAAGCCGAACTTTACTCAGACCAGATACCCGTATTGTCAATTTCTGTTAGTGTTTGCTCAACGTCATCAGTTAAAATCGTTACGTGGCCCATCTTGCGGTTATGGCGGACCGCCGCTTTGCCATAATCATGGAAGTGCCAGTTCGGTTTTTGGCTAATTTGTTCCCGCACACCGGCAACGTGCTGGCCGAGGACATTCACCATCACAGCCGGCTTGAGCAGTTCAATCTTTGGCAGCGGCCAGTTGCAAACAGCCCGGTTGTGGATTGCAAACTGGGAGAAGTTGCAGGCTTCAATGGAGTAGTGACCGGAATTGTGCGGCCGCGGTGCCAGCTCGTTGATGTAGATTTCGCCGTCACGGCCAATAAACATTTCCACGCCGAGGATCCCGCGCAGGTCGATCGCGTGGGCAATTTGAACTGCCATCTGCTGGGCCTTCTCTTGCAATTCTGGCGAAATCCGTGCCGGGATAATACTGATGTGGAGGATTTCGTCGTGGTGAATGTTTTCGGCAACCGGGAAGACGGTGACTTCACCATTTTCGTTCCGCCCCACCATGACCGAACATTCAAGTTCAAATGGCACCCAGCCCTCCAAAATCGCGTCCCGGGTTGACAGGATACCGGTACACTTGGCAAGGTCGGCATCGCTATGGAGGACTTCCTGACCATGGCCGTCATAGCCACCCTCACAAGTCTTGAGGACACAGGGGTAGCCGAGTTCTGCCACGGCGCGCTTCAAGTCCGCCGCGTCCTTGACCGCCCAAAACGGTGCCGTCTGGAGGCCCGCATCCCGGAGAAAGGTCTTTTCCCGAATCCGGTTCTTGGTCGTATAGAGCAGGTGGGTGCCCTGGGGAATGTAAACCTGGTCAGCGACGTCTTTGAGGGCGTTCAAGTCAACGTTTTCAAATTCGTAGGTCAGGACGTCCGACCGGCGGGCTAATTCTTCAATTGCGGACACGTCCGCGTATTCGGCCACAATCTGGTCATCGGCAACCTGGCCGGCTGGGCAAGCCGGAGTTGGGTCCAGGACGATGACCTTCATCCCCGTCTGCTTAGCGTCTAACGCCATCATCTGACCGAGCTGGCCCCCGCCGATGATCCCGATGGTTTGTCCTTGTTGAATCAGCTTAGTCAAGGTGCGCCCCGCTTTCTGCTGCCTGATCGTGCATTTGCTGGCGGTAGTCAACAATCTGCTGTTGGATTTGCTGGTCGTTAATCCCCAGGATCTGTAAAGCGAGCAGGGCGGCATTCTTGGCCCCGGCGACCCCAATGGCAGTGGTAGCAACGGGAATCCCAGCTGGCATCTGAACGATAGACAGGAGTGAATCCATCCCGCCGAGGGCCTTGGTCTGACCCGGAATCCCAATCACCGGCAGTGGTGTATTGGCCGCAATCATCCCCGGCAGGTGGGCGGCACCACCAGCGCAGGCAATAATGACCTTGGTCCCTGCCGCCACGGCTCCCTGGGCAAAGGCGAACATTTCCTGTGGCATCCGGTGAGCTGAAATTACCTGTTTGTCATAATCAACGCCAAACTGATCCAGAATCCGGCAGGCCTCTTTAACCGTAGGCCAGTCAGACTTACTACCCATTACAACACTAATTGCACTCATTGTCCTACCTCCTTAAAACTGCTTTAAGGATAACAGATAAGGACGCCGGCTTCAATATTTTTACGAACAAAATTGATATTTTAAATTATATAGTTCGTTTAAAACTAAAAAAGACTGGGCATTGGCTCAGTCTTTTTATCACTTTACTACATTGTTCTCCCATCACCGGCGATGAAGCCAAACCTGCATGGCACCATCCCGTCGATTAGCCCAAGCATAATAAGGGACCAGTTTTAACGTTGTCCGTTGGCGGTGCACCTTCTCTGGCAGTGCCTGGTAGAGTGGCGCATCCACACTTGCCAACTGGTCACTTTCGACGGGAACCCGGACCATCGCTACTCCACCTAGGAGCTGCGGTTCAAAACTAACTCTTGGCTCTTCTTCTGTCAGCACCCGGGCGGTCCAGAGAGGAAAGTCGTTATCAGTTCCTTCTGCCGCATAAACAAGCGGGCCCCGTTGAATGGCGACCTTGCCAATATCAGCCTTAACACGGTTGTTAGCAACCATGTACTTCACACTCATATCCAGCTGCAAGTCGATGGCTAATTCCTTATCCGCTACCTCAAAGTAGATAAAGCCATTATCAACGGCCAGCTCTTTTTTCTGCCCGTTAACGGTCAAAGCAGTCTTTGCCGACCAGTGTGGGAGCCGAATTCCTAACCGGAACGGCGTTTTTCCGGGGCTAACCCGGTAGTGAATGTCGCCAGACCACGGATAGTTGTTCTCCTGCTGAATCCGAGCACCATTGCTGAACTGCGTATCATTGGCAATGAACTGGTGAGAAAGCACCGTCTCGTCGCTAACCGTATAGATATAACGATCAACAGACGCAATCAGCCGCGCCAAATTCGATGGGCAGCAGGCACAACCAAACCATTCTGCCCGGCGCGTCAGGATATGAGCCTTTCCGGGATTCCATTTATTATCCGCCGGATCAGCTTCCAAGGGGTTGACGTAAAAGAAATGCTTACCGTCTAACGACATCCCAGCTAGAGCCCCGTTGAACAGCTCCTTCTCTAAGACGTCAGCATATTCACCAAGCGGCCGTAGTTTGAGCATTTGGTTGGCAAAAAATGCCAGCCCGACTGAGGCGCACGTTTCACCATAGTTAGTATCGTTTGGCAAGTCATAGTCGTAAGTAAACGCCTCTCCAGTTGTCGTCTGCCCAATGTTGCCGGTAATATACATCTGTCGTTTAACGATGTCGTTCCAGAAACGGTCACAGGCGGCAAGCAGCTCTTTATCGTGGGTGTAGCGGGCTACGTAAGCCATCCCTGTGCAGAGGTACACTACCCTGACCGCGTGCCCATGTGGTGCTTGCTGGTCTTTAAGCGGAGCATTAGTCAGATAGTATTCCTTGGGTAATCCCTGCATATTGGGAATAATGTCCCGGTCAGGACCGTCCGCTTGGACTTGCCGGTCAAGGAAGTCTGGATCCTGTCCCCGTTCAGTCAAGAAGAAATGTGCCAATTCCAGGTAACGGTGATCTGTCGTAACTTCGTATAACCGTGCCAGCGCCAGTTCAATCTCCGGGTGACCATCTACTCCACGAATTTTTCCCTCGTCCCGACCAAAGTGGCGGTCAATGCAGTCAGCCATTTTCTCGGCAATCGCCAGTGCCTTTTGACTACCAGTAACTTGATAGTAGGCCACCCCTGCTTCGATGTAGTGCCCCATCGTATACAGCTCGTGGGACTGCTGGAGACGCTTAAACTTGCGATCAGGGGCGTCAATTTGAAAGTAGGTTGAGAGGTAGCCATCATCTTCCTGGGCCGCCGCAATTAGGTCAACTAGGCGATCGGTAATCTTTCGCAGGTCATCGTCCGGGTGGTACTTTAGTGTATAAGCCGCCGCCTCCAGCCACTTGTAAACGTCCGTATCTTGAAAGGGAAAACCGTAGTGGTGGCCCTTCATCTTGCCAGCCGCTATCCTTAAGTTAGCGATGGCGTGACTGTTTTGGTCCTGCCCGTTATTCTGGGGATCATCAGCAATGTTGATTCCCGCCTCGTCATTCATGACTTTCCAACGGAAACATAAAAAGAGAGTGGGACAGAACTAGCTTGTCTAGTTCGTCGTCCCACCTCCGCAAGGATGGCTAGGTTGGTCAAATGCTGATTTATCAGCGTTTGAACTGCCAGCCAGCTACTGCGCTGAGGCATTACTAACTTTAAAATATTAAAGAGGTTGAGATAATTCCCAGCCTCTTTGCATTTATTTAGCGTTTGATTTAGAACAAACCGGTAATCTTGCCGTCCTTGTCAATCGTCATGTTAACGGCGGCCGGAACCTTCGAGAGCCCCGGCATGGTCATCATGTTGCCGGATAGGGCCACGATGAAGCCGGCGCCGAGCTTCGGCACGAATTCCCGAATGTGGAAGGTGAAGTCGGTCGGTGCCCCCAGCTGAGTCTGGTCATCAGTAAAGGAATACTGGGTTTTGGCAATGCAGACGGGCAGTTTGTCCCAGCCTAACTCGGCAAACTGCTTTAACTGGCGCTGGGCCTTGCGGCTAAATTCAACGTCCTTGGCGCCGTAAATCTTAGTAGCCACGATCCGCACCTTATCTGCCGGACTCGCATCCAGGCTGTACAGCTCGTGGAAGTCGCTGTCTTGGTCAGCCAGGCGAACAACTTCCTGCGCTAGGTCCTGCGTGCCGGCACCGCCCTTTGCCCAGGCGTCTGCCGTTACCACGTTGACCCCTAAGGCCTTGCAGTTATCCTCAATCATCTTGATTTCGGCTGGTGTGTCAGTGGCAAAGTGGTTGATAGCAACCACCAATGGAACACCGTAACGCTGCATATTCTTGATGTGGCGGTTCAGGTTTGCCAGCCCCTTCTTCAGTTCTGGCAGGTTTTCGTCCTTGAGGTCGGCCAGGGCCGCACCACCATTGTATTCGAGTGCACGGACCGTTGCCACAATTACTACGGCATCCGGGTTCTTACCGAGGACCCGCCGCTTGATGTCCATGAACTTTTCCGCTCCCAAGTCAGCACCGAAGCCGGATTCAGTGACGGTGTAGTCTGCGAGCTGTAAGGCCGTCTGGGTCGCCAGCACACTGTTGCATCCATGGGCGATGTTGGCAAACGGCCCCCCGTGGATAATGGTTGGGGTGTGGTCCAGGGTCTGAACCAGGTTAGGCTTAATGGCGTCTTTCAGCAGGATGGTGATGGCGTCGGCAAAGCCTAATTCACCGACCGTCACCGGCTGCTTGTCATAGTTATAACCCACGACAATTTGGCCGACCCGCTTTTTGAGGTCCATCAGGTCAGTGGACAGGCACAGGATTGCCATCAATTCGGACGCCGCGGTGATGTCAAAGCCGGTCTGACGGGGAACCCCCTGCATGAGGCCGCCAAGACCCGTGACCACGTTCCGCAGTGCCCGGTCGTTGACGTCCTCGACCCGCTTCCAGATAATCCGCCGTGGATCCAGGCCCAGCTCGTTGCCCCGCATGATGTAGTTATCAACTAAAGCCGCCAGGGTATTATTGGCACTGGTCAGGGCGTGAAGGTCACCAGTAAAGTGGAGGTTGATGTCTTCCATCGGTACTACCTGGCTGTAACCACCACCAGTGGCACCCCCCTTGATCCCGAAGACGGGTCCCATGGATGGTTCCCGCATTGCGATGATCGTTTGGTGCCCGAGTTGGTTGAGGGCATCCCCCAGGCCAACCAGCACCGTCGACTTACCTTCACCGGCCGGCGTTGGGTTAATCGACGTGACCAACACCAGCTTGTGTTTCTTATCCGGGTGTGCTTTGACAGGCAAACTAATTTTAGCTTTGTACTTGCCGTACTGCTCAATGTCGTCTTCACCCAAACCAATCTGGGCAGCAATCTCCTTAATCGGCTTCATTTCCGCCTGGTCAGCAATTTCGATATCAGTCATCATCGCAATCGTCCCCTTCCATTATTCACGAACTTTATTTTTATAATATAAACTATCATCCGTTTATATTCATACAATACTGTATTTTCTGCGTTAAGTAAACCTCTTTTCACGAATAATTGGCGATTTTAAATTAAAATCAGTTGCCTTTTTAAGCTTAACTTTTTCCTGAGCAGCTGTCAAAGTTCATTTCAAGTTCAATTATTGCTTTACAATAATTACGAATTTACCGGAGGAGGTTTCCGACCATGAAAAAGAAACTCATCAGCCTTATCTTGACGCTCATCCAGCTTTCCGTTGATTTTAGTATTGTCGCGGCCAGTATTTCACTAGTCATTGTAATCATTCTCGTCGCAAGTACCCCATTCACTGGCTTTGCCCATGAACTTTTTGACTACCACAGCTGGTGGAGTCTGGTCCTCCAAGCAGTCACGACGTCCGTATTGGTCTTCCTCGCCATCATTATGTTTGTCGGCGTCCATAGCCTTTTGCGCAATATCAATAGCGGCCTCTACTTCGTTAATCAAAACCTGGTGGCCGTTCGGCAAATTTTATGGCCGTCATTAGTAGTCTTCGTCTTGCAATCTCTGGCTTCCATCTGTTTTCGTCTCTGGAATATTCAGGATTTAATGGGCCTAATGACTTTTCGCGAGGGCGATTTCAGCAACAACCTTTTTTCACTGGTGATTTTCTTTTTAATCTACCTGATCTTCAAACGGGGAATCGCCCTGCAAAAGGACGCGGATGAAATAATCTAGCAAGGAGGTGCTGACCACCGTGATTACGGTCAATTTGGACGTTTTATTAGCAGAACGTAAAATGACTTCGAAAACCCTAGCACAACGAATCGGCATTACCCCGGCCAACCTCTCAATTCTCAAGACAGGAAAGGCCCGCAGGATCCGTTTCGAAACCCTATCTAAAATCTGTCACGAGCTGGACTGCCAGCCAGGCGACATTCTTGAATACCGGGAGGATGAGTCGAATGCACTTTAATCACCAATTCTATAAATCTGCCAGTTTCTACTTTGCCCTCTGCTTTCTCTGCTGGCCCCTGGCGATTGTTATCTTGCAGCCTAGTAATATCTTCGTCAACTTCTTCCAGCTGCTCTTTGCATTATTTGGACTAATCATGCTCATCTTCACCCTCTTCTTTGATGACGGTGATACTGGGGACTGGATTATCGCAGGACGGGGCCGCCAGCTGGAATTCAACCGTCACTTTTACCGCCGGGGCAACTTCTACACTGGTCTTTTTATAATCCTGATTGATTTACCGTTTGGAACAGGACTCGACCGGTGGGAAAACATCACCTTCTTCGTGCTCGGCGTTATTGCTACTGTTGGTTCTTTCATCCAACGTCATGACTAAAAAAGGAGTCGTGCAGACTCCTTTTTATTTTACATAAGTTACTTTACAATATTAGAACTGTTGTCAATTACTTATTTTGTTTTAGGCTACAAGTGAACTTGGTTTATTTAAAATAATCTATCGAAAAACGCCAAAGCAGCATATAAAGCAATAGTTTAAATAACCCTCCATTGTTTAAATATTCACAATGTGGGAATATAATATCTTGTAGATAATAGTCATTTTATTATTAATTATGAAGGGCAACAAAATACAAACGTTTTGCGCCAGCTTATTGATAATATTTGCTGTAAGTACAGGACTCCATCTCCACTATTGCTCAAACTAGTGACTGATTCTGCGCCTTGAACCTCAAAATGAAGTCAATCCATAGCATACAGATTGCAAAACAGTGTGCGGAAACGAAAGAGTATCTTAAAGCTCACCTAGGAAGAACTTTGCCAATACCTAATAGTGTGGAAGGTGATTTTAGTTGACGCCAATTATTTTAATATGTGCAATAGCATTATCTTTCTTCTGGTTCGGTTGGGAAATATATCGAGGAAACAAAAAATTTTATCGTTTAATCGCCGGGAATATATTTGGAGATAATAATGATTCTGTAGAAAAGCATCACAAGGGACTAGGAAT
The DNA here is from genome assembly GCF_025311495.1 of Limosilactobacillus oris. NCBI lineage: Bacteria > Bacillati > Bacillota > Bacilli > Lactobacillales > Lactobacillaceae > Limosilactobacillus > Limosilactobacillus oris. Next base: position 1,476,494 of record NZ_CP104398.1, on the reverse strand, counting down.
ATTTTACTTATGTTTCGGAGTGTTTGTGCTTACGATGATTTTTTGGAAGTAAAAAAGCTAACCTATTGAACTGAATGAACCCCCATAGTTGGATAAAGAATTCTAACTATGGGGGTTCATTTCAACGACTTTTTATTAGTTCAACTATTACTGCTCGCCCTGGCGAGGAGCTGGCTTAGCACTTCTAATCCTGATTTCCCTCGGACTGGGCAATGCTGTCCCGCAGGGTTGCCATGTCGACCTCGCTCTGGCGGAAAGCCTGGTCGGCGATTGGCAAGTGCTGTTCGAGCGTGTCGAAAATCTGCAAGTCACCGGTCAGTGCCGGCGCGGTAAATTCCAGCAGGTGCCCGGCAAATTGGCGGTCATCACTGATGAAGTGGAGGTGCCAGCCGGCCGCCGTTACGCTGCCAAAAATCTCCGGCGCGTAGTAACCAATGATCGTACCGTCAACGTCATCCCGGGCAAAGGTCGGCTGGCCCTGGGCGACTTCCAACAGACTCGGGTACGGTTTTTTCTGCTTGGGCGCGATCCGCACCTTGACGTGGCTGAACTTCCCCGTCAGGTGCAGGGCCGCGAAGACGTTCTTGAGTTCGTGCTGCCGGACGAACTCCCCGTTAAGCGCATTGAAGTCAACGTCAGTCAGCTTTAATGTTTCCAGATCGGCTGGCGTATGGACTGAGGCAAACGGCATCTTCGCCTGGCGGTCGGTAACGTGGTTGACCGTTCCATCAGAAACTGCCTGGTAGACCTCGCCGTCGAGGATGATGACCTCCCCGTCCAGGCCGTCAAAGGTGCCAATCCCGGTGGAGCCGTGCTTCAACAGGTCCGCCAGGGTAATCGTCCCCGCCATATTGCCAGCCATTAACGAGGCCAGCGTGCCGTGTTCGTATAAGGTACTGATAATACCATTTCCTTTCATTATCCTAATTGTGAATCAATCAAGTGGGCGGCCAGGTCCTTGTTGTTGCTGTAATCAACGGGAACGTCCACGACTACTGGGCCGTCAGTGCTGAAGGCCTGGTGCATAACCTTGTTCAGGTCAGCTGGCTTGTCAACCCGCAGGCCGGTCGCGCCGAAGCTCTCCGCATACTTGACGATGTCGCAGTCGCCAAACTTAACCCCGGCGGCTTGCGGGTACTTCATTTCTTCCTGAAACTTGACCATGTCGTAGTGTCCACCGTCATTCCAAACGACCACTACCAAGTTGAGATGGTGCTGGACGGCAGTCGACAGTTCGGCCCCGGAGAAGAGGAAGCCCCCGTCCCCGCAGACTGCAACGGCCTTCTGCTCGGGGTGGAGCATCGCGGCCACCATCGCCCATGGCAGACCAACGCCCAGGGTTTGCATTCCGTTGCTGATCAGCAAATGGCGTGGCTGGTAACAGCGGAAGTGCCGGGCCATCCAGATGTAGTGTGAACCGACATCCAGGGAAACGACCATATCATCGGTGACGTTCTCCTGGATGGCTTGAACGACCGCTAAGGGGTGGCTCTGCTGACCAGCTGGCGGTGTCGGCAGTTGCTTATCCCGGTCGAGCTGCTGGCGGTACATTGCCAGTTGCTTCTTCGCCGCTGCCGGGTAGCTAAAGCCGGTCAAAAGCTGGTCGAGCTGGGTCAAGCTGCTCGTCAGGTCACCGACCAGCTGCATTACTGGCGTGTAGTGGTTGTCAATCTGAGCCGGTTTCGTGTCGAGGTTGACAATCCGCAGCTGGTCTTCCTTGTTCCAGTTCCGCGGCTCGTATTCAATTGCGTCATAGCCGACCGCGATTACCAGGTCGCTCTGTTGGAGGAGCTGGTCACCCACCTGGTTGCGGAAGAGGCCGACCCGGCCAAAGTAAGACTGGTCTTCCAGGTCCCGGGACACCACCCCAGCCGCCTGGAAGGTTTCAACCACCGGAAAGGCGTAGTGCCGCAATAGCTGGTGGAGGGCGTTGGCAACGGCCGCACTACCGCCCCGCTGACCGACCAGGATGACCGGCAGTTTGCTGTGCTTAATGAGGTCGACCAGTTTAGCCAGCTCACCGGGATCCGCTGGTCCCATCTTTGGGGCCTCGTAGATTGGCAACGGCTGTTCATCAACCACCGCGTCGTCCACGTCCTGCGGCAGGCTGACAAAGGCCGCTCCCTTTTCGGCGCCCTGGCTGGCTTCAAAGGCGTTGGCCATTATTTCCGAAATGTTGTTGGGATCCTGGATTTCAGCGCTGTACCGGGTAATTGGCGCCATAATTTCAGCCGACGGGGTACTCTGGTGGGTCAACCGGTGCAGGTCCTTCCGCTGCACCTGACCACCGATTGCTAAAATCGGGTCCCCCTCCGCATTGGCCGTCATAATCCCGGTCGTCAAATTACCAACCCCCGGGCCGGACGTGCTGATAGCCACCCCGGTTTTGCCGGTTAAGCGGGCGTAGGCTTGGGCCATGAATACCGCGTTTTGCTCGTGCCGGGTGACGATTAACTTGGGCGCGTCCTCACTGTCCTGCCCATCTAAGCCTTCAAACAGACGATCAATTTTGGCGCCGGGAATCCCGAAGACTAGGTCGACACCGTGTTTCCGCAGGCTATCGATAATGACGTCCGCACCATACTGTTTCTTTTCCATCTTAACCACCTCTGTACCTAAATTAAAATTAAATCCATTGAGAAAAGTTTAGGCCCCTTCAATGATTTTCACAAGATTGTTGCTTCTTCACATACAAAAAACATGGTCAAACCGGCAAAAAAGTTTTTCCTAGTTTGACCATGCTATTACTTGCACAAGTTGTAATGATTACTGCCCATTAGTCTGGGAGCGTTTTCTTTTCGTCTTGTGAATTGATTTGACACCAAGGATATCCAAGAGGAAGGTGAAAATCGGCACCCCGACAATCAGCCCCCAGGTTCCCCAGAAGTGTTCTCCAATCAAGAGGACAATGAAGGTGTAAAAAATCGGCAAATCCGTCTGGCTGGACATAAACTTCGGGTTCAAGACATAGGCTTCAAAGGCGTGAATAACAATAATCATAATGATGATGTAAATCACGTCCCGGATCCCGCCGACCGAGTAAGCCACGATGCTCAACGGAATCGTCGAGATAATCACCCCGGCGACCGGGACTAGGCTAAAGACGAAGACCACGAGGGCAAGGGCGAAAATCTGCGGCATCTTCATAAAGAAGAGGCAGATCGTCGTAATCACCGTGTTGCAGATGGCAATGAAAAATTGGGCTTCCAAGACAACCCCAAAGGTATTGGTAAACTTCTTGCCAAAGTAGGCAATATCCTGGAAGAACCAGTCAAACTTGCTGTCGAGAAAGAGCCGGGAGAAGCTCTCCATTTGGGGCAGTTCCAGGGTGTAGAAGAAGCTCAAAATCAGCGAGAGGAGGAAAGTGAAGGCCACCACGCCCACGCTGGTGATGGTGCTGACCGCGATTGTCAAACCGTGCCGGAGCTGGGTCATAATCGTCCCGGTGCTAACGTACTGATTAACGTAATGATAAAGTACCGTCGCATCATTGGTACTGTAGAACTTCAGGACCGAGTTGACCATCTTAATGATTTGCCGAACCAGCACGGGCAGGTACTGGGTGATTCCAAAGTACAGCAGGAGAACCAACAGCGTATAGGTGATAATCACCACCACTGCGGGCGATAGTTTGGGCAGCCAGCGCCGGACCAGGTGGACCCAGTTGACCACGATGTAGGTCAAGATGAAGGTGAACAGGATCATGTTCATCATCGACCGCATCATCCAGAGGGCAAAAACAACTACCGCCAGGACAGCAAAGCGGCGCACCTCAACGTTTTCTATAAAGCGATGCCAAGCATCCGTCATATCATCATCCCTTTTTTAATTGCTATTTAATAATAGTATAAAATATTCCCATTATTTTGCCAGACTTGTTCTTCTTTTCCGATAAATAATGTATAGGGTGTTATAATAAGCACATTACGTTAGAAAAGAAAGAAGGAAACGTTGCAATGTTAGAAAAGACGTTCTACAAGTCACTGCTTAGCCGTTCCTTTACCTTTCCCGTTAAGGTTGTGTACTGGGATGGTAAAAGTGCTGTTTATGGCAACGGCGAGCCGGAAGTAACCATCACCTTTAAGGAGAAGATTCCGATTCGCGACGTTACCAAGAACGCCTCAATCGCCCTGGGGGAAGCCTACATGGACGGGAACATCGAAATTGAGGGCAGCATCCAAAAGCTGATTGCCTCCGCCTACGAGAGTGCCAACAGCTTCATGCGGAGTTCAAAGTTCCGCAAGTTCTTGCCGAAGCAGGGCCACTCCGAGAAGGAAAGCGAGTCCGACGTGCAGAGTCACTACGACGTTGGTAACGACTTTTACAAGCTGTGGCTGGATGACACCATGACTTACTCCTGTGCCTACTTCACGGATGGCAATTGGGATGACCTCACCAAAGCCCAGGAAGATAAAGTTCACCACATCCTCAAGAAACTCGATCCCCAACCAGGGAAGACCCTCCTTGATATCGGCTGTGGCTGGGGAACCCTGATGCTGACCGCGGCCAAGGAATACGGGCTCAAAGTTACCGGGGTGACCCTGAGTGAAGAACAGTACCGCCTGGTTCAGCAACGGATCAAGGATGAAGGACTGGAAGACGTTGCCGAAGTCAAATTAATCGACTACCGGGAACTCGGTGACCAAACCTGGGATTACATTACCTCCGTCGGGATGTTTGAACACGTCGGCAAGGAAAACCTGGGTCTCTACTTCAAGGACGTTAACCGCTACCTGAAGAATAACGGGGTGGCATTGATCCACGGGATCACCCGCCAGCAAGGTGGAGCCTACAACGGCTGGATCAACAAGTACATCTTCCCTGGCGGCTACGTTCCTGGCTTGGAAGAAATAATCGGCCACATCGAAGAAAACCACATGCAGATTGCCGACATGGAAATGCTCCGGCGGCACTACCAACGGACGCTGGAAATCTGGGACGCCAACTTCAACGCTAACCGGAACCAAATCCAGGACATGATGGGCGAACGCTTCACCCGGATGTGGGACCTCTACCTCCAGGCCTGCGCCGCCTCATTTGAGTCCGGCAACATCGACGTTATCCAGTACCTGATCACCAAGGGTGCGTCAGGGAAGAACCTGCCGATGACCCGGGAATACATGTATGAAAAGTAATGCCAACTGAAAAAGCCCTCGCAAGCGGCTCTGTCGTGTTTGCGAGGGCTTTTACTTACCGGTTCACTACCAAGCAGCTGTTTATTCTGCTTCCAGCTGCTGGGCGACCTCATCAAAGCGGGTCTTGATGTAGTTAGCCGACGCCGCCAGTTGTCGTTCTTCTTCGGCGGTCAGGTTTAGCTGCAAGGGCTTCACCACCCCCTGCTGGCCAATTACCGCTGGATAACCACAGTACGTTCCGTATTCTTCACGGAAATTTGAGACTGGCAGTTCAATATTAGCGTCGTTCAGGATGGCGATGACAAGGCGGAGTGCCGCCGCGGCAATCCCAAAGTTCGTGTAGTACTTTCCATGGAAGACCGTATAGCCACCCGCCTTCGTTGCTTCCGCCAGACCATCAAGGTCCAGCTGGTCACTCACCGTAGCTAAGTCCGTGATCTGCTGTCCCAGAACCCGAACCTGCGACCAGGCCGCAAACTGGGAATTACCGTGTTCACCTAGCGCGTAGCCAGATACGGACCGCGGATCAACATCCAGAGCCTCGCCCACAACCTTCTTCAAGCGGGCCGTATCAAGCAGGGTCCCTGTCCCGATCACCCGCTTTTTCGGCAAGCCGGTATACTTTTGAAACAGCGCCGCGATCACGTCACAGGGATTGCTAATCGAAACTAACACTCCCTTAAAGCCCACCTCTTTGAGTTTCGTCCCGACCTCCTTGGCTGCCCGGCTCGTCACTTTCAGTTCCATGAAGCGATCGTGTTTGGCATCGTCATTTTGAATGCCGATATTTCCCACGGCGATTACCACCACATCGGCGTCCGCCAACGCGGCATAGTCATTCTTTCTGATCCGGGTATGGGTCGGCAGGTTCGCCGCCGCGTCCTCGAAGTCCGTCGCGTTGGCGTTGAGTTTTTTCTGGTCGGTATCGACTAGGACCAGTTCATCCACCGTCCCCGTTACTAATAAATTATTCGCCAGGGTCTCACCAACGTGGCCCTGACCAATCACACCAACTTTACGTGTCATCCATGGTCCCTTCCTTTCCACTATTCGCCTTGTCATTTTCTAATTTTGTTTTAATGATACTTTAATCGTTGGCGGGGTAAAAGTCAACCAGGATTTTTTATGGGTGTGATATAGGAGGGTAAGAACAACCCCCGAAAATCGGCTGGCAAGCTGATTTTCGGGGGTGTCTTTCGATATGCAGCCATTATTCCCTAGGGGGCTACTTCTAATTGGCGTGCTGGGCGCTCCAGGCTGCCGGGTCTTGGCGCCAGTCTTGCAGTGAGCTCAGGTGAGCGGCACTGATTAACCCGTCTTCCTTAGCCACGTTAATCAAGGTCGGGTAATTAGTAACGGCATAGTAATTCAGGCCCGCCGTCGCGAAATTCTGATCTGCCGCCGGTAATTGATAACTAAAGACGGCAATCACACCGACGACCTCACCGCCGGCCTGCTGGACTGCCCGGACCGCGTTGAGGACACTGCCACCAGTCGAAATCAAGTCATCGATTACAACGACCCGTTGCCCAGCCGTCAACACGCCCTCAATTTGCTTTCCCCGGCCATGGTCCTTGGGCTTAGAACGAACATAAATCAAGGGCTTGCCCAGTTCTTCCGCTACCCAGGCAGCGTGGGGAATCCCGGCTGTTGCCGTCCCTGCTACGACGTCAACGTCCGTAAAATGTTCCTTGATCAAGGTCGTCATTCCTTGATAAATCGCTCGCCGGACCTTGGGGTAGGAGATGGTCAGCCGGTTATCGGTATAAATCGGCGAATGCAAGCCGCTGGCCCAGGTGTAAGGCTGGTCTGGACTGAGCGTCACCGCATGAATTTCTAGCAGATCCTTAGCAACTGTTTCTGAATAGGTCATGGTTAGTCCTCCGCTTCTAAAAAGTCATGTTCAATCTGTTCGTAGGCTTTGACTGGATTCCTGCTTTGGATGATCGGCCGGCCAACGACAATTGCGTTGCTGCCGAGTTGTCGGGCCTGGCGAGGGGTAACCACCCGCTTCTGGTCAGCCTTAGCCGCATTCTGCGGACGAATACCGGGAGTGACACAGAGGAAGTCCGGCCCCGTCACCTGTCGGATAGTCTGGACTTCCTGGGCGGAGCAAACTACCCCGTCCGCACCAGCAGCCTCCGCCAGCCGGGCGTAATTTTGCACGGATTCAACGAGTGAAAGGTCAACGTGCTGCTCACTATGGAGGGCTGCTTCGTCAATCGAGGTCAACTGGGTAATCGCCAGTAGCCGCGGCGCTGGCAGCCCTACCGCCGCAGCACCCGCTCGGAGCCCTGCCGCACCAGCCGCCACCATCTCGCTGCCCCCAGCCGCGTGAATCGTTGTAAAGTCGACCCCCAGCTGACCAAGCACGAACATTGCCCGCTTCACAGTGTTGGGAATGTCATGGAGCTTCAAGTCGAGGAAAATTTTAAAGCCCCGTTGCTGGGCCGCCCTGACAATTTCTGGCCCAAAATGATAGTAAAGTTCCATCCCGAGCTTTAAAATCGGCCGGGGTTCGACCGTCAACTGGTCAAACAGGCTGATGGCCTCATCCTTCGTTGCGACGTCAATAGCAACCATTGGAGAATAACGCTTCAAAATCTTACCTCCCATAAATCAGTCAGCTTATTAATTCCGTACCGGTCCATCACCAGGGGAAGATCCGCCGCAATTCGTGGGCAGGCCAGGGGATCGTGAAAGCTAGCAGCACCGACTTCAACGGCGTTCGCACCGGCCATCATGAATTCCAGCACGTCCTCAGCGCTTTCAATCCCACCGACCCCAATAATTGGCAGGCTGGAAACCGCCCGCACCTGGTGGATCATCCGCAGGGCCATGGGTTTCAATGCCGGGCCGGACAGCCCACCCGTGACGTTCGCTAGGACTGGACGCCGGGTCCGCAGGTTGATGCTCAAACCAGTTAAGGTGTTGACCATCGTCAGGCCGTTAGCACCGCCCCGTTCGGCCGCCTGCGCCAGGGGAACAATGTCGGTCACGTTGGGCGTCAATTTAACGTAAATCGGCTTGCCCTTAGCCCGTTGCACTACCTTCCGGGTCAAGTCCTCCAATACCGCTGGATCGGTCCCCATCGCCAGGCCGCCATGTTTGACATTCGGGCAAGAAACGTTCAGCTCGATGGCGCTGACCGTTGGTGCCGCAGCCAGTTGTTCAACGACCGTTTCGTACTCCGCCGTGGAAAAGCCAGCCGCACTCGCGATTACCGGTAGGTCGGGATAGTGGCGGTGGAGCCAGGGGAGCTTTTCTCGCACGACCGCATCGACGCCAACGTTTTGCAGGCCGTTAGCATTGAGCCAGCCAGCACTGGTTTCACAGACCCGGGGCTGGGGATTCCCTGCCCGGGCATGAAGGGTGGTTGATTTTAGGACCAACGAACCAAGTAGGTTGAGATCATAGTTTTTCGCCACCTGCTGCCCATAGCCGCAGGTTCCGCTGGCGGGAATAATTGGGTTTTTAAGCGCCAACCCGGGAAGGTCGACCGCTAACCGTTGTGCAGTTTCCATCTAAACGTGCTCCTTTCGCTCGACAACAAAAAACAGCGAGCCACCTAATCATCCTGATTAAGCGATCGCTGTGCCCTAGTCTTTCTCTAATGCCAAACACCGTACCGTTTTGCTCTCACAGGAGTCAATTAAATGGTTTTCGTATTCAACAAAATACCTTTGATCACATTGATGGTTTCCGCTCCCGGCACCTCAATCCACTGCAAATGGCTGGAGAAATTCTGGCAAAAATAAAGGCCATCTTAGCAGTGGACTAAGAAGGCCGTTTTTGGTAACGCACAATTAAATCCTTCTTAGCCTCACAGGACTAGTTTAAAGGTAAATTTGTTAGTATTGATAATAATCACTCCGGGAGAAAAAGTCAACTCCCTTTTCCCCGCAATCCTGGCTAAACCACCAGGCTCAACAGCCAGACACCGACCAAGCCGGCAATGACGGACATCGACATCGACCGGGTGAAGTAGGCAACAATCATTACGATCACCGCAGCCAAAATTTGTTCAACATGACCAAACGGCACGAAACGGTAGCCCGCTGTGGTAATGAAGATATTCTTCACGACCAGGGCCGTGAACAGGCTGACGGGCACGTACTTCATCCACTCGTTGAACCACTCTGGGATATGCCGGGTTGAGAAAAAGAGTACCGGGAAATAGCGGGGAATGAAGGCCGCAAAGGCAGCGAAAATGATGACTACCAGGTGATATAAAATTTTGTTTTGACCGGCGTGTGCAATTAATGCCGGCAGATTACTAAATAGCTGTTCCATCCTCTGTCCCCACTACTTATCCTGTGACTGCTCTTGAGCCTCAAGCTGCTTCTTAACCTCGGCTAACTGCCGGCGTTCCTGCTGATCTTCCACCGTGGTCCGGGTAATCTTCGGCCGGAATAGTTTCGTCAAGAACCAGTTGCTTTCCGGGTGCTTGCTGCGCCGCCGGACAGTATTTTCAATCAGGAAGCCGACAAAGGAGGCAATCAGGGTGGCAATAATGACCCCAATGATACTCTTGGTCAGCACCATAAAGACGACTGCCAAAACCGCTGACAGGATGCTGATCAGCAGGGTCAGGTGGCTTTGAACCTGCATAACGATCATGTATAAGAACAGGGCCGTCAGCGCAAAGTCAACCACTTCCAGGTTGATTGAAATGGCGCTACCAATCAGTCCCCCGACCATGTTGGCAACCGACCACGAAATCAGTGAGTAGTGCTCGACCATCAAGGCATCTTTCGGGGTCCATTTTTTGTCCGTCGCAAACTTCAAGTAGTTGATCGCGTAGTTTTCGTCGTTCATTGAAACGGCGAACAGCCAGATAAAGTGCTGCGACTCACTTTTAATATACTTGGATAGACTCGAACCCAGTAACGCATACCGCAGCTCTAAGAAAAAGAGCGTTAAGAAAATTGAAGATAGGGGCGCGTTAATGGTCAACAGGGACGCCAGAATAAACTGGGCACCGCCTGAAAAAACAACGATCGACACGATCAGGATCATAATGAAATTGAAGCCCGCCGCGTGCAATAAAATCCCACAAGCTAACCCAATCGGAATATAGCTCAAGCAAAGCGGCATCGAAACCCCGAGGACTTCGAGCCAGCGTGCTCTACCTGGATTTATTTGTGCTTTTGCCACAGAATTTCCTCCAATGTTTGTCAACTTATTAATAATTAAGACGACACAATGCCTCTTTAGTCTAACATACAATAAATTGCTTGAGTATATAAAGAGCAGAAAATTTCCCGGGAAATTTTCTGCTCTTCCTTATTTTTTAGCCTGTTTTAACGGCAAGGTGACCACGAAGGCCGTTTCGTTTTCATCCGAGGTCACCGTCACCGTCCCGTGGTGAAGATCAACGATACTCTTGACGATTGCCAACCCTAGCCCCGTCCCCCCGGTTGCCCGAGAGCGGGAGGCTTCCGCCCGGTAAAAGCGTTCGAAAAGGTGGTCAAGGGACTGGGCAGGAATGGGGGTCCCGTCGTTGGCAACCGTTACCTCCACCTGATCAGCCCGTTGGCGGGCATCCACCCTGATATAGCTCGCACCGTTGCCGTACTTAAAGGCGTTGGCAACCAGGTTGTTGAAGACCCGGCCGAGCTTTTCTGGGTCCGCCTCAATCATCAACGGGTTCGGCACCACCTTGGAGGAGATTTCAATCCCCCGGTGCTGGCCTTCCAGTTCGAAGCTCGCGGTTAGCTGCTCTAACAGCTGGTTAAGGTCAATCTGCATGATATTGACCGGGGCGCCGTGCTGCTGGACCTTGGTGTATTCAAAGAGGTCCTCCACGAGGTTTTTCATCTGCTTGGCCTTCTCGTAGGCCGTGTGAGTGTACTTGAGGATATCCTCTTCACTCTGGTACTGCTTGTCCTCAATCAGCCCCAGGTAGCCAATGATACTGGTCAGCGGGGTTCGCAGGTCGTGACTGACGTTGGTAATCAGCTCATCCTTTGACTTCTCGATCTTGCGTTCATCATCCATTGACTTGACCGCACTATCTACCAGGGCATTAACACTACTGATAACGTGCTGCTCGCTCCCCTTGAGCCGGAACGGAATCCGGTGGTCGAGGTGCCCCTGAGCAATGTAGTGCAGTTCGCCAATGATATGGTTCATCTGGTAGAGGTGGTAACGCCGGCGCAGTCGCCACCAGACAACCCAGGCATCAATCACCACAAAAAGGGCGATGATAATCCGTTGGTAACTCCAGATTTGGGTCTGAAACGGGCCCAGCCGCAACGACTGCTTAATCATAAAAATCCCGTTCGTGACGCCAGGGTTGCCCTGAATTACGTCCTGGATAATCATGATGATTGCCATGTTAAGCAAGACCAGGAGGACGACGGTAACGACCCCCTCCAAAATCAACGAACTTTTTTCACGTCCAGTTAACTTCACTCTTTTTCCTCCGGCAACCGCAATTAATGGCTTTCAACCTTATACCCAACGCCCCAAACGGTTTGAATAACCTTCTCACCGTTAGTAGCTTCTTCAATCTTATCCCGCAGGTGACTGACGTGGACCATGACCGTCTTGGCCGAAACAACACTTTCCTGCTGCCAGACCCGTTCGAAAATATCATCGGCCGAAAAGACCCGGTTCGGGTGGCTCGCCAGCAGGTACAGGATCCCGAATTCCAGGGCCGTCAGCTGAATGACATCCCCCTTGATCGTCTTAACCTCGTGGGAGTCCTTGTTGATAATCAACGGGCCGACGTTCAGGACATCTGGCTGGTCGTTGGTCACTTCCCCCTGGGTCCGCCGCAGCAGGGACTTGACCCGGGCCATCACTTCTAGCGGGTTGAACGGCTTGGTAACGTAGTCGTCCGCCCCGGAAATCAGCCCCTGGATTTTGTCCATATCCGCCGTCTTGGCTGATAAAACTAAGATTGGAATGTCTGAATCCTTCCGCACCTGCTTAATGACTTCCATTCCGTCCATTTCCGGCATCATCAAATCCAAAATCACCAGGTTAATGTCCGGGTTCGTGTTGAGCTTAGTCAACGCTTCCTTGCCGTCATACGCGGATAGCGGCTCGTAGCCCTCGTTGCGGATATAAATCTCAAGCAGTTGAACAATTTCTTTATCATCATCAACAACTAGAATTTTCATTTATGGCCACTCCTTATTTTCGCACTTAATCTCATTATCTATTATAGCGAACTCCTTGGTTAATAACGATGGATTCGCGCTAGCTTAACGAAAAGTTTAAGCCGGGCCGGTTAGTTTTCAGCATCGAGGTTGGCCATTTCCAGTCCAAGGCTCTTCCGCAGCAGGTTGGAAATCCGCTGCTGTTCGTCCCGCGGAACGACTTCAAAGGCCTGACCATCGCTGTTCTCGCCCTCACCCTGGGCGTGGTCCTGGCGGATGTTCTTCGTCGCCTTCCGGTAGTGACGGGCCAGTTGGAGCATATCATCAAAAGTCAGGTCAGTCTTGGAGTTATGCGAAATCGACTTGAGGAAGGCCTGGTTCAGGACCGTCTTGTACGAAACAGACTTCTTCAAGAGGGCCTCAATTATCAGCTTCTGACGCTGCTGCCGGCCATAGTCGCCCTGGGGATCGTCGTAGCGCATCCGGCTAAATTTCAAAGCCGTGGCCCCGTTCAGGTGGTAAGTTTCACCCTTTTCGAAGTGGCTGCCCTCATAGTCGAAGGTCAGCGGCGAGGTAACGGTGACCCCACCGACCTGGTTAATCGCCTGCTTGAGGCCACCCATGTTAACGAGGACGTAGTAGTCAATCGGAATGTTGAAGTGCTTTTGGACCACGTTGATGGTTTCCTTAACACCACCGAAAGTGTAGGCCGCGTTAATTTTGGCGGGTGAATCCTCCGGGTAGCCCGGTAGGTTGACCTTCATATCCCGGGGAATGCTGACAATCGTTGTTTGTTGTTTCTGCGGGTTGATCGTCATGACCATTACCGTATCGGTCCTACCCTTGTAGGAACGCCCAAGCGCCCCCGTATCGGTTCCCAGCAATAAGATTGACACTGGGCGCCGCTGGTCAAGCACTTTCTGGGCATCCCGTTGACGGGTCGCGCCAGACGAATTAAACATTTGATTAGTCGTTACCTTGACGTTGTGCCAGGCCAAGAAGGCGTAGATTCCGGCAATTACCGCTACAATCAGGACTAGCCAGCCGAAGATTTTCCAGCCGCGGTGGCGGTGGGGCCGGTCCTCCCGTTGACGGTAGTCGCTGCGTTTTTCAAATTGCTCCTCATCTTGGTTATTCATGCTTATAATCCCCCCATTATTCAATCTCACTACTGATTGTACCAGTTTCTCTCCCCGCTAAACAAAAAAGCCCCGAAATTTCTCGGAGCTTTTTAATCTCGCTTTGGTTAGCGACTACTTGTAGTTAGGAGCCGCCTTGGTAATCTGCACATCATGCGGGTGCGATTCCCGCAGGCCGGCATTAGTAATCTGGACAAACTGGGCCTTGTCAATCAAGGTTGGAATATCAGGGGCCCCAACGTAGCCCATTCCGGAGCGCAGGCCACCGTCGATTTGGAAGACGATGTCGGAAACGTCGCCCTTGTACTCAACCCGAGCTTCAATTCCTTCTGGGACCAGCTTATTGGCTTCATTGACCCCGCCTTGGAAGTACCGGTCAGAGGAACCGTGGGCCTGAGCCATGGCGCCAACTGATCCCATCCCCCGGTAGGACTTGTACCGTTTGCCGTTTTCTTCAAAGACTTCACCCGGCGCCTCAGTCGTCCCGGAAAGCATACTTCCGAGCATTACCGCGTTTCCACCGGCGGCCAGGGCCTTCACCACGTCGCCAGAGTACTTGATTCCCCCATCGGCAATAATCGGCTTGCCGTATTCACGGGCAACGGAAGCCGCATCGTAAATGGCCGTAATTTGGGGAACACCGACCCCAGCGACAACCCGGGTCGTACAAATTGAACCAGGGCCAATCCCGACCTTCACCACGTCAACCCCGGCATCAAAAAGCGCCTTGGTAGCTTCACCAGTCGCCACGTTTCCGGCAATCAGGGTTGCGTCTGGGAAGTGGTCGCGGATTTCCTTGATCTTGCGCAAGACCCCGGCAGAGTGGCCGTGGGCGGTATCAATCACAATCGCGTCGGCACCAGCCTTCAATAAGGCGGTTGCCCGTTCAAAGGTGTCACTGGTAACCCCCACCGCTGCGGCACAGAGCAGTCGGTTTTGGTCATCAACAGCCGCCTTAGTAGCGTTAGCGGGAACAACCACGCTCTTGACGTTAGCAACTTCCCCTGCCTGGGCCTGGATCGACATATTTTTATGAACAACGCCAAGACCGCCCTGGAGAGCCATCGCAATTGCCATCGGCCCTTCCGTAACGGTATCCATTCCAGCACTAATCAGCGGAATATTTAACTTAATATTCTTCGCCAGCTGTGTGCTCAGGTTAACCTCATTCGGTAAAACGTGACTTTCTGCTGGAATCAGTAAAACATCATCAAAAGTTAAGCCCTTTTTGGCAAACTTTGTGTCCCAATTTGACATTGATCATACACACTCCTTAATTTTGGTTAGGTCAATGCTACTAGGAATTGGGAACAAAATCAAGAAAAAGTTAAGATTCCGGCGAAAAAGTCAGTAAATTGTTCGCACTTTCCTGGTCAATCACCAGGGTGTTGGCGTAGCCGGCAGTCAATACCCCGTTAATTGCCGGCACTTTGGCAACGTTGGCGGCGACCAAAATGCTATGCTTCTTCTTTTTTAGCTCCGGCAGGTCGATGCCGATGGTTCGGCGATTAATGTCCTGGTTAACAACCCGCCCCTGGCTGTCGATGAAGCGGGAGAAGACGTCCCCGACCGCCGCCTCTTGGAGGACCTGCTGCTCATGCTCTTTGAAGTAGCCCAGGCGAAAGAGCAGGGCCGAATCCCGAACGGTGCCGACGGTGAACATGGCAATATCGGCCTCCCGCCCTAGTTTGAGAATATATTTAATGTGGGTGTCGTTGGCGACCAGTTCCTTCGTCTGGGCATGATCAAAGATGACCGGAACCGGTAGATACTGGGGCGGCGTACTGAAGGCACTGGCAAAGGTGTTGACCGTTTCAAAGGCGTAATTCCGGGTTTCGGTGTTTGCCATGCTCCCCTTCATCTGAACAACCTTCACTCCCGAAACGTCCTTCGGTGCGATGTGCAAAGCCACCTGGTAGACCGTCCGTCCCCAGCCGAGGCCGATGATGTCGTTATCCTGGACGATTTCTTCCAGGTAGTGGGCGCCGGCAACCCCCACCTCTTCCAGCGGGTCCTTTTTCCCCGGAACGATAATTATTTTTTTCAGGGTCGGGTACTTCGCTAACAACTCGGACTCCAACTGTTGGAGAGGGGCCAAGGGGTTATTGATTTTGACGGTCACTAGACCCTGGTCACGACCAAATTGCAGCAGGCGGGAAACCGTTGCCCGGGAAATATTCAGTTCGGTTGCAATATCCTGCTGGTTGTAGCCATCCCGGTAGTACAGGGTCGCCACCTTGAGGGCCTGACTTATCTTTTTTGTATCATCGTTAACCATCATTGCTCCTCCTCAACAAAAGAAGGGGGCCGTTACAGAACTTTTCTGAAACAGGCCCCACTATCGTCACTGACTGGCCGGTATTAATTTACGGCCTATTATACCATTACTTCCCAGCAATCGCAGTTTCCAGTGAAATGTTAATCATATCGTTGAATGTCTTCTCCCGCTCTTCCGCGGTCGTCTTTTCTTCACCAAAGATCAGGTCACTGACGGTCAGTACGGACAGGGCTCGGAAGTGCAGCTTAGCGGCAAGCAGATACAGACCAGCAGATTCCATTTCCGTTCCCAGGATGCCATAGTCACGGAGTTTCTGCATGTCGAGTTCATCATTGTAGAAGCGGTCTGCCGCGAAGATGTCACCCACCTTGGTGTCAATCCCCAGCTTTTCAGCCGTGTGGTAAGCAGTATCCAGCAGCTTAAAATCAGCCAATGGTGCGTAGTGGAAGCCGGGGCCGAAGGTGTTCATTGTCACCGCGGAGTCCGTTGAGGAACCTTGGGCCAGGATGACGTCCCGCAGGTGAACGTCCGGTGCAATGCCCCCACAGGAGCCGACCCGGATAATCGTCTTAACACCAAAGAACTTCACCAGTTCATTGATGTAGATAGACATTGATGGAATCCCCATCCCAGAGCCCTGGACGGAAACCCGGTGGCCCTTGTATTCACCAGTATAACCAAAGGCATTCCGGACGGAGTTAACCTGCTTAACGTTGTCCAGGAAGTTTTCCGCAATGTACTTTGCCCGGAGAGGGTCACCCGGAAGTAAAACTGTGTCTGCGTAATCACCCATTTGGGCACCAATATGTGTACTCATTTCGTGTTCCTCCTTAATTATTCAATAATTTCGTGAATCAATTCTGGCTGGTCATAGTGGTCGCTGATTTCAATGCTCTCATCGAGGAGCTTTTCGACGGCTGGCACCTCCTCCTGGTTGCTGTAAATCGTCAGGAGCGGTTCGCCCGCTTCGACCCGGTCGCCGAGTTTGTGGTGGAGCTCGATTCCGACGCTGTAATCCAGCTGATCATCGGCCTGCTGACGGCCACCACCGAGGAGCATACTTGCCATCCCGACTTCATCCGCCGCCAGCCGACTAAGGACTCCGGCCCGCTTTGCCCGGTACGGAATCTTGTACTGGGCTTGCGGCATTACCGTATAGTCATCAATCACCCGGGGATCGCCGCCCTGGGCTACCACCATCGCCCGGAAACGGTCGAGAGCCGTTCCGTCGGCAATGGTTTGTTCCAGCAGCTGCCGGCCTTCCGCAGGGTTAGCTGCCTTGCCACCCATCACCACCATGTAGCTACCGAGGGTCAGTACCAGCTCGGTCAGGTCAGCAGGGCCCTTGCCCTTTAAGACGTCAAGCGACTCTTCGATTTCCAAGGAATTGCCGACCTTGTTGCCCAGGGGCTGGTTCATGTCTGAAATCACCGCCATGCACTGGAGACCAGCCTGCTTGCCGATGCCAACCAGGGCGTGTGCTAGTGCCCGTGACTGGTCGAGGGTCTTCATGAAGGCCCCGGCCCCCGTTTTGACGTCAATCACCAGGGCGTCGGTACCCGAAGCAATCTTCTTGCTCATGATTGAGCTGGCAATCAGCGGAATTGAGTCCACCGTGTCGGTCACGTCACGGAGAGCGTAAATCTTCTTATCAGCCGGCGCCACTTCCCCGGTCGCACCAACGATGGCTAGTTTCTCGTCAGCCACCTGCCGGATAAAATCGGCTTCGCTAATCTCGACCTTGAATCCAGGAATCGCCTCCAGCTTATCCAGGGTTCCACCAGTGTGGCCGAGTCCCCGCCCGGAAATCATCGGTACGGGGATCCCCGTGGCCGCCACCATCGCTGCGAGCGGTAGACTCACCTTGTCACCGACCCCGCCGGTCGAGTGCTTATCAACTTTGGTCCCCGGGATGGCACTTAAATCCAAGTGGGTTCCCGAGTGCATCATTTTCATGGTCAGACTAGTCTGTTCTTCACTCGTCATCCCCTGAAAGTAAATTGCCATTAACAGCGCACTGACCTGGTAGTCCGGGATTGACCCGTCAACCACCCCGTCTACGAAGAACTGGAGCTGGTCGTCGGTCAACTCGTGGCCGTTTCGTTTGGCGTCAATTATGTCCACCATCCGCATTGTTGGCGTCCTCCTTTTTTAGTTAGTCGTTGCTGATTTCCTTGTAGAAGCTCGTCCCCCGCTTTGCTTCCACATTAAAGTTTTCCAAAATCGTGGCCCCGAGGTCGGAGAAGGTCTTCCGCAGGCCGAGTGACTGGTTGCTCTTGTTCATTGATGGGGAATAAACCAGCAATGGAACATTTTCACGGGTGTGGTCAGTGCCCCGGAAGCCAGGGTCGTTCCCGTGGTCGGCTGTAATCATCAGCAGGTCATCCGGTTTCATTTCCTTCAAGACGGTTCCCAGACGCTTGTCAAAGTCCATCAGTGCCTGACCAAAGCCCTTTGGATTCCGCCGGTGACCGTACATGGCATCAAAGTCCACTAGGTTGGTGAAGCAGAAGCCGGTGAAGTCCTGCTTCATCACTTCGTCCACATGGTCCATCCCGTCCATGTTGCTTTCGTTGTGGTAACCCTTGTCAATCCCTTGGCCGGAGAAGATATCGTTGATCTTCCCCACACCAATAACGTCGTAGCCAGCGGCCCGCAGACGGTCCATGTCAGTTTCACCGATTGGCTTCAGGCTAAAGTCGTGGCGGTTGGCGGTCCGGGTAAAGTGGTCCTTGTCAGGTCCCACGTATGGCCGGGCAATAATCCGTCCTACCGTGTATTCAGGGCCGTTCACCAGGGTCCGGGCGTATTCGCAGATCTTGTAGAGTTCTTCAACTGGAATGACATCTTCATGGGCGGCAATTTGCATTACTGAGTCCCCAGAAGTGTAAAGAATCAGTTCGCCGGTCTTCATCTGCCGTTCACCATAATCGTGAATAACTTCGGTTCCGGAGTACGGCTTGTTAACGATGACCTTCCGGCCGGAGAACTTCTCCAACTTGTCGACGATTTCTTGGGGGAACCCGTTCGGGAAGGTTGACAGTGGTTTGGTAACCGGCAGACCCATCATTTCCCAGTGGCCATCCATACTATCCTTACCAGCTGAGATTTCTTCCATCTTACCGTAGTCACCAATTGCCGGATCAGCGACCGGGACGCCTTCGATTGGCGTGTCCCGCAGGTTGCTGATTCCCAGCTTGCCCAGGTTTGGCAAAGCCAGCTTACTCTTGTAGTATTCACCAACGTGGCCCAAAGTATCTGAACCAACATCATCGAACTTGTCGGCGTCATGAGCGGCACCAGTACCAACTGAGTCCATTACAATCACAAATACACGTTTATATGACATCTTGACCCCTCCAATTTGTTAACTAAAAACGTACCGTGGCCGAAAGTTAATCTTGCTTAGCGGCTTCTTCCAAAATCTTCACGGAGGCGGAAACCCCAAGCCGGTTTGCGCCCGCTTCAATCATATCGTAGGCTTCGGCTAAACTGTGGATGCCACCGGCGGCCTTGATCTTGAAGTCTGGACCAACTGCTTCCCGCATCAGTTTAACGTCCTGGGCCTTGGCACCCGAAGTGGAGAACCCGGTGGACGTCTTAACGAAGTCCGCACCACCCTTGACGGTCAGTTTAGAAGCCCGCTTCTTTTCTTCGTCAGTTAGCAGGCAGTTTTCAATAATGACCTTCAGCAATTTGCCTTCAGCGTGAGTTGCTTCGGCCACGGCCCGGATGTCGTCTTCAACCGCTTGGTCGTTGCCGCCCTTTAATTCGCCGATGTTGATAACCATGTCAATTTCATCAGCCCCGTCGGCAATCGCCTGCTTAGTTTCGAAGACCTTGCTGGCCGTTGACGTTGCCCCGAGAGGGAAGCCAATCACAGTACAAGTGTTAACGTCCGTTCCTTCCAGGCCCTCGTGAACCCGCTTGACCCAGTAGGGGTTGATGCAGACAGAAGCGGTATTGTACTTCCGAGCTTCCTCAACCGTCTTGTCAATCATTTCCGCCGTTGCTTCCGGCTTGAGCATCGTGTGGTCCATGTACTTGGCTAATTGTGCTTGTGTTAACTTCATTATTGAATCTCCTCTTTTTCTTTGAATTCGCTTTCATTTTTGCTATGTGTATAGTTTAACATGAAATGAAAAAATGTCCACATAATCTGGGAACATTTTTTCAAAAACTAAAGACTTTTAGGAAATAATTATAAAAGGCCCCGTAGCGATGAACCGCACGAGGACCCTTAATATTGATATAACTGTTTGCTACAATGCTTGGGAGAACGCATTTTAATACCGGAAAATATCTAATTTCAAATCGGTGCTCAGGTCCCCTAAGGCGCCTAAGCCCGCTCTTTGTCGGTACCCCGATAATGGACGAATAAGTCCCTGACTCATTGTAAAGGCCGGTCGTCATCATTAATGACTTGGCGTAGGTCGCCGCCTGACTGGAAATCAGCCGGTCCTGGTCCCAGGGCTTGACCCCGTTATTTGCCAGGACCGCACCAAGGTTCGCCAGGCTCACGGCAGTAACCATCATCGAGCACTGCTTAAAGTAGGTCGTCAGGCTCGAGGTCACGTCGCCCTGCATTATCCCATTGGCTTTCAAGTAGTATGCCAAAGAACGGTCCGTATCGCCGGTCCGGTCTTCGGATTCAAAATTTCATTATTGAGCGTAATTTGCGGGTCATGGCAGATTTCCCGGGCGAACATGATAATCTGTTCAAACGGCTGCCGGTCGGCAAGCGGCTTGATCAACGACGTGACCTCAATCGCGCCCGCGTTAATGAACGGGTTCAGCGGGTGCTGGGCCCGTTCAATTTCTAGATTTAAAATGGAATTAAATGGGAAGCCGGTCTGCCGGGCGCCCACGTGTTTAGTTACCTCGTCCAGCCCCAGCTGCTTTACGGCGTATAAAAAAACAATTACTTTCGAAATACTTTCAATGGCAAAGCGAACGTTCGCGTCACCAGCCTGTTCTAATTCATTTTGATCTAAATTATAAAGCGCAACGCCAAGCTGCTTAGGCGCGACTTGGCCAAGCGCGGGAATGTAATCTGCTACTTTTCCATTAGCAGTTTTAGCCAAATTATTATCAATAACCTCTTGCAGGTTCAATTTGACCACCTCCTAGCCATTATCATATCTTTAAAAATATAAATTATAAATAATCTTATTTTAGCACAATTAACACTGAAATCATGGCTACTGTTTAATTATTTTTTTGATAACAGTTGCCAGGATGGGTCATTATTAACTTTAAAATAAAAAGGCTGGGCTTAATGCCCAACCTCATAATACCAGTTATTGCAATTTACCGCCGTTGCGAATGCCGGCCAACTGGGTACCCCCCGGAAACGTGGTACTTGTTCCGGAAGTACATATCCCCACCGAAGGCCACCATCCCCAAGATGATGTAGACCCAAGCATTCAGCCGTGGGTTAATCACGTTCGGCAGCCAACTAGCCATCATGTAGATTCCCAGCCAGAGGATCAGTCCACAGACCAGGATTAAAATCCGGGTCGCCAGTGGCCGCTTCTTCGTCCGACCCCGCGGTTGCAACTGGAGCATAATGTAGCTAAAGAGGACACCCCCGATGACCGCCACGAGGACGATTGCGGTAATTCCAGAGCTACCATACTGCTTCGTCTTGAGGATTTCTGGCGACAGCAGGAACATAATTCCGTACATGAAGGTAAAGATACTAAAGAAAATCAGGGTATTGTCAATGGACAACAGTTTCATCGACTGCTTGCCATCCGCCGGTTCATCCTTAGGTTTCGGATTCTTTAATTCCTTGGCGTATTCCGTCGGCGTGCCAAAAAGGGTCTTCGCGGTCTGCCCCTTCTTTTGACCATCCTGCAGCTTGGCAACCGTCTCGTTGATCATCGTGTCCCGCTTGTCCTTAGCGACACCCAGCCGGTCAAGCTGTTTGTTTAGCTGATAAATAAATTCTTCGTTTTTCCGGGTCAGGCCAAAGTTAGCAAAAGCGTTGCCCTTTTCTTGCCGTTGGGCTTTCTCACGCTGTTTTTGCCGTTGGCCGGCCTGCGCATTTCGTGGTTGTTCCTCGCTCAATGTGAAACTCCTCTCATCACTTTACTTTTCTGAGTTTAACGGCGCTTAAACGTTGAAGCGGAATTCAACGATGTCACCGTCCTGCATGACGTAATCTTTTCCTTCCAGCCGCAGCTTACCCGCTTCCTTAACGGCCGCCTCTGAGCCTAACTGGTCCAGGTCTTCAAAGCTCATTACTTCGGCCCGGATAAAGCCCCGTTCAAAGTCAGAGTGAATAATCCCAGCCGCTTGAGGGGCCTTCGTGCCCTTCCGGTAAGTCCAAGCCCGGGTTTCGGGACCCCCGGCAGTAAAGAAGGTTTCCAGACCCAGGAGCTTGTAAGCTGCCCGGATCAACCGGTTCAACCCTGGTTCGGTCACCCCTTCCATCTCCAAAAAGTCCGCCTTATCGGCATCGTCCATTTCAGCAATCTGTTCTTCGGCCGCGGCAGCCACACCGATGACTTCACCGTCATCCTTCACGTGTTCCTTAATCTGGTCCATGTACTTGTTGGCATCTGGATCCGCCATGTCATCTTCCGCGATGTTGGCAACGTAGAGCACCGGCTTGCTGGTCAGGAGGAAGAGACCCTTGACGATCTTCTTTTCATCGTCGCTAAAGTCGAGGGACCGCACGCTCTTCCCGTCTTCCAGGGCCGGCTTAATCTTGTTGAGCACCGCCAGCTCAGCCAGGGCGTCCTTATCACGGCCCTTGGCTACCCGCTGAACCTTGGCTAAGCGCTTGTTAACGGCATCGAGGTCCGCCATGACCAGTTCCAGGTTGATGGTGTCGATGTCTTCGATTGGGTCGACCTTCCCGGAAACACTGGTGATGTCATCGTCGTCAAAGGCCCGCACCACGTGAACGATGGCGTCGGTCTGCCGGATGTTTTCCAGGAACTTGTTACCCAGTCCTTCACCCTTGCTGGCCCCCTTGACGATCCCGGCGATGTCGGTAAATTCAAAGGTGGTCGGGACAATCTTCTTAGCCGGAATCAGTTCTTGAATCCGGTCCAAGCGCTTGTCCGGCACTTCCACCATCCCCACGTTCGGGTCAATTGTGGCAAATGGGTAGTTAGCCATTTCGGCGCCCGCCTTCGTGATTGCGTTAAACAACGTTGACTTGCCGACGTTTGGCAAGCCGACAATTCCTGCAGTTAATGACATGAAATCTTCACTTTCCTTTTTAATTATATTTTTTAACTAAGAACACCTAATTATTGATTGTCTGCTGGTACTTTTTCAAGGACTTTCTTAAAGCCCTTATCAAATTTCTGACGGGTCATCATGACGACGTGGCCGCAGCCCTGACACTGGATTTTAATATCAGCGCCGACCCGGGTAATCAGCCAGCGGTTGGTGCCACAGGGGTGGGCTTTCTTCATCAAAACAACATCGCCCTTATCATAAGCTGCCATGGTTAAGTCCCTCCTAGTCTAAAGAGATGTTTAATACTTCCAAAATCCGGGTTAAGTCATCATTGGACGTGTACGGGATTTCAATCTTGCCGGCGCCGCGCTTGCGACTTTGGGAAACAGCGACCTTCGCACCAAACTTGCTTTGCAGCTGGGCTTCCGCCTCCCGCAGGTAAACGGGCTTCCGCTGTCCCTTCTTCTGGGCCTTCTTCTTGCTGGTCCCGTTCATCTGGGCAACGATTTCTTCCAGTTGGCGGACGGTCAAGTTTTTGTCCATCGCCCGCTTCGCCAGACCGACCAGCTGCTTTTTATCCTTGAGTCCCAGAATCGTCCGGGCCTGCCCCATTGAGAGCCGCCCCTCGTTCAAGGCTTCCTTAATCAGGGGTGGCAGGCCGAGTAAGCGTAAGTAGTTGGCAATGTAAGGCCGGCTCTTGCCCAAGCGGTTAGCAACCTGGGCCTGCGTTAGGGAAAGTTTGTCCATCAGCGTCTGGTAGGCCTGGGCCTCTTCTAAGGGGGTCAGGTCTTCCCGTTGCAAGTTTTCGAGAACCGCGACCTCCATCATCTGTTCATCGGTCATGTTCCGCACAATCGCCGGAATCGTTTCCTGCCGGGCCATTTTTGACGCCCGAAAGCGCCGTTCACCGGCAATCAGCTCATACCGTTCGACCGCCGCATCCGGCTGCCGCAGGATAACCGGCTGAAAAACACCGGTTTCCTTGATTGAATCGGCCAGCTCCTGCAAAGCCGCGGAATCAAATGTCCGCCGCGGCTGGTAGGGGTTGGGGCGGATTAGTGACAATTTAACATCCTGGACTGTCTCGCCATTTACCGGCTCTTCAATGGTATTTTCTTCAAATAGGGCTTCAATTCCGCGACCAAGGCCGCCCTTTTTACGCTTTGCCATTATTCGCCAACACTTCCTTTGCTAATGCTTGATAGACCGCGGCACCGGTCGACCGTTTATCATAATCAACAATTGCCAAGCCATGGCTCGGGGCTTCCGATAAACGGACATTGCGTGGAATCACGGTCTGGTAGACCTGATTGCCAAAGAATTTCTTAACTTCCGCGTTAACTTGCTGGCCGAGGTTGGTCCGTTTGTCATACATTGTCAGAAGAACGCCCTCAATTTTGAGCGCCGGGTTGAAGTGCTTTTGAACCAGCTTGATTGTGTTCAGCAGCTGGCTCAGCCCCTCCAAAGCATAGTATTCACTCTGAACCGGGATCAAAATGGAGTCACAAGCGGTAAAGGCGTTGATGGTCAACAGTCCCAACGACGGCGGGCAGTCAATCAGGATAAAGTTATAGTCGCCCTTAACATCACCAAAGGCATCCTTGAGCCGGGTCTCCCGGGCCATCAAGTTCGTCAGCTCAACCTCCGCCCCGGATAGCTCAATGGTGGTCGGTGCAATGTCCAAGCCCGGGTGGCTGGAATGCTGGATGACGTTGGCTAGCGGCTCATCATTGATTAAAACGTCGTAGACACTCTTTTCAATATTGCGCTTTTCAATTCCTAAGCCACTGGTGGCGTTCCCCTGAGGATCAAGGTCAATTAACAAAACGTGCTGGCCCTGGTCTGCCAGGCAGGCACCCAGGTTAACGCTCGTGGTGGTCTTACCCACGCCGCCTTTTTGGTTAGCTAATGCAATTACTGAACCCATTAATATTCCTCCTACTGCTTCTTCGGAATCTCAATTACCAGTTGGTAGGATTGGTCGTTGTCCGATTCCTTGGTCGTGACCTTAAAACCACTATCAGTTGCCAGCTTAATTGACTTCTTAATCGTATTCAACGCTAACCGGGCATCATTGATCTGCTTGGCTGGCTTCGTCTTATTCTTCTTGCGGAGAGCCTTCTTCGCCGGCTTGCTAGCTGGGGCTGCGTCATTAGCCAGCGCCGGGGCGGGACTCGCTTCCTGGCCCGGTTCGGCGACTGGGGCAATTGAGGATAGTTCCCGCTGACGAGCAGCGGCCTTTTGTTTGGCGATTTCTGATGGCAGAGGCCGGCCTAGCAGTCGGGCCACTTCGTCTTCGGTTTGGCGAACCGTCAACCGGCTATTGACTATCCGCATCAGCATCTCACGCTGTTGTTTCTCGTTGAGGTCCAACATTGCCCGTCCGTGCCGTTCAGAAATTCGGTGGTCAAGGATGGCCGTTTGCACCGGTTTGATCAGTTTGAGGAGGCGCAGCTTATTGGCCACAAAGGACTGGCTCTTGCCCATCCCCTTCGCTAAGGCCGCCTGGGTCAAGTGGTTGAGATCCATCAGCCGACGGTAGGCCTGGGCCTCCTCGACCGAACTCAGCTGGGAGCGTTGGAGGTTTTCTACTAAGGCAAGGGAGGCGGCCTCATGATCACTCATTTTTTCGATAATTGCCGGCGCGGTTTCCCACTGTAACAGCTTCATCGCGCGAAAACGCCGCTCCCCAGCAATGATTTCGTACTTAGCGGGTTCGTATTCCCGAATTACAATCGGCTGGAGCAGGCCGTGTTCGTCAATCGTCTGGGCAAGTTCCTGGATTCCTTCCTTATCAAAGACCTGGCGGGGCTGATAACGGTTAGGAACAATCTGGTCGAGCTTGATCTCTACGACCTTCTGCTTGCTGTCATTACTGTCACTCTTCCCAAAGTTAAATAATGAAAAAGCCATCTTTCATCCTCCTTACTTCTATAACGGTTTCTTATTTGGCAGGCCTGGACGACGGGGATACTTCGGTGGCGTTGCCGTGACCTTATCGATAATGATGATCTTGCGCTGGTCAGCGGTTCCTGGCAGGGTCATTGCAAATTCCCTCTGCACTTCGCCGCCCAGCTTACTGATTGCCCCTTGCGCGTCCGCCAGTTCGTCATCTGCCGCACTCGCCTTATACGCTACCAGCTCACCGCCGACTCGCGCTGCGGGAAGGCACAGTTCAGCTAGAACACTGAGCCGGGCAACCGCACGGGCAAGGACAAGGTCATACTTTTCCCGGTTTGCTGCCTTTTTCGCTGAAAAGGTCTCCGCCCGGTCATGAACCAGGGTGACCCCGCTCAGGCCTAACTTGGCAACTAGCTCCTGCAGGAAGTTGATTCGTTTATTCAGGGAATCAACAATGGTTACCTGGAGCTGGGGAAAAGCAATTTTGAGCGGCAGCGATGGAAAGCCGGCGCCGGCACCAATGTCGCAAAGGGTCAGCTGCTCGGTCTGGAGCCGCGGTTCGGCAAATGCTCCCGTCAATGAGTCGTAAAAGTGTTTGAGGTACACATCGTTTTCTTCTGTGATCCGGGTCAAATTCACCTGCCGGTTGGTCGTCACCAACAATTGGTAGTAATCCGCAAATTGTTGCATCTGCCGGTCGGTAAGGTTAATCCCCCGCTCAGCAAGTGCCTGTTGAAATTGTTCTGGGTTCATTTAAGTAAGCGCTCCTTTTCGTGAAACATTTATGTTTCACGTACCCTTATACTGTACTCTAAAATGGCCGCTCTTTCAACTGCTTGGCCTGAGATAATCGGCAATTATTTCCCGAGAAATGAAGGGCAGGTGGACCGAAACAACTAGCCTGGCTTGCTGCCATCAGCCCAGCCCCACCCACGTCCTTAGTTTAAAACAACAAACGGGGCTGGGATATATCCCAGCCCCGTTTCACACCCAAACAAATGGTGCTTAGTTCATCTTGCTAACTTCATTCAGGAACCACTTGTTAAAGTAGTCCGCGTCGATGTCTAAGCAGACTTCCGCGTTCGTCTTGCCGTCGTGGTAAGCTGCCCGCACGTCGCCAACCGTGGCACCAATTGCTGGACCTTCTGTCTGAACATCGACCCACATCTTCTTAGTGGTAAACGCTTCTGGGTGGAGCAGGTAGAAGATGGTGTTAACGTCGTGCATCGGCCGCCCTTCGTCCGTACCGTCGTTGTAGTGGGTAATCAGGGCGTGCAGCATTTCACCAGTCTTATTCATCTGACCGAGCTTTTCAATGGTGTCCTTAGTCAGGAGGGCCTTCAAAGTAACGTCGAGACCAACCATGACAATCGGAATACCAGAGTTGTACATGATCCGGGCTGCGTCAGGGTCAGTAAAGACGTTGAATTCAGCCACGCTGGTCATGTTACCGCCGGACATCGAACCACCCATGGCAACGATTCGCTTGATGTGGCTCTTCACTTCTGGGTATTCACTGAAAAGCAGGGCGATGTTGGTGTAGGAACCAGTTGGCACCAGGGTAACTTCGTCCTCGGCCATGATGGCGTCGTGGAGGGCTTCAACCGCAGTCTTCTTGATTGGCTGACCGTAGTCGTTGCCAAAGTCGTAACCCGGCATTCCTGATTCACCGTGAATCCGGGCAGCATCTTCAAACGGCTTGATCAGCGGTTGTTCTGCCCCGGCAGCTACTGGGATGTCCTTGCCAAAGAAGTGGATAATTTTCAAGGCATTGGCGGTCGTCTTATCAACAGTGACGTTCCCAGCCACGGCCGTTACCAGCTTCAGGTCGATTGACGGATCGTTAATCGCCATGGTCAAAGCAGCAGCGTCATCAATCCCCGGATCAGTATCCATAATAATCTTAGTAGTCATTGCAAATTCCTCCTTGTTTAAATTGCAAGCGTTTACGAGCCTTTAGGTTAAAAAAAGCAGCCCGCAAGCTGCTTTAATTTTCTTACCAAACGAACAGGCCAACAAAGGCAGCTGATAAGAGTGATACCAAGATACCAGACAACAGCAGGTAGCCAATGTTAGAAGCGATGTAGTCGTTATCTTCCTTGTTAGCCAGGCCCTTGAAGGCACCGATAATCATACCTAAAGTACCAAAGTTAGCAAAGGAGGTAACGAAGACGGTCAAGACAGCCTTCAAGTGTTCTGGGTAGTGGGCAATATCAGCCGTAACCTTACCCATAACAACGAATTCGTTAGTAACTAACTTCATCCCCATATCTTGGGCCAGTTGCCATGCTTGGTGAACTGGCAGACCCAATAGCCAAGAGAATGGGAACATAATTACACCCAGAATGCTTTCCAATGATAATGGTTTCCAGAACAATGCCAAAACCTTATCAATCAAAGCAGCCAAGGCAACGAAGGCAACAACGTTGGCAATGATGATTAAGATCAACTTACCAGCACCGAGGATTGAGTCACCCAAGAAGCTGAAGAATGGTTCCTTTTTACCGTTATCAGTAGCACCAACCTTTTCAATTGTATCTTCTTCTGGAGATACCTTGACTGGGTTCAGCATACTGGTAGCAATCAGCGCGTTAATGATGTTAATCGGAACAGCGGTCAAAATGTATTGACCAGGCATCATTTCGATGTAGGCACCTAGGATAGAGGCGGTAACACAAGACATTGACATCATGGCCAGCGTCAAGTTACGTTCCTTACCCATCTTCCGGATTTGCATCCCGGAAACGGCCAGCACTTCAGTGTTCCCTAAGAACATCATTTCAACAGCAAAGAATGATTCGAACTTTGGTTGACCAGTGATGTAGGAAAGTCCCCGTCCGATCCACTTGATGATCCATGGCAACAGGCCAATGTAAGTCAAGATATCGAACAGTGGAACAATCATCAGGATTGGCATCAGCGCAGAACAAATGAAGTTCAAGTTCTTAACGTTGTACCAATCACCCAATGCAAAGACAGTCCCCTTTGCGGAAACGTCGACGATCCAAACGAACCCATCGGCAGCGGCCTTAACACCGGCCCGGCCCGCAGCAGAACCAGTCAGGAACCATGCCAACAGTAAGTTCAGCACAATCATAATGCCGACCGTCTTCCAGTTGATGGCTTTACGGTCCTTTGAGAACAGCCAACCAATTGCCAGGAAAACAATCAACCCAAGAACATTGATTGCAATATAATACATGGTTGTATACACCCCTTAATAAAAAAATCCATGTAATAAACACTGTCGCCTCTACTACTAAAATCGAAAAATTATAATTGCTTTGTTCGACGAGACAACTTTACAACTTTAAGAATATCTTAAAAACAAACTTGTGTAAAGGCTTAAATATAAACAAGTTTGTGAACTGAGAACGGTTTAGTTGTGCTAATAGGCCATAAATCGGTTTACTTATCGCGGTTATTGAAACGTTTTACTGACTCTGGAAGCGTTCACAAACTCGCTAAAATTTATAGAAAGCGCTTCCCTGGCACTAACAAAAAAGAAGTCCCAGTTACAAGCTCACCGCTTGTTCCCGGGACCGCCCCTGCCAAGGACCATCATTATAACAAAAAAAGCGGAGACAAGTAGATGTCTCCGTGCTCCCAATGAAAAGACAACAGCCGCGGTTAACTCTATTAAGGTTTGTTAACGTATCTTGCGTTCTTCCGCCAAGGATGAAGAACTGAAGCTCAATCATTTAAGGTTGTAGATATGGCCACTAATTTTTAGCTAACATACTTTTCAAGGAAACTAAAGCGTTTCATGTGGAGTGGGGTATCGTTAATTATCGTATTATTAATTAACCAGCTTTAAAGTAGTTTATTATGAGAAGATGTTTGTTCAAAACTAGCCGTCGTCCTTTCACATGTTCAGTATAATCCATCGCCACTATGAGGTCAAACAAACCGCGGCATGACAGCGTTGGTAGCGATTAACAAACTTAGACGGTTGGCGATTTTTGAGTGGATAGCTCGCTGCTTCTAAACTGTTTAACCCCAGTTTGGTCAGTATCTCATTTTGAAAAAAATTTTATTTCTTTTTTCCCTTTGGGGTGTAGTTAAACCCGATTGCCAGCAGGACAAAGATCACCGCGGAAATAATCAACGGAATCCGCGTGGTATCAATGAACAAGAGGATAACCAGCACGCCGAAGAAAAAGATAATCGTCAGCCAGCTGGTGAATGGATAACCAGGCATCTTGAAGCTGGTGATCCCCGCCGGGTGCGCCTGCCGGAACTTAATGTGGGCAAAGAGGATGATCAGCCAGGTAAAGACAAAGGTGATCGTCGAGACCCCGGCGATAACGTCGAAGATTCCTGCAGGCATAACGTAGTTCAAAATGACGGTGACAAATAAGATAATGGTCGAGAAAGTCAGTGCCCGGGTTGGAACCGCCTGGGGACTCAGCTCTTTGAAGCGCTGCGGCGCGTTGCCGCTTTCGGCCAGGGCGTAGAGCGACCGGCTGGTACTGAAAATAGCGCTGTTAGTGGCCGACATTGCCGCGGTCAGCACCACAAAGTTCAAAATCCCTGCCGCCCCGGGAATACCGATGGCCGCGAAGACCTGAACGAAGGGACTGGAAGTCGTCTTGACATGGAACCAGGGATAAATGGACATCAGGGCAATCATCGAACCGATGTAGAAGAGACCGATCCGGACCGGCAGGGTATTGATGGCCTTCGGGATATCCTTTTGCGGGTTCCGGGTTTCCCCCGCCGTCAGGCCGACCATCTCAATGCCGACAAAGGCAAAGACGACCATCTGGAACGAGACAAGGAACCCAGCCGGCCCGGTTGGGAAAAAGCCTCCCTGGTTGACCAGGTTGCTTAGTGATACCGTCCGACCATCAACGTGGCTGTGCAGCAAGATCAGCACTAATCCGGTAATAATCAAAGCAACGATTGCCAGGACCTTGATCATCGAGAACCAGCTCTCCAGCTCACCGAAGAGGCCGACGTTAATCATGTTGATTAGCATCAGCGCTACCACGATGACCAGTGGTCCGACCCATTGCGGAAGGTTGGGAAACCAGTAGCGCAGGTAGATCCCGGTGGCAGTCAGGTCGGCCATCGCCAGGGTCAGCCAGCAGGCCCAGTACATCCAGCCAGCGATGAATTCCATCCGGTCACCCAGGTAGTATTGGATGGCGTCGATAAAGGAGTGGCGGGAAGGATCCTCCAGCAGCAATTCGCCCAAGGCCCGCATCATGAAGAAGATGAAGACCCCGACAATCAAGTAAGAAAGGATGATCGATGGACCGGCAGCGTGGATGGCAGAACCGGAGCCCAGGAATAACCCCGTTCCAATGGCCCCACCGATGGCAATCATCGTAATGTGACGGCTCTTTAGCGAGCGTTGCAGTTTTTGGCTTTGCTGTTCATCCATATTGTTGACCTCCTTAGTCATTTTCAGCGTGAACGTAAAAAAACGCCCCTGGCTTTATCTTTAGCCAGGGACGTTTTTAACGCGGTTCCACCCATCTTCATAGCCCACTATTCGTGAACTACCTCTCAGTCGATAAGGGAACCACCCACTTTTACGAACATGCCATTAAACTGGTCCCTACTTTCATCACTTGTGAGGGTCTCTGTTAACCAGTGATTAGAATTTACTAATAATTATAAGCATTCTATCATAAATGTCAAACGAAATTCAACAATTTAATCTAATCATTCGTCTCTTGCAATCGCTGCCATTCCGAGAATAGCCTACTTTTGCGTCTGCCGTCGTTTTTTTATTTCATACACCACGGCGAGAATTGCGAGAAAGACGAAGGATACCAAAACAGGGATCCGGCTGGTCGTACTAAAAAGGAGCACGACCAGTACGGCCGCAAAGAATACGATTGTCAACCAGCTGGTGACCGGGTAACCGGGCATCTTAAAGGCCGCGGCACCAGCAGGATTCTGCTGCCGGTAGCGGATGTGGGCGAAGAGCAGGATTAGCCAGATGTAGATAAAGGTAATCGTGCAGACGCTGGCGATAAAATTAAAGATTCCCGCCGGCATGATATAGTTCAGGACCACCATGATAAAGAGGATCGCCGAGGAAAACCATAGGGCCCGGCTCGGCACAACCTTCGCGCTCAGCTTGCCGAAGGACCGCGGTGCGTTGCCACCCCGGGCAAGCGAATAGAGCGACCGGCTGGTACTAAAAATGGCACTGTTGGTTGCTGACATCGCCGCAGTCAGTACCACGAAGTTCACGATTCCTGCCGCGGCCGGAATCCCGATGGCAGCAAAGACTTGGACGAAGGGGCTCGAAGTTGTTTCAATCTTGAACCACGGATAGATCGACATCAGAGCAATCATCGAGCCGATGTAGAACAGTCCAATCCGGACTGGTAGGGAGTTAATCGCCTTGGGAATATCATTTTCCGGGTCCTTAGTTTCCCCTGCGGTCAGGCCAACCATCTCAATCCCCCCGAAGGCAAAGACAACCATCTGGAAAGACATTAAGAAGTTCACCGGGCCGTTCGGGAAGAAGCCCCCGTACCGGGTTAGGTTCTGCAGCTCAACAAAGCGGCCGTTGACCCGGGCGTGCATCACAATCAACACCACGCCGATCCCAATCAGCAGCAAAATTGCCACTACCTTGATCATCGAGAACCAGCTCTCCAGTTCCCCGAAGAGGCCGACGTTGACCATGTTGACCAGCATCAGCAGAATGATGATTACCAGCGGGCCCACCCACTGCGGCAGACTGGGAAACCAGTAACGCAG
Organism: Limosilactobacillus oris; assembly: GCF_025311495.1. Lineage (NCBI taxonomy): Bacteria > Bacillati > Bacillota > Bacilli > Lactobacillales > Lactobacillaceae > Limosilactobacillus > Limosilactobacillus oris. Next base: position 1,444,009 of record NZ_CP104398.1, on the reverse strand, counting down.
GTAAATCCCGGTGGCGGTTAGGTCGGCCATCGCCAGGGTCAGCCAGCAGGCCCAGTACATCCAGCCGGCAATAAATTCGACCCGGTCGCCCAGGTACACCTTGATCAGTTCAATGAAGGAGTGCTTGGTCGGGTCCGCTAAAATCAGTTCACCGAGGGCCCGCATCATAAAGAAGGCAAAAATTCCCACGATTAAGTACGAAAGAATGATTGCCGGGCCGGCCTGCTTAATTGCTTCACCAGAGCCTAAGAACAGCCCGGTCCCGATCGCACCACCAATCGCGATCATCATCACATGGCGGCTTTTCAGCGATCGTTCCAATTTTGGTTCATTTTTATTAGCCATCGAATCCCTCCTTGAAGACAGCTAAGACGTCCTTAGTATTATAAACCAAGGGCGTCACTAGGCAAGTATGTTCACGTTAATTTATTATTTTTATTAAGCACTAAACATTTAATACCTTATCCAAGAAGTTCTGCGTATCGGCGTGCTGCGGGTGGTCAAAAATCTGTTCTGGCGTCCCCTGCTCACGGATATTGCCATCATGGAAGAAGACGACCCGGTCGGCGACTTGCTTGGCAAAGCCCATTTCGTGGGTGACGACAATCATTGTCATCCCCTGATTTGCCAGGTTCTTCATTACTTCCAGGACGTCCCCCACCATTTCAGGGTCAAGGGCGCTAGTCGGTTCGTCAAAGAGCATCACGTCAGGCTTCATCGCCAGGGCCCGGGCAATTGCCACCCGCTGCTTTTGGCCCCCGGAGAGGGTCTTTGGGTTGACGTTTGCCTTTTCCTTTAAGCCAACGATTTCCAGGTAGTGGAGTGCTTCTTCGACCGCTTGTTCCTTATTGGCCTTTTTCAGCTGGATTGGCGCAAGGGTCACGTTTTCCAGCACCGTCATATTCGGAAAGAGGTTGAAGTGTTGGAAGACCATCCCGATGTTTTCCCGGACCTTGTTGATATTGATCTTCGGATCCGCAATATCATAGCCGTCAACGTAAATGTGACCACCGTTCGGCACTTCCAGCCGGTTCAGGCAGCGTAGGAAGGTACTCTTACCGGAACCAGACGGGCCAATCATGCAGACCACTTCACTCGGTAAGACGTTCAAATTGATTCCCTGGAGGACTTCGTTTTTACCGTAGCTCTTGTGTAAGTCTTTTACTTGTACCTTATATTGTTTATCCATATTAAGCCATCCTCTTTTGAATGTAGTTTGACAACCAAGTTAACAGGGTAATGATGATAATGTAGATTGTCCCGATAATCAGCCACATCCGGAACCCTTCCATGTTTTGCGAGATGATCACGGTCCCCGTCTGGGTCAGCTCCATCACCCCGATGGCCGACAGGATCGACGTATCTTTCAAGGTAATGATGAACTGGTTGACCAGTGACGGTACCATGATTTTAATCCCCTGCGGCGCAACGACCTTGACTAGGGCCTTGCGGTATGGCAAACCAAGGCTCCGCGCTGCCTCCCACTGTCCAGGGTCCACGGCGTCAAAACCACCCTTAACGATGGCCCCAATGTAGGCCCCTTCGTCAAGCATCAGGGTCACAACCCCAGCGAGGAAGAGCGGTACCTTATGACCAATCACGTTTGGCAACCCCATGTAGATGAAGAAGGCCAAAACGATCATTGGCAGCCCCCGGAAGATGTAAATAATTGTACTGGAGATGGCGTTGGCAACCTTGCTCTGCATTACTCCCAGTACCCCGAGAATCAGGCCGAAGACCAGGGCCAAAGCAATCCCGACGATCGTCAATTGGATGGTCATCCATAACCCGTTCAGGAGGGCGACCCGGTTGGCCTTCAGCAGGCCCCAGATGGTCCGGCTGGCCGTGCTAGACTTCGCCGTCTTGTCGCTCTTGGTGTACTTGTCAACGATTTGTTTCATCTGACCGGTTTCGTTCAGCCAGTCAATCCCGTTGTTAATCTTCTTTTGCAGAGCGAGGTTCTTGCCCTTTTGAAAACCAACGGCCACCGGCTGGGCGTCGATCGGCTTCTTCGTCACGATTTTCAGCGGAACTCCAGTCTTGATCCCGTATTCCAGAACCGGCCCATCATCAAAGGTCGCGGCCGTGTTCCCGTTCTTGACGTCGTTCCACATCGTGTTGGAGGAATCGAAGTACTTGATCTGGTAGCCGTACTTCTTCTGGTTCTTCTTCAAGAAAAGGGCGGCACTGGTCCCCGCCTTAGCGGAAACAGTCTTGCCCTTGAGCTGCTTGAGGGAGTGAATCTTACTGTCCTTGGCAACCGCCATTTCTACCCCATCCGTGTAGTAGGCTTTGGAAAAGTCAAACTTGGCTTTCCGTTCGTCCGTCACACTCATTCCGGCAATCACGGCATCCACTTGGCCGCCTTCGAGGGCTTGCAGGTCCCCATTGAAACTCATTGGCTTGAGCTTGTATTTAAAGTGCTCGTGCTTGGCAATTTTCTTTAGAATTTCAATTTCGATTCCGGGGTTCTTCCCCGAGTAGCCGCCCTTGCTATCCTGAATTTCAAAAGGGGCAAAGGTGTTGTTAGTAGCAAAAGTATAAGTCGGTTCCGCAGCTGACACGCTCTGTGGTTCGACTAATAACCACCCCACTGCAATCCCAACGACTGCAACAACTGCGGTTAGCCACTTTCTTAAAACCGTTCTCCGCATCATCTACCGACTCCTTTTCTAATCAAATTTTAACGTTGATAATACATTATCATCTGTGAAGCCGGAAGTGAATAGATATACGAGAATCGTGTATTTATCCAACGTGAAAGCGCTCTTAAATAGTGAAAAGTTAATGTAGGGCCAGGTGAGTACTTAATTTTATTAAGCAGTTTTGATGGCTAATCCTGGTTTGGTTAGAACTTTCTCAGTAAATTTCCAAAACGGGGCTGCGGGCCTAAAAAAAGCCCAGCTCCGGCACTGCCGAAAGCTGGGTCCTGATTATTTTTAGTAGAAACTCCTAGCGGTGCCATCATCGCCGCCAACGGTTTCCGTTTTAATGTTCACGTTTCTTAATTCCCAAGAGACCAAGCAGCGTGGTGAGCATTGCTACGCCTAAGCCCAGCATGCTCTCCCGTCCTGCTTGCGTCCCCGTTTGTGGCAATTGGGCTGCTGAAGCCGCCTGTTTTGGTAGTGGCACTAACAAGGGCTGACCGGCCAGTCTGGACGGTTAATGGTCCCCCTACTGGAGTAGCGGTCTTGTTGCCCGTTGTTTCCGGCGTTACTGGCGTTTCCGAGGGGGTCGTCGTTGGTGTCTCACCTGGAGCTGGGGTCGGGGTTGGCTGCTGGTCCCGGGTGTAGTAGACCGTATAGACGGTGTGCCTATTTGCCTGGGCGTCAGCAATCAGGTCGTCGATCACCTTTTGCTTATTGTTTACTAGGTGGTAACCAGCAATCTCCGGCGAAACGATTTCTGCCAGTTTTGCCCAGGCCTGATCCTTCGTCAAGCCCTTTGCGATAATCTTGTTGCCCTGAACAAGGTCATAGTAAAGACCGTCCTCGTCCTGGTCTGCGCTCGCCGCGGCGTAAAGAGCAAATGTCCGGGGAATATTTGGATTATCCGGCACCACCGGCGTTGTACGGTGCTTAAACACAATCGTAAAGACCTGCGGCGTGCCAGTAAAGGTCGCGTCCTGCGGATAACCATTCGATACTAATTCATAACCCATACCTTCATAATCACGAATAGTGTTTTGCGGATTATAGTTAACCGCACTCCCGCGCTGGCCACTCAACGGTTCGGAAGCAAAAACCTTATTACCTTCGTCTTGGTCGACGCAGTTAACCGTGACGTGACCGAGCTGGTAGTAGGGCACAATACTGATGTTTTGGTTAGCATCGTCCGCCAGCGTTTTATTAGTTCCCTGTTCTTGGTAGTGGATGGTCCGATCAATCGTTACCGCCTGGTCGCTCTGGACTTCGCCATTATCGCCCAGGTCCTGTTGAACCAGTTTGATTGCATCCTGAGTCTGCTGCTGGTTGTTTACCTGCTCCTGGTGACTCGCCGAAACTTGGACGGTGGCCGAACCAGGGTTAGCCGTATCCGCCTTGACCGAACCATTGCCACCAAGGAGGAAGAAAGTGGCCCCCAAGAGTACTGATACGGTGCCAATCTTGAGCTTTCGCAAGCTGAACCGCTGCTTATAACGTTTCTGTTTACCATCACTAATAACCCCCCGTAAAAATCAAAGTTATTTCCCCATTAATTATATATAGGGCATAGGTGGAAATGAACAGAAATCGCGGAGGGGGACGCAGTCAGCTAGCAGGCAGGCCAACCGCGTTGCCGCGTAGCAAAAGACAAACACCGAAAACCAGCTTGCCAGCCGATTTTCGGTGTTCTCTCATTCTCTTGTTATTGCTAGTTACTTCTTGTTCCGGAATGGTACCGCATTTTCCTTAGTAATCTTGGTTACCCCGTGCATGTAAGGTACTAAGACCTCTGGAATCGTCACGGAGCCGTCCGCGTTTTGGTAATTTTCCAAGATTGCAGCCACGGTCCGGCCAACCGCCAGTCCAGAACCGTTCAGGGTGTGAACGTATTGCAGCTTACCGTTTTCGTCCCGGTACTGAGTGTGCATCCGCCGTGCTTGGAAGTCTAAGCAGTTAGAACAGCTGGAAACTTCCCGGTACTTCTTCTGGGCAGGCATCCACAGCTCCAGGTCGTGGGTCTCAGAAGCGGTGAAGGACATATCACTCGTTGTCAAAGTGATAACGTGGTACGGAATGTCCAGCTTCTTCAGGATATTTTCGGCATTGGCCGTCATCTTTTCAAGTTCATCCCATGAATTCTCTGGCTTCGTGTACTTCACCATTTCGACCTTGTTGAACTGGTGCATCCGGATCAAGCCCCGGGTATCCCGGCCAGCAGCCCCCGCCTCAGAACGGAAGCACGGCGTCAGGGCAGTCACGTATACCGGCAGTTCTTCTTCTGGGATGACCTCGCCACGGTAGTAGTTGGTCAACGGCACTTCCGCCGTCGGAATCAGGGTCATGTCTTCGCCATTGACCTGGTAGACCCCTTCCTTGAACTTCGGGAACTGCCCCGTCCCGTACATGGAGTCAGCGTTAACGATGTATGGCGGCAGCACTTCGGTATAACCATCCTTCATGTGTTCATCGAGCATGAAGTTGTAAACGGCCCGTTCCAACTGCGCCCCCAAGCCAAGGTAGTAGACGAACCGGGAGCCAGAAACCTTCCCTGCCCGGTCAAAGTCAAGGATGCCAAGCTGTTCACCAACGTCCCAGTGGTGCTTGGGTTCAAAGTCAAAGTTACGGATCTTGCCGACCTTCCGCAGTTCAACGGCCCCGTCTTCGGTCAGGCTGACCGGGACACCATCGTGCGGAACGTTAGGCAGGCGGGACATTTTGTCGTGCAGTTCTTCGTCGTTAGCTTCGACCTGTTCGTCCAGCTGCTTGATCTGATCGCCGAGTTCCCGGGTTTCCTTGATGGCTTCATCCGCGGATTCACCGTTGCGCTTGGCTTCACCAATTTTCTTTGATGCGGCGTTCCGTTGCGCCTTCATCGTTTCCGTCTTCTGAAGCAGGTCCCGCCGCTTTTGGTCAAGGGCCAGGACTTCATCGATTTCTTCCGCCTGAATGCCCCGGGTAGCGAGCTTTTGCTTGTAAAAGTCTGGGTTTTGACGAATCTTCTTAATATCTAGCATCTGAATTCCTCCTAACGAAAAGAGCCATTCCATCCTCAAAAATTTTGGGACGAAATGGCTCTTAGTTCCGCGGTACCACCCAAGTTCGACAGTCAAACTGTCACCCTCGTGATGGATAACGGCCATCCGCCGTGCGGCATTACCCGCCCACATTTAACAGCACCGGAGTTTCGGTCAGCCGCTCACACCAGCCGCGGCCTCTCTGAATAACCTACTTGAAATGCTTCCGTGTTTGATTTTGCCATTATCATATTACATTTATTCAAATTAAGCAATCGAAATTTAATTATTTCTCACCAAAAAAGACGGCCGCCAAGCATACAGCTAGTGCTCAGCGGCCGTCCCCCATTTTAAATATTTATATTTTCGACGCGTTCGTCATTGTGAATAAAAACCGCCCCCCGGTTGCCCGGGTGACTCGCCCAGCCGGCTAACGGCGCCCCGTTAAAGAAGAGCCGTTTGGCCTCGATTTCACCCAGCACCGACTGGTCAGTAAAGACCGTTACGCTGCTAAGGTCGGTCTCCAGCGGGTAGCCAGTCCGGGGATCCAAAAGGTGGTGATAACGCCGCCCGTCCTTCACCAGGAAGCGTTCGTAAATCCCCGAGGTCACCGCCGAGCATGCCGGCTGGCGAACCGTTTCCAGGTCATGTCCCCGCTTGAGCTGCGGGTCCTGGACACCAATAATCCATTGTCCGTCTGCTCGCCGGGGTGATTGACCGACAAAAACCAGGTTGCCGCCCAGGTTAATGATCCCAGCAGGAACTCCCTGAGCCAGCCAAAAGTCCCGGACCCGGTCGGCAATGTAGCCCTTTGCGATCCCGCCCAGGTCCAATTCCATCCCCGGCTGCTCGAGGTAGACAGTCCGGTTATCATCATCCAGCAGCACCTGGTAGGGATCAATGAGCCGGAGCCGGTCCTTAATCGCCCGGTCACTGGGAACATTCGCCCCAGTAAAACCGATTTTCCACAGCTTTACCAGCGGGCCGATCAGGGCATTGAAGCCAAAATTCCCCCGACTATAATGAACCGCCAGCTTGATCAGTTCATAGGTCGTCGGCGACACTAATTTAGGGGTCCGCCCGGCAGCCTGGTTGACCGCCATCACTTCGGAGACCGGCCGGTTGACCGTCAGCCGGTCCTCGTAGCCATCAATCATCTTCATCGCTTGGCTCAGCAGGGGAAAATACTCGTCCCCGTAGACCGTCAGCACAATTTTGGTCCCCAGGGCCCGGTGAACCATGCTGTGCTGCTGGGCCATCAATTCACTTGCCATCCCTAGTTTTCAGAGGCACCGGTAGAAGCATCGGCAGTTTCTTCGTCAGCATCCACACTGCCACTTTCGGAGGCGCCGGTCGTTGCGTCGTCGCCATCTTCGCTATCCGCAGCTGGCGTTCCCGCGGCTTCCGCAGGGCTAGCAGTGTCATCGTCAGCAGAGGATTCCGAAGCACCAGTTGAAGCATCAGCAACGGGTGCCGCCGCGTCTGCTGGAGCATCATCGTGCTTGGAAGCACCAGTCATCGCATCCGGATTCTGGTCCCAGCCGCCATTTTCAAACAGGTTGAGGATGTATTCAACACTCCCCGTAAATTCGATCGTCCCCAGGTAGTGGCCGTCAACATCGCGCAGGGCGTAGTATTGAATCAGAGAGCGGTGGCCATTCATCCATAATGGCCGGGTAACAACATCCTTCTTACCATCACGGAAGCTGTTGATAATTTGCATAACGATCGGAACAGCCTTTGGCGGGTGGCATTCCGTAACCGGTTCGTTCAGCGAAGCCACGCTGCGGACGTGTTCCCGATTTGGCTTATCTGAGTACCAAGCAAAGCGGTCAGAGCTATCTACTAGGTCAATTTCAAACGGAATCGTACTGAAAATCTGTTGAACTTCCTTCAGAGTCAAGCGGCCAGTCGGGAAGTTAATGTAAGCATCACTGATGGTTGGGCGTTTAATAGGCATCTCAGCTTCCTCCTTAGTAATATTCTTAAACACTTGAATGTATTCGATAAAGTGCGTAAAGCATTTTTCCAGGTTGTCACGCATCTCGGCGTTGATCAAGCGGCCGTCTTTAGAAAAGACCCGGCTCGCACCACCGATCAGCACTTCGTTTCCGGGAAGGAGGTTGGCATCACAGTCAGGCGAAATCAGAATCTGCCGCATTTGAACCTGCGAACGGGCAGAGGCTTGCCGTCCGTAAGAAACCCCAACAACCATCACCGGCTTATGCTTCAAAACTTCGGTGTGGTAGGATAACCATTCCGTCGCGCTCTTGAGGGCTGCTGGAATCCCGTGGTCGTATTCTGGCGTGGAGAACACCACCCCATCCGCAGCCTTGACTTTCTGCTTGAGTTTCCATACCTCTGTCTGCTCACTCAGCGGGACGTCGACCCCGAAAGCGGGCAACTTGCTAATTTCGTAAATTTCAATGTCGGCCATCTGCTGGAAGTGTTTCTTCATGAACTGGAGTAAAATCCGGTTATAGGAGAAGTTTGCGTTCGTTCCGACAAGCGCTAAAATTTTCATTAGTTATTTGCCTCCTCCTTTTTCGCAACCATCCCGTTAATCGCCGCCGCGTAGGGTTTAAATTCCCGCATGCACTTTTCGAGGAATTTGATTGTCCCTGGGTCAGTAATGTTGCCATCCTTATCCATCAAGCTGGCAACGTTGCTCATAAAGAATTCTTCCCCCTGGAAGACGTGGGCGTTGACCCCAGGAGAAATCAAGATATCCCGCAGTTGAACCTGTGAACGGGAAGAACCCTGCTCGTGGGTCGAAGCCCCGATAATCATAACGGGCTTGTTCTCCAACGGGTGCAGCTCATAAGAAAGCCACTCTACCATACTCTTTAGCGCGGAGGTAATTGAGTGGTTGTATTCGGGACTGGCAATAATCACCGCATCGGCCGCAGCTACCCGGCGGTCAATATCAGCTACCACGTCCGGTGTCTTGCCCTTGTAGTTTTCGTTAAACAGTGGAACCTTGCGAATGTCAATCACATCAACATCGTCAGTGTCGCGAAAGTCCTTCGCGATGTACTCTAACAGCATTCGATTATAAGAATGGTTCGCATTGGATCCTGCAATCGCAGCAATCTTCAAACTTGTCACTTCCTTATAATTATTTATGTAACATTTCACACTGTCATTTTACTATAATTTCAATACCAGCGATACCAAAGCAGGCTAATTATTAGCATTCTTTCCACTTAATAGATACTTTTCAACGATTTGGTTATAATCTTAGTCTTATCATATCCCCACTCCCCGGCTGAAGATGGTAAAATGAAGGGATATTATAATGAACGGAGTAAAAACATGGCAAAAGAGCAAGTAAAAACGGACGTTGAAGTTAACATTGGGGAGCGCTTCCCGCTGACGATTCGCCGCTTGGGCGTAAATGGGCACGGAATTGGCTACTACAAGCACAAGGTTTGCTTTGTTCCCGGCGCGCTCCCGGGCGAAGTCGTGGTTGCCGAAGTTACCGGTATTCATCCCCGCTTCTTAGAGGCAACCATCCACCGTATCCGCAAGCGCAGCCGTCACCGGGTCACCCCGCGGGATAGCTACACCAATGTTGCTGGCGGGTTTGAGCTGGAAAACCTCGCCTACCCGCAGCAGCTAGCCTTTAAGCGGCAGGTCGTCCTTGATAGTCTCGCCAAGTTTCAACCATACGGCTACCGCAAATATGACGTTCGCCGGACGATTGCGGCGCCGGAAGAATATCATTACCGCAACAAAGCTCAGTTCCAGGTCCGGATGGTGGACGGTCACGTGGCGGCGGGTCTGTACAAGCCTAACAGCCATGACCTCGTTGATATGCAGGAGTGTGCGGTTCAAATGCCGCGGACAATGAAGGTTGTCCGGACGGTCGTCCAATTGATTGAGGACTTGCAAATCCCCGTTTACGACGAAGACCACAACAGCGGCATTATCAAGACCATCGTCGTCCGTGAATCCTGGACAACCGGCGAACTCCAACTGACCCTGATCACCAATACCCCCAAGCTGATTCACAAGCGGCCCCTCCTGGAAGCGATTGCCCAGCAACTGCCAGAGGTCGTTTCCGTCATGCAAAATGTCAATCCCGGTGATACGCCACTTGTCTGGGGTGAGCAAATGATCCACCTGGCAGGGAAGGAGACCATCACCGAAAGTTTGATGGGGCTCGACTTCGAACTCTCCGCCCGGTCCTTCCTCCAGCTGAACCCGGAACAAACGGAGGTCCTCTACGAGCAGGCCGCTGAAGCTCTGGAACTCGCCCCGGAAGACACCTTAATTGATGCCTATGCCGGGATTGGTACCATCGGTCTTTCGCTGGCCTCCCGGGTGAAGGCCGTCCGGGGGATGGAAGTCATCCCTGAGGCCGTCGCGGACGCCAATGCCAATGCCAAGCTGAACGGGATTGCCAACGCCCAGTACGAAGTTGGCAAGGCGGAAGAGCTGATACCGCGCTGGCTCGATGAAGGGTTGCAATTTGACGCCCTCGTCGTTGATCCACCGCGGACCGGTTTAGATGACGAGCTGATTAAACAGATTCTACGGGTCAAGCCCCGCAAATTTGCCTACGTTTCCTGTGGAATGGCCTCCTTAGCCCGTAATCTTCGGCGGCTAACCAGCGTCTACCACGTTGACTACATCCAGCCCATTGACATGATGCCCCAGACGGCCCGCTGTGAAGCCGTCGTCAAGCTGTCTCTCCGGCACTAAAGTAGTGTCAGTCACCCGAATGTGTTATCATTATTATTTAACAGAAAGAAGTGGACAAGAGATATGCAAAACCCATTTGGCAACAACAATAATAATGACCAAAACCCGTTTAACTTGAATAATCTCCCCCTCCCACCAAATTACGCTAAGATTGTTAATAATCAGGGTGACATCCGGATCGCCAAGGTGGGAATCTCATGGACGACCCTCTGGTTTGGCCCACTACCGGCACTCTTTCGGGGCGACTATTACAACTTCTTGTTAATCATCGTCTTAGACCTGGACTACGCCCTGGTGGCCCTGTTCTTTGGCCTTAACTGGCTGTTGGAATTCCCAATTCCCTCCGTCATTTTTGCCTTCTTCTACAACATGATGTACTTCCGGCACCTCTTCAATAAGGGTTACCGACCAGCTGACGAACGCTCCCGGCAAATCCTCACCAATGCCCGTTACTGGAAGGAAAAATAATTTCCCGGGAAATATTCCCCGACACGTAAAAGCGGTCGAGCTATTGCTAGACCGCTTTTTGCTTACTTAATTATGTTCAATTGTAATGTCCTCATGACCATCGTATTCTTCCACAGCCACGTGAACCGTTTCGTCAGAGGAAGTCGGGATGTTCTTCCCCACGAAGTCCGGCCGGATTGGCAACTCCCGGTGACCTCGGTCGACCAGTACAGCCAGCGAAATCCGCTTTGGCCGGCCCATGTCCATTAAGGCATCCAAGGCCGCCCGCACTGTCCGACCGGTAAAGAGCACATCATCGACCAGGATCACGTGCTTGTCAGTAATATCAACATCAAGCTGCTTTGTGTTGACGGTTGGTTCGATATGGTGGTCTGGCACATGACGGTCATCACGGTATAGCGACACGTCGAGGGCCGCCACCGGAACGTCGACCTTTTCCAGCTGATTCAACCGTTTAGCGAGCCGCTCAGCTAGGTAGATTCCCCGGGTCTTGATCCCCACAAAGACCAGGTTTTCGACCCCCTTGTTTTGTTCGATAATCTCGTAGGTAATCCGGGTCAATGCCCGCTGCATACTTGAACCATCAACGATTTCATGTGCCATAATTGCCACTCCTTTTTAATTCCACTCTCTCTTCCAACTAAAAAGCTCCGTTAGCAGCACAAGCAACTAACGGAGAACAACATTCCATCGGTCCTTGCCGGTCTCACTGGGCCACTTAAAGGAAACTATTTATTTTATTGTAATTGGCTCCCAATCTACTGTCAATCGTTTAATTACTAAAGCGACTCAGCCAAGTCGACAGGCGCTGGGAAACGGTAGTCCAAATTTGATTAAAGCCCGGCTGGTTCTTCAGGTCATTCACAACGCTAACACCGTTATCCGGATCTTGCCGCACCTGGTTAACAACATTAGTAACCTCATTCAGGTGTTCCTTAGTGGTTGAGTTTTGAGTTTGGTTAAGCAGTTCCTGGTTTTGCGACTGAATTTGATCCAACCGCTCATTCAAGGCCTGCTGGTCATGATCCTTTTGGTATTGCTTGGCGGCGCCCTTCAGCTGGGCAACCTGATTAGCTAACTTTTGGTTATCGGAACTCAGCTTAGCGATGCTACTGGAATTATCCGAAATCTGGCTGCTTTGCTGAGCATTATTAGCGGCCTGTTCCTGCTGCTGGGCACGGTGATGAGCGCTCACTCCCCACCATACCAGCAGGAGGATAATAACTGCCAAAATTGCTAACAACCAGTTCCGTTTCTTGCCCTTTGTCTGTTGTGCCGGAGCCGCGGCCTGCTGGCGACTGCCAACTTGTTCCGCCGGACGGACGTGCAGGGTGACGCTCTGCTGATCCGTCTGCCCGGTGGCATCCATCGCGCTCAGCATCACCGGGTACTCACCCTGTTGGTCAATGTTGACCTGGGTCAAGTTAATCACGAGCTTGTTCGTCAAATCTTCTCCATTGCTGCCGGTTACGTGCACGCCAAGCTGCCGAACCAGGTCGGCCTGGTTGATTGTCTGGTGGAGCGGCCAGTCCAGGTAGTGCCGGCTCACCGTAATTGTCAAGTTTGCCATCTTCATCCCTCATTTTGTTGATTTAGTAATATTGTACCGCGTTTTAGGCAGAAATAAGAAAAGGTTTCAGCCCCACGGCCAAAACCTTACTTATTTTTTAATTATTCAGCTAATTCCCACGGATTCTTAACGATAATCGTTTGGATCCGGTCGGCACCAACGGACACAGTTGCCAATGGTACTTCGGATAACTCGCTGACCCGCTTGAGGTAGTTCTGGGCGTTCACCGGCAGGTCCTCAAACTTCTTGACCCCGGTAATGTCTTCATCCCAGCCCGGCAGTTCCTCGTAAACTGGTTCGCAACGGTCCAATTCCTTGAGGCTGGCTGGGTAGTAGTCGATTTCCTTGCCGTCCAGCTTGTAAGCCTTGCAAATCTTGACGGTCTTCAAGCCAGTCAGGACGTCCAACAGGTTTAAACTGAGGCAGGAAATCCCGGAAACCCGCCGAGCATGCCGCATGGCTACGCTGTCGAACCAGCCGACCCGCCGTGGCCGTCCGGTAACGGTCCCGTATTCATGACCAGTCTCACGAATCCGGTCACCAATTTCATCCGTCAGCTCAGTTGGGAACGGACCAGCACCGACCCGGGTCGAGTAGGCCTTGCAGATACCGACAACGGTATTGATTTTGTTTGGACCAACCCCAACCCCAGTGCAGACACCCCCGGCAATCGGGTTTGAAGCAGTTACGTATGGGTAGGTCCCCTGGTCGACGTCCAGCATTACCCCCTGGGCTCCTTCAAAGAGAACCCGTTGACCATTATCAAGAGCATCGTTGACAATCCGGGAAGTGTCGGTAACGTACTTCTTCAGTTCTTGACCGTACTCGTAGTAGCTTTCAAAAATATCATCGAAGTTGATTGGGTCGACGTGGTAGAGCTTGGTAAACAGCTCGTTCTTTTCCGCTAGATTCCGACGCAGCTTAGTCTCGAAGGTGTCCTTTTCAAGCAGGTCGCACATCCGGATACCAACCCGGGAAACCTTGTCCATGTAGGTTGGGCCAATCCCGTTCTTAGTCGTGCCGACCTTGTGATCACCCTTAGCCTCTTCCTGGCACTTGTCCAAGAGGATGTGGTAAGGGAAGGTAACGTGAGAACGGCTGGAAATCCGCAGGCCCGAGATGTCGATCCCGTTGTCTTGGAGGTAATGCAATTCCTTCAACAAGGCTGGTGGGTTGATAACAACACCGTTACCAATTACCGCTAACTTGTCCTTTCCAAAAATGCCGGACGGTACCAGCCGCAGCGCGAACTTCTTACCATCGAAGGCAATCGTGTGCCCGGCATTGTTACCACCCTGGGAACGAACAACAACATCCGCGTCCTGACTCAGGTAATCGGTCATCTTACCCTTTCCTTCGTCTCCCCATTGACTACCAACAATAACAACTGATGACATTTATTTTCACCTCATCGTTTATTTTCGTAAAAAGACGTTTTTACTTCCCTATCCTACCGAAGTTCACCCTAAAGGTCAATAATGAATCGAACTATTTTTAAAATTATCGACAAAATTGTACGAAATTATCATTGACGGGGGACAAAGTTTAGTGCATAATAGCTAACGGAATTTTTTAACGAAAAGGAGCCGTTATTGTGGAAACGTTCGACTATGATGATATTCAACTGATTCCGAATAAGTGTGTGATCAAGAGTAGGAAAGAGGCTGATACCAGCATTCAGTTTGGCCCGCGGACCTTTAAGATCCCGGTCGTCCCGGCAAATATGGAAAGCGTCATTGACGAAGATTTAGCAGTCTGGCTAGCGCAAAACGGCTACTACTACGTCATGCACCGTTTCCAGCCCGAGGACCGGCTGGCCTTTGTTCAGCGGATGCATGACCGGCAGCTATTTGCCTCCATTTCTGTCGGCATCAAGGATGCTGAATACAACTTCATCGATCAGCTAAAGGCCGAACAATCGGTTCCAGAATACATTACGATTGACGTTGCCCATGGTCATTCGGATTTTGTTATTAAAATGATCCAGTACATCAAAAAGCAATTGCCGACCAGCTTCGTGACTGCCGGTAACGTTGCGACTCCAGAAGCCGTGCGGGACTTAGAAAACGCTGGCGCGGATGCGACCAAGGTCGGGGTCGGCCCCGGCAAAGCTTGCATTACCAAGCTCAAGACCGGCTTCGGAACCGGGGGCTGGCAATTGGCTGCAATCCGGCTCTGCGCCAAGGCTGCCCGGAAGCCAATCATCGCGGACGGTGGAATCCGCCACAACGGGGACATCGCCAAGTCCGTCCGCTTCGGGGCCTCAATGGTCATGATTGGCTCCATGCTGGCCGGTCACCTCGAGTCTCCCGGTCACGTAATTACAATTGATGGCAAACAGTATAAGCAATACTGGGGCTCCGCTTCGGAAGTCCAGAAGGGTGCCTACCGGAACGTCGAAGGCAAACAAATGCTGGTCCCATTCCGCGGCTCCATCAAGGATACGCTCCAGGAGATGCAAGAAGACCTCCAGTCATCGATTTCCTATGCTGGTGGCCGCGACCTGGAAGCGATTCGCAAGGTCGACTACGTTATCGTCAAGAACTCCATTTTGAACGGTGATTACTAAGACTATAAAAAACGCAAGCGACGAATCGCTTGCGTTTTTTATTACTTTGTTACCCGCCGGAAGCTCACCACTAGGGAAATCCGACCAGCGGCGTACTTCGCACTGATCCGGCCATTGAAGTTGTGAACGATCGTCTGCGCCATTGACAGGCCAATTCCATACCCCGCTTTCTTCGACAGGGTCCGGGCCTTGTTTTCCCGGTAAAAGCGCTCAAAAAAACGCTTCGTATTTACTTGTGCGCCCTTCGCGTAGCTGTTGGTAACCGTCAGGACCGCGTTCTTTTTGACCGTGGCGAGCTGAACGCTAACGGTACCATCGGGGTCACAGTACTTATTGGCGTTATCAATCAGAATGCTGACCAACTCATACAGGTAGTTTTCGTCGGCCATCACGGTAATGGCGGGCGCGACCGCCGCTTCAAACCGGTGGCCCGCACTGGCCGCAACGTTCTTAAAGCCCGCCACTGCCCTGTCCACCACCGCGCTCGCGTCGACCGGGACGATGTTCATCCGCGGCTGTTCCTGCAGGCGGGCGAGCGATACCAGGTAGTTGATCAGCTTGGTCATCCGGCTAACCTGCTCCTTTGTGCTGGTCGTTAGTTCCGTCTCCCCATTCGTCAATTCCTGCATTTCGGTGTTGGCAGAAATCACCGTCAACGGCGTTTTCAACTCGTGGCCAGCATTGGTGATAAATTCCTTTTGCCGCTGCTCTGCCTCGATGATGGGCCGAATTGCGCGCCGGGAAAAGAGGACCAGGATAATCGTATAAAGGACCAAGCTAACCACACCCAGCAAGACTCCCAGATTGATAATTTCACGGGCACGGGACATCATCAAACTCTCATCCAAAAAGACGACCAGCGTGCACTTGCCCATCCGCCGAACCTGGTAAGCATACATGTTGCTGTTATACAGGACCTGACCATGGTCATTATTCCGCCGTTCTACACGCTGCGCCAGTTGCCGAATCGTAGCCGCCGACACCGATAGGATGTGCTGGTTATCGACCTGAATCGGGTCGCCGTTGTGCGGAATTGTGGCACTAAAGTAGCGATACTGGGAAAGGCTTTCCCGTGTAAAGCGCTGCTGGGGAAAGAAGTTCGACTGGCTGGGAACCTGACGGGCCGGCATCCGCCCCTGATTGTCACTCAGAATCGACAACACAGAGTTAACCTCCTGTTGCGCTTGAAAGTAGGTCACAGCACTAATGCTGCCGATAATCGTGATAATTACGACTAGCAGCGCGCTGGTTGAAATGAGGATAAATTTTTTGCGAAAATGCTGAATCATCACAACTCACCCCTTTAGTAGGTATGGACCACCTTTTTTACCAACGATCGCGGCCGTCGATTGGATCGATTGCAGCTTGTGACGGAGGTAGGAGATGTTAATCCAGACATCTTCTTCATCCGCGCCTTGGTCACCGTCCCACACCCGCTGCAAAATGTCGGCCGCCGGCAACTCCTTTCCAGCATTATGAATCAGATACTGGAGCATCTTGGTTTCCTCTCGGGACAGGCTGATAGAATTATGACTTTCCAGCACCTGCTCATCACTATTGAGGTGGAGGTCGGCAAAGGTCAGGTCCTGGTCATCATAGCTTTTGACCCGCCGTTCTAATGACCGCAAGCGGGCCAGCAGTTCCTTGAGCGAAAAAGGCTTGGTCAGGTAATCATCCGCCCCCGTGTCCAGGCCAGTCACCCGGTCGTCTTCCTCCGCCATCGCCGTCAGCATGATGACGTAGGTGCGGTCACCACGGGCCCGTAATTCACGAAGGGCGTCCAGACCGCTTTTGACCGGCATCATGATATCTAAAATCATCACATCGTAGGCGTTGGCCGCCGCTAGGTCCACAACCTTCTGTCCATTGTCGACCGCGTCAACCTGGTAGCCGCTGCTGGTCATCGCCAGCTTTAGCACCCGGGCTAGCTGGGCCTCATCTTCCGCAAGCAGAATTTTCATTTATCCTCTTCTCCTTCCTGGACCAGCTGCCGAATCGTTTGCATCTGAACGTCACACGACGCTAACTGGTCGGCGCACCGCTTCAATTCCTTGCTGAACCGCTCTGGGTTGGCAACGTGGTGCTTATATTTAATCTCATGCTCCAGGCTCGCCCAGGAGTCCATGGCAATCGTCCGCAGCTGTACTTCCACGAAGAAGTGGCCGGGTTGCTGACCGTCGACGTCCTCGTATGGTTCCACCGCGTCTAAAATCAGATGATAGCTCCGGTAGCCGTTGGGTTTGGCATTGGTGATGTAGTCCTTTTTCTTAACTACCGTACACCAGTCCGCCTGCTCAATCAGGGAAAGGCAGCGGGTAATGTCGCTAATAAAGTTGCAGACCAGCCGGACCCCGACCGCGTCCCGGCACTGACGCAGGGCTGCCGTCGTAGTCTCCGGGTAGCCTTTCCGCCGGCACTTTTCTGCCATGCTAGCGGGTGTCTTTACCCGGCCGATCAAGTGCTCATACAGCTTGGGCTGGTTAGCCGCCAGCTGGTAGTTATTCCACTCCGCCAGCCGCTGTTCAACGTCTGCCAGGATATTATTAAGGGTTTCTTCATAGGGCCCGTAAATCGACATTGCTTTCCCAACTCCTTGTGCTTTTTGCTATTTTAACAACGTTTGTTTGACTTTATTAGGGGCAAGTCCTTAAAATTCCGTTAAGGCGCAAACTCCGTGTTAGTCGGCACGACTAGGATGTAGTTTAAGAGCTGCCGGGCATAGCTGCGCTGGTCCTCGTAAGCGGCGATTTGCCGGTTCAATTCCGCCAGGTTATCGGTAATGATCCCATCGGCATTCTTATACATCATTTGCATCATAATGGCCGGCTCATTGACAGTCCAAGCATACACCCGTTTGCCCTGCAGATGGGCCAGCGTAATGAAGTCATAGGTAAGGGTCGAATACTCCATCGAGTACCCGTTAGCCGCGGTATTCGGATAGGTAAAATTATAGGGCTGGATATACATTACCGGCAGCCGTGGTTCCAGCCGCTTCAGCTGTTCAACGACCCCGTAGTCCAACGAGTGGACCAGGGCATGGTGCTGGATCAGGTCAGTGCCATAACGATCTACAAACCGCTTCACCATCCCAGGTGAATCCGCCGGGGTGGGCTTAATCTCCACCAGCAGCTTCTGGTGGAGACGGTCAGCAGTCCGCAGGTAGGTGGTAAAACTAGCCAGCTTGGCCTGGTGGCCATTCTCGTGAACCGTCAACCGAGTCAACTGCTTGAGCGACAGCTGGCGCGGCCTTTTGTTAACCCCCGCGAGCTCTTTGAGGTTTTCATCATGCAGGACCACGAATTGCTGATCCTTAGTCTCGTGAACATCTAACTCCACGTAGTCCGGGTGCAGGCGGTGGGTCCGTTTCAACGCCGGGATAGTGTTTTGCACCCCATTTTCTTCCGCCACCCCCCGGTGGGAAATCGTCACCGGCCGGTGGTGCTGGCTTGTCGAGAGGTAGAGGCCGTTCCCGGCAGCCGCTACGACCACCAAAACGACCAGGATCAGGCCAGCAAAGACCCGTTTGCTCTTCGCAGCCAGCCGTGGCGAGGCCGTCACTGGCGCAGCCGTAGTTAACGGCAAGAACAGCAGGCTAACCGTGACCACCCCGGTCCAGGTGGTGACCAACTCGCTGCCCAGCTGAATGATTAGCAGGTTAATGTTGGCAAACAGGGCTGCCACTGGCTGCGGCAGGAAGTCCAGCAGCCATTGAGCTCCGATTACCAGTGCGTAAAAGGCCGCCATAACCAGCACCGCGAGAAAACCAATGGCTAGCAAGCGCAGGGCCACTGCTAACCACCGCCTCCCCTGGGTTCGCTGCCAACTTTGGCGGAAGGCCGCCCGCGGACGTAGTCGTTGATAAACCATTAAGGGGAGGGCCCAAACCAGGCGCAGGCCGAGGAAGGTCAGGACAATGTAAATCATTACCGTGGCCGTCAGCAGTAGGCCGTTGCGGGTCAAGTAGTCGAGAATAAACTGGGGTACCTGAATTTTTGCTAGCAGGGGCGTCCGGTAGACAAGGTCCGCGAAGGGGATTACTAAAATGAAATAAACCATTAGGACCAGGAGCGAACTCGGGCGCAGGCGGCGCAACGTCTCCCAAATTTCCCTAACTAGGCCACGGACGGTAAACATTTCCCGGGAAATATCACGAATGCCGAGCAGGACCGCGGCAAATTGCAGGTCGACTACCAGCAACAGGCAGATCAATTCCACCAGCAGGGCCACAACGACTAGCGGGTGGTGGCGAGCAATTATCACCACGTTTTGGTAGGAAATAAACGGGATTTGCGCCGCCTGCAGAATCACGGTTGTCGCTAGCCGGAAAAGCGGGATTACAATTAGCTGGATCACCAGGTCGACACTTACAAATAGGCTGAAATAGCTGAGCCAGTGCCGTTGAAAAGCGCGGGTCTGCTGGCCGATTGCAGTCAAAATATTTTTCATCACTCAGCCCCCGCTAGTTAACGTCTTGCTGGTGCTGGATAACCGCCTGGTTTAGTTTGCGCCGGTTAACCAGGTAAATCAGCAAAATTACCGGCACAACCACCAGCATTACCGGGTAGAAGTACTCTACCGGCAGCAAACTGTCGATAATTCCCCCGGCAATCGGACCAAGCGACATTCCAATGTCCATTCCCACGAAGAAAGTGGCGCTCGCCAGTCCACGTTCGTTTCCTGGCGCGAGCATCATGGCAGTCGACTGGCAAACAGAGTAAATGATTCCGTAGCCCAAGGCCATCCCCGCCGCGGCCAGGGCCATCTGCCAATTATTCTCCATGATCGCTAGCATCACCAGATAAAAGGCGGTGGCAATTGTACAGCCGACAAGCCAGACCCCGAAGCGCACCGTATCAAACTGGTTGCGCAGCACCAGCCGGATTGCCAGCAATACGACCGCGTAAATCAGGAAGTAGGCGCCAACTGCCACATTCAGGTGCCGCTGTTCAACGTAGCTGACAATGTCTGCCTGGGTCGCAAAATAGGGGATAGCAAAGAGGGCAATCAAGGCGGCCACGGGTAAAGAGTCGCGCTGGATAATCTTGAGGTGCCGAAGCCCTGGTGCTGGCGCGGCAGCGAGATCCGGGACGGCCCGGTTGCTAACAAACTGGATTGTGACAACGACCAGCAGGGCAGAAATAGCCGAAATCACAATCGCCAGCCGGTAGCCAATCACCCGGTAGAGGTCAATCGAGATTGCCGGCGCCAGCGACATTGCCAGAGCGTTCATCAGCCCGTAAAAACTCATCGCCTCACCGACGTGGGAAAAGGGTACCAGGTAGGAGAGCCAGGTCGTCATGCAGACCGTACAGAGGACATAACCCAAGCCGTTGATCAGCCGGAAGAGGAGCAGCATCCCGCTATTCGGGGTCAACACATAGCCCATGACGCCGGCAAACGATAACAGGCCCCCAATCAAGGACAGCTGGTACTTGGAAAAGCGGTCAGTCAGGTTACCCGCGATTGGCCGCAAAAACATCGCGACAATGCTCATCATCCCGACAATGACCCCGGCGAAGGCACTGCTGGCCCCAAGGCTTTTCGCATAGCCGTTAATCAACGGATTACAGTACATATTGCTAAACATGAAAAAGAACGCCGCGGCCATTACCAGCACAACGTCCTTCGAAAAAATCGTCTCTTTCTTCCCGTCTGCCATTTTCTATCATTTCCTTATCAAAAATTCACTACCTCTATCATAAAACAATCCGGGGCAGAGAGTGAACAAAAACACCAGAAAACCGGCTTTCCAGCCGCTCTTCTGGTGTTAATTATTCCTCGCTAATCGGCGAGCTGGGATTTAATTACCATTACTTCCGTATCCGTAACTGCCTCTAAGGCGTGCCACTCGTTTGGCGCCAGCTTGACAATGTCGCCTGGGACAAGGGTCTGGGCAGTCCCGTTGCTGACATCTTCAAAAACGATCCGGCCCTTGATCGGCACAACTACCACGTCTTCAGGAACGTGGTGCTTGGGGACAGTTTTCCCCGCTGGGATCACCAAATGGGTAACGGTCTGGTGGGACGTCTCGACGATATTTTCCGCCAAGTCAACGTCCGGTGTTGTGTTAATGAATTGCACTGACTTTAACCATCCCTTCTAAAAGTCAACCGCGTCCGGGTCTGCGCACTGGCCGCCCAGGTTTGGCAAGGCGGTAATCTTTTGCATATCCTCGTCACTGATTTCAAAGTCAAAGAGCTGGGTGTTTTGGACCATCCGTTCCTTGTGGACTGACTTTGGCAATGGCAGGACACCCCGCTGGATCAGACAGCGCAAGCACAGCTGGGCCGGCGTCTTATCGTACTTTTCAGCCAGCTGCAAAATCGTGGGGTTGGTCATTACCTTGGCACCCTGACCACCCAGCGGTGCCCACCCTTCTACCAGGATATTGTGGGCTTGCAGATACTTAACTTCCTCGACATGGGGCCAGCCAGGGTGAACTTCAATTTGGTCAACGGCGGGAGCCACCTCCGCAGTCTTCATCAGTTCAATAATGTGGTGGGGCATGAAGTTGCTTACCCCCAGGGCACGAATTTTACCTTCGTGGTAGGCCTCCTCCATTGCCCGCCAGGTTTCGGCGTTAATTTCCGCAGCCCGGTCACCGAACTGCTTTTCGTTCGCCGGCCAGTGGATCAGGTAGAGGTCCAGGTAGTCCATCTGCAAACGTTCCAACGTTTCGTCCAGGGCCTGCTTGGCCTTGTCATAGCCCCGGTGGTCATTCCAGAGCTTGCTGGTCACAAAGAGCCGGTGGCGATTAATCCCCGAGTCCTTGATTCCGCGACCGACCGCTTCCTCGTTGCCGTACACGGCAGCCGTATCGATCAACCGGTAGCCAACGTCAATAGCGTCCGCCACAGCCTGCTCAGCTACATCAGCGGGCGTCCGAAAAGTTCCGTAGCCAACGCAGGGAATCTTAACCCCATTATTTAAGTGGTACAGTGAATTAATATTTTTTAGTTCGACCATCACAACCATCCTTTCCATTTCGCTTACTTTTAATTATATAACTTTTCCCGGGACCATGGCAGGTCTCCACGGGATTAACTAGCATGGCCATGGTGAGCTACCCGGCAACGATGGAAATCGCCGACTACTCTGTTTGCAAACTCCCGACGTAGGCGTTGACCCGCTTTCGTTGGGCCGCCGTCCGGAAAAAGCGACGTCGCAGTTGCTTAACGGTGAAATCAGCCGTTCGCAACCGCCCCTTGCCAGCCGGCGGATAAGTAACCTGAACATGCTGGTTAGCACCTACCCGGTAATACACGACTGCCGGGGCGCGGCCATCGCGGGCCACGATATAGCTATCATCGTCAGTAACGCCAGTCGGCACCTGGTCAGCAGGGTGGACGACTCCGTAGACCAGGGACTGGCTGGCGGCTTCCTGCCGTACCCAGCAAGAATCGACTGCCAAGCTCACTAGAATACCGAGCTGCTGGTCCGTCAGCTGCCGCTGGGCCGCCCCAACAGTTGAACTGCTAGTAAGGACCAGCAGGATAGTTAGGATTGCTAATTTTATTTTTCGCATAATTCCTCCAAGCAACAAACGGGCCAGCCGGAAATCCGGTCGACCCGTTGCTCAGAAGCAAATAGCAATGTGATTGATAGGTTGTATAAAGGATGTTAGGCCATTTGCTCCTTGATGGCAGCCAATGAAACTTCACTGGTATCGTCAAACTTGACCGCCGCGTCCTTGAGTGACGCGCCAAAGCCAATTGACACCTCGCCTGCCCGGTTGATGGATTCCACCCCTGCTTGGGCGTCTTCCAATCCGGCCACCTGGTTGGCAGGCAGGTTCATCAGCTTCGCGGCCTCGCTATAAATTTCTGGGTCCGGCTTACCGTGACTCAGCTTAGCGGGATCCACGATTCCCTCAAAGTAATCGGTAATCTGCAGGTACTTCAAAACCTTTGGTGCGTTCTTGGATGCGGATGCCAAAACAATGTGGTAGCCGTTGTCCTTTAATTCATCCAACAGGTTCTTCATCCCGGGAAGGATGTCCGCTGGCGTCAAGGTTTCAACTAACTTGATGTAGTTGTCGTTCTTTTCGGTTGCCAGGGCTTCTTTTTCTTCCTGGGTGTAGTCATTTTCGTGACCGCCCGCCTTTAAGATCAGTTCCAAGGAGTCCATCCGGCTAACCCCTTTAAGGCTGTCCGCCAGTTCAGGCGTCCATTCGGTGCCGACCTTGTCAGCGAGTTGGTGCCAAGCCTGACCGTGGAACCGGGCAGTGTCAGCAATTACCCCGTCAAGGTCAAAGGCAAAACCCTTCAAGTCTTCAAACTTCATTCTCTAAATGCCTCCGCTATTACTTTAATTCCAGCTTCTTGCCATCCAGATCAATCGTGATTGGGTCACCGGATACCAAGTCGATCTTCGTACCGTGCTTGTCAACCTTGACCTTCAGGATCCGGCCACGGAACATCTGACGGAATTGGTAGGAGTTCCACTTCTTTGGCAGGAATGGTGCGTAGTGCAGTTCGTTGCCACGAACCCGCATCCCAGCGAACCCTTGAACGATGTCCAGCCAGCTACCAGTCATCGAAGTGATGTGCAGACCGTCGGAAGTATCGTTGTTGTAGTTGTCCAGGTCAAGCCGAGCCGACCGTTCGTACAGTTCAACGGCCTTGTCTTCGTAACCCAGGTCAGCGGCAATGATGGAGTATACGGAAGCAGACAGACTTGATTCGTGAACGGTGAATTGTTCGTAGAAGTCAAAGTTGTGCTTCTTTTGTTCCTTCGTAAAGTCGTCGATGAAGTCCCAGAGACCCTGGATGACGTCACCCTGCTTTACGTATGGTGAACGTAAGATCCGGTCCCACGACCAGTTTTGGTTCAGTGGCAGTTGGTCACTTGGAATTTCGGAAACTGGCGTCAGGTCCTTGTCCATGAAGCCGTCGTTTTCTGGGAAGATGTCCCGTTGCTTGTCGTATGGCAGGTACATGTTGTCGGCAATGCCCTTCCAACGCCGCTTTTCGTCTTCGGAAACGTCAAGTTTCTTAGCAACCTCTGGGTCAACCTGATCCAGGATTTCCAGCGTGTATTGGAGCGTCCACCGGCAAAGCAGGTTGGTGTACCAGTCGTTGTTTACGTTGTTGTCGTATTCGTCCGGACCAGTAACGGCGTGGAGCATGTACTTGTTCTTGTTTTGTGAGTAGTGAACCCGGTCAGCCCAGAACCGTGAAATTTCGGTCAGAACCTTGGCACCTTCGTGGAGGACGTATGACTTGTCGCCGGTGTACTTAGTGTACAGGTAGATGGCGTAGGCAATGTCCCCGTTCCGGTGGATTTCTTCGAAGGTAATTTCCCATTCGTTGTGACATTCGATCCCGTTGAAGGTAACCATTGGGAACAGTGCACCCTTCAAGCCCTGTTGTTGGGCGTTGACGTAAGCACCATCCAGTTGCTTGTAACGGTACATCAGCAGGTTACGAGCAACTTCTGGGTTGGCAACCCCCAGGTAAACCGGAATACAGTAGGCTTCGGTATCCCAGTAAGTAGCACCACCGTACTTTTCACCAGTGAAGCCCTTTGGTGAGATGTTCAGCCGGTAATCTTGACCGTAGTAAGTGGAGAAGAGTTGGAAGAGGTTGAAGCGAATACCTTGTTGGGCCCCTTCGTCACCGTCAATTTCAACGTCAGACTTGGTCCAGCGGTCAGCCCATTCCTTAACGTGGGGGTCGAGCAGGTCGTCGAAGCTCTGGGCGTCGAGTTGGGCACTCAGTTCGTCCAGGTGCTTTTCAATGGCTTCCTGACCATCGAAGTCCCGGGAAGTAACAACGACCGTCCGCTTTTCAAAGTTAACTTCCTTGCCCGCAGCAACAGTGCCGGCAAAGGTGTTGTAAGCATCCTTGTCGTCAGTACCGTCACCCACGTGGTCCAGGTTGGTCTTGGAAGTCGTCTTCATGCCAACAGTAAATTGTGGCGTTCCGAAGTCGTTCTTCTTCGTCATGGAAGTCAGTTCGGCGTGTTCGCCCTGGGCGCTCTTGCCCAAAACGTTCCAGAATTGTTCGTCGTAGTTAGCGTCTTCGTTGTAAACGTCGGCGTCAATCATGCTGGTGATTTCAACCTTTGCATCGCTGTCACCACGGTTCTTGATGTGGAGCCGTTGACCCACTAATTCCTTCTGGGTAACGGAAACGAACCGTTCAAAGTTGAAGTACATTTCGGTACCACCGATTTCAACGGTGAATTCACGTTCGAGGACGCCGCGCTTCATGTCGAGGTCCAGCTTGAAGTCCTTTGGCGTTTGCTTAGCCAGGTCCAGCTGTTCGCCGTTAACCTTGATGATCAGCTTCATGAAGTTGACCGCGTTGATCATCTTACCGAAGTACTTTGGATAACCGTTCTTCCACCAACCAACACGGGTCTTGTCAGGGAACCAAACACCACCGAGATAGACCCCTTCCATGCAGTCACCGGAGTAACCTTCTTCAAAGAAGCCCCGCATCCCGAGGTTTTCGTTTGCCAAACTGGTCATTGATTCCTGGATACGCTTGTCTTGCGGATCCCAGTTCTTGGTAGCAACGTGCCATGGGGCAATGTCAAAAGTCCGTTTCATTCAATTCAAGTCCTTTCTCTATCACAAGAGGCTGGGAACTAGCTCAACCTCTCAAATATTTTGATTCGACAGTGGACAAGGTGGAAGCAGCGCTGGCTCCCGCCTCATTCCTCATTATAACAGCGTTTTACAGCGAGATTAATTTATTCGGCGTAGGTTTCCTTAATCGTACCAACCGAGAGGGCAGCCAAGGCCATGACAACCGCACCAGCGATGAACATGTTGACTTGGGAAGAGCCCAGCAGTGGGAACAGTGCAAAGCTAAGCAGTGAAGCCACGATTTGTGGAAGGCAGATTGAACCATTGAAGAGGCCGAGGTAAGTACCCATGTGCTTACCAGTCAGGGCGTTCGTAACGATGGTCAGTGGGTAAGTGTTCATACCAGCCCAAGCAATCCCAACCAGGATGTAGGAAACAATCAGCGTCCATTGGTCATGGATGAAGAAGACTGACAGGAAACCGAGGGCCCCGAGCAGCAGACTGCCGGCGTAACCGTACTTGTGGTATTTGTTTGGTACCTTCGCCAAAACATATGACCAAACAACGGCAGCGATGGATTGGACGGCGGCTAAAACACCGTACCAGTTACCAGCGGCCTGGTAGCCAGCTGAAGTAGCATCATGCGTGTTCCAAACGTTCTGGGCAATGGCCCCAGCGGAGTAAGTCCAGAGGTATTGGAAGGCAAACCAGCAGAAGAATTGAACCAGGGTAACGGTCCAGAAGGCCTTTGGCGCGTGCTTCAGCAGGGTGAACCAGTTACCACCCTCCTTGTTATCCTCTTCGGAAATACCGTGGTACTTTGCGTAAGTAGCTGGGTCGTATTCGTGAACCCGGAAAACGGTAAAGAGACTGGTGATGACCAGCAGTGCGGCACCAACGTAGAAGGCGACCTTAACTGAATCTGGAACGACACCCTTTGGCGCGATGTTCTTAACACCAAACCAAGTGAACAGGAATGGGAAGATAGCGGCCAAAACGGCACCAGTGTTGGACAAGAAACTCTGGATCCCGTAGGCGTAACTCTTCTGGTCATCGTTGACCATGTCCCCAACCATCATCTTGAATGGCTGCATTGCCACGTTAGATGACAGGTCCAGGAAGGCCACGGTGATGGCACCAAACCAGAGGGCCGCTAGTGACCCGTAACCGAAGCCGAAGCTCCCAGAGTTTGGCAACAGTAGCATCACGATCACGGCTACAATCATCCCCAAGAGCAGGTATGGCAGCCGCCGTCCACCGAGCTTTGGTGCCCAGGTCCGGTCAGAGTAGTAACCAACGATTGGTTGAACAACCAACCCCATCAGTGGTGGCAGGATGAAGAACCAGCCCAGGTTGTTCGGGTCGGCACCAATGGTTTGGAAGATCCGACTCATTTGCGAACTTTGCAAAGTGAAGGCGGTCTGGACACCCAAGAACCCGAAGTTAATCATCCAGATGGTTGACTTAGAGAGCGCAGGTAAGCCAGCCGCAGTAGACTTTTCACTCATTACTAAACAACTCCTTTATACAACAATTCCTAACTATCACGCGTTTTTGAAAACGTTTCATATCAAATTGCAATAATAATATAACAGATTAGTTTGAATTGTGCAACCGTTTGCGCAAAAATAATTAACCGTTTTCATTATGAAGGCGAAGAAAAAGCCGTGACCACTTGATTTGGCACACGGCTTTTTATCTTGTAATCAAAGTGGCAGCGCCCATTCCGCCACCGACGCAGAGGCTGGCTACCCCGACCCGCTGGTTAAGGCTCCACAATTGGTGAACCAGGGTGACAATAATCCGGGCACCGGAGCAACCAAGGGGGTGCCCCAGGGCAATCGCACCGCCATACGGGTTGACCTTGGCCGCCGGCAATTTAAGCAGGCGCTGGCTGACAAGCGTCTGGCTGGCAAAGGCCTCGTTCAGTTCAAAGATATCGACGTCTTTTTCCGTCAGCTCGGTTGTCTGGAAGAGTTTGCTGACGGCATAGTAAGGTCCCAGCCCCATCAACTGCGGGTCTAAGCCGACCAAGGACGACGCCCGCCATTGAGCTAGCGGCCGGAGCTGGTACTTTTCCACCGCTTCCCGGGATGCCAGGATTACGGCCGCCCCGCCGTCATTTAAGCCGGAGGAGTTCCCCGCCGTCACCGACCCATTCGGCTTGAAGACTGGCTTGAGTTTGCTTAACACGGATAGTGAAGTGTCAGGCCGTGGGGACTCGTCTTGGTCCACTACCACGGTTTGCTTGCGGCGTTGCACCATCACCGGGACAATCTCATCATCGAAGGCGTGCTGGCGTTGCGCCGCGACCGCCCGCTGGTGGCTGGTCAGGGCAAACTGGTCCTGCTCTTCCCGGCTAACCTGGTAGCGGTCATTGACGTTTTCAGCGGTCATCCCCATTGGGTAGCCGCCCCAAGCGTCATTCAAGCCGTCACGCTGGAGGGCGTCGACCAGCTGGCCGTCACCGAAACGGTAACCCTGCCGTGCCCGTTGCAGGAGGTAGGGCGCATTGGACATGCTTTCCATCCCCCCGGCGACAATTACTTGAGCCTGGCCGGATTGAATCAGACTAGCGCCCAGGTTGATACTGGACATCCCCGAAGCACACACATCGTTGATCGTGATGGCCGGAACTGATTGGGGGAGTCCCGCCGCAATGGCTGCTTGGCGAGCCGGGTTTTGACCACCGCCAGCCTGGATGACGTTCCCCATCAGGACCTGGTCGACCTTCTCTGCTGCCAGCCCGCTGGCCGCCAGGGCACCCTTGATTGCCGCCGCCCCGAGCTGAGCTGCCGTTAGTGGTGCGAGGGCCCCGCCAAACTTGCCGATCGGTGTCCGCTGCGCTGCCACAATGTATACTTCTTCCATCAATTTCTTCCTCCAAGCTCACGTAGTCTCATACAAAGAAAGTTTACCGATTTACCACTAGAACTGCAAATTCTACGGCTTATCTGGAGAATTTCTTAATAATTACACCCGCCGGTGCCGCGGCAAGGTCACCGCGACAATTACCAATTCGGCTGCCAGAACTACGACGAGGACCACTAGGGCGTGCTGGGTCCCAGCTGCGGTCGTTTGGGCCAGGGAAAGCTGGTGGTTGCGCTGGCTCGCGGCCACGATTGCAGAAACGACTGACGTCCCGACCGCCCCGGAAAACTGCTGGAGCGTATTCAGGATGGCGTTCCCGTCCCCGTTTTCCGCGTCCGGCAGACTGGCAAGGGCACTGGTCATGATATTGCCAAAAGAAAGGCCAATCCCCAGCATGAAGCAGGCATAAAGGAAAACAATCAGGCCATTGCTGAGCAACCCGCCCGCTAGAAAGGCCAGACCGATTACCGCCAACCAGCTGAGTCCCGAACCAGCCAGGACCGGGCGGCGGGCGCCCCATTGGTCGAGCAGGCGGCCACCAAACGGCCCGGTGATGGCACCCAGGGCGGCGCCGGGAAGGACAACCAGGCCCGCCGTCATGGCCGTCGCGTAGTTGGTGAGCTGGATGTAATTAGGCAACAGGAATGAGAGCCCCAGGGCAACAAGCTGGAAGAGCAGGAATCCGAGCGCCAGGCGTGCAAAACTGCTGTTCCGGAAAATCCGCAGGTTGATGATGGGCGCGCTGACTGCCAGGGAACGATGGACAAAGGCGCCGGTCCCCAGGAGGCCAAGGACAAAACTGCTCGCCACCAGCAGTGACCAGAACGGCTGGCTACCCATGTTGGCAAAGCCCATCGTGAGCCCAACGAACATCAAGACGAGACTGACTAATCCCCACCAGTCAAAGCGGGGACGGGTACAGGAAGTCTGCTGGCGGATTGTGAACAGCCCCATCACTAAAGAAACGATTAACAATGGAAGGAGGAAGATGAAAATCCAGCGCCAGCCGAGGCTATTGACCAAGAGGCCCCCGTAAGTCGGTCCAATTGCCGGGGCAATTCCCGTAATCATCGTCCCCACGCCCATCATCATGCCGACCCGGTTTTGCGGAACCCAGTCAAGGATGATGTTAAACATTAGGGGCAACGCAACCCCGGTGCCGATTCCCTGCACCAAACGACCGAGCAGGAGCAGGCCGAAATTGGGAGCAAGAATATCAATCAAGAGGCCACAGATAAAAGTCAGGTTAGCAAAGACGAAGAGGTGCTTTGTCTTAAAGCGCCGTTTGAGGTAGGCCGAGAGCGGCACCGTCAGTGAAATGGTCAGCAGACAAATTGTCGTCATCCACTGGACCAAACTAGTGGACACGCCAAATTCACGCATCAGGGTCGGAAAGGAAATGTTGACGGCGGTCTCGACAACCACCCCGGCAAAGGACATGATCCCCGCCGCGACGACTGCCACGATCACCCAGGCTTCAATGGTGGTGGATTGCTGTTTCATAAAGGTTCCTCCAAGATTAGTTTTGATAATTGCATGAAAAAAAGACTGAGAATTATCCCAGTCTTTGCTACTTCATAGATAATACTGCAACAGCGCAGTAGATGGCTGGCAGTTCAAGGGCTGACAAGCTAGCCCTTGACCAACCTAGCCATCCTTGCGGAGGTGGGACAATGAACTAGACAAGCTAGTTCTGTCCCACTCTCTCCCCGTGCTATTACAGAAGGGTGCCCGCAATGGACGTCATTCGTTATCAAATTATCATCAGTATTCTAGCATACTTAGCGGCAATGCGCGATCACTTACCGAGTTAGTCGTAAATGGTAAAGTCCACAATGCGGTGGTGGGCAGCCGGGTCAAACAAGAGGTTGACCGCCTCCTGCCCTAACTTCCGCGGTTGCATATCAATCCGCTCGTTGTCACGCAGGAGCATCCCCACCAGCCGGCTATTATTAAAGCAAACTACCGGGAAGCCCGTCGACTGCAACTGGTCATTGATCCGCACCAACAGCAGGTCATCGGCACAGACCAGCGAATCGACCTCTGGGTGGGCCGCCAAGAAGTCGGTCACCAACTCCCCACCATCCTGGCAGCGCCAAGTATACGCGGTTAGACCCCGTCCTTCCAGGCAGGCCTCATAGCCAAGCCGGCGGGAATGTTCGTAGATCCAGTCGTCAGCCGACTGTAAAAAGGCCGGGTGGTTGACCGGGTGCTTATCTAGCAGGTGGGCCGTTGCCTCCTCCCCCGCCGCGACGTTATCGTTATCGACGTACCGGTCGGGGTGGTTAGCAGTTGGGTGACCGATGACCACAAAGTTTAGCTGGTGCTCACGCAGGTAGTTCGTCACCGGGTCATTTTCCGCCGTGTAGAAGACAAGGAAGTTATGGACCTTGGACTGGTTGACCATCGACTGGACGCTCTCCAACAACTCGTCAGCGGTTGGTGCAATTGCCACCACCATCTCGTAGTGGAGGGGTTTTAAGGCCACGCTGATTCCCCGCATCAGGTCAATGTGGAAGGGGTTTGCAGGGGCCGTATCGCTGGTAACTGGGAAAACCAGCCCCACCATGTTCGACTCGCCTCGGGTCAAATTCTGCGCGTTATAGTTCGGCAGATAGCCCAGCTGATCAGCAATCTCTTTCACCCTCTGCCGGGTCTTGAGGCTGATTCGCGGGTTGTTATTCAACGCCCGAGAAGCGGTCGAAACCGATACCCCTGCGGCTTGCGCAATGTCTTTAATTGTTGACAAGTAAACTACCCCCACCACTAATAATCAAATTGTTATGAACTGTTCTGATTCTACCAGATATAAGCCCATTTGAACAACCGGAAGTGGTTTCATCAGCCCTAAGGCCTCCTTGTAAAGATTTAACTGCCCCCGGTAGCGGTCAACAATCTCCGCTTCCCCAAAGCCGGGCCGCAGGTGGTCGGTCTTGTAGTCCACTAGAATAATGCCAGTCGGCGTCTCCAGGTAGCCGTCAACGATCCCGTGGAGGAGGACCTGCTCCTGGTCGCTGGTCTTGATCTCCTTAAAGAGTTCCGCGCCGTTCATCACCATTGCAAAAGGCTCTTCCCGGTGGTAGTGCTCAGGAGCCGCCAGAACCTGCTGACCCACGGCCGTTTGGAAGAAGCGAGCGACCCCGGTGACGTTGATTTTGGCCGCCACCGCCGGGGTCATTAGTCCCTGATCCACGAGCCGTTGGACTTCATCTGCCACCAGGGTCGGACTGACCTCCCCCGCCGTTAAGGGCAGCTTCTGGAAAACTAAGTGGGTGGCCGTCCCGATGGTTGTCGCTGTCGGCTGCTCATCCGCTTGTTTAATAAAGGCTGGTTCTGCGAAGTGGTTGTTAAAGTAAATCCCCTGGGCCTGTTTTTCCCGTTGCTGCTGCTCGTAGTCCCACTGGGCCTCCACCGCGTTATCAGGGTATTCAAAGAGCCGCTTGACATCGGTCACGGACTGGTAGGCCGTGGTCTTCGTCGCTACCTGGTACGGGTAGCGCGCCTCAAGCAGCTGCTTGATTTGCTTCAACTGCTCCTGGTCGATTGCAGTCTGGTCCGTCAGCACAGTTTCTTCACGTTGCTCTTGCAGGCTGGCTAACTTTTCCGTAACGTCCGCAGCGGTATAGCACCCTACGGTGAAACGCTGGCCGGCAAAGAGCGGCTGGTAGTGCTGGTAGTCCGCCATAGCGCTTTCGTCCAGTTCCATCCCCGCTGGTGCCACCTGCTTTGCCCGAAATTCGGTCGACCGGGCCAGGGCCAACCCAATCCAATCCATAAAGGACCGGGCATTGACCCGGAGCTGGGGGCCAAGCAGGGTTGCTGGTGACTGGAAGGCCTTTTGCCAACGGGTCCAGGCGCTGGCAAGGTTTTGCCGGCGATTTTCTTCATTAAATGACCCGGTAATAATCAGACGTTGCTCGGCCCGGGTCAAAGCCACGTACAGCACCCGGAGGTCTTCGGCCCGTTCCCCCTGCTGGACGGCACTGATGATGGCCTGCCGCTGGGGCGTATCGTAGCGCACCTCTTCCGGGTCGGTGTACTCAATCCCGACCTTGTTGACGGCATCGACCACCGCTGTCTCCCGGGTCGCCTGCTGGTTAAAGCCGTGGGTCGCGTCAATCAGGAAGACAATTGGGAATTGCAACCCCTTGCTACCGTGGATTGTCATCACGTTGACGGTGTTCTTGACCAGCTGGGTCGGTGCCACTCCCAGGTCCTTATCGTGTTCCTGCATTTTTTCAATGAAGCGGATGAACTGGTAGAGGCCCTTGAAACTACTCTGTTCGTAGTCATGGGCCCGCTGGTAAAAGGCGTGCAGGTTCGCCTGCCGTTGCGCCCCGCCAGGCATTGCGCCCACGTAGTCCAGGTAGCCGGTCTCGTTATAAATTTGCCAAATCAGGTCCACCAAGGACTGCTGCTGGGCCGTTTGGCGGAAGGTTGCCAGCTGGTCCAAAAAGTGGCTGACCTTGTCATAGAGGACCGCCACCGGGTCGGGCTGGTCAGCCGTCGCCGCTGCGTTTAACAGCTCCGGCTTAATCAGGTGCCGGTCGGCATTGGCATAGTTGCTCTTAAAGGTTTGCAGGGCGCCGTAGTAGTTTGCCGACCGGTTTTGCAGGCGAATAAAGGCCAGCTCCTTGGTCGATAAGCCCACCAGTGGCGACCGGAGTACGGCCACCAGCGGGATATCCTGGTGGGGGTTATCAATCAGCCGGAGGAGGGCCATCATCACCCGGACCTCGGTCGCCTGGAAGTAGCTCTCAACGTCATGGACGGTCAGCGGAATTTCCAGCTTGCTGAATTCCTCCATTAGGGTATTATTGATACTCTTCGTCCGTTCCAGCAGGACAATGTCGCCATAGTTAACCGGCCGCAATTGCTGGGTCGCGGGGTCAAAAATCTGTTCCTCGTTAGCAACCATCTGCTTAATCCGCATTCCGACCATCTTCAGTTCACCCGCCAGCTTGTCATCCTCATGCTGGTCCGGGGATTCCTTAATGGCATCCTGGTCCGCGTTGGCGTCGTAGAGCAGGATCTCCGTCGGCCGGGGCTGGTTGTCAGCTGTTTCGTAGTAGGTGGCCGCGTATTTGAGGTGGGCCGCCTGGTCATATTCAATTTCACCAACGTCCGCCCCCATCAACTGGGCGAAGAGGAGGTTGGTAAAGTCGGTAACGTTGCTCATCGAGCGGAAGTTTTCCCCGAGGACAATTGCCTCGTCCCCGGCTCCCGGCTGACGATAACGCTGGTACTTATGCAGGAAGAGTGACGGGTCGGCCTGGCGGAAGCGGTAAATGGACTGCTTGACGTCGCCGACCATGAACATATTATGCTGGGCCGGGTTGGTCAACCGGGTCAGGATTGCTTCCTGCAGACGGTTGGTGTCCTGGTATTCGTCGACCATGATCTCCTGGTAGTGCCGTTGTAAGTTCGCTACCAGTTCCTGCCAGTCGGGCTGGTCCGCCGGTGGGGTCAAAATCTGGTAGGCGTAGTGCTCAAGGTCACTGAACTCTAAGACGTGCCGGCTCAGCTTAACCTGCTGGTAGGCCCGGCGAAAGGCCACAGTCACCTGGCTGAGCTTGGTCAGCAGGCGCTGAGATTGGTGGGAAATTTCCTGAAACTGGTCCTCATCGTAGGCAAAGAAACTGTCCTGAATGCCCGTCAGCTGCTTTTTCAGGGCCTGGCGGGAAGCGGTCAGGGTAGCGTAAACGTCGGCCGCTACCGGGTCCCCCTTGGGTTTCCCCGCCATCGTCCGAAACTTGGCCCCGCGAATAATCGCCCGAACCGCGTTCCAGGAGTTGGGCACGAGCAGCTGCCGGGCCTGGGCAAACTGCTGGAGGTCCTTGTCCAGGGAAATCAGTGTTTTGTCATCAAGCTGGGCCGCTACAGCCCGGTCACGTAACCCTTGGAAACGGGCGCTAAATTGGTCCAGCTGGGCAAGGGCGGCATCCTTATCCGCCACCGTGGCGGCTACGGTCGGCCACTCCTTTTTCAGCTGGTTGCGCTCCTGGTTGAGGGCCTTAAAGTCATCATAGCCAGCGGCCCCCTTTTTCGGCCGCCCGCTAAAGCTGCCAAACGACACTCCGCCAAGGATGGCTTGGAGCTGGTCGCTGGTCAGGTGGGCCGGGTCGAGGGCCGCTTGGAGCTGGGTCAGGACCGCCTGGTCATCTTCCAAGACTTCCCGGGCCTTACTCAGCCCCTCCTGGTCAGCACGCTGGGTCAACTCCGCAAAGTCGTGGCAGAGCTGGTCAAGCCGTTGCAGAACCAGGGGCAGGAGCTGGTGTTGGTAAAAGGCCGAGTCGAGCACCGGACCATTGAGTTGGTAGCTGGTTGGCAACTGGGCCAGCCACTGCTCGGGATCTGGCTGGGCGTTGGCAATCTCCATCAGTTTGAGGACCAGGTCGTTTAAACCCTGGTCGTCCCGGTCACTAGAAAAATTAAGCACCAGCTGGCCAAAGGAGGCGGCATCGTCACTTTCCTCGTCGGCCGACGCGTAAAATTGTTCGTTGACCTGGTGGAGGACGTCCTCCTGGAGCAGGAGACGCTCGGTATCATCGGTCAGCAGGCGAAATTGCGGGTCCAAGCCAATTAAGAAGTAGTAGCGTTTGATCAGCTTCAAACAGAAGGCGTGAATGGTGCTGATGTCAGCCACCGCTAGCCGGTTGACCTGTTCATTCATCAGGTCCCGCAAGCGGGGTTCAGCCTGGGCAACCTCCTGCATCCGCTGGCGGATCTTGTCCCGCATATTCTTGGCGGCCGCGTCGGTAAAGGTCACCAACAGCATCCGATCGACTGTCGCCCGGCCCTCCTTGATCATGTCCACGGCCCGGTTGACGAGCACGGCGGTTTTCCCCGAGCCGGCCGACGCGGACACGATAATGTTCTGGTCCCGGTCACTGATTGCTTGTTGTTGGGCCGGGGTGGGCTTAAAGTCTGCCATTACTTGTCTCCTTTCTCTTCATCGTCGGCGGCCAGCTGGTCGAATTCGTCCTGGGCCAAACGGGGGTCCAGCTGCCGGTAATTCTGCTGGTCGAGCATGTTATCAAACTGGTAAATATCACCGAAGTCGGTGTAGTCGAGACCGGTTTGCCAATTACTGCCGGTCAGTAAGCGGTACGGCTTGAGGGCGACCTTCCCCGCGACGATGTCGTTGCCGGCACCGATAATCAGCTGCTTGTTACGGTCTTGCAGCCAGGCAAGCTGGTCAGGAGTGACCAAGAGGGCATCCTTATTGCCAAGGATCTTGTCCCCCCGTTCCCGGAGCGGGTACAGAAGCGACTTTTGCTGGTCGAGGTTCTTGTCGAGTTGTTTCAAGAGCGCCGGATCATTGAGCAGCAGCCCCTTGTACTGGTGCTGCTGCATCCGTACCGTGTCCAGGTCCGTGCCGGGTTTGAGCTTAGCGGCATTGATTACCGGGTTGCTCAAATGCAGGTAAAGGGCCCCTGCTAGCTGCAGGTCGCCCGCCGTTGGGTTGAGCCGAGCCGGCAACTGGTGCCGGTTGCTGCTGATGGCGTTCAGGTAGGCCAATAGCTGGAGCGATAGCCCGTAATAGGCCGCCGTCAGGTCAAAGGTCCGGTTGCCGGACTTGTAGTCGACGACCGTCAGGTAATCCTTGTTGTCCTGGTTAAGCTGGTCGATCCGGTCAATCCGCCCCCGCAGGTAAACGTGGGTGTTGGCTGGCCGCAGCGGGTATTCCAGCGGCCGTAGGTCATCCTCCTTGGCGGCTCCCAGCCGGCCAAAGCGAATTTCCGTGTCCAGGGGCTGGGCGGCCGTGTACTTCGCCTGCCAGCAGAGAATCGTCAGCATCGTCTTCACAATCCTGGTTAACTGCTGATACTGGAAGGCCGCCTGATTGGAATTGGCCGTCAGGATAGCGAGGTCGGGTTGGTCATCCTTGGCAACCACCAGCGCCCGCTTGATCAGGTCGTTAAGTTGGGCGGGATTTTCAGCCAAACCGGCAAAAGACAACTGCTGGGCGGCATTAACCGCGCTGACGAACCACTCCATCGCCTTGTGGAAGAATGTTCCAATCCGGTCGACCGACATTGTCAGCTGATCCCGTTTTTTCAGACCAAGCCCATACTTCAAGAAGTACTCGTACGGGTTGACGTAGTAGTCTTGCAACTGGGAAATCGACGAATAGAGGATTTGCTGGTCATGATTATGGCGGAGGTAGAGGGCGGCGGCCAGCTGCTCGCCAAGGTCATCAACCTGGTTGCGGTAGTTAAAACCCGCTGTAATCAGGCTGAGCCGGGCGGCTAATTCTCGACCGGCGCGCTGGGCCGTGGCCCGCGGGGCGTGACGGAGGTGGGCAATTTCATCCACCAGGGCTTGACGAACGGCCTGCCAGCCGGGTGCTAATACGATGGGACCCTTCGGCTGGTCATTCCGGGCCTGGCGTTCGACCTGCACCAGCTGGCTGAGGGTCGCGGCGGGGGTGCTGACGTAATCCGGCACCCGTTGCTGCCCCGCTGGACTAGCTACCAGGGGAACGGCCGCCACCGGCTGGTCAAAGTAACGGGCCATGTCGGTCAGGTAAGCTGACAGAGTTAGGGGCTGATCATCATCGCTGGCGGTCGGCGCCAGCATAATCAGCTTCTCGGTCCCGGTCATCATTCCGGAGTAGTGGAGGAAGGGTTCTGTCCGCAACTGGTCCCGTGGCCCTGCCGGAAGGTACTGGGTCGCCGGGTCGAGGTAGTTTGCTAACAGTTCTTTATCCTGGTCGGTCAGCAGGCTCTCCTGCTGCTGGACCTCGGGCATGACGTCGTCGGTCGAGCCAATCATAAAGACAATCTTGCGGTCTTGGTTTTGCACGATACCCGTTTCGGAAACCATTACCTGGTCGAGGGTCGCTGGGATTTGCGAATACTGGGCCGCCGCGAAGCCCGCCTGGAGCAGCTCGCTGAAATTGGTCAACGTAGCGGTGAAGTTATCGGCATTAACCGGCGTGTCGCCCAACAGCTGGACATATTCATCTAAAATTTGGCAGAAAGTCCCCCATACCTGCTGGGGCTGGCGAGCGAGGTCTAAGTCCCGGGTACTCTGGTACTTTTGCCAGTCCGTCAACCGCTTGACGACCCCGTTGTCAACCAAAAATTGGTAGGTCTTGGCCGCCAATTCACGGCCCGTAGTCACCGTTTTAAGGTCGGCAAAGAAGGACATGATGCGGTCTGCCACGAATGCCCGTACACGGCCCAACTGTTCCTGCAGCTGGTTTACTGGGGCAGCCGTGGAGTCGCCGACCTGCCAGAGCGGCGATTCGGCATCCATCCAGACCCGTTGTCCCTCAATGGCTCGCTTGAGGCACCAGTTTTCGGTTGCGAAGACGGCATCCTGGTCAAGGGCCTGGTAGTCACCGGTTGCCGGCTGGTACTCCGCCAGCAGCCAGGTTTTGAGCAGCTGCATGATGTCGGCGGTCCGGTAGTGGTAGAGCGGCAGGTTAAACAGCGCCGTCAGGAGGGTCACCAGGGGGTGGTTGTCCATGCGCCGCTCGTGGTCATTAAAGACAGGGATCTGGTGGGCCGCGAAGGTCGGCGCCAGCAGGGTCTGGTACTTATCCAAGTGCCGGCTCAACACCAAAAAGTCCCGGTAGCGGTAACCCTTGGTCGCTACCAGCTGGTGAATCATCGTTGCCACCCGTTCCAGCTCCGTCCGCCGGTTGACTGTCGTGATGAACTGCAGGTCGGCGGGGTCGACTGCTTCATTTCCGGCCGTTAAATCTAACGGCTTTTTAATATAATCAGCGAAGAAGCGGTCAACTGCCGTCAAGGTTGGACTGACCCGATCCTTGGTCGCAACTAGGACGTTCGGCACCAGGTCAACTTCCTGTGGGTGCTGGTGGGCAAAGTCCCAGAGGCGGTGGTACTGCATTGCGGCAGGGTAAAAGAGGTCCGTTGACCCGGGCAACTCACTTTGGTCGGGGTGGGTCTGGTCAGGGTAGCCCCGGTCGAGGACGAAGGAAACTGTCGTCGAGGCCCCGTTGAGGATCATCGCGTCGACGACCTGCTGCTCGCCGGGGGTAAACTGGGCAAAGCGGTCAATGAAAAAGTGCATCCGCTTTGCTGCTGGTTGGGATTGCAGGAACTGGGCCAGTTGCTGGTAGAGCTCGGTATTGCCCATGAATTTACCCTGGACCCGTTCTTCGTAAGCATGGTAAATTAGCTCAACGTCGTGCATTTTCGCCAGCCAAGCCTGGTTGATACTAGCATTGTCATCATGCTGGGCCTGCCGGAGGAGTGCCGTCAAGTCGTCAGCGCTGACGTTGGCGTTCGCTAGTTCGGTCAGCTGGTCGGTTAGTTTTTGGATGAAGCCGGGCTGCTGGGCTTCGCTAGCAAAGAGCTGGAGGTCCGCCGCATGGTCCTGCACCACCTTGGCGACCAGCATTGTCAGACCGATTTTTGACAGGCGTGGTCGTTGCAGGGCCGGAGTATCACGCAGGAGGTACCAGGCCAGCCGGCTCAGTGAAAGGACCTGGACACGGGAGGCCGCGAACCGGTCGGCGCCCCTCTTCCCTTCTCGGGCCCGCAGCTGGTCGAGCACCGTAATTTCCGTCTGAAACTTGATATGGTTCGGCACGATGTAAAAGAAGGTATCCGCCGCTGGTGCTGTCTCTAGCTGGTCAGCTAACTGGTCCACCAAGACCTCCTGGTGGTCCTTCGCCGCCGTGCCAATCACAAAACCAAGTTTACCCACAATAATCCGCCCCTTTGCGTAAAAATCCTATCCACATTTTATCATACTAGCCGAACATATTTTCGCCCACAAATAAAAAATATCTCGGTACGCAAATCAGACGTAACGAGACGCTTATTAACTTATTATAGAATCGGTGACAGCAGGCGAGAGAAATACTGCTTGAATTTCAGCCAGCGAGACTGCTGGGCAAAGCGCTCGGCAGTCATCACCCGGCAATTCCGGATGTCATTGACGAAGATCTGCTCGAGCTGGTCCGTCAGCTTGAAGTCGTAGATAAAGGCATTGATTTCGAAGTTGAGCTTAAAGCTGCGGAAATCAAGGTTCGCTGACCCCACTGACGCCATCCGCCCATCAATCGTAATCGTCTTAGAATGCAGGAAGCCCTTCTGGTAGGTGTATATCGTGACCCCCTGGGCCGCCAGCGACTGGGCGTAGTACTGGGTCGCCCGGTAGACAAAGGGGTGGTCCGGCTTGCAGGGAATCATGATCCGCACGTCAATCCCTGAGTGGGCCGCCACCCGGAGCGCGTCGAGGATACTGTCATCCGGGATGAGGTAGGGCGTCTGAATCCAAATGTGGTCCTGGGCCGCGTTGATCAGCCGCAGGTAGCCCATCTTGATTTTTTCCAGCTCCCCCTCGGGACCGCTCGCCACCGTCTGCATCGCCGTCGTCCCGTCCTTAACATCAATTTCAGGAAAATAGGGGTGGTAGTGTTCAATCCGTGACTCAGCCCTCTTCACCGAGGCGTTCCAATCACCAATAAACTGTCGTTGCATTCCAAAAACCGCCCCACCGACGACCCGCAGGTGGGTGTCGCGCCACGGGCCAAACTTTGCGGCCCGGCCCAGGTACTGGTCACCGACGTTGAAGCCGCCAACGTAGCCAATTTTACCGTCCAGCACCACGATTTTCCGGTGGTCCCGGTAGTTAATCCGAAAGTCGAAGAAGTTGCTCCGGGTCATCAGGAAAGGCGTCGCGTACCCGCCCAAATCACGCAGGTTCGCGTAAAAGCTCGGCTTAACCCCCATGGAACCCCAGGAATCATAAAGGACCCGCACCTCAACACCCTCAGCTGCCTTCTGCTCGAGCAGGGTCCGCAACTGGTTCCCGATGCGGTCATTGTAAATGGTATAAAACTCAATGTGGATACTTTCCTTTGCCGCAGCAATGTCATCAAACATCTGCTTGAACAGCTGGTGGCCGTCGGTAAAGACCGCGACCCGGTTGTGCCGGCTGAGGAAGGATTCATCGATACTCTGGAAGAGCATAATCGTCCGCCGGTAAATTTGCGTGACCGAGTACTTCGGTTTGGGCATGTTGCGAAACTGCTTTTTCTGCCGTTCCACTGCTTCCTTTAGTTTCAGCCGGGTCTGCGATTTAATCCGGTTCAAGCGCTTATGGGTTGGTTTTCGGCCCAGAAAGGCGTAAATAATAAACCCAATTACCGGAATCAGGGTCAGCACCAACAACCAGGCCCAGGTGGCCGCAATATCGCGTTTTTCACGGAAGACGGTAAAGATGGCCGCTAGCTCGTTAATGATAATCACCGCCAGCAACACCCAGCGAATAATTTCCCAGGTTAAATCCATCTCGCTCATCCCCCTCTTTCTCAATCCTGCCTTTTATTTTACCGCAAACCAATTTCAGGAACCAACACTGACCCTTGATTCTTCGCCCCAATTTAACGATAATAAAAATAGTAATACCTAATAAGGTGAATTAATTGAGTACGATTTACTTACGACGGACCTATATGCGCGACTTGCCTGCAATTAACCGCATTATTGAGGACGCCAAAAACGCATTGAAAACTGCCGGCAGTCCGCAATGGCAAGACGGACATCCCGACCGTCGCACAATTATTAATGATATCACCCACCACCTCTCTTGGGCCTTGGTGGTCGACGAACAAGTTGTCGGCGTAGCAACCTTGGTGCCTGGTCCTGAAAAAAGCTACCAACAGCTCCAGGGCGGGGCATGGAGTGACGATGACAACCCCTACCTGACCATTCACCGAGTGGCGATTGGTAACCAGGCGCGGGGGCAGCACCTAAGTACCTTCCTCTTTTCCAACCTGCTTACCATCGGCCAGGAGCGTGGTTATACCAACTTCCGCCTCGATACTCATCGCCTCAATAAGGCCATGCAGGCCATTGCCCAGAAGTTCAGTTTCCAGTACCGGGGAACGGTGAATGTGGCGGACCAGATTGATCCCGAACGGCTGGCCTACGAGCTCAACCTGCCGACTAATGAGCTGCCGGTCGAGTACCACGTCAATAATGACTTCATGCGGCCAATGATAAACCGTAAATAAATGGACATAGGTGGTCTTCTCTCCATCAAGCCCATCTTTAGAGCATAAAAACAGCCTCCAAGTTCGGATTTTCCGAGTTTGGAGGCTATTTGCATACTATAATACTCTCTTTTATTTAATTAATCCCTTAGCCAACTTCCACCGGTGTATCTGGTTCTTGCCCTTCAACCATTGCCAGGTTGTTATCAAAGGCCTTGACCACCATGTTGCGAACGGCATGGGTAGTGTAGAAGGCCGTATGTGGCGTTACTAGAACGTTTGGCCGGTCAATCAGGTCCTTGAGCAGTGGGTCTGGGAATTCCTTGCCAGTCCAGTCCTCGTTGAAGACGCCAACTTCACCCTCGTAGGTGTCCATCACGAAGCCAAATAGCTTCCCATCATCCAACGCCTTAGCAACCGCGGCAGTGTCCACCAGCGGTCCCCGGGAAACGTTGACCAGGACGGCATCGTCTTTCATTTTGGCAATCGTTTCCTCGTTAATCATGTGGTAGTTGTCCTTCATCGCTGGGACATGGAGGGAAACAACGTCTGACTGCTTGTATAAGTCGTCTAAGGAGTCAACGTAGTAACCCTTCTCTTCCAATTCAGGGTTCTTAAAGACGTCGTAGGCAATTACCTTTGCGCCAAAGCCCTCCATAATCTGCATGAAGACCCGGCCGATATGACCCGTTCCAATTACCCCAACGGTTTGGTCACGGACTTCCCGACCAATCGTTGGCGCCCACCGCAGGTCACCATGGGCCATCTTTTCATCCATCTGCTTTGCCTGCCGTAAGACACGAGCTGCCTGGATTGCAGCGTGTTCAGCAATGGCGTTTGGTGAGTACACCGGCACGTTAGTAATTTCGAAGTCTAATTTCTTCGCCTTATCCATGTCGATGTTATCAACCCCGACGTTCCGCAGGGACATCTTGGTAATCCCCAAGTCTGCCAGCGCCTGCAGAGTCTCTGGAGTGTAATCCAATTGCTGGTAGACAACCACCCCGTCGGCACCCTTGGCTAATGCCGCCGTGTCTGGCGTCAGCAGTTTGTCCGTGTAATCAACCTCGACTTCTGGATGCGCCGCGGCCCATTCTTTCAAGTATGGTTCTTCATCTTTCCGGATACTGAACGCAAAAATCTTGCTCATATTAATTCCTCCATCAATTAAATCCAAATCACACATCCACAGTTTGCACGTTGCAAACCCTTACACCAATTATCAACGATAGCAGCTTTTAAAGCAAGAGCAAAAAGGCGGCAAGCGCACCGTTTCACATGAAACAAAAGCCTAGTACGGGCGTACCCGTAGCGCCCATTCAGGGTCGATCCAGCTCCCTGAACCAGTAGCCTGAGAGGAATCCGTCCAGTTTGGCTGATAAGAGTGGGCGAGGTCCATCCGGTAATTCGGGCTGGTGTTCATCCCCAAGTGTAGGTGCGACAGGTCCCGGTAGCCAATCACCTGTCCAGGGTAGACAAGGTCGCCGACGTTGACGATAATCCGGCTCCGGTTAGAAAAGGCTTCCTGGTAAACGAAGAGGGTTCGACCATCCCAGATCAGGGCGTACCACCAGAGGTCCCGTGCTTGCTGGTCCCGCACCGTCGCAATATCAATGACCCGGCCGCCGTGGACCGCGTGAACGTCGGCACCCGGATGATCGTAGGCCCCAAAGTCCAAGCCATCGTGGTAGCTGTTTGTCCGGCCAGCCCAGTTATAGCCAAAACCCTGCCCAAAGGCAAAGGAGCCCTCGCCACTAGCAGGAAACGGCCATGACCAGCCATCGTTCCACGGCTGCGTATGGGCAACTCCGTCCCGACCAAAGTCGTAACAGTGTCCATCGGC
Organism: Limosilactobacillus oris; assembly: GCF_025311495.1. Classification (NCBI taxonomy): domain Bacteria; kingdom Bacillati; phylum Bacillota; class Bacilli; order Lactobacillales; family Lactobacillaceae; genus Limosilactobacillus; species Limosilactobacillus oris. Next base: position 1,400,806 of record NZ_CP104398.1, on the reverse strand, counting down.
CCACTGCACACCCGTGTACATCTGCCCGTGGAGCTGGTCATTGTAAACCCAGTCGTCAGAACCCGGCTTCATCTGATAACCGTCCGCAAAGTAATAGTTGTTGCCAGCCACGTTCCGCCAGCCGGTCGCCAGCTGACCAGTCGCGGGATCATAATAGACCGTCCCACCATTTAATGACTGGAAGCCAGTATTAATATCAATCTCTGGCGACCACCAGTCAATATAATCGCCGTTACCAGCTGCATCATCGGTATAGCGGTGAATTACGCGAATTCCCCGGTGGTTCATCTGCTCTGTTACTGGCAGAGTCAATGCAAAGGCAGAATTGCCAGCACCAGCAATCCAACCCGCCTGCCGAGCCCCGGCGCTGGTCGTCAAGTTAGAATTCGTTTGGTTCAACGGCCGCCGGTAAAATTCGTGCCCGTTCAAGTCGGTCACAATCAGGTACTGGTACGGCCGGGAGCTCTGCCCCATTGCCGCGTGCCAGCCAGAAATCGCTACCGCATTGGTCGTCGGCTTGTAGACACCAGTGACTTCACCAGCGTTAACAGCGTAGCTCTGACTGTTCAGGTCACTAGCATGACCGTTACCGGCTGGATCATCGGTTACCCGCAAGATAAAGCTGAGCTGGCCTTGCTTAAACACAGTGTTGTTCGTTGGCACTACCAGGTCAAAGCCGCTGTGCCCGCTTTGGTAGGTCTGTGAGTATGCTCGTGTAACATCAGGGCGGTCGCTAAAGCTAATTTTCTGGCGGCCAAACTCCTTGCCGTTATATAAGCCAATCACATACGCAAACGGCTTATCAAGCAGCTGGTCAGTGGCAAGCCACCCGGCTACCCGGATGCCGTCAGCGGCCGCGGTCAAACCGTCAATGGATGCGTGCGCCTGGTCGAGCGTCATCGCTGGCATCCAGTAATCCTGGTAACTAGCACTGCCGTTATCACCGTTACCGGTACTAATAGTCGAATACCGACTGACGATAGAATAGGAATGGCCGGCGTGCAGGGCAAGCTGACCAAAATCACAGTTGAAGCCGGAAGCGGTAGCCGTGGCGATTCCAGCATTGCTCCGCTGGACATCCGGCCGCGCCGCATTGCCAGTGACCAGCTTGGCCGCCACTTGTTGGTGAGCAGTATTGTCATACACGATCAGGAAGTGGTAGGGCGCAACCAGCTCAAAGTCGCTGGCGTGCCAGCCGCTGACTTTGAGCCGACCATCGCTGAGCTGAAAGCTATCCAGCCAGCCCCGGTTGGCACTAGATAAGGTTAGCCAGGTGTCATTTTGGCGATCACCCTCGTCACCATTTCCCTGACTGTTCGCGGAATAACGTAGAACCAGGGCGTACTGGTGGCCGCTGTTTAAGCTGAGTTGCGGGAAAACCGCCGTAAAGCTGGCATCGGCCGCGTTGTAGGCACTGAGCTGAACTCCCGGCTCGGTCACCGTCAGCGGCGTTTTCACCGACCCAACCTGCTGGTGGGCTGTTAGATCATAGATAATCACGTAATGGTTTGGTTGCTGATAGGCAGCATCCGCGGCGTGGTAGCCCTTGATCACCAGTGCCCCGTCCTGCTTTGCCACACTGGTGATGGCATACTGGTTGTGGTTAAAGTTCACCGGGTTAAACCAGTAGTCAACGTAGTCACGGTTGCCAGCGGGATCACTGCTATACCGGCTCACGATCCGGAGCGGGCTCCCCACCAGCGCGCTAGTCAGGTCAAACTGAACTTGCCAGCCAGAATTAGCAGAATTATAAATTCCCGCGAAGGCGCGGCCAACGTCTGCCCGGGCAATGTTCTTCACCGGTAACCGGCCAAGTTCGTGCCCCTGGGCGTCCAGCAGGATGATAAAGTGGTGCTCCCTTCCCAGGCTGCCATCTGTCGCGTGCCAGCCCGCCAGGTTGAGTTTGCCGCCAGCAATGGTGACATTATCAAGGTTCGCCCGGTTGGCTTGGTCAGCCTTTAGCGGCGAGTACCAATAATCGGTATGGTGACCTTCTCCACCCTGCTGGTCGTCGCTATACCGTGAAATCAGTTGGAGCTGGTCGTTGAGATAGCGGCTGTCCGTACTAAAATCATAGTCGAGGTTCCAGCCAGCTTTGGCAGCGCCGTACGTCCGACCACAATATTTGGCAATATCCGGCCGGGCCGCGTCGCCGACTCGAACCCGCTTGATTTCCCGGCCCAGGGTCTGGTCATAGATAATGATCCAATGGTAGGGCTGGCGGTAGCTGGCAGAAGTCGCGTGCCAGCCGCTAGCGGTGAGGTGGCCGGAAGCAAACCGCCAGCTGTCTAGGTAGCCATTCTCCTGCTGGTCAAACGTGATCGGGGCATACCAGTAATCGGCATCCGTATTGTTAGCTGTCGGGTCATTGCTGTACCGGCTGACAATGGCTAGCGAATGGCTTAACCAGGCATCGGCATTACCATCACTGAGGTCAAAACTGACCTGCCAACCTGAATTAACCGCGTTGGTGACGTTGCGAAAAGCAGTTTGCACGTCTGGACGGCTGACCGGTTGGACTGTCTGCCGCTGCAATTCCCGGCCAGTGGTTCGGTCAACCACGATAATCGTGTGGTAGGGACGGTTTCCGGCCTGCCCATTCGCGTTCCAGCCTTGTAACTGAACCTGGTTCCCCACAATGGCCGCCCCGTCCAGGTTGCCGTAGTTCCCAGTATCGCTATTAGCAGTGATGGGTGTTACCGCCGGCTGGCTAACAGCATTAACCGTGCTTGGCGCTACCTGACTGGCTGGAGCCGCCGGGAGCGATTGATTGCTAGTTTGGCTACTAGCAAAAGCCGCGCTGGCAGTGAGATTTGCCGGTGCCACCTGCTGGTCGGCGGCGTTGGCGGTCAGCTGATTGACCATTAAAACCGCCCCGCAGACAGTGGCGGCGGCTAGAATTCCCTTAACCTTGATTTTCATATTTCCCCCCATTAATTCTTGCAATGTTTCAATAAAAATAATGATAAAACACCCTTCATTTTACAACTTTATCAGCAAATTACCATTTTCCGTCCGCCAAGTGGTAGTTTTTTCAGCCAATGGATAAAGTGGAAGCTCTACGCAGCATATGCTACAATTGACGCATTGCTTATTTGGGAGGAAGTAAAATGAAGCATAATTCAAGGATAGTAATTATTATAACTGCACTATTGGCATTGATTCTGGTTGGTTGCGGTAAAAAGGCACCTACTCACGCAACAAGTAATCAAGAGTTCCTCAGCGGGGTATATAAGGAAACAGACCAGGACACGCCAAAAGATGATGAAGGCCGTGCTCAGCCTAATTACTTTTACTTCAAAAAGAATGGGGACGTATTGGTCGCCCAAGCCGAAACCGGTGGAGAGAATAACGGCAATTACGGCGATGCAGAACGGGGAACCTGGAAAGCTCTGGGAAATAACAAATTCAAAATCAGCATCAAGACAATTTATGATAAGGATGCTTATACTTTTACCATGAAAAAAAGTGGCAACCAATTAAGCACTTCTGGTACTGCTAAGGGTGCTACCTATGAGTGGGGCAAGGATTCATATAAGAAGACTGATATGACTGCCGCCGATTTTATGAGTATGTTTAACGCTGCCAAAGAATTACAGCAAGAAAAAGTTAAGAAAAATGGTTATACCGATCCTGACAATAACAGCGACAGTGCAAGCAGCAGTAATACTAATGCCACTAGCAACTCGGGAACCGCTAGTGATGATGTAGACGCCCAAGAACGGGCCGCTGCATTTAAGAATGGTGGTCGCTGGATTACTGACAAATCTGACCCCGCTTATTACAGTGATGCAAATGCTTACGTTACTTATCTGCAAATCAAAGATAGTGTCCAGAAAGGACTCATGAATCCTGATGGTACTGAAACGCCAAAGGGCCAAGCAGAGGATAACTAAATATTTTAAAATACAAAAAAACCGGCCGGTGAAATTTTTTCACCAGCCGGTTTTATCAATTTAGCTATTCAGCTAACGACTACTTGTCTTCTTGGTCGTCCTTAGCTTCGTCATCTTTTTTGTCTTCCGGAGAAGTGTATTGGTCGCTGTCATCCTTGGCAGCGTCCTTGGCGTCAACGATTACCAGCTTGCCATCCTGCATTTCAGCAACCAAGTGCTTAGCATCCAGGTGGTCAAGGTAGTAGTCAGTGACCTTGTCACGGATTTCCCGTTCGATTACCCGCCGCAGCGGACGTGCACCCATGGCTTCATCGTACCCTTCGTCAATCAGGTACTTCTTAGCAGTAGGCGTTACCTTAACGTCCATGCCCTTCTTAGCCAGAGTGGCGTTAACATCAGCCAGCATCAGGTCAACGATCTTTTGCAGGTCTTCCTTCGTCAGGCTGTGGAATTTAACGATGGCGTTGAACCGGTTCAAGAATTCTGGACGGAAGTAGTTGGTCAACTTCTTGATCAGGTCTTCTTCATCGTTGTCATTGCCCAGCTTAACCGGTGCGTCGTTGGAGTAGCCGGCGTTAGAAGTTGCAATGATCACGGTGTTCTTGAAGTCGATGGTATTCCCTTGACCATCAGTCAGGCGACCATCATCAAGTACTTGGAGAAGCAGTGTAATCACTTGTGGGTTAGCCTTTTCAATTTCATCCAACAAGATGATGGAGTATGGGTGCCGACGAACCTTTTCGGTCAGGGTGTTGGAGTTGTCATCGTAACCAACGTAACCAGCGGTCGTCCCAATCAGCTTGGAAACGGCAGTCCGGTCTGAGTATTCAGACATATCCAAACGGATGATGTCATTCTTGGAGCCGAACATGTCGAGGGCCAATTGCTTAGCCAGTTCAGTCTTACCAACACCAGTTGGGCCGACGAAGAGGAAGCTGCCAATTGGTGATTCCCCTTCATCGAAGCCGGCCCGGTTCCGCCGAATAGCGCGGGCAACGGCTTCCACGGCTTCGTCTTGGCCGATAACCTTGCCTTCTAGGCGCTTGTCCATGTCCTTCAGACGTTCAACATCACTAGCACCGATCTTGGAAACCGGAATACCAGTCATCTGTTCAACGGCGTTAGCAACGTCTTCTGGAGTTGCCGTAACCTTTTCGTCTTCGGAGTTCTGGCTCAATTGCTTCTTCAGGTCAGCAATCTTGTCCTTAGCAGCCTGGGCAGCCTTGTAATCTTCCTTCTTCGCTGCTTCCTTCTGCTTCTTTTCTTGAACTTCGATTTCCTTTTCAATCTGCTTAGCATCATGTGCTGGGTGCTTTGCTGCCAGGTGAGCGGCCGTCATATCAATCAGGTCGATGGCCTTGTCAGGCAAAGCCCGTTGTGGCATGTATTGAACGGAATAGTCAACCGCTGCCTGCAGAACGTCGTCTGGCAACTTAACGTTGTGGTGACGTTCGTACAGGTCCCGAATACCCTTCAGGATGGCAATCGTGTCGGCCTTGCTTGGGGCGTTAACCGTTACCGGGTTAAACCGCCGCGCTAAGGCAGCGTCCTTCATAATGGTGTTCCGGTATTCGTCCTGAGTAGTTGCACCGATGACGCTGATTTTACCCCGGGACAATGCCGGCTTGATGATGTCGGACATTCCCTTGGAGCCGCTGTCAGAACCAGTTGAACCAGCACCGATGATTTGGTGGATTTCATCGAAGAAGAGGATGATGTTTCCCGCCTTCTTGACTTCATCAATCAGCTTTTGCATGTTTTCTTCAAAGCTGCCCCGGTATTGGGTTCCAGCTTCCAGACCAGAAATATCAATACTGATGATTTCCTTGTCCTTGATTGGTGCAGGAACGTTGCCGTCAACGATTGCTTGGGCCAAGCCTTCAACAACCGCCGTCTTACCAACACCAGCATCCCCAACCAGGACCGGGTTGTTCTTTGTCCGCCGACTTAAAATTTCAGCGGTTTCTTGGATTTCCTTGTTCCGGCCAATTACAGGGTCCAGTTCGCCTTGACGGGCTTCTTCCGTCAAGTTCCGGCCCAGCTTGTGCAGGATGCTTTCCTTGCCTTCGCTTGGCTGTGGACCTGGCTGACCGCCCTTTTGTGGCATTGCCCCACCAGGCAACTGACCGCTTTGCCGGTATTGTGCGAATTCTTCTGGAGTTACTTCTTGACCATTGATCATGTAACGACGGTTTGCAGAACCATTCATTCCACCCATCAGTTGGTTAAAGATGTCATTCATATCGCTGTTAAATGGATCCATTGGATTTTGTGCCATTACGCTGTACCTCCTCAATTAATTGTTAATTTCAAGTGTTAAATTGTAGTCAGAATTAATCTATATAAACAGCCAATCGGGCCGACTGGCTACAACGACTCGTCATCATCATGTTTCAGATAATGACTCTCTAAATCACGAAGGACTTCCCACATCGCCTTGTGCTCAGCTCGTGCCAAGGCATCAAGGTCGCGTAGATTTAGCGACGTAGAACTCGATTGTGGTTTATTGAATGATTTATGTAAAGTCGTGTAGCCATAGCCAGAATGCTTAGATACTTGGTAAATCGTTAAATTGTGGACTTCTAAGTATCTCTTGATATCGATCTGCATCGCTATTCACTTCCTTCACGTTATCTATTATAACACATCTGTGATATAGCACAAGTGTAATAGTAGAAAAATGTGAATTAATTTTAGCTTAAATAATTTTTATTATAAAAAAGGCAGTTTAGGCCATTATCTAGCGGCTTGTTGGCACTTGCCAAGGGGTGATTTCTCAATTTTTCCTTGACAATCATTAGAAATTAATTAGAATAGCTAATAATCAGTTAATCAAGGAGACCGTAATGATGAAATCAGCGATGCAACAAGTAAATCATGCATACTACTTCTGGTTTAGCAGCTTAATCCGCTAGCCAGCAGTGATTTTATCATTGGGACTTCCGGATAATTGCCAAGTATCCGGAATACTCCTTCATCATACTCATTCCAATCTGATGAAAAGACCCGGATACGTTTAATCGTCATCCGGGTCTTTTCGTATTTTTAAGGAGGAATTAATCATGCCCACAACTAAAGCCAGTATTATGAACCAGCTCAACCGTAACTTCACCCGCCTTAAACCGGTTGGCATCCGGGAATTCGATGCCCAGGCCAGCGCCGTCCCTGGAATCGTCAAGTTAACCTTGGGGGAACCCGACTTCAACGTACCTGACGCCATGAAGCAGGCCGCCATCGACAGTATCACTGATAACGACTCCCACTACGCGCCGGCTGTCGGTACCGCCAAGCTGCGAGCGGCCATCGCCGACTTCCTCAAGGACCGCTACCAACTAGACTATGATCCCAACGGTGAAATTGCGGTGACGATCGGCGCAACCGAGGGAATCTACGCCGCCCTCTCTGCCCTAATCAATCCCGGTGACGAGATCCTAGTCGCCACCCCGACCTTCCCGTTGTACATGGCGGTCACTACCATGCTAGGCGGCCAGCCGGTTGAAATTGACACCAGCGACCACGACTTTGTCCTAACTCCTGATCAGCTTAAAGAAACCATTGCCGCCCACCCCCGTGCCACGACTTTGATTTTGAACTACCCCTCCAACCCGACTGGGGTGACCTACTCCGCCCAGCAGGTCGAGGAACTGGCAATGACGGTTAAGAACACCGACCTGGTAGTAATCGCGGATGAAATTTACTCCGAGCTGGTCTACGACGGTCAGCACACCTCCATCGCCAAATTCATCCCCGAGCAGACCCTCATCCTGAACGGGGCCTCCAAGTCCCACGCCATGACCGGCTACCGGATTGGCTTTATCGCTGGTCCCCGGGAATTGATGGGACCGGTCAGCGCCGTCAGCGGAATGATGATTACATCCGCGACCGATTCGGCCATGGCAGCGGCCACGGCGGCCTTCGGTACCGCAGCCGGGAAGGCAGCTACCCAGCAAATGAAGGCCGCCTACCAAGAACGGCGGGACTTCCTCGTGGCCGCACTCGCTAAGCTTGGTTTTGAAACCGCAACGCCAAACGGGGCCTTCTACCTCTTCGCAAAGATTCCTGCTAGTGCCGGCAATGATGACGTTGCCTTCGCCACTGCATTGGCCAAAAAAGGCCGGGTCGCCGTGATCCCTGGCTCCTACTTTGGCGCCGGCGGGCAGGGCTACCTGCGGCTCAGCTACGCCACCAGCATGGAAAATCTCAAAACCGCCGTTGACCGCATCGCCGCATTTCTCAAGGAGGACTAACTATGACTAAGATTTTAATGACCAGTGTCCGGGACGACGAACAGGCCGCCATTGACCAATTTGCCCGTGAACATAACGTCGACATCGTCACCACGCCAAAGCTGATTGACGACGCGGTGGACCTGACAAAGGACGTTGACGGGCTGGTAATCCAGCAGCGCAGCCCCGTCGACCCAGCCGTCTACCCCCAGCTCAAAGCGCACGGGCTCAAGCAGATTGCCACCCGGACCGCCGGCTTTGACATGGTCGACCTGCAAGCCGCCCACGCCAACGGGCTGACCGTTACCAACGTCCCGGCATACTCGCCCCGGTCGGTTGCCGAGCACGCCCTTATGCAGATTTTCCGCCTGCTCCGCAAGTCCTACCGCTTCGACGCCCAGGTCGCCCAAAACGACTTCCGCTGGTTCAGTGACGAACAGGCCTTAGAAATCCACACGGCCACCATCGGGATCATCGGGGTCGGCCGGATCGGCGGTACCCTGGCCAAGCTACTCAAGGCCCTCGGTGCCCGGGTCCTGGGCTTTGACGTCAAGCCCCGTGAAGAAATGCGGGGAATTGTCGAGTACGTTTCCAAAGAGGACCTGCTCCGGCAAAGCGACGTGGTTTCCCTCCACGTGGACCTCAACCCGACTTCGACCGGTCTGATTGCCGCACCGGACCTGGCCCTGATGAAGCCAACGGCGGGTCTTGTCAACGCCAGCCGGGGACCGGTCGTCGTCACTGCCGACCTGGTCGCGGCCTTGAAGGACCACCAGCTAGCCGCCGCGGCCCTCGACACCTTCGAGGGAGAAAACGAGGTAGTGATGACCGACCGTCGGGAGAAGGGTCTCGCTGACGTTCCGCTCGTGGAGGAGCTGCACGCCATGGACAACGTCATCCTGACGCCTCACATCGCCTTCTTCACCAACCTGGCCGTCAAGAACATGGTCGACTTCGCCCTCGAAGACGTCCTGCTCATCCTCGCGGGAAAGCACTCCCCACACGAGGTCTAACGAGGAGGCGTTAATTTGCAGTGGTTCAATAAGACATTTGATGAGCTCACCGGTGTAGAACTGTTTAAGATTTATCAGCTCCGGGCCCTCGTCTTCAACGGGGAGCAGGAGAGCTCCTACCCTGACCCGGACGAAAACGACCTGGTCGCGCACCACCTCTTCTGCTGTGATGGCCCGCAAGTCGTGGCCTATGCCCGCTACTTTGAAGTTGGTAAGCAGGTCACCTTTGGCCGGGTCGTGATCCGGAAAAACTACCGGGGTACCGGCCTCTCTAAGCCCTTGATGGACCAGCTCCTCAGTGGAATCCAGCGTGACTTCCCGGGCCGTGAAATTGTCATCCACGCCCAGTATTACATCCGGGGCTACTACGCCCAGTACGGTTTCCACCCCACTGGGGACCCCTTCATCGAAGCCGAGCGCAAGCACATCACCATGACCCACCCCGGGCTATAAAATAAAGCAGGCCTCCAGGACCGCGGTTTTGCACCGCTTCCCGGAGGCCTTTATGTTACTTCTTTTCTTCGTTAATCCGCGCCCGCATCTGGTCGACAACCGACTGGAGGCTGATTTGAGCCATCTCTTGTTCTGCCGCCGTCTGGACACGCTGGTACGCGGCACCGAGCACGCCCGGCATGCACCGGCTCAGGGGGTGGAGGTGGTTAATCTCCTGATCCACGTCTAAGAACTCCTGGTGGCTTTCAACCGCCTGGTAAATATCCAGCAGGCTCACCTGGGCCGCGGGCCGGGTCAGCTTGATGCTGATTTCCCCGTGCTGGCCGCTCCGTTCGAGGATCCCGCCCTTGACCATGTGGGCAATCAGGCGCCGGATTAAGCTGGGGTTGGAGTTAACGTTCTCCGCGATGGCCGAGCTGCTATTGCTCCCTAAGATTTCCAAATACACTAAGATGTGGACGGCGTCACTTAACCGGTGCGAATACTTCATTACAATCTCCCCATTCTAACGGCACTAAACTAATAATACCCTATTATAGGCGCTAACCGTGGGCCGGGTCAAAGGAGCATTTTCATTGCTGACAAGTTAGTCACCGATTACAATTAAGGAAAAAGAAATCAGGAGGGCGAAAGCAATGAGCACTTACAAAGTTAGAGCAACTAAAACTACTACCGGAATGCAGGTCGCTGCTGGTACCCGGGGCTTTGAAATCAACTTTGACGAGCCCGGCAGTACGAATACCGGGATGAACCCGGTCGAAATTCTCCTCGCCTCTTTCGGCGCCTGCCAGTCAATCACGGCCACCGCGCTTGCCCGAAAGCGGCACTTTGACCTCCAGGCATTTTGGGTGGACGTTGAAGGCGACCTGGGCCGGGAAGACATCGACGGTGAATCGTTACGAAAGTTCACTGAGATCCGTTACCAGGCCCACGTGCGCAGTGACGAGTCCGACGAGGATATCAAGCAGTTTCTCGCCGACGTCGCCAAGAAGTGCCCGGTCGAAAACACCCTGATGCACGGCACCACGTTTAAGCCAACCGGATTTGTACGGGAATAGCAACACCAGCGCTAAATAAAAGGAGATTGATACCATGGACATGGGATTACAAAATAAAAGTGCCCTCATTATCGGCTCCACTAAGGGGATTGGAAAGGCAATCGCCAGGGTCATGGCTGGCGAAGGGGTCAATGTGATTATTAACGGGCGTAAAGCGGCGGACGTTGACGCCATCGTAGCCGAAATCAAGGCTGATTATCCAAACACGAACCCCCAAGGAGCACCGTCCACTATCAATGATCCAGCGTCTCATTGACCCAGAAGAAATCGGCCGCTTCGTTACCTTCGTTGCATCGCCATACTCAAACGGATTTTCCGGTGAAGCACTGCGGATGGAAGGTGGCCTCGTGCCAACCTTATATTAACGGTCTAATCTGAATTTGAACAAAGGAGCCAGGTAGAAAATGACAATTTCTACCTGGCTCCTTTTTATTGGCTATGTGCTGCAAAACATAAACTACGAGCGACTCCCATCTTTCTTCAGCCTTCGTTGTAAGGCACCCGTATTGCGTTCCCAGAACACCCCGTCGGTATACCCCTGAATGCTCTGATCGCGGTCGGCAGCCTGGAGACGGTAAACGCCCCAAGCCGTGTACAGGCGGCTTTGCTCAACCCCGACAAAGTGCCGCCCCAGCTTTTTGGCGGTCACCAGACTCGAACCGGCGCCGGCAAAGGGGTCGAGAATCGTGTCACCCGGGTTGGAGCTCGCCAGGATCAGCTTGGCAAGCAGCTTCTCCGGCTTTTGCGTCGGGTGGCCGGTGTTTTCAGCCATCGACCAGTAGGGAATCGAGATGTCATCCCAAAAGTTTGACGGCATCGTGTCCCGGAAGCGGCCAGCCGCCGATTCATGCCAGTCCTTGGCCTGGCCGTTTTCACGATAGGGGGCGATTACTTGCCGGCGTTGTTTGACCTGGTCGACATTAAAGGTGTACTTTTTGTCGTCCATGGTCAAAAACCAGATGTCCTCCATGCCGTTTTTCCAATTGCCTTTGGCGCCGCGGCCCTTTTCTCGTTGCCAGGTAATCCGGTTCTTGACCGTGAAGTTAGCCGTGAGGACCGGCGCCAGTGCAATACTGGTCTGCCAATCGGCAAAAACGTAGAGACTGGCGTGGGGCTTCAGCTTCGGTTTAACCAGGTCAATCCAACGTTGGGTGTACTCCTGGTATTCGTCGGTAGACTGATGCTTAAAATTCAGCCCGTCGTAGTGTTTATCCAGGTTATAGGGCGGGTCAACCAGGGCTAAATCAGCAAACTGGTCGGGAAACTGCTGCACCAGCTGAAAGGAATCCCCGTTAATGCTCCGGTCGCGAATTGCCGTGAGCGAAACTGGCCCCGGTTGAAGCGTGACAATCTGCTCTAAGACCCCCGCTGGAGCATGGTCGAGGTCAAAGTCAATTGTCTTGTTGCGGGCCGATTTAGTCATTATTTCACCATCCACTTCTATATCTTAGCTAATAGTATAGCGCAAAAAAGGCGGTGGAAAAAAGCATAAAAAGCCCCGCTGGAAGGCTCGGCTTTTCCGAGTATTCCCAGCAGGACTTAATTTACAACCAATAGCTAGTGTCTAGGCGTCTTCCTTTTCCTTAATCGTCTTCGCGGAAGCAGCCAGCTTTTCCGCTTCGTCGGCTGGCAGCTTAACCGGCACGATCTTCTCGACCCCGTTCTTGCCAATCACGGCCGGGTAGCCGATGTAGGTGCCGAATTGCTCCAGGTATACCGAAGCTGGCATGAACTCGTGCTTGTCATTGAAGATTGCTTCGACAATCCGGACCGCACAGGTCGCAATCGCAGTAGAAGTGTAGCCCTTGCCGGCAACAACCGTAAAGGCGCTCTGACGAATTTCTTCGTCCAGTTTCTCCAAGTCAACTTTACCCGCATCAGCAAACTGGCTGATTGGCTGGCCGTCCAGGCGAACCGTCGACCAGGCAGAGAACTGGGAATTGCCGTGCTCACCGAGGACAAAACCACTGACGTTTTGCGGCGCTTCGCCAAAGTGGGCGCCAACCGCCCGTTGCAGGCGCGCCGTGTCAAGGAAGGTTCCCGTCCCAAAGATCCGGTTGTGCGGCATCCCCGTCGCCTTCTGCAGCTCATTCACGATCGCGTCGCAGGGGTTACTGATGTTGAGCAAGATGCCATTAAAGCCGCTCTCTTTAATCTTCCGGCCGACTTCCACGGCACTCTTCTTGTTAATCGGCAGTTCCGCGAACCGGTCACCCGTCTTCGCCGTCGCTTCAATATCACCGAAGCTGGTGATGACAATGTCAGCGTCCGCTAGTTCACCGTAATCGTTGCACTTCAGGACCGCGGAGTGTTCCGTCCGGGCAAAGGAGTCTGCAAAGTCGTAATATTCCGCCTCAACCTTCTTTGCGTTTTGGTCAATCATCACCAGTTCATCAGCCAATCCCTTGAGCAGTAAAATATGGGCCACCGTCGTTCCCACGTGTCCCAAGCCAATAATTCCAATCTTATGCATAGTCACATTCCTCCATCTGTAAACGGTTTCTTACCATTTCATTATACTATAAATCGGTCACGGAAAAACCCCCGACAGCCAACGCCCGGTTCACTTAACTTTTAAAAATGCTGCTCTGCTTCCGCGTCCTGAGTAGTAGCCACATGAGATAGAGAATCATGTACACTGCTAAAACTAGGTGGGTCAAGGTAATGGCGCTACCGTTTTGCATATCCGGCTGGTGCAATGAAAAGGCGCCGAGAATGTGGTTCATCCCTTTTAAACCCACGCTCAAAAACAAACTGCCCCACATGACCAGTTGCGAAAATACACCGGAAATCATGGAATAGTAATTGTTGACAATGGACGAGATCGTGTAATTACGCGTTGCCTGCTCGTACGCGCCGATTGTTTGCTTACGAATTTCCCCCGCAAAGCTCCTGATGATAAAAATCCCAATAAAGTAGGTGGGGAGCCAGAAGGTAAGGATGATGCCGAGCGTTAACGTCACCAGCGCCGTGCGCTCGGGAGCGGCACTGGAAATCCGGGTTACCTCGTTCACCAGCCTTGCCCCAAAAATAAAGGCCAGCAGGTAGGCAACGATTGTCCAGTAGTACAATTGGACCCCGTAGATAACCCCAATAAAAATCGTGCTATACAGCGTCCAGTACTGCCCGCAAACGCCGTAGAGCAAGATCCACGCGCGCAGGTTATGAGGATAGGAGAGCAGGTGCTGGTGGTTGAACAGCAAGCCTAGGGCAATGACGATAATAAAAGTAAGCAGTAGTCCGAGTCCCCACTGCGCTGGCTGACCGCTCCCCATACTCCGGCCGAGGCGCAGCAATAGCATTGCGGCCAGCAAGATGAGTGCTAAGAAGTAGTTATACCAGTGCAAGCGAACGGGAAAGGGATGGATGGAGTGCGGCAGCTTCCAGTATGCGCCGGCCGCTCCAAGAGAGATAAGGAGCATCAGTCCGAAGTGGATGACCGGATTCTTTACCAATAGCAAGCACCCTAGGAAAGCCAGCACAATGCCGAATTGAACTAACGGCTGGCACTGCGGGCGCTTGGTCAGCAGCCCATTCTTAACGAGGCGGTTCCGTTGACTGACCGCTACCGGAAAGAGGGCCGAAGCCAGCCCGGCGCCCACTCCTGACAAGTCAAAAAATACCGGATTAATGATGCCCAGCATTCCCAAGGCATAACCGCAAATCCCGCTGCCAATGCCAATCCACGCCAGTCGCTGGTAGTCATATTCAAAATCGCGAAAAAGCAATAAACCAGCCCGCCGGAAACCATAGTAGATTGCAAAGGGCAGTGCCGCCGTTAGCAATTCATGGTGGCCCTGAATCAAGGCAACATAAATTAAAAAGGGCATTAAATTTAGCAGTAAGCTGAAAACACCCGCCAGCTTCAGGAGCTCTTTGGACACAACTTCTCTAATGACGGTCAATCTCTCTATCCCCTCTCTGTTGTCACGCCGCCAAGGCAGCCTTCCTGGCTATTTGGCCGAACGTCAATTTCGTTGAACGCAAAATGACCTCCCAAATTTAACAATTGAGGAGGTCACTTTTTAATCCGTCACATATTTATAACGTACTCGCTAGCACAGGGCTATTAATGCCGCATAGCAATAACGTGCTCCGTGCCACTTCGCACTCACCTTTTTTAGTAAATTCCGTCGTAAGCCTTTTGGAAGAGCTTGACCAGGTCTTCCTTGGTCCCCTTGCGAGGGTTAGAGAAGGCGTTCCCGTCCTTGAGGGCATTTTCCGCCATCAATTCAAAGTCTTCTGGCTTAGCACCGATGGCCTTGATGGAGTCCGGAATACCAATGGCCTTAGCCAATTCCCGCATCCCGTCGATTGCCTTGTGGGCGGCTTCCATCGTCGTCAGGCCGCTGATGTCGTAGCCCATGATCTTAGCTAATTCAGCGAAACGGTCTGGGCAGGCGATAATGTTCCATTCTTCAACGACTGGCAACATCAATGCACAGCAGACACCGTGAGGAGCGTCGTATTGACCACCCAGTTGGTGCGCCATGGCGTGGACGTAACCGAGGTTGGCGTTGTTGAAGGCCATGCCGGCAAGCATTTCCCCTTCAACCATCTTCGTCCGGGCTTCAACGTTGTTGCCATTTGCCACTGCTTCCGGCAGATATTGTTGAATCAGCTTGATGGCCTTTTCACACTGACTGTCGGTAATGTCGTTGTGGTCAACGGAAACGTATGGTTCAACGGCTTGGACGTAGGCATCCAGACCAGTAGCCGCAGTTGTTGCCTTCGGGATTCCCAGCATCAGCATTGGGTCATTGAAGGAAACCAGCGGAATGTTCCGCCAGGAAACGACAACAAACTTCAGGTGCGTTTCTTCGTTCGTGATTACGGCGTGGCGGGTCAGTTCTGAACCGGTTCCGGCAGTGGTGTTAACCGCCATCAGTGGTGGCAGCGGCTTGTCCAGGGTTTCGATCCCAGCCAGCTTGGTAATGTCGTCACCGTTAGTCAGGATAATCCCGATTCCCTTACCACAGTCATGGGCAGAGCCACCACCGACCGTGATGATACTGTCACAGTTGTTATCCAGGTAGATTTGCTTCCCCTTCTTGATATCACGAATCTTTGGATTTTCTTCGGCACCGTCAAAGACCACGTATTCTACGCCGGCCTTTTCCAATGAAGCCAGGGTCTGATCAACTGGGCCATTCTTAATCTTGCGAATGTGGCTCCCAGTAACGACCAGCACCTTGTTCATGTTCAGCATCTTAGCCCGGTCACCGATCTTAGCAATCACCCCAGGGCCGAAGAAGTTTACGCTTGGCATCAGAAAATCAAATTGACGTTCCATTCTTTAACAACCTCTTTCTATCTATTACTCATAACGGCTATTATAATTGCACAAAATCGCCGAGATTGCAACTTTCTTCACGAGCTATTTTGGCTGATATGTCGCATTTTGTAACGGAAATTTAATTGATTTATATTAACTTGTCGCTTTTAATCACAAATCCCGTGACAGCGGTTTACAAAATTCACTGATAAAAAATTAGTTAATATATATTGACAAACCCCAGCCACCTATCTTAGAATACAGGCAACAAATTTTGAAAGGAGCTGAGCTTATGTTTACCACAGTTAAATTCGCCATGTGTTGTCAACCATCAACTACATTCGGACAAACTGACATGAGTTCAGCTGGCCGTTTTCTTTGAGGTTGACTTTTTTATTCTCCCACATTGAAAACTCATTTTAGGTAGGTAGACGCCACCGATCATGTCACATGGTCGGTGGCGTTTTTGTATTTTCAAAAGAAAGAGTGATTATTGATGAGCTTAAACCGCGAAACTGTCCTAAAGGCTTTACATAACGAAGAGGTCAACCAAGTACCCACGTCATTTTGGCGCCACTTCACCGATAACGAATTTACCGACGCCGCTGAAAGCCCCGAGGTTTTGACCACCAACCTAACGGGGCACCGCAATTACTACCAAGCCGTTGACGTTGATTTTGCCAAAACCATGCTCGACGGTTACTTCCCCTACCCCTTCCATGGGGTCAACAACCCCCGGCAACTCGCTGACCTGCACAACCTGCGGCCCATTGAGGACAACGATCCTTGGCTAACGGGACAGGTCGAACTGGCCGAGAAGCAAAAACAGGTTACCGGCGACCGCCCAACCTTCGTCACCATGTTCTCCCCGCTCTTCCTCCTCAAGTGGGCTTTAATTGAACACTACCAGGAGCCACTACTCCTAGCAGATCAGCGCTTTGCCGATATGTATACGGAAGATCCCCAGCTGGTCCTGCACGTCTTAAAGGTCATTAGCGACGACCAGAAAAAAGTTGCCCGGGCCCTGATGACCAATACCCAGATCGACGGAATCTACTACAGCACCCAGGAGATCCAAGATCAGCGGACCCAAACGCACCAGTTCTTCGAAGAGGTCATGGAACCGATTGACATCGATGTGCAAAATGCCATTAACGCTGTCTCGCTCCTTAACATCCTCCATATCTGTGGCTTTGATGGGGCCGACAACCACCTCGACTGGTTTACCGATTATCCTTTGCAGGTAATCAACTGGGCTACTGAAACCGATGGCTACTCCTTGGCTGAAGGGAAGAAGCTCTTCAATGACCGTCCCGTTTTAGGCGGCTTTGACAACAGCACCAAGGGGATTCTTTACACCGGCAGTAAGCAGCAAATTCAGGATAAAGTGCACGAACTCATTAGCGAGGTGGGCAAGCAGGGCGTCCTGCTCGGTGCCGATTGCACAGTGCCGCGTGACATTGATTACGATCACCTTCGCTGGGCGATCGAAGCCGCACACAACTAAAGGGGGATTCACCTTGTTACTAACCGTTAAAGACTTACACAAATCATTCAATGGTCGGGAAATTCTCAAGGGTATCGATTTTGAGATTCAAAAAGGTGAAATTGTTGTCATGATTGGACCGTCTGGCTCTGGAAAGACCACCTTCTTACGCAACCTTAACTTCCTTGAACACGCTGACCAGGGCAGCATGGACTTCGCTGACCACCACATTGACCTGGCCAAGCCCGATAAAAAGGACGTCCAGTGGGTACGCCGCCATTCCGCAATGGTCTTTCAAAACTATAACCTTTTCAAAAATAAGACGGCCCTGCAAAACATCGCCGAGGGGTTAATCTACGCCCAGGGAATGGCTAAAGGTCAGGCCAACGAAATTGCCAACCAGGCCCTGGATAACCTCGGGCTCAGCAAACAGGCGCAACTCTATCCGGCCCAACTCTCTGGGGGACAGCAACAGCGAATCGGGATTGCCCGGGCAACCGTCCTCAATCCAGAAATTATCCTTTTTGATGAACCGACGAGCGCCCTCGACCCTGAACTGGTGGGCTCCGTCCTCGGTGATATGCGCCGCCTGGCCGAAAGCGGGCAAACGATGATTATCGTGACCCACCAGCTTGGCTTTGCCCGTCAAGTCGCGGACCGCATCGTCTTCTTCGATGAGGGAAAGATCGTTGAAACCGGCGCTCCAGAAGAACTATTTGATCATCCCCAAAACAAGCGGACCGCACAATTCCTGTCCGCACTCAATGATGCTAGTTAGGGGGCAAACGATGAGCAATACTAAAATCCTGGAAGTTATCCTGCGCGGGCTTCCCAATACCCTCTACCTGCTAGTCCTCTCCTTTGTCTTCGCGACCATCCTGGGCATTTTCTTAGCTTGGCTGGACCTGCGGAAAAGTCGGGTGGCTAAGGGCGTCGCTAACCTCTACCTCGGCCTAATCCGTGGTACCCCGCCCTTGCTGATGCTGCTGTTGGCCTATTACGGCTTACCGGTCCTCTTAAAGGGCATCGGCATTAACATTGACGGCTGGACTAAGCTGACCTTTGGTGTTCTTGGATTATCGTTGGGCTGGAGTGCCTACCTCTCCGAAGCTTTCCGGAGTGCTTACTTGTCAGTTGATTCCGGGCAGTTAGAAGCCGCCCGTTCAATCGGCCTGCCAGACCGCACTACCTTTTGGCAAATCCTGGTTCCCCAGACTACCATGATTGCCCTTCCCAATATTGAAAACCTGGTCATCGGCCTGGTGAAGGCAACGTCGCTAGTCTATGTTCTGGGCCTCTACGACCTTTACAACGAGGCTTCAAACCTGTCTAACCAGACGGCCGGCGTTCACCAGCTGCAAATTTTCGTCCTGCTGGCGCTGACCTACTGGGTAATCGTCCTCATCATTGAGGGGCTGTTCCGGTTGGTTAAGCAGCGCTTCGTCGCCATTCGGATTTAGTGAAAGGAGGAAAGCAGCTTGTTCGACTTAAATTTTGCTCGCGAGTCATTTGGCCAAATCCTGGCCGCCGCTCCTTTGACTATCCTGGTCGCAGTCGTGGCGACTTTGGCCGGACTGATTCTGGCCATTTTAGTAGCAATCGCCCGTGAACGTAAAATCCCGCTCTTATCGCCGCTCCTAGCTGTGGTCGTCTCGTTCATTCGGGGAACACCAATTCTAGTCCAACTCTACGTAGTTTACTATGGCCTCCCCCAACTGCTGGTCCTAATGCGTAACTGGGGGTGGAACACCAACCCCGATGGCTTACCGGCCATCATCATTGCTTTTTCCGCTTACGGGCTCAACGCCATGGCCAACCTGTCGGAGAGTATTCGCTCCGCCTACCACGCCGTTGATTACCGCCAGTACGAGGCTGGCCTGGCGGTGGGGATGACCCCCCTGCGCACCATGACCCAAATTGTGGTCCCCCAGCTAATCACCAACTTGATTCCTAACTTCACCAATATTTTCCTCGACCTGATCAAGGATACCGCCTTGATTTACAATATCGGTTTGGTAGAAATTATGGGTCAGGCTAACATTGTTTCGTCCCTAGGGTTTAAGTACCTTGAAACCTATACTGATGCCCTGATTATTTACATTATTATCTGCTGGATTTTCGCGAAAGTCTTCCAGTTGATTGAAACCCGTCTTCGTCGTCGCTACGCCTTTAACTAAGAGAAGAGGAATCACCCATGAAATTCACCAAACTACTAACAACCGCGTCCGTTTTCGTCCTCACCGCCACCACCTTGTTCACGCCGCTCACCGCCCATGCGAATAAGGTAACTACCGTCAAGGTCGCCGCCCCGAACGGCAACCCCGAATTCGTGGTCAACACCGATCATGGTCCGGCCGGCTATTATGGTGACCTGATTAAGCGGATCGATAAAGACCTGCCGCAATACCGCTTCAAGACGACCTTCGCTTCCCAAAATGCCGTTTTTTCCGGCCTTCAATCCGGTAAGTATGACGTCGCCTTGAACAATTCATGGTACAACGAGTCGCGGTTCAAGAATTACTACCATACCCGTTCGACCAGCCTGGATGATGTCCGCATTATTTACCGCAAGAACAGTCCCCAGGCTAAGTACCTCAAGAATGCCACTTCCCTCGCCCCCATCGCCAAGCACAAGTTGTCAATGGTGCCACTAGCCACCGACGACGCGCTCTACTCCGTTGTTAAGACCTACAACGATACCCACAATCCTAAGGTCGACTTAAAGCCGTTCGGTGACCAGTCCACGGCAGACGCCCTCGGCCAGGTGGCTTCGGGGAAGTACGACGTCACGATGTATCCATACGCCGCCTTCCGCGAGGTTCAAAATACTAAGGACGGCAAAAAGCTCGCCGTTTCTAAGTCCATCTACCTTAAGAGTGCCTACCTCCTCGTCCACAAGAATCAGCAAAACAAGCAGTTAACTAAGGACCTAAACAAGGAGATTGACCACTTGTACAAGGATGGCTACCTCGAGCAGCTGACTAAGAAGTACATCCACGAAAACACCTTTGCCTTCCCTGGTGCTGACAAAGCCTACAACGCTGAATTCAATAAATAAAGGAGAACATCATCATGAAATTATCTCGCTTAATTAACCGCGTGGCCTTGACCGGCCTAACAATCCTCGGCCTCTCAACCATCGCTGGTCCAGCATCCGCGGCCACCACGGTTAGGGTCGCGGCGCCGAATGGCAACTCGCCTTATATTATCAACACTGACCACGGTGCCGGTGGGTATTACGGCGAGCTGCTGAAGAAGATTGACCAAGACTTGCCGCAATATAAGTTCAAGACCACCTTCACCTCGCAAAATGCAGTGTTTGCCGGGCTCCAGTCTGGCAAGTACGACGTCGCCATGTCGAACTTCTGGTACAACAAGGAACGGTTTAACAACTACTACCACACTCGTGCAAACGGCCTCGATGACCTCCGGCTGGTCGAACGCAAGAACGGTAAGAAAGCCAACTCCCTGGCCGAAGTAGCCAAAAAGAAGCTTACCGTCGTTCCCGTCTCCACCAGCGACGCCCGTTACAGCCTGCTTGCAAACTACAACCAGCAACACCCCAACAACAAGATCAACCTCAAAGGAATCGGCGACCAGACCACTGGCGACGCACTAAAGCAGGTCGCGTCTGGTAAATATGATGTCGCGGTTTACCCCTACGCTGCCTACAAGTCAGTCCAAACCACTGCGGCGGGGAAGAACCTAACAGCTTCCAAGTCGATTGGTCTGCAAAGTTCCTACTTCCTCCTTCACAAGAGCGCATCCAATAAGAAATTAACTAAGGCCATGAACAAGGAGCTCCAAAAGCTGCACGATAATGGCTACATGGAAAAGCTGACCAAGAAGTACCTCTACGAAAACACCTTTAAGCTGCCGGGCGCCCAAAAAGCATTTAACGCTCATAACTAAAGAAACTAATACGGGCACTAGTCAAAAACGACACTGGAAAAATCCGGTGTCGTTTTTTCTTATTTAAGGATGTTTTCAAACTCGGTACGCAGCAGGGCCGCCTCGCTGTCGTGCGTATGCAGCCGGTAGTCCGCCGTGGCGAGTGAATCGCTCGGTGACAGGCTGATCTGCGGGTTGACTGCCATCTGGCGCATTTTCAGGCCGGTGACGACCAGGCGCATTGCCACTTGGGCCTGACTGCCGCCGTGGCCGCCAAAAGTCACCAGGCTAACCGGCTTGCCCTGCCATTCCTTCGCCAGGTAATCAATGGCGTTTTTCAAGACTGCCGGGTAGCCCCAGTTATATTGCGGAAAGACGAAGACAAAGCCGTCGTAGGACGCAACCAGCTGGCTCCACTCCCGGGTTTTGGCGTGCGCGTACAGTCCCGTGAAGGGTATCTGCGGCTCGTCCAGCATCGGCAGGTTCACCTTGGCAAGGTCGACCACGTCAAAATGAACCTGGTCGCTTGCCAGCAGCTGGGTACGCAGCCAGTTGGCCACCTGCTTACTCCGCCGGTTCGGCCGGACACTGCCGACAATGATTGCTACTTTTTTCATCAGAATCCCTCCAAATCTTGTCTTGCTACTGGTTAGTATAGCCCAAATCAAAAGGAACCGGCAACGATTCGCTCGCCAGTTCCTAAACAGTTACTTGTTTACTTTCTTGCGCCGCAGGAGGCCAAACGTTAATAGTTGAGCCATTAACCCCAGGATGACCGCGCCAGTAACCGTAGCGGCCTGGTTGTCAGCAGTCCCAGTGGCTGGCAGGGTTGCTTGCTGCTCCTGGTTAGCGCCTCTGGTAGCAGAAGCAACTGCCGCCGGTTGGGCTGACTGTTCACCGCCAGTTGACGTTACCGCGGTCAGCACGGGCGCTGGTTGACTCTGCTGACCATCAGCCGGGCTGCCAGTGTTTCCGGCAGTCGTACCGGCTCCCGGTTGGCTAGTCAGTATCCGAATCCGAGTTCCCTGGTTGATCGTCAGGATTGGCGAGTAACGTGTAGTAAACGTGGTGGACGTGGTCGGCGTCGAGATGGCCTGGTTTTACTTCGGCCCCGGCAATCTTATCAACGCTCGTCGTATGACCCGCCAGCTCAGGTACCAGGTAGTCGTCGAATGCCGCTGATCCCTCCCAGTCACCATACTCCAGCAGGTTGGTCTGGAGATTCAGGTAGACCGGCCGGTGTCCGCAATTTGATCCTGGTTAAAGGGATTGTACGTGGTCGTTCTGGTAAAGGTCACCAGCTGGGTAATCACCCGATGGCTCCCGTCTGGATAGTAGACCGTCACCAGCCGCTTAATAGTCCTGTTCTCAGTTTTGACGATGTTTTCAGCCAAATTAACGTACTGGTTGAAGACGGTTTGGTCGCCATTGGGGTCAATGACAGCTCCCGTCACGACAGTTTTTTCCGCTGAGTAGCCCGCTAAGTCACCAGTGAGCTTAACCGTAAAGTCGGCGAACTGGGCCTGGCTAATCTCTTGGCCGTTGAGCTGCCAGCCCGTTGTCGGGCGAAACTCGTTCGTGTAGTGGTCATAAACGCCATAGCGCGTTAACGTGATCGTTTGCGTGCCCAGCAAGACCTGCTGACCGTTGACTACCCCGTAAATATTCTGCACGAAATCCTTGTTTTCAGCGTAGTTTTCCGTTAGTTCGTGATCAAGTTTAACCTGGTAAACCACGTCGCTGTGATTAATCCGCAGCCATTGGTGGTTCAGCTTGAGCCCCGTTGGCAGTTGGCTGGCAAACTGACTGAGGTCAAGGTCAGTCCCGGGTCGGACATTAACGGTCACCGTCAGGACCGGCTGAGTGCTCCCATACCAGTCCGTGACGAAGTTGATTTGGACCTGCTGCTCTTTCTGCTGTTCCTCAGCCGGTGCAGAGACCGTAGGCGCCGGCGCAGTGGCCGGCTGCTGGGTGTTCGCCGTTTCGGTAGTCGCAGAATCGACCGGCTACTGAGGTGTCGCCACCGGTGTTACTGGTGTTGTTACTTCACTGTTGGTATCCGTCGCTACCACCGGCGCAACTTCCTCACCCGTAGTCGGCGTTGCAGTCGACAAAGCCGGGTTAGCAGTTGCCGGGACCGTTAACTCGCTATGGGTCGGTGCCGTTGCCAGCTGGATGGTGGTCACCGTCTCCGTTGGTTGAACCTCATCGGCCGAGGCCCGGGTGCCGTACAGGAAGGTCAGCCCTAAGAGGACCGACGCTACCCCGCCCATTATTTTTCTAAGGCCGAAGCGTTGCTTGCTGGCGCTCATCTTGCGTTCCATCGCGAAACGATTATTTTTTGAAAACATATTTAGCTTCCTCCTGTGTTCATAAAAAAGTTGGATCTGCAGCTTTTCCATCCAGCACAAGTTAGCGGGAGTTAAACCCATTTCCTTATTTGCTTTCCAGATTTTTCGCTGATTTAAATATACATTATGAGCATATAACAGACAATATAATGCAAAATTACATATACTTTCTTAACCTTCTTGAGAAATAATTTAGAAATCCCTTTCATCCCCACCACTCCCGCCTTTAAAAAATAACAGGCGGCCAGCAAGCCCCCTTCCAGGAACTTAACTAGCCGCCAATCAGCTGCCGATTTATTTATGGTAAGGCAATCCATTAATAATGGTAAACGCCCGGTAAATCTGCTCGGTCAGTACCAACCGCATCAACTGGTGCGGCAGGGTAAAGCGGCCGAACGAAATCTGGGTATCCGCCCGCTTGAGCACGGCCGGACTCAGCCCCAGGGAACCACCGATCACAAAGGTAATATCACTGTGCCCGTACGTGGTCAGTTGGTTGATCTCCTTGGCAAATTCTTCCGAAGTCCGTTCCTTGCCCTTGATAGCAAGTGCGAAGACGTACTCCCGGTCCTTGATCTTACTCAGGATTCGTTCTCCTTCCTTTGCCATTACCTCGTCCATCTCCGCCTGGCTCAACGACTCAGGGGCCTTTTCATCCGGAACTTCCACAATCTCAAACTTGCAAAACCGCCCCAGCCGCTTTGCGTATTCAGCAATTCCGGCCTTAAAATACTTTTCCTTTAACTTTCCCACGCCAATTACTTTGATATTCAAATTATCCACCGCTTTCCACATGTTTTCCACAAAGTTATCCACAAGCAATTCCAACCATGGGGATGATCTCCGAATGTTCGCTTATCCAATTCTCCTAAAAGCGTTTTCTGAGAGGGAACTTATCCACAGTTATCCACAAAAACAACCGTTCCCTCCCACAGGCATCAATCGCTGTCAAATCAGCCTTTATTAGGGATTGAGTCAAATTGTTATCCACTTATCCACCGGTCATCCGGCTGCCTGTGGATAACTTTGAACCTTAGCCAAACGCCCTAATACCGGCTTTTACTAATTTAGAAATTTCTTGCGCCGACTTATCCACCTAGTTTTCCACAGCTAATTCCACCAGCTATTCTTTCATAAATCTTCCCTAAAATAACACGTCGCGTGGTATCTGTGCAACACCCCGTGGCAAAATGAATTTTATTCGATAAAAAGTATGAATTATTCGTTTTTGAAAGTTTAAATTCCGTTAAAATCCGTCCCGGGGCGGTTCGATTTGTCCAAAAACACCCCACCAAGCTAGCTACTTTTACACAGGTCATTTTAAAAGGCACTTCCAAAACTTGTCCCGAACGGACTCTGGAAGTGCCTTGTTTAATCTAACATTCAGCTGTGACCTAGGCGTACTGGTGGGCAATCTTGCCGGAAACGGCGGCCACAATCGCAGCCAGCAGGTCATCGATAAAGGTATTGACGTGCCCCTTATCGCTATCGTACTTGGCAATAATTCCCTTCTTGACCCGGTCGAAGTAGCCAAAATTAGTGGTCCCAATCGTCCCGTAGATGTTGGCAATTTGGAGGGCCAGGGTTTCGTCGACCCCAAAGACGCCGGCATCATTCTTGATAATACTCGACAACGGCTCCGCGACCTCCCCGGCCTCCGTCAGCCGGTCCAATTCCAGCATGACCATGGCGTTGTTCAGCAGCTCCCGCTTATGCAGGGCGTCCTGGAGGTACTCGTTTACCCGGGCCATCGTCAGCGTCGGTTCAAATTCGATTTGCGAATTGTAGATAATGGCAGCCAGGTCGGCCAGGTCAACGCCCCGTTCCTCAAGCCGGCTGACCACAAATTCGTAGGCCTTGGTGTCAGGATATTTAAATTTCCGGTTATTCATCTCTCATCCTCCGTTCCGAAACTTTTAATAGCATTTTACCACCTTTTCAAAAAATGGCGGTTCCCCTGCACGCGATTGGCACTGAGAACCACCAGATTTGAATTAACTAGCTTATTCGCCAGCTTCTGTTTGTTGCTGCTGACTGCTATCGGTCGCGCTGGCCGCCTTGGTCAGGTGGACCGTCACCGTCTGCTGCTGGCCGTCACGATAGAAGGTAATCTTAACGCTATCGCCCACCTTGTACTTATACAGGGCCGCCCGCAGCTCGCTCGTGTTGTTAATGGTCTTGTCACCCAGCTTAGTGATGACATCGTACTTCTTTAAGCCGGCGTTATCCGCTACGGAGCCGTCCTCCACCTGGGCGATTACAACCCCCTTGGTGATGTTGCTTGGCAGCTTCAGGACGGACTTCTGCTGGTCGGTCGTGACATTGCTCAGGTCAATCATCCCGACACCCAACGCTGGCCGGGAAATCTTCCCGTTCTTTACCAGCTGGTTGATGATGCTGACCACTTCGTTGCTTGGAATGGCAAAGCCCATCCCTTCGACCGAGGAGCCATCGTTGTTGGAAGCCAGCTTCATCGAGTTAATCCCGATGACCTGCCCCGCCATGTTAATCAGGGGACCACCGGAGTTACCAGAGTTGATTGCCGCGTCGGTTTGGATAACCGAGGTCAAGGTCCCGTCAGTCCCGGCTTTCAGTGTCCGGTTTTTGGCGGAAACAATCCCCTTGGTGACGGTATTGGCGTACTCACTCCCCATTGGCGAACCGATTGCCAAAACATCCTGACCAGCGGTGATTGAGTTGGAATTACCGAATGACGCCACCGTCTTAACGTTGGCAGAATTGATCTTCAGGACCGCTAAATCGGTTGCCGCGTCGCTCCCGACAAGGTCCGCGTCCACCTTCTTACCATTGCTCATGATCACCTGGAGCGCGCTGGAACCTGCGACAACGTGGTTATTAGTAACCACGTAGGCCGCGTTGCCGGACTTCTTATAAATTACTCCCGACCCCTCACTGGCCGTTTGAAGTTTGCCGCTGTTGCTGTTCTGGCTGCTATCACCCTGGCCGCCAATGCCAAAGACGCCCAGCATTCCGCTGCTCTGCTGCACCTTCTGCTTGTTAATAACGCTGACGACTGCTCCCTGGACCGAGTTATAAGCCTTGGTCGAGGCCGTGTTCAATTCCGCCTTATTACCGTTGACCTTCGTGCCGCCGGCCTGGTTCGAACCGCTTGGCACCTTGGTACTGACGACTGCCTCGTGGTGCTGAATGACACCGTTAATCCCCAAGGCAACGCCGCCCCCAATCAGACCGGCTACGAGGCCAATCCCCGCAACCTTCGCCCAAAACCGGTTGCTAAGAGGTTTTTGATCGCTCATTTTTCATTCCTCCAAATCAGTTATCACTAATAACCATAACGTATAGTTGTGAAAAAAGATTGAAATTCCTGTTATATCACCATTAACTTACTAGGTTGCTCCGGCTCCGCATCCGCCAGCTGGAAATCCTGGTCAACACCAAAGTCATGCTGCTTCATCAGGCTTGCCACGGTCAGGTGGGCCAAGGAACGCATATTATTGTGCTGACTACGGTGCCCCAGGAAAATTTCCTTGGTCCGCCGACCGATAACGTTCATCAGCGCGTCGGCTCCCTCCTCGTTTGAGAGGTGCCCCTCATCACCGAGGATGCGCTGCTTCAACGGCCAGGAATACGGTCCCATCCGGAGCATTTCAGTATCGTGGTTACACTCCATTAGGTAGGCGTCCGCGTCCCGGATTATTCCCGCGACCCGGTCGGACACATAGCCAGTATCAGTCAGGATGCAAAAGGTCTTGTTGTCATGGTGCACCTGATAAAATTGCGGTTCGGCCGCATCATGCGAGACGGCAAAGCTCTCAATATCAAGGTCGCCGAGGGTCTGGACGCTATTGGGGTTAAAAATAAACTGCTGGTCTTCCGGAATCGTCCCGACCTTGTTAGCCATCGCCTGCCAAGTGCCACGGTTAGCGTAAACCGCCATCCCGTAGCGCCGTGCCAGGACCCCAACCCCGTGACAGTGGTCGCTGTGTTCGTGGGTAACGAAGATGGCTTCAACGTCATCTAAGGACCGGTCGATTTTAGCCATCAGGCCCTCAATCTTTTTCCCGCTCAAACCGGCGTCAATTAAAATCCGGTGCTGGTCAGTTTCTAAGTAAGTAACGTTGCCAGTGCTTCCGCTGGCGAGAATGCTGTAACGTAATGGATTCTTATCTGCCACTCCAAGTGCTCCTTTTTCACTTATTAATACTGTCCATGTTGACGGTGTCCGGCGACGACTTCATGATGGTGCTGTTAAAAGCGTTGACGTTCAGCCGCTGGACCGTATCCGCCGTCTTAGTCTTAATTTCCACCGCCCAGGTCGGGACATAAACAGCCTGGTTATGGTTATTCGTAGTTAACAGCTTGGTATAGCCCAGAATTGCCCACCGAATCTGTGAGTTATTGGGAATCTGGTTGTGCCGGTAAAGCCAGACTACCGCTTGCCGTTGGCTGATGGTCGCCGTCCGCTGCTGGAGGGTCGTCGGGTTCTCCAAGTAGGTCTGGGTATACCCCGTTACCTGGGCGTTCCGGTTGATGCGGAACCGCAGCTGGCCATCACTGGAGAGGACGGGCTGGTTCTTTACCATCTGGGTATACACTGCTTCCCGCCGGCTCGACAGCTGGGCATTGTACTGGTAATGGTCACCCAGCGGAACGTTCCGGGACCGGCGGACGACCTGGTCGAGCCGTAATTGCGGCCGCTCAGCGTTAACCTTGATTGGCGAATCAAATTCACTGACCAGCTGACTATCAGCGAAGCGGGACGTCTGGTTATGCAGCTTTGCCATCTCCTGCTCCAGCGTCCCGCCATCCCCTGACCGGCTGCCGGAAATGTAAAAGGCGTTCGGCTGGTGCTTAGACAGGCCCTGGTAGCTAATCGAGTCTGCCCGCATTTCCTTCAGCACCGTTGACTGCCGGCTTTGCGTATTATTGGTGATGGTAAAGCGGTTTTGAAAGAGTAGCTGGCAACCGACGATAATGTCAAAGAGGATGAAGGCAACCAGAAAAATCCACTGAATTCGTTTAAAGTTCACCTTGCACGCCTCCTTACTTTAGCAATTGCTCGTAATCAACCCAGTTACCGTGATACCACACAAAGTAGGTCGGGGTCAGCTTGACCACCTTATTACTATCGTCAGACCGCCAGAGGTAGCCGACCCGGATACCCTTGATGTCCCGAAAGTGCGGACTGGCATGCAGGTCATTGAGGACTTCCGGGGTAGCCGGCAGTTTGACTTCCTGCTGGTTGATGGGTAACGGAACTTGGAGCGAATACCGGCTCATCTGACACCGTTCCGTCCCGCTGCCAGCCATTAGCTGGATACTGCCGTAACCATCCTCATTAAAGATCGGGAACCCGTCGACAAACGTTCGGTAGGTAAACCGCCGCTGGTGGTTGCTTGTCCCGTCGAAGCGGACGTTGCTCAGTTGCACCCCAGTCTTAACCAGCCGGTTGTAAAAGTAGGAGTAGAGCTGGTCCGTCGACCGGTGGTCATCGCTGTTAGTAAACGACTCATAGTCCACGGTCCCGTTAGTCCGGTGGTAAACCAGCCGCTGGTTATTGCCGCTGCTGTACACGACCTCGTCGCCGTTTTCACTGGAAGTGATGTTGCTGCGTTGGTTGCTGCTCAGCAAATTAGAGCTCAGGGTATCGATATTCTGGTTTGCAACCTGGAAGGCGAAGACCGGCAGGGTAAAGCTCTTCGGGTAGGTCAGCATCGTTGTCCCGTTAACGATTTTATGGTCAACAGCAATGCCCCGGGCGCCCTTCGTGAGCTTCGTAATCTGCTTGAAGTTCCCCTTCTTCACCTGCAAACGGTAAATCCCATAGCGATGGTCACTCAGCAGGTACACTTCGCGGGGCCCTTTTAACGGGATCACGATGTGGTTGATTTGGCTCACCTGGTCGCTATTGACCGTCTGGGAAAAGGTTTCGTTAAAGACAAGGGTTGGAATAGCCTTGGGGTAACTGAGCGTAATGGCGTTGTGCCGCCGGAGATAGCTCAGGTAGACGTCGCTATTATTGCTCTTTACGGTCGTGACCCGGCCAAACTGCCAGCCCCGGATAATGTTTTTCATTTCCCGCGTCAAGCTGGCTGGGGTGCTATATAAGAAGACCTGGTTCCCGCGACCGTTAGTACGAACCACCGTGGTCGGCAGGTAGACGTCCCCCATCGACTGGGCAGTATACTGCTGGCTGCTCTTCATCACGTTTTCCCGGCGTGTCCCTTCGTACTGGTAGGGGTTCGTCCAGATTAAGCCAGACAAGAACAGGCTAATGATTACGACAATTGTCAACGCGATTGAGAGCCAGTTGGCTTTCAGCTTGTTAATCATCCCAATCATCCTCCTCTTCATACGGAACATACGGCAGTGAAATATAGAAGGTCGAACCCTGACCCTCAATACTATCGACCCAGATCTGGCCACCAAGCAGGTTGATTACTTCCTTAGAAATTGCTAATCCAAGGCCAGTTCCGCCCTGCTTCCGGCTCCGGGCCTTGTCAACCCGGAAGAAACGGTCAAAGATCCTCCCCAGGTCCTTGCGGGGAATCCCCAGGCCCTGGTCGGAAATACTTAAAATAACGTGGTTATGAGTCTCTAAGAGGCGGGTGGTAATGACCCCGCCATCTGGTGAGTACTTAATCGCGTTATTCATGATGTTGTCGATGACCTGGGTAAACTTATCGGTATCAATTTCTACCCAGAGGTCTTTATCGGTGAAGTAGCGCTCGATTGTGTACTTCTTGCTGTTTTGGTCGTTCTCATCCTTTTTGATGATCATATCAAACCGGTTCAGGATGTAGTTGAACAGCTCCTTGATGTTGACGTATTCTAGGTTGAGCTTGGTCGTCCCCGAGTCCATCCGCGACAGGCTCAACAGGTCGTTGATCATGCGGATCATCCGGTTGGTTTCGTTTTGAATCACCGTCAAAAACTGGGGTGCGATGTCCTTATCCTTCCAAGCCCCGTCACTCAGTGCTTCCACGTAGCTGTGGACACTGGTCAGCGGGGTCCGCAATTCGTGGGAAACGTTGGAAACAAACTGCTTCCGCTCCCGCTCTTCCTTCTGCTGGCTGGTAACGTCATGCAGGACACACACAAGCCCGCTGATAAAGCCGGATTCGCGCTGGATCGGTGAGAAGTAGGCATTCAGGATCAGGTTATTGCCCCCGGCCGACATGTCAATAATCATTTCCTTCTGGTTGCTGTTGATCAGCTCCCGAACAGTGTAGTCGTGGCGGATGTCCAGCGCGTCAATAATTGACTTGCCGATCAAATCATCCTCATGGTCAACTCCCAGCAGCTGCAGGGCCATGTTGTTAACAATCGTGATGTTGCCCCGGCGGTCCGTGGCGAGGACCCCGTCAGACATGTGCGAGAGGACGCTGTCCAGCCGTCGGCGTTCAGAATCAGAGGATTCCTGAGCTTCTTCCACCCGGACGGAAAGGTTGTTGACCGCCCCGGCAAGCTGGCCCAATTCGTCGTTGCCCATTACCCGGACCTGGCCAGAGAAGTCCCCCCGGGCGATCCGCAACGTTTGTTTCCGCATTTCTTCGATCGGTCGGGTTATTTCCTGGGAAATAAGTACCGCGAGGAAAAGGGACAGGATAATGGTGATCAGGGCCGCGGAGAGGTAGATCAGCGTAATGTTATTAATGTTGGAATAGACCCCTTCCAGGCTCGCCCGGAGGAGGACGGCCCCAACAACGTTATTGTTGCTATCGTTTAAGGGAATGACGTTCACATAGTAGCGGTTGTGATTGGCACCATCGTATACGTTTTCTGAGTGGGAGCGGTTATTCAGCAAAGTCGCCTTGACCATCGCATCGGTCGTCTTCTGTCCAACCATGTTCCGGTTATCAGCCGTACTAGTCCCGCGGATAACCCCCTTACTGTCAACAACCCGGATTTCAGAAATGTTGTTATTGTTGACCTCCGACAGGATTTGTCGGATCTGCTGGTTAGCCTTCTTGGTATCGGGCCGCGGTAACTGCTCGCTTAACGAATTATCGACATAAGACGGTAGTTCAATCGTCTGCTTAAAAGTATTCAGGTTTTGGTGCTCCAATTGACGCACAAAAACCGCCCCCACGCATTCGAGCGTTAACATTAACATTAACGCAAACACGAGGGCGATTTTTACCCGAATTGATTGATAAAATTTTAACTTGCTATTCACAACTGCTCAGCCTCTAATTCTGATCAGGATTTGCCAGGTAATAGCCGACTCCCCGGCGCGTGATTAGCCATTGCGGCTGGCTTGGGTTGTCTTCGATTTTTTCCCGGAGCCGCCGCACCGTCACGTCAACCGTTCGCACGTCGCCAAAGTAGTCATAGCCCCACACGGTTTGCAGGAGGTGTTCCCGGTTGATAACCTGTCCGATGTGCTGGGCTAGGTAGTGGAGCAGCTCAAATTCCCGGTGGGTCAGGTTGATGTTCTCACCCCGTTTGGTAACGGTGTAGGCCTCCGGGTGAATGGTGATGTCGCCCACCTTGATATCCGTGTTCTTATCTTCTTCCGCCGGGGCCTGCGCAGTAGCTTCCCGCCGGAGGTTAGCCTTAACCCGGGCAACCAGTTCACGGTTGGAGAATGGCTTGGTAACGTAGTCGTCGGCGCCGAGTTCTAGCCCCAGGACCTTGTCGAGTTCGGAATCCTTAGCGGTGACCATGATGATTGGGGTCGTGTGCTTAGCCCGTACCCGCTTGGCAACCTCCAAACCGTCAACCTTCGGCAACATCAGATCCAGGATGATCAAATCCGGATCCTCTGCCTCGACCTTTTCGAGGGCTTCCTCACCGTCAAAGGCGACGACGACCTCGTAGCCTTCCTTTTCCAGGTTAAATTTAATGATGTCTGAAATTGGTTTTTCATCATCGACAACTAAAATCTTCTTTGCCATCTCAATAGTCCCTCCAATGGGTATAATTGACGATTTCATTTCAATCCTTATAATTTGTTATTCCTATTATAGCACAGGGACGGTGACTTCCTAGCCAAGTGTCTATTCAAACCAGCCGCCCCCCTTCTAAATTATTTTCTAATTTGCCCTTGCCAAACGACTGAGACTTTGCTATTATTATTAACGTTGATTAACAACGTTATGGGCAGTTAGCTCAGCTGGCAGAGCAACGGACTCTTAATCCGTGGGTCCAGGGTTCGATCCCCTGACTGCCCATCAGAGGTTTACAGAGATTGAGATTTGATTCTCAACCTCTTTTTTTGTTTTTCAAAGGAGAATGACCATGGCGAAGAAGGAAGCATTGACCGAAATT
This sequence comes from Limosilactobacillus oris, assembly GCF_025311495.1. Taxonomy (NCBI): domain Bacteria; kingdom Bacillati; phylum Bacillota; class Bacilli; order Lactobacillales; family Lactobacillaceae; genus Limosilactobacillus; species Limosilactobacillus oris. The sequence continues at coordinate 1,367,902 of NZ_CP104398.1, read as the reverse complement.
CAAATTACGCTCAACACAATTGGCGGTAAGTGGAAGCCATTGATTCTTCATTACCTGCAAAATGAAGGGACCAAGCGGTATAGTGAAATCCTTCGCTACCTAGAAACCGCGCCCAAGAAGACCCTAACCGCCCAGTTGCGGGAGCTGGAAGACGAGAATATTATTAAGCGGACCGTTATTCCAACCGTCCCCGTCCAGGTCGAATACAGCGTGACGGACCACGGCAAGTCCCTCTTCCCAATCCTCGAAGTGATGTGTGCCTGGGGCTACATCAACGCGGCCGACTACCAAATTAAGCACCCGACCTGCGTCTACAGTGAGCAAACGCGGGCAATTAAGCAGGAACGCTTGCATAAACTTTATGAACAATTTACCAGCGACCGGGAACGCGAAAAGCAGCTGGGAACCCAAAAGTAACCTAGGCAATAAAATGTGCCATCTTGTCGTTTACCCTCTAACCACCTACCATTAAGAATGTAGTGAGTTAGGATAAACGAAAGGACGGCTTTTTATTATGAAACAAATCAACCTCGGCGCCACTAGCCTCAAGATTTCTGCCATGGGCCTCGGCATCATGCGGATGGAGGCCAAGAGTTCGGAACAGGCAGCTGCGGCGATTGACACCGCCTATGATCACGGAATCAACTTTATCGACTCGGCTGACATTTACGGTCAGGGCAAGTCGGAAGAAGTGTTTGGCCAGGCCCTGCAAAAGGCAGCGGTAAGCCGGGAAGACCTCTTCATCCAATCAAAAGTCGGGATTATCGTTGACCCCGCCCGCAGTCACGGCAGCTTTGTTTTTGGCAGCCGCTACGAATTTACCAAGCAACATATCCTGGAAGCGGTCGACGGCGTCTTAGAGCGAATGGGGACCGACTACCTCGATGCAGTCCTCCTCCACCGGCCCGACCCGCTGATGGACCTCGCTGGAATCAAGGAAGCCTTTGATATTCTCCAGGCCAGCGGTAAGGTTCGCTTCTTCGGGGTATCTAACTTCAACCCCCAGCAGTTTATGATGGTTCAGGACAGCGTCACCCAACGACTGATGTTCAACCAGCTCCAGTTTGGCCTGATGCACACTGGGATGGTTGACTTTGGTATCAACACCAACATCAGTAATGCCAACGGGACCGATCATGACGGCGGCCTGCTCGACTTCTGCCGGCGCCAGCACGTCACTATCCAGGCTTGGTCGCCATTCCAATACGGGAACTTCGAGGGGACCTTTATCGACAACCCGGACTATCCCGAACTAAATGACCAGCTGGCAAAGTTGGCGGCGAAGTACCATGTCGGCAAGAACGCGATTGCTGCCGCCTGGGTCCTCAAGCACCCGGCCCAGATTCAGCTAATCATGGGGACTATGAACCCTGATCACATTGCCGATAGTGCAGCGGGCGCCGACGTTGATTTGACCAACCAGGAATGGTACGACCTCTACCTGGCAGCTGGCCACAAACTACCATAGGAGGTTAACCAGATGTATCAAGCAAATCCAAACCGTTACCAAAAGATGATTTACAAGCGGGTCGGCAAGAGCGGCTTAAAGCTCTCCGCCATTGGCCTCGGCTTCTGGCACAATTTTGGCAGCGTCGATCCCTATGAAAACCAAAAGGTGATCGTCCACCAAGCCTTTGACCTGGGAATTACCTACTACGACCTGGCTAATAATTACGGCCCGGTTCCGGGGAGTGCCGAAGAAAACTTTGGCCGCATCATGGCAACCGACATGAAGCCCTACCGGGACGAAATGATTATTACCAGCAAGGCCGGCTATGAAATGTGGGACGGTCCTTACGGTAATTGGGGTTCCCGTAAGAGCATCATCGCCAGTGCCAACCAGAGCTTGCAGCGGCTCCAGCTCGACTACGTGGATATCTTCTATTCCCACCGGCCGGATCCGGAAACACCAATTGAAGAAACCGCTGAAGCCCTCGACCAGCTGGTTCGGGAGGGGAAGACGCTTTACGTTGGCATTTCCAACTACAATGGCGCGCAAACGGCCGCCATCACCAAGATTTTCAAGGACCTCCACACCCCATTTATCATCCACCAGCCCCGTTACAACATGTTCGACCGCCATATCGAGGACGACTTGTTGCCGGTGTTGAAGCAGGAAGGTAAGGCTGCGGTTTGCTTTAGCCCGCTCGCCCAGGGCCTGCTCACTGACCGTTATCTCAACGGCATTCCGGCCGACTCGCGGGCGGCCAAGTCTACTAGCCCATTCCTCCATGAGGACCAGGTAGAACAAACTATCGGCAAGGTTAAGCAGCTCAATGAAATTGCCGCCAGCCGCCACCAGACTCTCGCCGAGATGGCGGTTGCCTGGAACCTGCGGGAACCGGAAATCGCCTGCGTCCTCGTCGGTGCCAGTCGACCCAGCCAGCTCGTCGATGACGTTAAGACCCTCAATAAGCTGTCATTTACTCCCGCCGAATTAGCCGCAATTGACCGGGTCTTAGCAGAAAAGTGATACCAAAAATTCCAGGCCATTAAAGTGGTGCTGGGATTTTTGCTTTAAAAGCCTTGACGGTAACGTTACGTCCCCCCTATCAGCCGAACTTAACAAAAAAGTCCTTGCCAACAGCGCCGAAAATTGATATTATTATTTGTGTTGTCAATGACATGGGCAGTTAGCTCAGCTGGCAGAGCAACGGACTCTTAATCCGTGGGTCCAGGGTTCGATCCCCTGACTGCCCATTTCAAAAAAAGGTGCTGAAGAATCTTCTTCATCACCTTTTTTCTTTATTAGTGGGTGGTTGCCCTGACAGCTATTTTAGTTTTATCACCAATCAGCTTTGAGGGTTGCGCTACCTTATTCTCGGTCTAGTAGTAAGCATCATCTTGTTGGTGTCGGCCCTCGGCAAGTAGCATAAGAAATCGAGTAGGAGATAATTGATTAATCCAATTATCGACCTCTCACACCACCGTACGTACGGTTCCGTATACGGCGGTTCGACAACTTAATCACTTTTGAATTGACCGGAGCGTCTTGGACAGATTTATTAGTCCAAGGTGCTCCAGTTTTCTATTAGTTAGAGAATAGCTCAAAGTCTTACTGTGCGCAGTTCGCCAGTAGCCCTTGCGGGTACTAGCGAAGACATACGCATCACGATAAGACAATCCAAGCCTTTGTAAGTTAGTAACCTTAGTTTTCAACTTCTTCCATTGCTTCCAGATATATTGCCTTATTCGCGCTCTTAACCACTGGTCAAGTCGTTGAGTAAAGCCAGTCAGTTTACCAATTAAGTAATATTGAAGCCACCCACGCATTTTTTGCTGGATTTCCTCAAACATTCTTGTCAGAGATACCCCGCGATTACGCTTAGTCAATAACTTCAACGTTTTCTTTACTCGTTGTTGCGATTGTTTGGCTGGTCGGGCATAGGCACCATTTCGGTCTACACCTAACGAGAAGCCAAGAAACTTTAATCGTAACGGGCTACCAACTTTAGTCTTATCTGGGTTTACTTTTACCTTCAATCGCTTTTCAAGAAACTTAGTAATACTGCGCATTACTCGTTCTCCGGCCCGTTGACTTTTAACATAGATGTTACAGTCGTCCGCATAGCGCACAAAGTGGTGACCACGTCTGGTCAACTCCTTGTCCAACTCATTTAGGTAAATATTCGCCAGTAATGGTGACAACGGCCCTCCTTGCGGAGTTCCTTTATCACTCTTAGCGAAGATCCCATGGTCTAAAACTCCGCTAGTTAAAAACTTACGGATAAGTTTTAGTGTCCATGAATCATCAATATATTGTTGGAGGTATTTAATCATCAAATCATGGTTGACGTTATCAAAATAGGCTTTTAGGTCTAAATCGACTACTCGTCGGTATCCCTGATTATATAAATCAACTACCCTTGCGATTGCGTCTTGAGCCCCACGATGAGGGCGTAAGCCAAAACTATTATCCGAGAAAATCTGCTCAAAGATGGGCGTAAGCACCTGGGCCACTGCTTGCTGGACCATGCGGTCCACCACTGTAGGTATTCCCAGCTTTCTTACCCCACCATTGGGTTTCGGAATCTCCACTCGTTTGACTGGTGACGGTTTATAACTACCATCACGCAGACTAGTGATTAATTCCACCTTGTTTTCTCTAAGGTACTGCAGAAGGTCAAAGACAGTCATGCCATCAATGCCCGCTACTCCTTTATTTCTCTTAACCCGCAAATAAGCCTGATTAAGGTTATTGCGGGTTAAGACTAAGTCTTGGATAGTGACACTCATACCTTTACCTTCACCATAATCGGTACTACGCACCCTTGTGTACTTTCGGTTTTCCAAACCTATCCTCGACAAGCGGTCAGCTTGTGGTTCTGTTTTCTGCGATTGTCGCACCTGATTACACCTCCGATATAAGTTACAAGTTATTGTCGTTCGGTCCTTCGTCCAGATAGCCAGACTACTATGACCTCGGCTGACTTCTGACCTACTCAACGCTACATCACTGCACCGCTTGTTTCTGTGGAATTTCACTCATTCCTCTTGTCGGAAACGTGTAGGCCAGACCTCCCCGGGTAAGAATATTAACTTTCGTACCATATCACCGTTAGCTTTACTGAGAGTAACTTCGAGTAGTATTGGATTTCAACTTGTTGAGCAGTCTTATCCGTTACTCTCAGCCTTGTAGCTACTTCTTGTTCATCGGTGCAGTACTTTGCTTTAGACTTCCTTCAGATTCCACCTCACAGTGGACACCCTTGTCCTCGGCTCATAGTTCCGACTACTACGGCCCATAGCGGACTTTCACCGCCTAGCTAATACCCATGCCGGGCGCACCCCAAAAAAGGCTACCAACCACATGACATGGTTGATAGCCTCTTCTGCTACCGGCGGCGCTAATTTTAAGTGCCGCTCCTTAAATCTTTCAAGAAAAACGGGTACTCAAAATGCCCCAACTGCTCCCATGTCAGTTCGGTTCGTCTTTTGAGTACAACAACAAATAGTTTTTCCAAAACGTAACATGGTCACAGCACTTCCTTTCGTTGAACAATTACAAGTTGTGACTAATAGTAAGCGGATTGTTTCGGTTTATCAACAAAAAATTGCTAATTTACTTATTTTTCGTTTAGCAATTCTTGGCGGGCGGCCCCCAGTTTTGCCTGTTCTGCCGGGCTTAACGTTGGGTAGGCGAGTGGTAATTTTTCAATCCGCTTGGTCAAAATATCGGAAACAATCAAGCGGGAGTACCACTTATCATCGGCGGGAATAACGTACCAGGGGTTATCCTTCGTGGCGGTGGCATTAATGGCCTTTTCATAAGCCGCCTGGTACTGATCCCAGTACTGCCGCTCCCGAATATCAGCAGCGGAAAACTTCCAGTTCTTTTCCGGAGTATCGATCCGGGCGAGGAAGCGGCGTTTTTGCTCCTCCTTGGAGACGTGGAGGAAGAACTTCAGCACTACGTAGCCATTCCGGGTCAGGTACTTTTCGTATTCCCGAATATCCTGGTAACGCTTCTCAAAGAAGTGGTCATTGACATCCGCCAACGAGTGGATTTCCGGCAAGTTACTGTTGAGGATGATTTCGGGATGGACCCGGGAAACCAGGACATCCTCGTAGTAGGAGCGGTTGAAGACCCCAATATCCCCCCGTAGCGGTAGTTCCCTGTTGATCCGCCAGAGGTAATCGTGCCGCAGCTCTTGGGCAGTTGGCTGTTTAAAGTTGGCGACCTTGAAGCCGACCGGGTTGACCCCGGAAAAGATATGAGCGATCATGCTATCCTTGCCCGCGGCGTCCATCGCCTGAAAGACGACCAGGATGCCATAGTGACGACGGGCGTACATCTTCTTTTGTGCTTCCCGAATATGCTTGAGGTTCTTCTTAATCTGTTTTTTAATCTTCTTCAACTCGGCAGTCGAATCCTGAACAAAGGTCGGTGCCTGCTTAATTTGAAAATCGTTTCCCCGATACCGGTACTGTTTTGTGTCCATTGCTGAAGTCCTCCTTTTTGGTCTTACCTCAATCCTATACCAAAGTGCGCGGAATGGTTAATTTAAATTCTTGGGTTGACAAAAAGTAAGAATACCGGTATATTTATGCCAAGCTTAGAAACGAAAGGAGTAATCATTATGACAAACGCCATTTTCACCAAATCAGCAGCTTGTTGTGCATGTTGTGCGAACGCCAACATGCTATTTGTGTTGCCTTATGATTACTCATCACGGGACCAGCAAAGTTAACAAGCAGCTTTGCCAGGTTTAAATATATTACCCAAGAGTTCTCAGAGTGCGCGCACTGGGAACTCTTTTTTGTTGCTAAACTTGCTATTATTCCACCTAAAGAAAAAGAAAGAGAGCATTACAATGCAAACATTCATCATTGTCATCATCGCCGCCATCATTATGGCCGGCATGGTTTACTTGCACCGCCGCCACTGGGGCTTTAATAAACTGGTTTTCCTCGCCCTCGCGTTGGGAATCATCGGTGGTAGTGCCATCCAACTGATTTACGGGCCGAATAGCAAGACGGTCACGAACGCGATTGATTGGATCAACATCGTCGGGAACGGCTACATCGCCCTGCTGCAGATGCTGGTCATCCCGCTGGTATTCGTCTCCCTGGTCAGCGCCTTTACTCGGCTCAAAGCCAAGACCAACTTGAAGAAGATGACCGCTAACGTTTTGGGAATCCTCCTGTCGACCACGGCAATCGCTTCTTTGCTGGGAATCATGAGCGTGATCATCTTTAACCTCCAGGGCGCCGGTTTTATCAAGGGGATGGCAGCCAACTCCACCGCCGTCGAAGCGATTAAGACCCACCAGGAAACACTCAAGGGGCTGACCCTGCCGCAGCAAATCACGAACCTGCTACCAACTAACATCTTCGCCGACTTTGCCGGGACCCGGTCATCCAGCACCATCGCCGTGGTAATCTTCTCCTTGATGGTCGGGATTGCCTACCTCTGGTTGCGTGACAACCAGGCTGAGGAAGCCCACGTCTTTGCCAAGGGCATTGCCGCTCTGCAAGGAATCGTCAGCCGCCTGGTCAAAATGGTCCTGGAACTCACCCCTTACGGTATCTTTGCCCTGATGGTCAAGGCCACCGCTACGAGCAGTTTTGCCTCCATCGCTAAGCTGGGGACCTTCATCGTCGCCGCCTACGTTGCCATCATCGCAATGTTCCTCGTTCATACCCTGATCCTGATGGCGAACCGGATTAACCCGGTTACCTATTACAAGAAGGCCTGGCCCGCACTGGTCTTTGCCTTCACCTCCCGGACCAGTGCCGGAACCCTGCCACTGAATGTCAAAATCCAACGTGATTCCCTCGGCGTTAGCAGCCCGGTTGCTAACTTTGCCGCCAGCTTTGGTCTGACAATTGGTCAAAACGGCTGTGCCGGTATCTACCCTTCAATGGTCGCGGCGATTATCGCTCCAACCGCGGGGATTAACGTTCTTTCCTGGCAGTTTATCCTGACCCTGATGGCAATTGACGTTATCGCCTCATTCGGGGTTGCCGGCGTCGGTGGTGGGGCCACCTTCACCACCCTGATGGTGCTGGGAACCTTAAACCTGCCCGTTGCAATCATGGGGGTCCTGATTGCCATTGACCCGATCATCGATATGGCCCGGACCGCCCTCAACGTTAACGATTCCATCCTTGCGGGGGTAGTCACCGCCAAGAACATGGATGAGCTCGATTACGATAAGCTGGGCAACCGCAAGAACATCGTTGCCAATGAACTTTAATTTAGACCACCAACATTCATTCAGTACACCAAACGCCAGTCCGCAAGTGCAAAGCTTGCGGACTGGCGTTTTCGATTTATCCTGGTAAATATTTCAAAGGTCTCCCGTGACCCACCACTGGGACTTAGAGCCTAGCTTTGCAGTCCTAGGGTGACTTTGCGGAGATTCTTAGCGTTTTGTTATTAAATGTCTTCGGGATGGCGTTGGATGTAGCAAACCTTCGTGTCAGTGCACTCCAGAATACCGTGCATCCCATCAGAACCACCGATACCAGATTCTTTAACCCCAGCGTGGTAGCCTTGCATAGCTTCGAAGTAGTTCCGGTTAACGTAGGTTTCACCGGCTTGGATTTCGTTGATCGCGTAGGCTGCCCGGTCGAGGCTCTTGGTGAAGATCCCGGAGGTCAGCCCCATCGTGCTGTCGTTGCACATTTCAACGGCATCCTTTAAGTTCTTGAAGGTCATGACTGGCAGAACGGGGCCGAAGATTTCGTCCTGAATAGCGGAACCTTCCTGGGTAACGTTGGTCAAAATGGTTGGTTCGTAGAAGAAGCCCTTGCCTTCCATTGGCTTACCGCCAACAACGACCTTGGCCCCTTCCTTAACGGCCTGCTTAACCTGGCTGTCGACCTTGTCGAGGGCCGCCTTGTTAATCAGCGGGCCCATGCCAATGTCAGGGTTCTTAACGGTGTCACCAGTGGTAATGGCCTTAACACCAGCGACCAGCTTCTCCATGAACTCATCGGCCACGCCTTCCTGGACGTAAACCCGCTGAACGTTATTGCACAGTTCACCGTTGTTGTCGAACCGCGAACCAATGATGTCCTTAACGGCTTCATCAATGTCGGCGTCATCACAGACGATTGCTGGTGCGTTTCCACCTAGTTCGAGGGAAACCTCACCAACGTGTTCTGCAGCGGCGGACATGATCCGCTTCCCGGCGCTGACGGAACCAGTCAGGCTCGCCATGCCGATCTTTGGGTTCTTAGACAGCTCGTTGCCAACCACGGAACCTGGCCCGGTGACAAAGTTGACAACCCCGGCTGGAATGCCAACCTTGTCACAGAGCTTGGCGAATTCTAGGGCACCAATTGGCGTGTCGGAACTCGGCTTCAAAACGATGGTGTTCCCGGTGACCAAAGCTGGCGCCATCTTCCGCGCAATCAGGAAGAATGGGAAGTTCCATGGCAGGATGCCAGCAATGACCCCAATTGGCATCCGCTTGAGCAAAATTGTCTCGTCCTTGTTATCGGATTGGATAACCTCGCCCTTGTAGGTCCGGCCAGCAGCGGCCATGTAGTCAAAGTAGTCAGCCGTAAAGTTGACTTCCGTTTCAGCTAGCGAACGAATCTTCCCCTGTTCAACTTGCAGGTTCTTGATCCACGGTTCTGGGTCCTTGCGGATTTCCTCAGCCAGCTTGTGGAGGTACATCCCCCGGGTCGGTGCGGGAACCCGGTGCCAGGACTTTTCCGCTTCGGTAGCGGCATCAATTGCGGCCCTGGTCTCTTCAACCGTGGCGCTTGGAACCGTCCCAAGCACAGACTCATCGTTTGGGCTGATGACCGTGATCTTTTCACCGGAGTCCGTATCAACAAATTTGCCATTAATGTACATCTTGTAGTGTGGTGTAGCCAATTTTATTGCTTCCTTTCAAGCATCTACTTAACCAAACTCAATGTTTCATCGCGGCTGCCTAGTCACCCGGCTGGTAGTCCTTGTCGATAATCAGCACTGGCTTGATGGTCTTGCCGGATACTGAGTCGGCGTTGGCTTCGTTAATCTGGTCAAAGTCGTAGAACTTTTCGGTCTTGTCAAAGTCGAACATCCCGAGCTTATAGAATTCAATCAGACGTGGAATATCAACTTGCGGGATTGAGTCACCCATGTTGACACCGACGATGGTCCGGTCCGCTGGGCAAAGGTCGTTCCAGGTGTTGACGTCAATGTGTTGGGCAGTAACGGCAATCGCTGCCAGAACCCCACCTTGCGCCAGCGCTTGGATAGCATCTTCCATGACCTTGGTAACACCGGTGGTATCAACGATGTAGTCAACTCCCTTGCTGTCAGTCAAGTCCTGGATAGCCTTGACCATGTCCTGGTCATTGGTGTTGATGGCGTCGGTCGCACCCAGCTCCTTTGCCAGTTCCAGCCGTTCTGGTACCCGGTCAATAGCGATAACCTTCGTGCAGCCGGAAATCTTACCAGCCATCATGGCAGCCAGGCCAACGGCACCAGTCCCAGTAACCGCGATGGTCGAACCTGGTTCAGGCTTTAAGGTGTTAAAGACGGTCCCGGAGCCAGTGACGTACCCACAGCCTAGAGGTCCAAGTTTCCGCAGGTCAAGGTCTTTTGGAACCTTAACGGCGTTCCGTTCCCGAACCACGGTCGTCGTGGTGAATGATGATTGGTCAAACATATCGTCGACCTGGTGACCATCCTCGGTGAAGTGGGCACTGCCGTCAGGACGAACCCCGGAGAGGTTGTTAGCAGCGTAGTTCAAACACTTGGTTGGCTTCCCCTTCAAACAGTTGATACAGTTACCACAGCCGTAGAAGGACAGGATAACGTGGTCGCCCGGCTTGAAGTCCTTAACTTCGGAGCCGACTTTTTCAACGATCCCGGAACCTTCGTGACCCAAGATAATTGGGTAGCCGATTTCGGCATCACCCTTCCGCAGGGCCTCATCGGAGTGGCAGATCCCGGTGGCTACCATGTGAACCTGGAGGTCATCTGGTTGCATCTCTGCCAATTCAACGTCGTCACGAATATCAAACTTAGCGCCTTTCTTGTCTACAACAGCAGCTTTGATTTTCATAACAAAACATCTCCTTAGAAATATCCAATCGCTTTACAATGTTTACAGTATCACAAAGTTAGCGAATGGTTAGGAAATTTCAGATTGGTGTTACAATTGGAATTTGTTACACACCTACTTAGAGTATACGGGATTCCAGCTTAATATTTGTGAAACTTTTTATTTGTCATCTGACAGTTTATTCATATCTACGTCTAACAGTGGTAATTTACCGAACAAAAAAAGCGGTAGTGGTCACTATGACGACTATCGCAATTCAGTTAAGCTAAGTTATGTTCACTAGGCCGGACATGGGCGTGCTGCAAACGCCCAATTTGCTTCTCCCGGCCGTCATTGACGATGAACTGGTCAACCGCCCCGCAGTGGGTGCAGCTGACTACGATTTGGTAACGCTGGGAGTCATCATTGTTGGTGTCCACCCAGTTGCGTTCCGCAATCACCAGTGGTGCCTGGTGACACCGGTAGCACGGAATTTCCAGCAGCCGGTCTTCACGGAAGCCATCCCCGGTTTTGCCGACCATCCCGTAGCGATCCTCACCGTAAACATTATCAAAGTTGTTGTAAAACATTGTTCTTACTTCCTAATACTCCTTGGTAGCTGGCCGCTTGCTCCGGACGACCAAGAAAATCACCAGTTCGAGGGCAAAGATAGCCAGTGCGCAAATAATAAACAGTACGTGGTACGAGCTCAGGCCGATAATGACCCCACCAAACAGTGGTCCAAAGGCCTTCCCAAGGGAAGAATAAGCGTTCAGGATTCCCTGGTACTTCCCCTTGACGGCCACCGGCGAGAGGCTATTGACAATTGCCGGCATCGTTGGAATCACCGTCGCTTCGCCAATTGTCAGGACCACCATCGCGAGAATGTACCAGGCGTATGACTTTGCCACCAGCAAGAGGACAAAGGACAGGGCAATCGTCAGCGTCCCGATGTAAACCAGCAGGTAGGGGTTGATGTGCCAGCGGTCCAGCCAGGATAACACCAGCTGCGCCACCACAATCAAAATCCCGTTAATCGTCCACAGCAGACTATACTTGGTCATCGAGATTCCCTGTTCGGTCATAAAGACGGACAGGTTGCTGGACCACTGTTCATACATCGTCCAGATTACGCAGAGACTGATAAAGAAGGTCCAGCAAATCCAGAGGTTCGCCCGGGGAACACTAACCCTCTTCGCTGCCGCCTTATCTGAAGCAGCGCTGGCACTGACCGGCGCCGGTTCGCCGTTGCCAAAGCAGGTCAGAGTAATTACCGCCAAGAGCGTGTAAAAGACTGTCGTAAAGGCAAACAGTGGCGATACACTCCCGTGGGCGTACTGGTAGAGCGGGCCCACGATCGTCGTCCCGATCACCATCCCCAGGTTGCTGGCAAAGTATAACATGTTGAAGACGTAGCGGCCATCACGGCCCACCTTCGTTGCATAGGAATTAATCATTGTAATGATCCAACCATTAAAAAAGCCAATCATCGTCAGCAAAACGGCGTAAATTGGCCAGCCGTTGAAAAAGATCAGCAGGGCAATGATGATGGTTGCCACGACGGTCCCGCCGAACAGGAGCCAGTGGGGGTTATGGCGGTCAAAGAGGTTACCACTCAGGTAGCTGCCGACCACGTTGGCGCCGGAGTAGAAGAGCAGGACAATCCCGGACATCGTCAACGTTTCGTGGAGCTGTTCATGCATATAAATGGTGGTCAGTGGCCAGACAAAACTGTTGCCGAGGCTGCTGATAAACATACTGATCAATAACCATTTCAACTTTACCGCGCTCTTCGTTTGCATCTTCGCCACCTCCTATTAAATCAAAGAGGCTGGAAAATAACTCAGCCCCTTTTTACTATTCTCTCGATATTAAAGTCACAGCGGTACCGCCGGCGGCTCCGGCAGGCATCCCCGGCGGTGACTGCGGGACAGCAAGCCGGTTAAACGAGCGCCGTCCCGTTTACTGGTGGTCCTCTGGTACGTAAGCAACGGAAGCAAACTTGTTATACGACTTGGCAAACAAGAGCTTGACCGTTCCCCGCGGACCACTACGGTTCTTTTCAATAATGACTTCGACTTCACTGACGTTGGCCGCGTCGGCATCATCCTCCTGTTGGGCCGGACTGCCACCCTGCTGGTCATCGTCATCTTCCCCCTCGTGTTCATAATAGTCGTCACGGTAGAGGAAACTGACAATATCGGCATCCTGTTCAATTGACCCTGATTCACGAATATCAGACAGCACCGGCCGTTTGTCCTGGCGCTGTTCGACTCCCCGGGAAAGCTGGGAGAGGGCAATTACTGGTACTTCCAGCTCCTTTGCCAGCTTCTTGAGCTGCCGGGAAATTTCGGAAACTTCCTGCTGCCGGTTGTCGGGGTTGCTCCCTTCAATCAGCTGGAGGTAGTCGATCACGATCAAGCCCAGGTTACCCTTTTCCTTGGCTAGCCGCCGGCACCGGGCCCGAATTTCAGCGACCTTCACCCCGGGCGTATCGTCAATATAAATCTGGGCATTCGACAGGGTTCCCATCGCCATGTACATACTCTCCCACTCTTCGGGGGTCAGTTGCCCCGTCCGCAGGTGGTTAGCGTTAATGTTTCCCTCAGCACATAGCATCCGGTTAACCAGTGATTCCGCGCCCATTTCCAGGCTGAAGATTGCCACCGTCGTTCGTTTGCCGTCCTCAGTCCGGGTGGCGACATTCTGGGCAATGTTCAGTGCGAAGGCGGTCTTCCCCACGGCCGGCCGCGCAGCGATGATGACCAGCTCATCCTTGTGCAATCCAGTCGTCATCTCATCCAGCTGCTGGTAGCCGGTTTTCAAGCCGGTGACATCACTCTGCTGCTGGGACAGCTCATCAATGTGGCTCAGGGATTCATCCAGGACCGTGCTAATTTTCTTAAAGGAGGTCTGACTGCTCCCCTCAGATACCTGCATCACGTCCCGCTCTGCCGTGTCGAGCAAGTCGCCAAGCTGCTGGTTATCGGCGTAGCTATCGTTGATAATCTTCGTTGCCACTTCAATCAGCCGGCGGCGGGTCGCCTTATCATGAACGATTTTCGCGTAGTAACTGACGTCGCGGGCGGATGGCACTGACGAGGCCAGCTCCGCGATGTAGGCAGGTCCACCGACGTTTTCCGTCTGGTTGTCCTTCATCAGAGCGCTATTCATCGTGATGGGATCAATTGGCTGGTCGTCCTCATACAGGTCGACCATCTTTTCAAAAATAATCTGGTGGGCCCGCCGGTAGAAATCGGGCGCCTCCAAATATTCCATTGCATCGGCCAGCGCGTTTTTACTTAAAAAAGCAGCTCCCAGAACTGCTTTTTCAGCTTCTAAATCGCGGGGCTCTTCTTGCATGGGTGCATTATCCATGGCGATTCTGCTCCTTTGCCTTTAACCGCAAACTACTTTTCCGCAATGTGCACCCGGATTTCAGCCGTGACTTCAGGGTGCAGCTTGATTGGCACGTTTACGTAACCTAAAGCCTTGATTGGCGCTGCTAATTCGATCTTGCGCTTGTCAATCTTCAGCTTGTACTGCTTTTCCAGGGCCGTAGCGATTTGCTTGGTGGAAATAGAACCAAACATCCGGCCATCAGTCCCCGCCTTTCCGCTCAGCTCTACTACGGTCTTGTCACTCTCCAAGACCTTCTTGACCTGCTTAGCCTCCGCCAGTTCTTCTTCGGCGTGCTTTTCCTCAGCCCGCTTCTGACCGGCCAGCTGGCTCATTGCTGCCTTAGTAGCCTGCTTAGCGAGGCCGCGCTTGATGAGGTAGTTTTGGGCGTAACCATCGGGAACATCCTTAACCTGGCCCCGCTTACCGCGTCCACGAACATCCTGAGTAAAAATAACTTTCATCCTTGTCACTCCTCTGTTTTTTCATCATCCTTAGCGACCCGCTGGTGGAGCAGGTTCAGCAATTCCTGCTTGACCTCCGCAACGGTTTTGCCGCTAATCTGGGTTGCAGCGTTGGCTAGGTGACCGCCACCACCCATTTTTTCCATCACTACTTGAACGTTAAAGTCCCCCATCGACCGGGCAGAAACTCCGACCCCGCCGTCCGACCGCTTGGTAATCACAAACGACGCGTCGACGTTCGAAATCTGCAAGAGCATATCTGCCGCCTGGGCCGCCGTGACCGAGTCGTAATAGCGGTCCTCTTCACCGGCACAGATGGCAATTTGATCATTGATCTCTGCTCGCGCCAGCAGGTGGTTGCGCTGCATAAAGCTCTGCGAATCTTCCTTCATAAAGGACTGAATCATCATCCCATCAGCCCCGGCTGACCGCAGGTAGCTAGCCGCATCAAAGGTCCGTGTCCCAGCACTCTTGGTAAAGGACTTGGTATCGATCTGAATCCCCGTCAGCATGGTTGTAGCTTCCAGCTTATTCAGTCCCTTCCCCTCGCGCGGCTGGTACTCAAACATTTCCGTAATCAGTTCACAGGTCGACGAAGCGTAGGGCTCGATGTAGACCAGCAGGGGATTTTCAGGGAACTCCTCGCCCCGCCGGTGGTGGTCAATAATGACCAGCCGGTTTTGCAACTGATCGTACAGGGCCGGCGAAATGGTAATACTTTCCTTGGCATGGTCAACCATGACCAGGAGGCTGTTAGCGGTCGCCTTTTCCAGCGCCTCGCTTGGCGAAATAATGTGGTCCTTAATGTTCTGGTAGTTATCAACTTCCCGCATTAGGCGCTGAATATCAGAGTGCTGCTGCTCATCATCAACGACAATCCAGCACTCCTTCCCGTTCATCTCCGCGATCCGGCGAATTCCGAGGCAGGCCCCTAGTGAGTCCATATCGGGCTTTTTGTGGCCCATGACGAAGAGCTGGTCAGCCTGATCAATCAGTTCTTTCAAGGCCTGGCTGATCATCCGCGCCCGAACCCGGGTCCGCTTCTCCATCGGGTTGGTCTTCCCACCGTAGAAGCGGGCCGGTTGGTCCTGGGCCCGGACAACGACCTGGTCACCACCCCGGCCTAGCGCCAGGTCAAGGTTTTCCTGGGCAGTATCCGCCAGTTTAATCAGGTTGTTTTCCCCGTAGGAAATCCCGACACTGAGGGTAACCGGCGAATTCTGCTGAGACGTATTTTCCCGAATAATATCCAGGATCTTGAACTTCTTTCGTTCCAGCTCCTGGAGCGCGCTCCGATGACCGATAATCAAATAGTTATCGTCATCGATGACTTTCATCAACAGCTGGTTTTCCTGGGCCCACTTGCTGATTTCCGACGTGACGTAGTTGTGGAGGTTCGACACGTTCGAATCATTCATTCCCTGGATCAATTCATCGTAGTTATCCAGGTAGATGTTGCCGAGGAAAATCTGTTCCTGTTTGAAGCGTTTGCTAATCTGTTCATACTTCGTGACGTCCATCAGGTAGATTACCCGGTGCTGCTTTTGGACCAGGAAGTCAAACTGCCGGTCCCGCCACGTCACTACTTGGGGCTTCGTATCGTCCGCGTGTTGCTGAACTAGCTGGGCTAATTCTTCATCGACTTCTGCTAAAGACTTGCCCACGACCCGTTTCAAAGGAAAGTACCGGGCCATGTAGGGGTTGATCCACTCCACTTCTTGACGCTGGTTGAGCATAATCAAGCCCACCGGCATTTCCAAGAGGGCCTCTTGCTGACCCTGCTTGATTTGATACACCAGGTGGTTGAGGTATTCATTTGCGTCAATTACCAACCGCCGCAGCTGCTTAACACTGGTGACACCACCAACCAGGGCGATGACAAAGACAATTATGCCTACGACCCAGTTGAGGGTAAAAGCAAAGCAGAGGCTGAGAATAGTCAATAATAGCAAATAGCAGACATTCCAGCGGACTGCTGGGTGTTTAAAATAAAACAGCCAGTTTTCACGACTGAAAAATTTGTGCATAATAATCCTCCCAAAAAAGGAACCGTTCTTCCCATTTTCTTGGATAAATCTATCATATCACATCCGACGGCAACAAACCCGATCGAACGAATCAGGAGTACAGAAAATTGCCGCAGCGCCAGCTCTAATGACCGAGCCAGCCCGTAATAAACCCTGCTAACAGCGGAATTAAAACGCCCACAGTCGTCACTAGCAACGCGGCCTTTTGCAGACCGGTTAGCTCATGGTAGCGCTGGGCAAACCCCAGCCAGAGCATAATTACCCCAATAAATGCCAGGATGCTTGCACTGATGTAAAGTACCTGCATTATAACTTCCTCCTAAAAGAAAACGGAAGCACCCACTATAACTCTAGCGGTCGCTTCCGTTTTGATTACCAGATTAATCTTCAGCAACGAATGGCAGAAGACCCATAATCCGGGCACGCTTAATAGCGATGGTTAACTTACGTTGGTTCTTAGCACTGGTACCAGTGACCCGGCGTGGTAAAATCTTACCCCGTTCGGAAATAAACCGCCGTAATAAGTCAGTATCTTTGTAATCGATGTATTCGATGTGGTTAGCGGCGATGAAGTCGACCTTGCGACGACGACGACCGCCCCGACGTTGTTGTGCCATGAAATTACCCTCCTATCTTGGTAAAAATTTATTTAGAATGGTAATTCATCATCTGACACGTCAATCTTTTGTTCGCCGTCATTATTCGTATTGCCGGCAGAGAAAGGCGCATCGTTATTGGCTGGGGCGTTCCCACCGAAGCCGTTATTTGATGATGGATTCCCTTGAGGAGCATTATTAGTCTGTGGCTGATTACCACCGAATTGCTGCTGGGGCTGACCGGCAAACGGTTGATTGCTGCCATTGTTAAATGGTTGTTGCTGACCGCCCTGGTTCATCCCGCCATTTTGCCGGGGTTCAAGCAATGCGAAGTTATCAACGACGACTTCGGTAACGTATACCCGGTTACCCTGCTGGTTTTCGTAGTTCCGGGTTTGAATCCGGCCTTCGACCCCCACTAGGGAACCCTTATGCGTGAAGTTACTGAAGTTTTCCGCGGACTTACGCCAGATAACGCAGTTGACAAAGTCGGCGTCCCGGTCCCCGTTCTGGTTCCGGAATTGCCGGTCAACAGCCAGGGTAAATGATACTACCGCTGTCCCGCTCGTCGTGTACCGCAACTCAGGATCTCTCGTTAAACGCCCAGTTAAGACTGCACGATTAATCATTGATCGTTCTCCTCTCTATTAAATTGACAATCTAATTAAGCATCAAGCTTAACGATCATGTGACGTAGGATATCGTCACTGAACTTTGAAAGACGGTCGAATTCGTTTAATGCTTCGTCAGTATCAGTAGTTAAAGTAACTACGTGGTAAGTACCTTCAGTGTACTTGTCGATTGGGTAAGCAAAACGACGAGTTGACCAGTCCTTTGATTCAGCGATGTCTGCACCATTGTCCGTTAAAACCTTGTCGAACCGGTCTACCAGTTCGCTCTTTGCTGATTCTTCGATGTCAGGACGAATGATGTAAGTAATTTCATATTTACGTGTTTCCATGAATGTTACACCTCCTTATGGACTCTGGTTCTTCTTACCAGTGAAGAAGAACAAGGAGAGTAGACGTCTGTACGTATACTCACAGATATAAAATATAGCATAAAGCACGCTTTAAAACAAGGCACAGATAACGAGAAATCCTGAGGTTTGCGGCTACTTAATATATACGCGCTCCTCAGGATTTTGCACTTAATTATTCTAGATTTTCTGGATTTTCGTCGGGGTTAGCGGCGTCGGTGACTTCGACAGTAGCACTGCCATCTTCAGTCCCCTGTGCGTCATCGTCACTGTCGTCTTCCTTTTCGACCTTCGCCATTGTTGCGACCTTGGCACCGTCATCCATCTTGATCAGGTGGACACCAACAGCCGAACGACCGGTCTGCGAAACACTTTCGATCCCAAAGCGGATGATAACCCCCTGGTCAGTTACCAGCATGATGTCTTCATCGCCAGCAACGGTCGTCATACCGACCAGTGGGCCGTTCTTCTTCGTCACGTTGACTGTCTTGACACCGAGACCACCACGACCCTTGATTGGGTAGTCCTTGGCCGGTGTTTGCTTACCAAAACCATTCTCACTGATTACCAGAACATTATCATCCTGGTGCAGCGGGGCCGCGCCGATGACGGAATCGTTATCCCGCAGGCGAATTCCCCGGACACCAGCAGCTCCCCGGCCCATTGACCGGACAACCGCGGAATTAAAGCTCAGGGCATACCCATTACGCGTCCCGATGATCATCGTCTGCTGGTCTTCGATAACATCAACGTCAATCAGTTCGTCATCGTCGTGGAGGTTGATGGCCTTGAGTCCGTTGCTCCGGATGTTCTTAAACTCCGGTACTGGTGTCCGCTTAACCGTTCCGTCTTTGGTGGTAAAGAAGAGGAACTTATCGTCATCGTTGGTCTCGTGAGAAACGTTGATGACCGCACTGATCTTTTCCTTACTGTCGATGTTCAGGAGGTTGATAATCGGAATCCCCTGGGCAGCCCGGCCGTATTCTGGCACCTCGTAGCCCTTCATCGAGTAGACCTTCCCGGAATTGGTGAAGAAGAGCAACAGGTCGTGGGTCGAGCTGGAAATCAGCTGTTCGATGAAGTCATCGTTGTGGACGCCCATCCCCTTGACGCCGCGACCGCCCCGGTGCTGGGACTTAAACTCGTCAACCGGCAGCCGCTTGATGTAGCCGTTATGGGTCAGCGTAACGATGATGTCCTGCTCTTCAATCAGGTCCTCGTCTTCGATGTTAGTGATGTCACCGACCTGCAGTTCCGTCCGCCGCTTGTCGCCGAACTTCTTCTGGATTTCCATCAGCTCATCGTAAATGATCTGGTTGATCCGTTCCCGGTGGGCCAGGATATCCTTGTAGTCGGCAATGGCTTCGGTCAGCTTCTTGTACTCGGCCTCGATCTTTTCCCGTTCCAAACCGGTCAGCCGGACCAGCCGCATATCCAGGATGGCCTGGGCCTGCCGGTCAGAGAGCCCATAGTTGCCCATCAGTTCACCCTTGGCAACTTCGCTCGTCTGGGATTGGCGGATGATATTGATGATTTCATCAATATGGTCAAGGGCGATCCGTAGTCCCTCAACGATGTGCAGGCGGCTCTGGGCCTTCTTCAGGTCAAATTCAGTCCGGCGCCGGACAACGTCTTCCTGGTGTTCTAGGTAGTACTGCAGAATCTGCTTAAGGCTCAAAATCTTCGGTGCCCCGTTGACAATCGCCAGCATGTTGAAGTTGAAGGTCGTCTGCATCAGGGTCATCTTGTACAGGTTATTTAGGATTACCTCGGCGCTGGCGTCCCGCCGCACGTCAATTACAATCCGCATCCCATCCCGGTCGGTTTCATCGTTAACGTCGGTGATCCCGTCAATTTCCTTATTCCGGGCCAGGTCGGCAATCCGGCTAATCAGGTTGGCCTTGTTGACCATGTACGGGATTTCATGAACGATAATCCGTTGCTTGCCGTTCTTTTGCTCTTCGATATCGACCTTGGCGCGGACGATAATGCTCCCCCGGCCGGTCTCGTAGGCCTTGCGGATTCCCGCCTTGCCCATTACGACCCCACCAGTCGGGAAGTCGGGGCCCGGTAAGGCCTTCATCAATTCAGGAATCGTCACGTCCGGGTTGTTCATCAGCATGTGAATGGCGCTGATGACCTCTCCCAGGTTATGGGTCGGGATGTTGGTTGCCATCCCGACGGCGATTCCCGACGCCCCGTTGACTAGTAAGTTCGGGAAGCGGGCCGGCAACACGGCCGGTTCCTTTTCCGTTCCATCGTAGTTTGGGGTGAAGTCAACGGTGTCCTTGTTGATGTCCCGTAGCATTTCCAAGGCGATCTTGCTCATCCGGGCTTCCGTGTACCGCATCGCCGCGGCGCTATCGCCGTCCACGGACCCAAAGTTACCGTGCCCGTCAACCAGCATGTAGCGGTAACTGAAGTCCTGGGCCATCCGGACTAACCCTTCGTAAATCGAGGAGTCACCGTGGGGGTGAAACTTCCCCATGACGTCCCCGACGATCCGAGCCGACTTCTTGTAGGGCTTGTCGGGGGTAACTCCCAACTCATTCATCCCGTACAGGATCCGCCGCTGGACGGGCTTCAACCCATCACGAACGTCCGGCAGCGCCCGGGAAACAATGACACTCATGGCGTAGTCCAGGAATGAGTTTTTCATCTGGCTCGTCAGTTTGACGTCCGTAATCCGATTTGACATATCTTCTGCCAATGTCGTTCCTCCTTTTTCCGCTCAGCCCCGACTACAAGTCAAGGTTTTCAACAAACTTGGCGTTTTGCTCGATAAAGTCCCGCCGCGGGCCAACCTTGGTTCCCATCAGCATTGGGAAAATTTCGTTGGCCTGTTCGGCGTCGTCTAACTGAACCCGGAGCAAGTGCCGGTTTTCTGGATCCATTGTGGTCTCCCACAGCTGTTCGGCATCCATTTCACCAAGCCCCTTGTACCGCTGGATAACCGGCTTCGGGCTCGGTTGCAGGGAATTAACTACCTGTTCCAGCTCCTCGTCGGATTCGATGTAGCGGACAAACTTACCTTGCCGCACTTGGTACAGCGGTGGCTGGGCAATGTAGACGTAGCCATGGGTAATCATCGGCCGCATGAAGCGGTAAATCAGGGTTAGCAGCAGGGTCCGAATGTGGGCCCCATCGACATCGGCATCGGTCATGATAATCAGCTTGTGGTAGTTGGCCTTGTCAATATCGAAATCCTCGCCAAAGCCGGTACCCAGGGCCGTAAAGAGGGAGCGGATTTCTTCGTTGGCCAGTACCCGGTCCAGGGTTGCCTTTTCGACGTTCAAAATCTTCCCCCGAATTGGCAGGATGGCCTGGGTCAGCCGCGACCGCCCCTGCTTAGCAGAACCACCGGCGGAGTCCCCCTCGACGATGAATAATTCTGAGATATTCGGGTCCTTACTGGTGTTATCAGCCAGCTTGCCGGGCAGGTTGGAGATTTCCAACCCGCTCTTCTTCCGGGTTACTTCCCGGGCCCGCTTGGCTGCCACCCGGGCCTTGGAAGCCAGCTGCCCCTTTTCGATAATCTGCCGGGCTTCATCCGGGTGTTCCATTAAGAAGCGGTTGAAGGTCGCCGCGAAGACGTGGTCCGTGGCCGTCCGGGCATCGGAGTTCCCCAGCTTGGTCTTGGTCTGACCCTCAAACTGCGGATCGGGGTGCTTGATGGAAACAACCGCCGTCATCCCTTCACGAACGTCATCCCCGGACAGAGTTTCGTTGCTCTTCAAGATGTTCGCCTTGTGCCCGTAATCGTTAATTACCCGGGTCAGGGCCATCTTGAAGCCGGTCTCGTGGGTTCCCCCTTCGTAAGTGTGGATGTTGTTGGTAAAGGTCAACAGCTCACTGCGGTAGGAGTCGGTGTACTGGAGCGATACTTCTACGGTAATACCGTTTTCCTTGCCCTCCACGTAAATCGGCGGCTCAAACAGGGTCGTCTTATCCTCGTTCAAGTAGTCGACGTAGTGGCGGATCCCACCCTCATAGTGGAAGTCCTGCCGTTCTGGCTCGTCATCGCGCTTATCCTCAATGGTAATCTTAAGGCCCTTGTTCAGGAAGGCCAGTTCACGCAGGCGGTTCATCAGGGTCTTGATGTTGTAAACCGTGGTTTCGCGGAAAATTGCCGGATCCGGCTTGAAGTGAACGGTCGTCCCGTGGATGTCTTCTGCCAGGTGGTCGTTAATGACCTTCATGGAAGTCTTAACATGCCCGTGGTCGAAGTCCATGTAGTATTCCTTCCCCTGCCGAGCAACCTTCACGTCTAGTTCAGTGGACAGGGCGTTAACTACCGAGGCCCCGACCCCGTGCAAACCACCGGAGACTTTGTAGCCGCCACCGCCAAACTTTCCCCCAGCGTGGAGGACCGTGAAGACCGTTTCCAGAGCGGGCTTACCAGTCTGGCCTTGGATGTCGACCGGAATCCCCCGTCCGTTGTCGCGAACGGTAATACTGTTATCCGGGTTGACTTCGACGTTGATTTCAGTACAAAAACCGGCCAGGGCTTCGTCGATCCCGTTGTCGACGATTTCCCAAACCAGGTGGTGCAGCCCCTGGGCTGAAGTAGAACCGATGTACATTCCGGGCCGCTTACGAACAGCGTCTAATCCCTTTAAAACCTGAATTTGACTAGCATCGTATTCACTAGCAAGTTGCGCCTTGGTTTCCTTTTGTTCGTCGCTCACTATTCTTCCTCCTTAATCAAAGTGCCATTCTTAATGTTAAAAATCGTGGGTTCGTTAATCAGCTGCCGGGCAACGTCACTCAGACTGGTCGTCGTCAAAAAGGTCTGAACCTTATCCTGGATTGCCGTTAACAAGTGCGTCTGACGGACCGTATCCAGTTCTGAGAGGACATCATCAAGGAGCAGCAGCGGGTACTCACCAGTCTGCTCCTTCATCAAGTCAATCTCCGCCAATTTTACCGCCAGGGCCGTTGTCCGTTGCTGCCCTTGGGAGCCGAACGATTGAACGTTCTTGCCGTTAACCAGGAAGCGGATATCGTCTCGCTGGGGGCCAAACATCGTACTCCCCTGGTCGATTTCCCGGGCCTTATTCTCCTTAAAAATCGTCAGCAGCTGCTGGTAGGCATCGTCCACCGTTGTTTCCGACGTGACCTTCAGCTGGGTGGCATACACCAAGCGCAGCTTTTCCGCATTCAAAGAAATCTGGTAGTGCAGGTCTGCTGCCCACTTTTCCAGCTGCTGGAGGAAGTGGAACCGCGCCACCACCAATTCGGCCCCGTAAGCCGCCAGCTGGTCCGATAGCACGTCGAGCAAGACCCGGTCGTGCTGCTGCCGATATTTGAGCTGCTTCAAATACTTATTCCGTTGCCGGAGCAGGGAACGGTACTGGCTGGCGTTGTACAGGTACTTGCTGCTCATCTGACTAAATTCCATGTCCATAAAACGGCGCCGGACTGCTGGTGCCCCCTTAACCAGGGACAAGTCCTCCGGCGCAAATAAAATCGCGTTCAGTTGACCAATATACTGGGCCAGTCGGGCCTGCTCTAAGTGGTTGACTTTCGCCCGCTTGCCCTCCTTGGTAAATTGCAGCTCCAGCGGTACTCTTCCGCTGGCTTTCTGGACAACCCCACTAATGGAGGCGGACTTCTCCCGCCAATTAATCAGCTCCCGGTCGTTATTGGTCCGGTGACTCCGGGTCAATGAAAGGGCGTAGATTGCTTCCAGCATGTTGGTCTTGCCCTGCGCATTATGACCAATTAAAACGTTCACTCCGGGAGCAAAGTGAACGGTTTGGTCTTCATAGTTACGAAAGTGATGTAAATGTAGCTCCGACAGAATCATTAATGATCACTACTTGCTTTCAATGGTTAATTGACGATGATCCGGTAGTGTAACGGTGTCCCCTGGGTATAGTTTCCGTCCGCGCCGGTTGTCTGCTTCAGCGTTGACCAAAACGGTATTTTCCTTGAGGTACCACTTAGCTGCCCCGCCGGTCGGAATAATGGCCTCTTCTTTTAGTAATTGACCGAGGGTAATGAATGGCCGGTCAATCATAATTTTTTTCATTTCCACTGCTATTTCACCTACTTTACTCCATCTATTATATCACAATCACAAGCTATTTTCCCTTATTAGCCCATCTCAGCCGTTTTCTTCTTTTGGAACCATTTTTATCAAAAACGGCCTAAAACGGCTCAATTTGCCAATAAATTAATTTCACTAGGGTTAAACAAGTAAAAAACGGCCCTAACCACATTTAGTGGCTAAGGCCGTTAACAAACTTTCACGAACTAGAATGTCCGCACTGGGGTAATCAGGTGAACAAAGTTTTCGGTGTCTTCAGTTGGCACCAGGGTAAACGGCCGCAGAGCAGAGGTAAAGGAGATGCGAATCGTACTCTGGCCAAACGAACGCAGAGCATCCTTCATGTAGTTCGGGT
Source organism: Limosilactobacillus oris (assembly GCF_025311495.1). Taxonomy (NCBI): domain Bacteria; kingdom Bacillati; phylum Bacillota; class Bacilli; order Lactobacillales; family Lactobacillaceae; genus Limosilactobacillus; species Limosilactobacillus oris. Next base: position 1,343,537 of record NZ_CP104398.1, on the reverse strand, counting down.
TGAAGGAGATCTCCAGGTCCTGGCCCTCAAGCGCAGTCGTTGCGACCTCTTCTTCCACGGTCCCGATGTCAGGAGAATCACTGCTGATCTTGACCCGCTGGTTAGCTGGCTGGATCGTCAACTTAACCACGTCGTTACGGCTTTCGTGAGACAGCAGGGAAGCCCGGTCGATTGAGGAGAGGAAGGTGCCCGCTTCCACTTCCACCGTGGTATCGGACGTTGTTGGAATCAACTGGCTGGTTTCTGGGTAATTCCCCTCCAGCAGCCGGGAATAGAAGTGCGTGTTGCCAAAGATGAACAGCACTTGGTTTTCGCTGACCTGAACCTTAACATCTTCGATCCCATCGCCCATCATTCCCGAGAGCTCATCCAGACTCTTTCCTGGAATAATGATGTCAAAATTGATGCTGCTGTCGACATTTTCCAAGGCCACTTTCCGTTGCGCCAAGCGGTGACTATCGGTTGCGACTGCCGTCAGCAGGCCGTCCTTTAACGTAAAGTGAACCCCGGCAAGGATCGGCCGGCTTTCCTGCTTAGATACTGCGATAACTGTTTGCCGGATGACTTCTTTGAGGACGTCCGTCGGTAGGGTAATCGTGTTATCAGATTCAATTTCTGGCAGGTGGGGGAAGTTGCTGGCATCCTGGCCATTAATTTGGAACTTCGCGGTTCCGGAAGTAATGTCGGTTTGGAAAACACTAGTAACTTCAATTGTTACTTGCTTGTCTGGCAGCTTCTTAACGATTTCGCTGAAGAAACGGGCGGGTAACACAATGGCCCCTGCTTCTTTGACGGTTAATCCGTAGTCTTCATCGCTTGCATCGATGACACTTTCAATCGTAATGTCGGAATTACTCCCGGTGAGGACAATGCGGTCAGTGTCAACAACCATCTTTAATCCAGTTAAGATTGGAATGGTGGTTTTAGATGAAATGGCACGAAGAACGTTGTTTAATTGGTTGATGAACGCAGTCCGATTGATTGTGAAATTCATTGGCTGGTTACTCCTTTGCTGATTTTATATAAATATATTTTATAGTTTAAAAATAGTAGTAGTAGTAATAGGGCCTGTTAAAACTGTGGATAAGTCCTTGAATCCAATCATATCACACCCGTTTACTTGTGGATAACTTGTTGATGATTCTGGGGACAAGCATGGAACTTTTCCACAGCTAGGCGTTGAGCTGGTCTTTGAGTTTGTGAATGTCCTGCTGCAATTGGGAGTCATCCTTAATGGAGGCTTCAATTTTATCGATTGCGTGTAAGACCGTAGTATGGTCTTTGCCACCAAATTCTTTGCCAATCTTAGGCAGGGAAAAGTCGGTCAGTTCACGGGTGAGGTACATCGCGATTTGGCGGGGCATAACGATTTGTTTGACCCGTTTTTTACCGATGATGTCGGCCTGGGTGATGTTATAGAACGACGCCACCTGTTTTTGAATATCCTCAACGGTGATTTGACGTTTGGCGGAGTGGCGGAAATCTTTTAGAGCCCGTGATGCTAGGTGGGGCGTGATGATTTCGTTGCTCAGGTCTGCGTAAACTTGGACCTTGGTCAGGGCACCTTCAAGTTCCCGCACGTTGGTATCGATTTGTCCGGCAATGTAGTTCAGGGTGTCATTACCGATATCGATGTGGTCCTCTTCCACCTTGCTGCGGAGGATCGCAATCCGAGTTTCGAGGTCCGGTGGGGTAATCTCGACGGGCATTCCCCACATGAAGCGGGAGACTAGCCGGTCTTGCAGTTCGGGGATTTCCCTGGGCATCCGGTCGCTGGTCAGGACAATTTGTTTTTGCTGGTCGTAGAGGGTATTAAAGGTATTGAAAAATTCAATCTGGGTCCCCTCTTTGTCCGCTAGAAACTGAATATCATCAATTAACAGCAGGTCGAGGTTCCGGTATTCTTCCCGGAATTGCTCGGTGGTCCGCTTTTGGATTGAGTTGATGAAGTCATTGGTAAATTCTTCACTGGTGACGTACTTGACCCGGGCGTTCTTGTTGATCTTTAACATGTAATTCCCGATGGCTTCCATTAAGTGGGTCTTACCTAAACCTACGCCGCCGTAAATGAAGAGGGGGTTCATGTATCCCGGACGCTCGGCAGCGTTGAGGGCCGCGGCATGGGCAATCTTATTGCCGTCCCCCACGACAAAAGTTTCGAAATTATAGTAGGGATTTAAAGGGATGTTGGAAGTGGGGACAGCAGTCGGCTGCGGTTTAGGTGATTTTTGTTCTCCCGTTAAAACGTAAATTGGCTCAACCGCACGTCCTAGTTCACGTTGGACGTACTCCTTGAGCTTTTCCGTCAGATTTTTATTCCAGAAATCACGATGCATGGGCGTCGGTAATTCAATTTCCAGACGTGTTTGCGAGAGAGAAATCGGTTTTGCCGGAGCAATAAAATTGTCAAAGGTCACCTGGCCGGTGTATTGACGAAAAGAATTTTGGATCGCTTCCCACAGAGAATCGAGCTCAGTCAAAATAATTCCTCCTAATATTTAATTCCAACCGATATTCTATCATTCTCGATATTAGTTTTCCACAGGGGAGTGGACAAGCTAAAAAAAATTACACAACTCTGTGTGTAATTTAGGATTGCCGGTGTGGATTTCGGGTAAAACGTGCTAATCGATCGGGCTATTAACAGGAATCTGTGGAAAACCTAAGCCTATTAATATAAGGATTCGCGGACTTTTGCACAGGAAAATGCGGGGTTGTGGATAACTTTAATAACAGGGTGTGAATTTGGGGATGAGGAGGGAAAAAGCCTGTGAATAAGCTGGGGCAACCCGGGGTGTTTACACAACGTTGTGGATTATTTTGCACATTCTGTGGATAACTAAAAAATTTAAATATTTTTTTGCCGTTTAATAATCAGTCAAAGTATGTTATACTTCCAAAGTATGTTTGAAGAAAGAATAGAAACAAACCGATTTATCAAATAGGAGGTGCAAACGCATGAAGCGCACGTTTCAACCAAAGAAGCGTCACCGTGCACGTGTCCATGGCTTCCGTAAGCGCATGAGCACCAGCAATGGCCGTAAGGTATTAGCACGTCGGCGTCAAAAGGGCAGAAAAGTATTATCTGCATAACCACGGCCACTTTTATAGTGGCTTTTTTTATTGTAGAGGGCGGGCAAGCAATTCAGCGAACAACGATCGTTGGCGTTGTTGTTTGCCTAGCCCTTTTTCATATCTAACGTAGTAAGGCTGGAGATTAGACATCATGAGAAAGTCATACCGAGTAAAAAAGGAAAGTGAATTTCAGCGGGTTTTTGAAACCCATAATTCTGTTGCCAACCATAAATTCATAATTTATCAGATGGCAAAACCGGGTCAGAAGCATTTCCGGGTTGGAATCTCGGTCGGTAAAAAGATTGGGAACGCGGTTCACCGGAACTGGGTAAAGCGTCGGATTCGGCAAAGCCTGCTAGAAGTCAAGCCGCAGTTGCGGTCGGATGTTGACTTTTTAGTGATTGCCCGTCCGGCAGCAGATGGCCTTGAGATGGCAGAAACAAAGAAGAACCTGGTCCATGCACTCAAGCGGGCCAACTTATTTAAGGAAAAAAGTGAGGAAGAATAGCGTGAAAAAAAAGAAAAAAGCCTTGAGCCTAGCAGCGATTGCCAGTATGACAATGCTGCTGGCTGCTTGTTCCAACCAGCCCGTAACGAGTCATAGTACCGGTTTCTGGGATCACTACATCGTTTACAACTTCTCGCAGTTTATTATCTGGCTCTCCAACCACACTGGAGGCTACGGGATGGGGATCATCATCTTCACGATCATCATCCGGGTGCTGCTCTTGCCACTAGCCTTTTACCAGACCAAGTCGATGGTCCGGATGCAGGAAATCACGCCGCAGCTAAAGGCAGTCCAAAAGAAGTATTCATCACGCGACCGTGATTCGATGATGAAGATGCAGGAAGAGACCCAAAAGCTCTACAAGGAAGCGGGCGTCCATCCGATGGCCTCAATGCTGCCAATGATTGTTCAGCTGCCAATCATGTGGGCCCTGTACCAAGCAATTTGGCGGACACCGGAACTGCGGCACGGGACTTTCCTCTGGCTGCAGCTGGGGCACACCGACCCTTACTATGTCTTGCCAGTTTTGGCGGCGGTCTTCACCTTCGTTAGTTCTTGGCTATCAATGGCCTCGATGCCAGAAAAGAATAGCATGACGACCATGATGACCTGGTTCATGCCGATCATGATCTTCTTCATGGCCCTGGGCTTCTCCTCAGCAATCACGCTGTACTGGGTAGTTTCCAACGCCTTCCAAGTTGTTCAAACCCTGCTGTTGCAGAATCCATTCAAGATTCGCCGTGAGCGGGAAGAGAAGCAACGGGTTGAAAAGGCCCGGAAGCGGAAGATCGAAAAGGCAAAGCGCCGCGCTTACCAAAGTCGCCGGAAATAGTCGGCTGGTTCGATCAACTTAATTTGAACAAGTATCAAAACTGCCACCTTGGTTATTGAACCGGGTGGCAGTCTTTTTATCAATGAACCCGACCTACCCCTTGTTAAATGAAAGCAAACACGCTATTGTATTAAAATAAAATTATATTTTTTTAATATTAAAGGGAGGCGGAGAGTATGTTCAGCTGAATTGGTCAGACCATTTATGAAAATGAAGCTGTCGCGAAAACATCAGATTTTACGGTGGGCTTAGAAATTGAAATGCAGCGGATTGACGGAAGCGGACAGTTAAGTCAGGAACCCTATCCGGCTGGAATTGGCGATGAACAGACTAACCCGTGGATCACGAACGATTTTTTGGAAACCATGTCGGAAACCGTGACCCCGTCGGCCAAGCATTCCTTGGACGCCATCCACTACTTGTACCGGCTGAATAACTGCCTCCGCTCAGCGCTGGCGCCGGGGGAGATGCTGTGGCCCCTGTCAATGCCGCCCCGCCTTCCCAAGGATAAGCGGACACTCGTCTTGGCAAAGA